>JBIKYX010000001.1:0-148772 GCA_044355035.1 Pseudanabaena sp. | reverse complement strand
TCGAGAATATTATTAAAGCCTATGAAGAACATAATGCTGACTGCATTGCCATGAGTGGATTGCTGGTCAAGTCCACTGCCTTTATGAAAGATAATCTTCAAGAATTCAATAATCGCGGTATCTCGGTTCCCGTAATTCTCGGTGGTGCAGCTTTGACTCCCAAGTTTGTATATACCGATTGCCAAAATGTCTATAAAGGTAAGGTTGTTTACGGTAAGGATGCCTTCTCTGATCTCAACTTTATGGACAAGTATATGCCAGCCAAGAGTGAAGGAAAATGGGAAAATGCCAAAGGCTTTTTGGATGAAGATCTAGCCGTTGGAGATATGTCAGCAGATGTTATTGACAGCGTTTCCAGTGAAGAGGAAAAAGCTAAAAAAGAGGCGGCTTTAGCAGAACGCTATTTAGACATTGTGCGTTCTGAAGCCGTAGACACAAATATTCCTCGCCCTAAGCCTCCTTTCTGGGGAACTAAGATTTTTCAAGGAGATGATATTCCCTTTGAAGATCTATTCTGGAATCTAGATATGCAAGCTCTAATTGCAGGTCAATGGCAATTCCGCAAACCGCAAGATCAATCTCGTGAGGAATATGATGCATTTTTGCAAGAGACAGTTTATCCAATTCTAGAAACATGGAAACAACGCATTATCAATGAGAAGTTACTAGCTCCGACTTCTGTGTATGGCTATTTCCCTGTGCTAGCTGAAGGCAATACGGTCTATTTCTACGATCCCAAAGACATTGATGATATTCACGCAGCCCAGCCAATAAACTCGTTTGTCTTCCCCCGCCAAAAGTCGCTGCGTCGTCTTTGTATCGCTGATTTCTTCTCACCCAAGGAGTCAGGAATTATAGATGTGATGCCATTACAAGCGGTCACGGTCGGACATATTGCCACGGAGTTTGCACAGGGGCTATTTAAGGCTAATCAATACACTGATTATCTCTATTTCCACGGGCTAGCCGTACAGATGGCAGAAGCAGTTGCCGAATGGACTCATACTCGTATCCGTAGCGAGTTAGGTTTTGCGGCGGAAGATCCTGATAATATCCGCGATATTCTTGCACAGCGTTATCATGGCTCTCGTTATAGCTTCGGTTATCCCGCCTGTCCAAATATGCAGGATCAGTTCAAGCTCTTAGATTTGCTCGATGCAAAGCGTGTTGATCTAGTCATGGATGAGAGCGAACAACTCTATCCCGAACAGTCAACCACTGCGTTAATTGTCCATCATCCTATAGCTAAGTATTTCAGTGCTTAATAAACTGGTATTCAATTATGCTTAAATCCCTCAAAATCGAAAACTTCCGTTGCTTCCCATCCTTTGAGATGGGACAACTAGGAAGGTTAAATCTCATTGTTGGTACTAACAACAGTGGTAAAACATCGATTTTAGAAGCCGTTCAACTTCTTACTTCTCAGTTTAATCTTGAATTATTGCGAGACTTAATGATTAGTCGCGGGGAATACATTTTAAATGATGAACGTAATCCTGAAATGAATGTTCGCCGCAGTCTTCGTGAACTAGATATTTGCCATCTATTTTATGGTCACACAGTTGATGTAGGTAGTAAGTTTTTCATCTTAGGAGATAACTCAGACAGGAAAGAGTCACTGTTTGTATCGATAGAAACCTCAGAACAGCTTGATTTGTTTGAAGATATAAGAGAACTTTTCTTTTCTATTCAATATTCTGGGAAAGAAAATGAAAATATTAGGTTGCCCTTGTCACCAGAAGAAAGTCTTTCGCTAGATTATGTTAGACGTATTCGGAGAGACAACAATCTGGGATTAAAAACTCAATTCGTAACATCTGCTTCTATGAAACCAGAAGAACTAGTTAATTTGTTCAATAGGTTTGTCCTAACAGATGAAGAAGACTTTGTTATCGAAGCACTACAAACAATTGAGCCTAAAATAGCAAGAATTGCACCAGGGGAAATAAAGCTTAGAGAGCCTAATTCTCGTTTTGGATTTCGAGTACGTCTATCAGATAGCGAAAAACCTATACCAATTGGTAGTATGGGTGATGGAATATGGAGAATGCTAGGACTTGCATTAGCAATCGTTAATGCAAAAAATGGAGTTTTATTGGTGGATGAAATCGATACAGGGTTACACTTTACAGTGATGTCTGATATGTGGAAAATGCTCTGGGAAACTGCAAAGCGTCTTAATGTACAGATTTTTGCGACAACCCATAGCAATGATTGCTGGAAGAGTTTAGCGGATATTGCCAATGCTGAAAATCCTAGTGAAGATGGGATTACAATTCATCGAATTGAGAAAGGAAAACCTCAAAGTATTGTCTTCACTGAAGATGAAATTGCGATCGCTGCTGAAGAAGGGATTGAGGTACGGTAAATCATGAGTAAAACAATACTACTTGTCGAAGGAAGACAAGATCTTCGCGTAATTACCGAATTAATTGAGAAAAATGGCGTGCCTTGGGTAAAAGGAGATCCACACATTCCTCACATTCATGTCTGCGATGGAGATTCAAAGTTGTTGGCTCAGATTACAATTTGGTTGAAAGAAACCTCTCTTTCTGCGCTTGGTATAGTAGTTGACGCAGATGATAATCCAAGAGGTCGTGGGGAAAGCATTAGAAATGTTTGTCGTAAAGTGATCCCCGATCTGCCTGAAGAATTGCCAGAATCAGGCTTAATTTGTGACGCTCCTAATGAAGTTAAATTTGGCGTTTGGATTATGCCAGACAATAGAATGGACGGTATGCTAGAAACGTTTTTGGCATATTTGATTCCCGAAGAGCGAGAAACATTATGGGAATTTGCTCAACAATCTACTCAAGAAGCGACAAACCGAGGGGCAGATTTTACAGAATTTCAACGAGACAAAGCGAATATATACACTTGGCTAGCTTGGCAAAATCCCCCAGGGCGGCAGTTACACCAAGCCGTGATGGAGAAAATACTCAATCCCACGCATCCAAATGCACAGAAATTTGTGGCTTGGTTTAAGGAATTGTATGGGTTGTAAGCGATCGCAAAAAGACAAAAGACATCTACGATCGCTAAGTATTTAAGTGCTTAAAAAGTTTGTTCTGTAAAAAACAAAATACCAATAAAAAATTGACAAAAAAGTAAGGTAGAGCAAAGCTCTGCCTTACTTTCAGCATTCTATGCTGCGATGAACTTCATGTCGAACTGAGCGATCGCTTCATCAAAATTTGCAAAAATCCCAATTAGCTGATCAATTCTTGTGATTTCAAACAAAATCCTTACAGATGGTTTCAAAGAACAGAGTAGTAAGTTACTTTGTTGAGATTGCATCAATCTCAAGCAAGCCATCAGCTTTTGTAACCCTTCGCTATCCACAAAATCGACATTTTCCATATTCACGATCAACAATGGCACATCTTTGTTGTTCATCATCATGTTTGCCGAGATCCAAGACTCGACTCGGTTGAATAGCGATTCCCCTTCGACCATACCAAAACTGCTTTCGCTGAGCTTGATAATAAATGCTGGTTCACTTATTAGACCTTGACTTAGGGCTAATTGATTAGTCTTCGTAATTGTATTCATTCTTTCTGTCCTCAAACTTTGAGATCGCAATATTATGTCTGACTTAAATTCAATTGTATTAAACGCATCTGTAGCTAACGACTCGACATAATCCTATCGCCATTTAAAATTACTTTTTAAAGCTATTAGCTCAAAGTATTTATCAATGAAGACACTATTTATTCTGCTATAAGAGTTGCAAAACCTATGTAGTTTTATATACCAAACCATAATTAATAGCTATCATCCATAATGCCTATGGTAATTAGCGAGAAATTATGCAATGCAGGTTTCTAAACGATTTCACCAAATAGGTCGTAATGATCGGCGGCGGTAATTTTTACAGAAAACATCGAACCTAAAGTCGCTTTGCCAAAGGGATCACGGACATAAACAACCCCATCGACATCGGGGGCAAATCTTGCCGATCGCCCAATTAATTCGCCCGTATCAGGATTTTCCTGCTCGATTAAAACATCAACGGTTTTGCCAATTTCAGCTTGATTTTTCTTGTAAGAAATTTCCTGTTGCGCCGCCATGATACGATCGCGACGTTCTTGTTTCACTTCTTCAGGGATTTGATTGGGCATATCAAAGGCGGGTGTGCCTTCTTCAGCCGAGAAAGTAAATACACCGACATGATCGAATTCGTGACGCTTGACAAATTCTAATAAATGCTCGAACTGCTCCTCTGTCTCATCAGGAAAGCCAACAATAAAAGTGGTGCGGGCGATCGCATTGGGCAGAGCCGCTTTAATTTGTTCCACAATCTTGTCATTAATCCGCCCCTGCCAAGGTCGATTCATCGCTCGGAGGACATCGGGATGGGAATGCTGCAAGGGCAAATCGAGATAGGGAACCACATTCGGCGTGGACTTCATGGCGTTGATTACTTTGGGAGTCAAGCCCGTGGGGTAGGCATAATGCATCCTGATCCAAGGCACATCAACCTCTCCTAGCGCAATTAATAATTCGGCGAGGCGAGGCTGCCCGTAAATATCCAAACCGTAATTGGTGGTGATTTGCGAAATTAAAATGATTTCTTTTACGCCTTCACTAGCGAGGCGATGACATTCCGTGACGATCGACTCAATCGTGCGCGATCGCTGATCGCCGCGTAAATGGGGAATAATGCAAAATGCACAACGGTAGTCACAGCCTTCGGCAACGCGCACATAAGCCACGGCTTCATTGGTAGTGCGATAACGCGGTACGGTGTCATCGGCAATATAGGTGGGAACTTTGGTGATTTCTGTAACCCGTTCACCAGTTTCCGCACGCTCGATCACATCGACAATTTTTTGATAGTCCCCTGTCCCCACAAGGGCAACCGCTTCAGGAATTTCATCCAGTAATTCTTGCTGAAAATGTTGCGCCATACAACCAGCGATCACAATCCGCTTACCCATTTCCGCCAGTTCTACCAAAGTTCGCACCGACTCACGCCGCGCATCTTCGATAAAACTACAGGTATTCACAATCACATAGTCGGCTAATTCTTCATTGCTATCAACTTGATACCCTGCTTGAACTAACAAGCCCAGCATATGCTCGGTATCGACACGATTCTTTTCACAACCCAAGTGAGAAAATGCGATCGTGGGCTTGACCGTGGTTTTGATCAGGGGCTTGATCGTGGGTTGAGCAGTGGGAACCGAATTGACCATATTTGTGAGAAAGATTTATGAGAACTACTTGTGAAAAAGCGCAAAATTCCAGACGTACTATCTTAACAAAACTTTAGGCGATGCGATCGCTCTTACAGGACAAACATGAAAAAAACACCCGCAGGAGTTTTTCATCTTTTACAATCCCAATTGTCGGCGAGCCTCAAATAAACCCAGCGCGGCACTGACAGAAAGATTCAAACTACGCACCTTGGGATGTGGCATTGGAATAAATACGGCAGGATTAGTGGCAATTATTTCTGGCGGCAACCCACTCGACTCACTACCGAATAATAACCAGTCATTATCTTGATAGACAAATTCACGAAAATTAGTAGTTCCACGCGCACTAAAACAAACCCAGCGCCCACCTGCGGAAGCTTCGCGGAGCGATGCAATATTGGGATGCACAGTCACAGTCACATATTCCCAATAATCGATACCCGCACGTTTAAGTTGGCGATCGCTAATCTCAAAACCAAGCGGCTCGACTAGATGTAAGTGGGTATTAGTAGCTGCACAGGTACGGGCAATATTCCCCGTATTTGGCGGTATTTCAGGATAAACGAGAGCAACTTGAAGCATTGACAGTAAATATATTTGAAGGCTGCATTGTGAGGACAGCACCTGAATATACCGCAGAAAGCATAGCTCTGGGCAATTACTGGGCAATTACTGGGCAATTACTGGGCAATTGCTGGGCAATACTGATCTCAATTCTGATGTAATCGAGGATGCATCATTGATGAAATTGGCGTATTTTCAATTAGATGGGTTTCGATAATTTTCTGAGCTTTTTGAGGCGTAATCCGCCAATAGTAAATATTGTCAGGAAGCAGCAAAACTATCGGTCCAGAACCGCACAACCCCAAACATCCACAAGCTTCTATAACCACATTTTGAATTTGCCGCCCTTGAAATACGCGCAATACCTCCGCAGCACCATCCTTAGTACAAGTACGGTGCTGGCAGACAAGAACTTTACGAACTATGGGGGGATCAACAACAATATCTGATGTATTCACGATTTATTTACTAGAGTGATCGTGATTTTTTGTGGATTTTAGCGTACAACCAAGACTGGAGAGCCGCAATGATGTAAAACATAATCGCTGACACTACCAAGCATCAATCTTTCTACTGAACCCAAACCGCGTGAGCCTAAAATCAACATGTCAGGGTTTTCTTCTTTGGCGATCATGCAAATCACATCACGCGGCTGACCAATTTCCAAGCGAGTAGAACTCTCCAGCCCTGACGCTTGACAGGTATCTTGCGCTTTTTGCAACAGTATTTGACCAGCATTCACAATTTTGCGCTCCAGTTCCACATCAGGCAATCCTCGCCAGCCAACCCAATCGCCCGTAGGCATCATTACTTCAGGAACATAGTTGCTGAGCGGTTCGACAACAGTTAACAAAACAACTTCGGCTTGTAAGGGGACAGCAAAAGTTAGCGCCTTAGCTAGCGCATGTTCACTAGCTTGCGAACCATCAATAGGGATTAGGAATTTCATATTTTTGCCACAACTATTCAATGGTTAAATGTGTAGATATCCAAGTTAAATTTAGAAAATACATAACTTGAAAATATCCATATATCTCCCATATATCTAATTACAGACCAAATATACTCATATTGGTCAATAAGTTGTAAATCTTTGCTGTAGTTTATTTGTTGTAATACTTCATGACACGCGATATTCGTATTGGTTTTGCAAATTCTGTGGGTAACACGCCCCTGATTGAAATTGAGTCTTTATCGGCAGCCACGGGTTGCACGATCCTCGGTAAGGCGGAGTTTCTCAACCCTGGTGGAAGCGTTAAGGATCGAGCGGCTCTATATATGGTGTTGGAGGCAGAAAAAGCAGGGACGCTCAGGGCAGGCGGGGCGATCGTGGAAGGTACGGCAGGTAATACGGGTATTGGGCTGTCCTTGGTTGCCAATGCACGCGGTTATCGCAGTGTGATCGTGATGCCCAGCAATCAATCTCAAGAGAAAATCGATTTGCTGCGAACTTTGGGCGCTGAGGTCGAGTTAACTAATCCTGCTCCTTTTAGTAGTCCTGAAAATTATTATCATGTTGCTCGCGATCGCGCTGAAGAAATTGAAAATGCTTTTTGGGCAAATCAGTTTGAGAATCTGTCTAATTCTGACGCGCATTACTATACGACCGCTCCCGAAATTTGGCGGCAAACTGGTGGTGAACTGGATGGAATTGTCATGTCATCGGGTACGGGCGGGACGATTGGCGGCGTAACGGCTTATCTCAAGGAGCAGAATCCAAACATTGCGACTTATCTAATCGATCCTACTGGTTCGGGGCTGTACAGTTACATGACCACGGGTGAGTTTAAAGCTGAGGGTAATTCGATTACAGAGGGGATCGGCATTAATCGCGCTACCGCTAACTTTAATCGTGCTAGATTAGATGGCGCTTTTCGCGGAACTGACCAGCAAGTAATCGAGATGTCGCAATATTTGCTAAAACACGATGGTTTGTTTATCGGTAGTTCGGCGGCTTTAAACGTAGTCGGTGCGGTGAAGCTGGCTCGAAAACTTGGTAAAGGTCACACGATCGCGACAATTCTCTGTGACGGCGGCGGTCGATATCAGAGTCGAATGTATAACCCACACTGGCTAGCTGAAAAGGGATTAACGCCTGTGGCTAAGGGCTTGGAGTTTATTGATGACTAGTATCAAAAAATATCGCCGTATCGGTGTCGGTGTGATCTGGGATCGCGATCACCAACGCATCCTGATCGATCGCCGCCTACCCGAAGGCGAACTGGCAGGGTATTGGGAATTTCCTGGGGGCAAGATTGAGCCAGATGAAGAGGTAACGGCTTGTATCAAGAGGGAATTACAGGAGGAACTGGCGATCGAGGTAGAGGTTGGGGATCACTTGATTACCATCGATCACGAATATGAAACTTTAAAGGTGAGCTTAATTGTGCATCACTGTAGACTCATCTCAGGTGAACCACAGGCGATCGCCTGTTCGGAAATTCGTTGGGTGACAGTTGATGACTTAGCCAGCTATCAATTACCCGCCGCCAATTATCAAATTGTCGAAGCTTTAAAAATGGGTAGGATCACAAAGAACCTATCAAACCCTACTTAACCAACAAGTCCAAAGATTATATTTAGACGATCTATTAACTCAAGCAGACCTCAGCCCCAATTTAGCCATATTAAAATTGATTGTAACGCCTGAAACTGAATCTATATCTTTAGCGCAGAATATTTTGTGTAGTCTGGAAACCGTGGAAGAATTTCAACAAAAACTAGATTTAGTAGAAGCTATACTGGTAAATAAATTTCCTAAACTAAGCATAGAAGAGATTCAAAAGATGCTCGATCTTAGAGAAGCTGATATCACTAAAACTCGTTTTTATCAGGAAGTATTACAAATCGGTCGCAGTGAAGGTGAACAATTTGGTTTACAAATCGGTCGCAGTGAAGGTGAACAATTTGGTTTACAAATCGGTCGCCGCGAAGGTGAACAATTTGGTTTGCAAATCGGAGAAGCCAAGATGGTGATCCGTCAGTTGACGCGCCGTTGTGGTAATCTCACACCTTCTCAAGTGCAAAAGGTACGATCGCTATCTCTACCCGAACTTGAGTCTCTGGGCGAAGCATTGTTAGATTTTCAAAATGTATCTGATTTAGAGAATTGGTTTAGGGCAATATAGATGTTTTCGCTTACTTACCAGATTTTTTATGACCGAAAACATCAATGTTGAACAAATAGCTACCGAGCTATACCAAGAAGCAGTTAGTGACTTTGAAAGCGGCAATTATCAACAGGCGATCGCCTTACTCGAACGCGCCCGTGCTTTAGCTATTTTAGAATCTAGACTGGGCGGCGATATTCTCGTTTGGTTAGCCAATTCCTACGACGCGATCGGTAAAACAGAAGAAGCGATCGCTATGTGCCGCAGTCTTAAAAAGCATCCTGTTGGCGA
The DNA here is from genome assembly GCA_044355035.1 of Pseudanabaena sp. Lineage (GTDB taxonomy): Bacteria > Cyanobacteriota > Cyanobacteriia > Pseudanabaenales > Pseudanabaenaceae > Pseudanabaena. The sequence continues at coordinate 139,606 of JBIKYX010000001.1, read as the reverse complement.
TATCCGCAAATCAGCAAGATATATGTTGGGAATTTTGACCGCGCCGCCCCTTAGCAAATTAGAGGGTGTAACCTCAGAAGTTCCGATTTTGCAGTCTCCTGACACCTATCAGCCTAAACCTGCAGCCAGAAAAACAACTCAAAATATCAGCAAAAAGCCATTTCGCGAAGTTTCCCTTGAAAAGCCCAATACCGACAATAGCAATGGTATTAACAACTTTTTGTGGTTAGCGATCGCTATTTTTTTAGCGATTTTAACTTTGCTCTAGCCCAATAAGTACTTAAACCAGATTCATAGCGCAAAGCGCTGCCACCTTCTGTTGGGTTTGAATCCGTAATCATTCAGTACAGCGAACATTAACCCTAGAAATGAATGGTATGCTAACCTATACTTTTGTTAAGTAAAATAAAGCAAAATTCAAACTTGATCGATCAGTTTTAACTTGTCGAATAATTTTTAACTATTTTCTGGGAGTAAATGGCGTGATGAGGAAAGCGATCCCCGCACAATGGGTTAATTTAGGAATGCACCTAGCTTCAATGATATTCGGGCTATTTGGCTTAATCTTGGTACTACCAAATACTGAATTTATTGAAAGCTTGCCTGAAACTGGTTTGCAAGTCTTTGCATGGGGAATGCAAAATGGCGGCGCATCCTACATGATTTTTGGCGCGATCGCCGCTTTCTTATACGGTAAGGAAACTATTGGACTTAAGCGTACACTCGCTTTTTGTATACCTGCGATCGGGCTTTCATTAACCAGTGAACTACTTGGCACTAGTACGGGCTTTCCCTTTGGTGCTTATTCCTACCTAAGCGGGTTAGGTTACAAGATTGCGGATTTAGTCCCATTTACGATTCCCCTTTCATGGTTTTACATGGGGTTTTCTGCCTTCCTTGTTTCCACAACAGTTCTTCGCTTCGGTACAGGCTTTGGGCAGCGCTTTATTGCCATATTTCTTGGGGCTTTGATGTTGACATCTTGGGATTTCGTTCTTGATCCTGCTATGAGTCAAACTCCATATCCTTTTTGGGAATGGCATCAAGCAGGTGAGTTTTATGGAATGCCTTACCAAAACTTTGTCGGCTGGATGGGGACTGGTGCGTTATTTATGACTGTGGCTTCGCTAATTTGGGGTCGTCTTAACCAGCCCATTCTAAACCGCCAGCAAATTTTGTTTCCTGCGATTATCTATGCTGGGAACTTTGCGTTTGCCTTAATCCTTAGTTTTAATGCAGGGTTTTATGTTCCCGCTATGTTAGGAATTGTGGTCGGAGCTTTACCCTTAGCCCTGCTTTATTTCACAACTCCTGTCAGCGAGTTAACAGAACAAGCGATCGCTGCCGATGCTAAAAATCCCTCAGTGGTGCTTCCTGTAGTAAATGCGGATCAGCCTACCGTAGAAACAATTGCCACACGATAGCTGACATAGCGCGTTGCGCTGTATTGACTAAAAAAGTAGATGAGTGCAAAGCGCCCATCTACTTTTTTGTTTGTTTTTTTAGTTATTTTTTAGTTGTTTTTTATTTGCCTTGCAAAGCTTTTAACTCGCGCAAAATTACCATTAAGCCCTTATTTTGATGATCGATTTGCTCAGAAATTTTATCCATGCGCTGACTAAGAGATTTGATCGCATGATCCTGCTGGTCTATCCTTGTAGTCATCTCGTTAAACCGAGCCACAACCTCACGCTGAATTAAGTTTTCGATCCCTTGTACGAGTAAAGTCTCGGTCGAGGTGAGTCGATTCATGACCATTTGCATACTAGGCTCATCGTCAGGCGGTATTTCATTTACCGCATTGGATGCAGTAGTAGCCTTAGTCGTTAGACCGAGACTAGCCTGAGATGTATCGGTTTTTAGAAAACTTTGAATACGAGCAACCAATACATCGGCTTCAAAGGGCTTTTCCAGAAAATCAAACTCGGTGAATGGCTCAGGCACATGCTCAGTGACTTGTTCCTTGAGTCCCGAAATCATGATTACAGGCACATTTTGCAAACCATCCACACGACGAATCGCCTGTAAGGTTTGATAGCCATTATATTTGGGCATAACGAAATCGAGTAAAATCAAATCTGGAAATGCTTTTCGGGCAGCATCTAGACCTGATTTACCATCGCTAGCTTCTAAGACATCATATTTACCTGCCAAAATGCTTTTAACCATTTTGCGGATCATGATGCTGTCGTCAATTACCAGTACTTTCTTTGCAGCCATGGGTTTGAAGAATCCGCCCCAAATATCTATGCGAGTTCATCATATTACATCACAAAACTCGTCTGGTTAAAATATTTTCCAAACAATTTTTAGCCACGCCGCTTTACTCTGGAAGCAACCCAAAACAAAAGCTTAAAATGACTGGGGATTGATTCATTTAAATTTTCATGTGTACTAAAAGAAATAGGTTCACCCGCTTGCGGATGAACCTATTTCTTTTGGGTTTAACTTTTTTATCTTAAGAGATGGGCGGCGCTTCGCGCCGCCCATCTCTATTTAATCTTATACGCCAACAGGAGTAGGAATATTGCTAAAAGTGGCTATGGATGGCTTGTTGAAGACTTGAGCCAATTGACGTGGAGCGCGATCGCACCAGTTTTTCTTGCCATAGACATAACCTGCAATCAGAGGCAAGGCGACAGTCGCTTCTGAATAAACCATTTGCTCTTGGACAATATCCACCTTGCCCCAAGAATGTGCTTCCTTCAAGGTCGAACCCGATAGAGCGCCATCACGTTCATCAGCAACGGTAATTTGAACTGCATACTTGTGCATAGCAGCCTCGAAGCCAAGTAGCTCCGCCGCAACCACAGTATCTTGAGCGAAGTTTTTGGGAACGCCGCCACCGATCATGAATAGTCCAGTGTGAGGGCTTGCCAATTTACACTGAGTCAACTCACGGAAGTCGCGCACAGAGTCAATGCTGATATGTTCTTCGGGGTTGTACCACTGATGATGGACTAAGCCAAACCCTGCGGAACAATCACTGAAAGCAGGTACGAAAATTGGGACTTGATGCTCGTAAGCGGCGAGGACAACCGAGTGACGATTTTTGGCATTCTTGTCAAGATATGCACCCATTTCATAAATGAATTCACGAGAAGAATAAGGACGGGGAGGAAGTGAATTGGCAATCTTGGCGATCGTCATGTCGCAAACACGCAATTCGTCTTCGTCAATATAGGTGTCATAGATGCGATCGATCGCATTGTCACGCAATACTGTGTCATCGGCAAAGGTGTCACCGACGTAATGGCGGTATCCGAGGGCTTCAAAAAAGTCTTGATCAACGATATTTGCGCCTGTAGAGACAATCATGTCTACCATGTTGTTGGCGATCAGATCATAGACAATCCCCTTGAGTCCCGCACTAAACAAAGATCCTGCTAAACACAAGATGATCGCACAATCTTTGTCTTTGATCATGTTGTCGTAGATATGGGCGGCGCGTCCAAGGTTTCTACCTTGAAAAGCAGTATTTGCCATTGCGTCAACCAATCCCACCACATCAAAGGCTTTGATATCGATGTGTTCAACAGTCTGTTTTAGTAGTTCGCGTTTCATGGTTCTTGAGATTCCTAGTATCTGCTGTAGATGTATGTGAATATGCAAATTGCATAAAGATTTTGAACAGACTTCAATAACAGAACAAGCGAAATTAAACATCCAAGGCTAGGAATTTTTTGTCAGTCACAAGCGATCGCTCACGGCAATAAACGTGATCCAAAAGACAAATAACGTCCGTCAAATCACCTTGTGTTAATCACCTTAACAATCACCTTAACCAAGGCACACAAAAAACTATTTACCCCAAACGGTTTTTAAATGCTTATTCAGTTTTGAAAAAATATTTATTCTTCTCTACGGTGAGAAGCGATCGACCTAGGTTGTTAACAGTGATAACAAGCCAAATAGTTAAAGGGTCGATCGGAACATACTGGGTCCTTCACAGGCATCATCCCAAGAAAGGGTTGGGTCAGACTCACGTCTGTCGCCGAGCTTTACATTGAGGAGCCAATCACATCCAAGCAATAAAACCAGATTTTTCAATTCTTTACTAGCTAAGCGCAACAAGTCCTCATATACAATAGCACTCTTTTTGATAAATACAAGCAAAATGGCGCTAGAGATTTTATAGGTAAATTCGTTTAATTGTACATGTAGGAGACTTGACGAGACATCAGCCTCCCCATTGAAACAATTTGAACGTATTTCATCTAGGGACGATCATGATGACAGTGCAGTATCAGGAGGCTCTACACTCCTATTCAGAAGGTCGATACGAAGAGGCGATGCGGCAGTTTTCCGATCTGCTATACGAAGATCCTCGTAATCCCAAATTACATATTTGGTTGGGGGCGGCTTTTCGTAAAGCTGGTAAAATTGAGTATGCCAAAGTTCAGTATCAACAGGTATTGACATTAACAGATGATCCAGATTTATTGGATCTCGCGAAAACTTCGCTTGCTCAAATCCAAAACAAGTTAGCTGGTCAAAGCTCTGCCAATCCTCACAAATCTAAAAAGGATTCAGCGAATGGCGCGGCTAATCTTTCTGCTGATTTTCATGAATTTAATGATAGCTCTAATGGTAATTCTAACGGAATCTCCAATGGCAGATCTAATGGGCTTACCTTTACTAATGAGGACGAAGTTACCTTGTTGGCACACCCTTCTATTGAATCCCAATCTAATCTCACCGCCACCTCTGCTGTGGTTCCGAAGAGTAATGGTAATGGATTAGTGCCACCACCACCCGCGATCGCCTTGATGCTTCAGAAAAAGCAGGAGCAGAGCATTGGTGATCAACAGACCTTAGCTTACTCACAGACTTTGGCGAATTCACAAGAGGTTCCCAATTCACAGGTCGAGCAAATTTTTGCGTTTGAGGATATAACGGCAAAGGCTGATTCATCGATTCTGAAAGATGCGATCACAAAGATTGAGAATGGGGGACAGAAGAGTAGTCTTAATGGGAATCACCATACCAATCGTGGCGACAATCAGAATCATAAAATGGTTGCGAAGGAACAAACTCAAGTTGTTTTTTCACCGTTAGAATCACATCTTTTTAGCGAGGTTGCCGAGGATGATACGGCGATCGCTAGCCAAGATGTGAGCGATCGCGTAGGACAAACACCGATTGCGTTGGAGGATATGTTCATATTCTCCACATTGAGGCAAAAAATTACTCTATGGGGAACTTTGCTCGCAACTATTCCTGCGATCGGATTGGGAATAGCGGCATATCACGGGGGGAATGAGTTACTTTTAAACAAAGCTAAACAAAAGCAACAGTCTGATGCAATCGCGCTAGCACAGGTAACGGGAAGATTTTTGCGCCAACAAACCACCGATGTAGCCGTGTTACAGACCCTACTGGTCGCATCGGAAGTGGGACAAAATACATTGCAACAAAATACATTGCAACAAAATACATTGCAACAAAATGCAGCGCAACAAAATGCAGCGCAAAAACCTCCGTCTCCTACAGACGCGGGTGGTGTGACCAAAAGCCCTCAGCCGCTAAATCCTCAATTAAATTCTCAATCAATCGCTCAACAGCGCCAATATAAGCAGCTTTTGACTAACCGTTTAAGTCTTTATAGTCAAGCCTATCCCCAGTATGCCAGTATTGCCGTATTTAGTAGTACGGGTGAGCTAATCGCTCAGTCAACTAATTCTAAGACTTTACAAACTCTCAATCTCAATCCAATCAATTCTAATCCTCAAAAAGGGGCTGGATCAGTTACTGATTCTGTAGTCATTAGTAATCCCGTAATTGGCAAAGATGGAGCCGTCGTTTACGCTGTAGCCGCAGTCAAAAGTGCTGTTTCCCAAAAGGTGAATATGGTATTACAGGTTGAGATTCCTGTAAAAAATCTAGTGACTGAGTTAAACAACACAGGCATCATCAATAACGGGGAAATGGAAAATGCTAAGTCCTATAATTTTTTTGTGGTCGATAGCACTAACAAATATGTAACCAGTTCCCAATCAGTCAAAGTCGGAGAGGATGCACTTGAAGATTTCACAATGCTACCCGATTTGCGAACTTCTCAATTGCCTGCTTTGAGGAACGTCGTTAGAGGCGATCGCAACCAGCAAATTCTTGCCTATATGCCTGTAAATATGTTGGGCTGGGATCTGCTGACAACTATAGACAAAGATCAAGCTGTTTCAGGTAGTCAAAATCTTTTGCTAATAATTGGGGTGGGTATTGCGGCTACACCTTTGATTGTGGGCGCGATCGCCTTTGCGTTGTCCCAGAGATTGACAAAAAGACTAAAGGAAATTCGTGCTGCTTTACGATTTTTAAGACGCGCTCTCAGACGAGGTGATTCCGACATTAGTTTTGATCCAATCTTTGGGCGGCTGAGTGTGGATGGTAATGATGAATTGGCGGATATTTCCCTAAGCATCAATAGAATGTCGGATCAACTGCAAATAATGATGAAAAAACAAGAGCAGGAAAATCAGCGTTTGCAGTTGCAGGCAGTCAAAATGTTTAAGGTTTTGTCGAAACTGGCTAGGGAAGAGAAAAAAGATGGGCAAGAACCTGACTTATCCGATGCCAATATCTTGAAGTTGGGCAAGAAGGTACGGGCGGAGATGGTTCAACGCAACGCTGAAGTTAATGGTTATCGCCAGCAGCAACGTGAGCTTCAAGGACATTTAATGCAAATGTTAGGAGATATCAAAGGTCTGACAAATGGAGATTTGACGGTTTCGACGAAAGCTCCTGACGGCAATCTGACTGATATCTCTGTGTTTTTTGATGACGTGATTTGTGGATTACAAAATATTGTTGGTGAGGTGAAGTCATCTGCGAACCAAGTTAATTTGGCGTTGGCAGAGAATGAACAGGCGATCGCGAATCTGGTTGTTGTCTCTCAAAGGCAAGTAGATATGGTAGATCGATCGCTACACAATGCTCAAATGGAGCAAAAGTCGGCAACTGTCTTAACCAGTAATAGTCGGCAAATCATGAAGTCTTCACAATTGGTTGCGGCAAAACTTTCCGATAGCGATCGCAATCTTGATGCGGTACTACAACAAATTAGCGGGCTACAAAGTACGGTGACAAATACAGCTAAGCGTGTGAAACATTTGGGCGAAGTATCTCAAAAAGTTTCCCAAGCAATTTCTTCGATCAATGAAATCGCGATTAAGACCAACTTTCTAGCGATTAATGCCACTCTAGAATCTTCACGTTCAGAAGATGGGCATGGAGGCTTTGTGATCGTAGCGGAAGAGGTTGGAGAACTCACTGCTCGCTCAGTTGCGGCAACAAAGGAGGTCGAAAACTTGCTGGGAAATATTCAGCGTGAAACTAATGAAGTTATGGAAGCGGTTGAATTGGGCAGTAGTCAGATATCGCAAAGCAATCAATTAGCGATCGCGGCGAAGGATAATCTACAACAAATTAGTCAAGTTTCACAACAGATTGATGGATTGATGTCGTCGATATCTGAAGTAACGATTGCCCAAGTGCAGACATCAGAAAATGTAGCTAATTTGATGCAAGATCTGTCGCATATTGCTCATAAAACCCTAAGTTCCTCTTCTGAAGCATCACGGTCTTTAAAATCGACTCGACAATATTCAGGAGAATTGAGACAGTCTCTAAGTCATTTTAAAACTTTATAAGTATCTTGGCTTAATAACAAGTAAAACCCAAAAGACCTAACTTATCGGTTTTGCGGAAAAATCAGTTTAAGGATCGATCAGACAGAGAGAGAAATACAATGAATTCTACGATGATTAAATCTACGTCTCAGATCAAGAAAAAATTCTCCGAAGAATCTAATATTTTTATCAATGATTTTCAGAATAGAATTTCAGAATTAGATTCAACATTGCCAAATTTTTCCAAACAAATTGATGGCTTAATTTCCATCTATGAATTACTTCAAAATTCAGCAATTGAGGCTAATTTTTATACCCCACAGTCTGCATTTTCAGAGATAATTCATCATTTTGAGGAATCGATTAGCTTATTAAGTTATCAGCATTTTGGCGTTGATTGGATTACCAAGGGATTGCTTTTTGAAGCAATCAATATGATGAGTCAAATCATCGACGAATATTGTTTTGATAAAGCATCAAATCAAGATTGGATAAAATTGCAAGACAATTTATTCAAGCAATTGACAGAGCATTTTCGCCAAAAAACTGATCAACTCCCCGATCAGTTGCTTGAGGATTCATCTGATGAATTAACTGTTTTACAAGGTGACGACAACGAACCATTTAACTTAACCGATGCGTCAGAAGAGTTTCATTTGTTTGATGTGGATTTTGAGTCGGACAATCAAGTTCTAGCGGAAAATTCAACTCAAGAATTAAATCAATTGTCAAATCACGATCAACAGTTTGAAACATCAAATGGGTTTGTCTTAATCGAGCTTGATGATCAACAACAGCCTGACTCATCTTCAGAATTAGTTAAAGAATTGTCAGATATTTTTGATGTAAATACATCTTTGGATGAGATTGTTAGTCATACTGATAATAATCATGCTGCCAATAATTATTCTGTAAATAATTTTTTTGGTGATGAAGATGAAACGGAACTATTAGGAACTAACTGGGATGAGGAAGAAATTAGCATCGAAGATGATGTTGACAATACTTTAGTCGAATTTTCTTCATTGAATTCTTGGGGTGAAATGGATGCTGATGATGCTTTAGCGATCGCACAGCTAGAGGCAGGTTTTGAGGTTTCTGAAGAACTTGATGATGATTCTGATTGCAGAATTGATTTTGCACTATCGAGTATTGACGAACAATTGCAGGATAATGAGAATATTTCTTGGGAATCTTTAGTCTTAACATCTATTGAAAGTGCAAATAATTTTTCTCAACTAGCTACCACGGAAATACCCACGGAAGCACCCACAAAAATCGATTTAGACCATGCTAAAGATCATGATTTTTTAACTTCAGATATCGATACAGCGATCGAAATGTCACCGATTTATCGTAATGACACTAGCGAATTTAAGTCTGCTTGGATAAATCCATCTTTAACAAGTTTTGCACGAGATAGTGGACTTGGCACAGACCAGAAATTAGACTATGCGCTCAATTCCTATGGGGAAGACGTGGATACGCAAGTAAATGCATTTTCGAGTATGGATTACGAATCCACTTCCAGTGCTTCCAAGAAGAATTCAATTATTGATTTAAATATTGATATAAATATTGATTCTAGATTAGATTCTAATCTAGATATAGTTGACGAGCAGTTTCTTACTTTGCCTTATGAGACTGAAAATAACGCAGTTATTAGAATACCTTTACACCATGTAACAAAGTTGGGGGATTTGTCTGAAGACTTATTGGTGAGAAATGGCAGTTTAAATGTTTATTTAGATGAAATGACAAAACTCGCGAGAGATGTGCAGCAGTCCTTACAAACATTGCAACCAGATGTATTAGAGAATACTTTACAAAATACTTTGCAAAATACTGTTATGCAGATGGTCAGTATTCTTGAGAAAGCAGAGAAACAAACATCAGCAATCAATCATGATGTCCAGCATTTAAGAAAAAATCTTGGTCAAGTGCTGAGACAACCAATTTCTACTCTGTTGAGCCGATTTCCACGGATTTTACGCGATTTATCCTTACAGTATGGAAAGCAAGTGGAATTATTGGTACAGGGTGCTGAAGTTGGACTTGAACGAGCGATCGCTGATGTTGTCATGGAACCTCTCGATCTATTAATTAGAAATGCTTTTGAATATGGAATTGAATCTCCAAGCGATCGGCTACGACAAGGTAAATTACCACAAGGAAAAATCGAAATTATCGCTGTACAGACTGAAGAAAATACAGTGATAAGGGTTTGCGATGACGGGCGTGGACTCGCGAACATTGCTCATATAGAAGAAAATAATGCTGAACTGAGCGATTTGAGAAAAAGCTTTCAGAACATTGGCGGCACAGTTTCTGTTCAATCTGAGCTAGGCAAAGGTACGCAATACACAATTATTTTGCCAAATACGCTCTCTTTAGTACGAGTATTGCTGATTGAAATTAATCAAGTCTGCTTGGCTATACCGAGTAAAGCGATTCTAGAAGTAAGACCGATCGCTCCCAGTAGCAATCTCAATAACAATCTCCCCAATACCGAAAATCAAGAAACTCTACTATGGCGAGATCGGCAGATTCCTATTGTTCGTCTCAATTCTTTTTTTAAGCTGAACTGCCGCACTGACAATTATAAACCTGCTAATGCAGTAGCTTCATATTTAGTTATTCAACATGAAGATAATTTACTGGCGCTTGGTGTTGATGGTTGTTGGCATGATCAAGATGCTACATTTCATCACATAGAAGGTGATATTGATCTCTGTGATATTTTGGCGGGGACAGTTATTTTGGGAAATGATCAGGCGATCGCTTTGGTAGATCTTACGGAATTAGTTAATCAAGTTCGCTCATCTTCTCCGAATAACCCCTTAAATACAAATACAAATTTAACCGCAAAATCTTCCTTCAATTCAGATGATGAAATGCAAATTGCGCGTATTTCTGAATCTGATCCATTCAACCTGAACAGTTTAGCAGCTTTTTTTGATGCGGGCGATTCTCCAGACGCGAATTTTTTTGATATGACAGAGCCATCAGATCCTCTGTTGGAAAAACGTCCTTCTCATCAGCCCAAAGTACTAATAGTTGAATCTTCAGCCAATATTCGCCGCTATCTCTCCATGACTTTAGTAAGAGCAGGTTTTTTAACGGAACAAGCTAGTAATGGGCAGGAAGCGATCGCTTTTCTTAAGAAAAGCATAAAAAGTAATTCCAATAGTAATTCCAGTATAGATATTGTGATTACCGACTTAGACATGCCTCAAATGAATGGCTTTAAGCTTTTGACAAATATTCGTGCTGATGCGGATCTGCAAAATTTACCTGTAGTTGTACTCGCCTCTCATGATAACGATAATGATCGAAAACTAGCCGTGGATTTAGGAGCCAATGCTTATTTTAGTAAGCCATATCATGAACAAGAGCTTATGACGACGTTGCAACAGATGGTCATTTAGCCAAAATAAATTAGGCAAAATATTAATGCATGATCTGCCGCCTAAAGCCTGATAATAAGTAGGCATAATTAAAAAAACAGAGTCAAAAGCTATCGCTTTTTAGTTTTATATTTGTGTGAACTTGTTTTCGTCTCCACGCACCACCTAGACTAGCTAAGAACAGAAAGAATCAAGCATGACCTGTATTTGTACGATTAGCCAAGCGATCGCCACCACATCGGCAACGGTTAACAATATTGATGAAAATACGCAGATAAACACAGAGATAAGGGGCGTTATTTCTGATAGTCGCAAGCTGAAGTCGGGTGAATTATTTGTCGCCTTAACAGGTGAAAACTTTGACGGTCATGGGTTTGTCGCCCAAGCGATCGCCCAAGGTGCAGTGGCGGCGATCGTCAGTCATGAATGGGCAAGCTCGGTCGCGGCTAAAGGTTTGCCTTTATTAGCAGTTGAAGATACGGTTTCGGCTTACCAAGATTTAGCGCGATGGTGGCGATCGCAGTTTGTGCATCCAGTTGTCTCGGTCACTGGCTCGGTCGGCAAAACTACGACTAAAGAAATTATAGCGAGTATGTTAGCTAGCTATGTCGCACCTGATAAGCAAGTCCATAAGAGTCTAGCTAATCATAATAATGACATTGGGGTTGCCCAAACATTATTGGCGATCGCTCCTGAACTCCATGATTTTGTGGTGGTGGAGATGGGAATGCGTGGTTTAGGTGAAATTGCGCGACTTGCAAAAACTGCTTTGCCGACGGTGAGTGTAATTACTAATGTCGGTACGGCACATATTGGTCGCTTGGGTTCGCGAGAGGCGATCGCTCAAGCAAAATGTGAACTGCTGGTGGAAACCCCTGCCGATGGCACGGTAATTCTCAATGCTAACGATCCGCTCTTACTAGAAACAGCGAGTAAAGTTTGGCATGGCAAAACTATCGCTTACGGTCTAGGTGTTGGCGATGTCAATGGCGAGTTGATTGGTCAGCAACTTCATGTCGAGGGTTTAACATGGAATCTGCCCTTGCCTGGTCGCCATAATGCTTTGAATTTTTTGGCTGGTTTAGCAGTTCTCAAAGCTCTTAATCTAGATTGGAATCAGACAACTCAGAAGCTGGCGAAACTTGATCTTCCATTTGGTCGAGCGCAGCTATATCAACTCGCTCAAGATGTGACTATTCTTGATGAGACATATAATGCTTCTCCTGAAGGAATGATTGCCGCACTACGGCAATTGGCAGATATGCCAGCGAAACGACATTGGGCGGTACTAGGCACAATGAAGGAATTAGGAGAGATGTCTACACAGTTACACAATCAAGTCGGTACAGCAATCAGCAACTTCGGAATCGAAGGAGCGATCATTTTGGCGGATGGCGAGGCTGAGGCAATTCTCGCTGGTGCAAATGGTTCTTTAAAGTATGCGATCGCTTGTCAGTCATATCAAGAAATTACTGAGACGCTTTTACAAAAAATCGAAAGTGGCGATCGGATTCTGTTCAAGGCTTCGCGATCGGTCGGAATGGATCGAGTAGTAGAGGCATTTCGTAACAGTTGGCATTAATCAGCAAATGGCAAGATTTTAAAAACTCAAAAATCTTGCTTAAGTCATAAGTATATTTTTATTATTGCAATAAAATTAGATTATAATTAATTTTTAATGATAAATATTTGACGTTAAATCTGATTTTAGTTAATTGCAGATACCAAAAAATAATGTTTGATTTATTGCTAGGCGCGTCAATAACAATGGCACATAATACTCATGGACAAATTCTCGCCCAATCCCAAGCTGCTCTTGTTTATCTACCAATTTCAACCAGACAATCTACTCGCGCTAACTGTGTTACCTATGTAGCCACCAACACAACTGAAAAAACAGTCCGTGACGTAAAAGTTAATCGCCGTGATAAAAAAGGTAAAATCGTCCAAAACTCCTTACGGGGGGCTTTGAGTGAAGGAATATTGCGAACTGGAGAATCAGTCGCCTTTGATTTGTGCGATAACTCTTTTGTGAATGTTGAAGCAAAATAGATTGTATAAAATAGAGGAATTTGCACTTCTCTATTTAGCTTGCTATAAACACAAGTATGAGAATACCATTTTATTGAGGCAATTCACCGAAGCGATCGCGATATTTTTGCAGCATTGCTTCCATCTCACCGAGTTGTACTGACGCTTGCTCCGCACGTTGATATTCTTGCTCCGCACGTAAAAACTCCTGCTCAGCCCTTAGACGCTCCTTATTTGCGCGTAAGCATTCCTCCTCCAGCATAGTATTGATTTCAATATAAGAAAAAAACTTAGTTCCATCTGGACGATAAATTTCCATCTCATCAGTGAGATCAAAGCGAATGCCCAATCGAGGACTAACCCAATCGTGAGATTCAGGAATGCTATCCAAGCTACCAGCATTTCTAATCAAAACTTCCAAATTATTATTGTCAGGATTATAAATGTAATATTCCTGAACGCCGTAGCGATTATAGAAGAGGAGCTTTTTTGCCATCTCTACAGATTTATTACTAGGCGAAAGAATCTCAAAGACAACTTGAGGAGCAATATTATTCTCTTCCCATTGTTTATAAGAGCCTCTATCTCCCTTAGGTCTCCCAAAAACCACCATCGTGTCAGGAGCCGCCGCAATTTGAGTTTGTCCTTCAACGGGATACCACAACAAGTCACCAGCCACGAATACTTGAGGATCGTTGGTATATAACCAGTCAATATTTTGTTGAATCGTCAAAATCCATCGAAACTGCTTAGTGTTGTCTGCCATCGGTTTCCCGTCACTTTCGGGATAAATAATTTCAGTTTTGCTCAGTTGACCGACCATAGTTTTTGGCTCCCGAACGTATGGATTATGCTTATTATATCGCGGTTTTTATTGAAACAGATCGCCATAAAATTGAATATCAGCTTACTTATTCTACCTTCTATAATGGGATGGCTTCACCTATACACTCAAGTCTTCCAAAAACACAGCATCTATCTTAATATCAGTGATTGGCAATCGGTTAAATTACTTGCCAAGGCTCTAGCAGACTGTCGGACAAATAGAAAAACAAATTATTCATGGTGTTTTAATATGTCAATGCACAAAATTGGCGGATAGATCGTAACGGATCAAAACTTTAAGTTTTTGTAACTTATGCCCCATTCAGGTAGTAGCCTGTTAACCTAAACAAAAGAGACAGCAGTCCTCATTTAGCAATATTTAGCAATGCTTATGTTTCTTTTCGTAGAATCAACGGTAAATTTTGAGTATGAAGCGTTTTCGGGATGAGTGGATTGATGAATGGTGCCAAGAAAATGGTTGGACTGACCTATTTGTCGAACGTTGCTGTAACTATTGGGCGTTCCCACCTAGTTCCGTGATGCCATTACCCATACCTGACAAAACGCTACGCGCCATAAAAAATGCCAAAGGCATGACTGACGAAGAAAGACGTTGGACATTTGCGGCGATCGCTATCTCCTGTTTAGCATCAATATCTTGCTTTATTTTCAGAAATCCATTGCCGATTACCCTCGCCTTTGGGGTGGTCGCGTTTATTGTTGGGCAGCTAGAAATCGAAGAGTTTTAAGTACATTCTGAGCGCACTTAGCTCATAATGTATTGGGTTGGGTAGCAAGAAACCCATCTATGTAGCTCAAGATACTTGCAAGACAATACTATGGTTCAAAACGCCGCCAAAGCTAGCTTTATTGCTTTAGAAAATATTGGCAAGTCCTATTTACAACCAAATGGACAGACCATATCAGTTATTGAAAATATTAATTGTCAGTTGCAAGTAGGGGAAATTATCGCCTTGCTAGGTCCTTCGGGTTCTGGCAAATCCACGATCATGCGGATGATTGCGGGGTTGATTGCGCCTTCTAGTGGCAAGGTGCTGTACTACAATCGTCCATTGGTGGGCTTAAATCCAGGTGTAGCGATCGTCTTTCAAAATTTTGCGCTATATCCTTGGCTTACGGTGTTAGAAAATGTGGAACTTGGCTTAAAGGCTAAGGGAGAACCGAAGGATACCCGAACCCAAAAAGCATTACGGATGATCGATGTAATTGGCTTAGATGGGTTTGAAAACGCTTATCCGAAAGAGCTTTCAGGCGGAATGCGCCAGAGAGTCGGTTTTGCCAGAGCCTTGGCAGTCGAACCTGAACTTTTATGTATGGATGAGCCATTTTCGGCTTTAGATGTATTAACTGCGGAAAACCTGCGGTTTGAATTGCTGGATTTGTGGCTAGAGCGGCGCATTCCTACCAAATCAATTTTGATTGTGACGCATGGGATCGAAGAGGCGGTGACACTTGCCGATCGCGTAATTGTCTTGGGGCGAAACCCTGGGCGGATCAGAGCCGATTTACCAATTACTCTTCCCCACTATCGCGATCGCAAAAGTCCCGAATTTCAGGCTTTAGTTGACCAAGTTTATAAAATTCTGACGAATCCTGAACTTCCTGATATTTCTACCCAATCAACGATCACCAATTCTTCTTCTAAGCCCAAGCCACCTGCTCAACCGAAATATCAATCCTTACCCCATGTACGGATTGGGTCAGTAGCTGGTTTATTGGAACTTCTTGAAGGTCGTCAGGAAAAAGATATCTATCGCATTGCTCAAGAACTTTTATTGGAAGTTGATGATTTACTACCAATTGTAGAAGCCAGTAAGTTAATGGAACTGGTTGCGATTACGGAAGGCGATATCCAATTGGGAGCGATCGGCGAGAAGTTTATTAATAGCAATATTGATGAACGCAAGGCAATTATTCGGGAGTTATTGCAAAAGCATATTCGATTGGTACAACAAATTTGTCAGCTTTTGCAAGCCAAGCGCAATCGGCGTATTTCCGAAGAACTAGTTCTTGACATTTTAGAAAATTATTTCACGACCAAGGAGGCGCAACGTCAACTGAGGACAGCGATGGATTGGGGTCGATATGCTGAGTTATTTAGTTATGATGAACCTTCTGGAGAAATCTTTATCGAAGATAATGAAATCGAAGATAGCGCGATCGAAGATAATGATATTGAAGTTGACGAGTCTAACTAGCTAGGGAAAAGTTTGGTTTTAGCGCAAAGCGCTGTAAAGCCTCAAAAATATTGGGCTAATCAATACGATCGCAATGCTATGCTAATCAAAAGCTATGCTAATCAAAAGCCATGCTAATCAAAACCGCAGGATAGGGTTTTATCGTAGGAGCAAACTAGTGGCTAAGCATCAACTACAGGGACAAGCGATCGCGACATTTGGATCAATAATCAGCTTGATTTTTGTTGCTCAAGCAGCTTTTACACAGACAATTTTTACACAGGCAAGTTCTGCTCAAAATGCGATCGCGCCAGACTCAACTTTACCGACTAATACCCTAGTTAATTTTAATCCCACAAATAAAACCTATACAATTACGGGTGGCACTCAGGTCGGGACAAATCAGTTTCATAGTTTTCGAGATTTGGGAACTCCCACAAATAATACTGTTCATTTTGATAATGCTTTGACCACCACAAATATAATTGGTCGAGTCACAGGCTCAAACATCTCAAATATTGATGGCATCGTCAAAGCGAATGGCAATGCCAATTTGTATGTGATTAATCCCAATGGCATTATTTTTGGACCGAATGCCAAACTAGAAATTGGTGGTTCCTTTGGGGCGAGTACCGCTAACAGTCTCAAGTTTGGCGATGGTAGCGAATTTAGTGCCACGAATCCCCAAGCGCCCCCTCTATTAAATGTGAATGTACCTTTAGGCTTGCAGTATGGAAATAGTAAAGTGGGAGCAACGATTAGCGATCGCGGCAATCTCTCAACGGGACAAGATCTAGTTTTAAATGCGGATAGATTGAATCTACAAGGGACTTTGCAAGCAGGGAGAGACTTGATCTTGCAAGCAAGTTTAATCAACGGCGCACCAATGCTTTTTGCAGGTGGAGATGTAGCGTTAGGGAACTATGCGGGATCTTCGTTGCATATTCTCGCGGGTGGGGATATAACATTGGGAAATGTCACGATCAACGGTAAAGGGAATGTAAATAATACAATTAACCCTTTGAATACCAGCAAATTCAACGACTCAAAAACTTACGCCGATCTGTCAAAAGTTAGCGTGACTGATTACCGCCCTATTTTTAATAGTAATGGAACCGTTAAAGCAATAATTCCCGTGCAAATCCCGATCGCGATCAATGGTAGTAGTCAAGCAACCTTAGATGTGCGATCGGGTGTAGATTGGGCGCAACTAGGTGGATTTCCGATTGGTTCCCCAAGTTTAGTTGAAACTACTAAGGCTAATATTCGTGTTAATGGGAATATTCGTGTGAGTGAGCCGAGTGGGTTAGTTTTACTAACTAACCATTTCGCTTCTAAAGCTTTGCTAGATTCCGCATTAGGGGCAAAATTAGGAGCGATCGCTACGCAAGAAATTAACACTGGAACCAGTGTTGTCGGAGCTAATGCAGGAGATATTCGGGTTCATGGCAAGGGAGATATTACATTAAAAGGTGAATTTATTGCTTACGCAGAGCCAGCATCAGGCAACGCAGGCAACGGGGGATTGATTTCTATCTCTTCATATTCGGGAGATATTAACATGGATACTACCGTGTATTCTGACTCATTTACACCCTCTGGCAATGCAGCAAATGGTGGTGCGATTTCATTCTCTTCATATTCGGGTAATATCAACACAGATAGATTATATTTTGAATCGTCTTCATTCTCTTATAGAGGAAATACTGCGAATGCAGGGGCTATATCTCTAACAACTCATTCTGGTGATATTATCTTGAACCGCCCACTTTGGAAATCGCCCTCAGTTGCCACCGCATTAGGTAATTCGGGTGATGGAGGAGCGGTTTCTTTTGCTACCTACTCTGGCAATATCTTGATTAAAGATGTTAGAAGTTTTTTCGGTGATGTTGGCACTTATTTAGATGCTGGGACTTATTCAGGAGCAGGGTCTTCAGGGAATGGCGGCAAAATCTCTCTGGCTTCCCACTCTGGGAATATTTCTCTGATCAAGGCTCCATTAAATTCTTCTACTGCTTCCTACTCAAGATCAAATACGCATTATTCAGGGAATGGGGGGGCTATTTCTCTAGCAACATCCTTTGGCAATATTAATCTCGACGATGTGACTTTGTACTCGTACTCATTCGCTAATTCTGCCAACTCTCGCGATGGTGGAGCGATATCCCTATTCGCAGGTGCGGGCAATATTTTACTGAACACTTCGACTTTATCAGCTTATTCCTTAGCAACTATTGGCTCTTCTCAAAATGGAGGGAACATATCCATTTCTGCTCCCAATGGCAATATTACCAGTACTTTAGCCAGTTATTTACTCTCATTCTCAATATCATCGGCGAATGCTCAAAGCGGCAATGGTGGTGAAGTTAACCTAACCGCCAAAAATCAAATCCGTAATCTCGGACTATTTACGGCTTCTGCCTTTGGACAAGCGGGAAGTGTAAATATTAACGGTCTAGGAGATTTGACGATCGCCGATCTGCAAATCATCACTAGTAAAACTGTCAACTTTCCCAAACGTGACTATGATGCCAATGATCCGAATACATATATCTCCATTATTTTTGACAAAGGGTTAAGTGGGCGATCAGGTGATGTCAAGATTACAGGTTTAGGGAATCTCATCTTTGAAAACAGCATTATCAATAGTACTACTCAAAGCCGCAATCCTGCGGGTAACATTGCCATTACCAGCGCGGGTTTGGTAATTATGCGATCAAACACCGAAATCTTGAGCAGTACTACTAATGTTGGTAGTGCAGGGAATATTCGCTTTGAGGTTGGAGATTTAATCTTGACTGACGGCGCTTTGGTTTCGGCTTCTACTTCAGGGGCTGGCAAAGCGGGAGATATACTGCTCAAGGCAAATAACTTAACGATCGCCAATGGTGCAAAAGTCCAAACCACGACTTCCAATAAAGGCGACTCTGGCAAGATTGAAGCGATCGTTGGGAATAATTTTATAATTACAGGTTCTGATACGGGCTTATTTGCAAATACCACTAAAGATTCCACAGGTAAGGGCGGTAGTATCTTCATCGATCCACCTCTGGTAAGTATCACCAATGGCGCAGGGATTTCCGTTAACAGCTTAGGTGCAGGCAATGGCGGTGACTTGCAAATAATTGCCGATAAATTTGTGTTTGAGAACAACGCCTTTTTGTTTGCAAATACTGCGAGCGGAGAAGGTGGGAATATTAATCTCCAAATTGCGGATATTTTCTTCCCGCGCAACAATAGCACTATCACCGCTACCGCAGGAGGCAATGGTAATGGTGGTAACATTAGTCTCCGCTCTCTATTTACTATTTCTATTCCTTCGGAAAATAATGATATCTTTGCCAATGCCTTCTTGGGTAAAGGAGGTAATATTAACATCACAACTCAAGGACTATTTGGGATAGAATTCCGCTCCAGTCAGACTAATCTTAGCGATATTACCGCAAGCTCAGAGTTTGGTTTACAGGGAAATGTGAGTATTAATACGCTTGGATTTGATCCTAGTAAAGGGCTAATCAGCTTACCAGTTGATGTGCGCGATCCTTCTCGTTTAGTTAAAGAGAGTTGTGCCGCCGATCGCTATGGCAATGAATTTATCATCACAGGCAAAGGTGGGCTACCCGCCAAACCTAGCGATCGCCCAATTTACACATCGGTTTTAGACAATTTCGGTACATTCCCAAATCATTCTCAGCTTGGCAATCTTAACGCGCCCATCTTGGAACCTATAGCTAAATCTGATGCGATCGGTGAGGATGCGATCGTGGAAGCAACGGGTTGGATTATTGATGCTCAAAATCAGGTTGAGTTAGTTGCAGGAGCCGTGCCTAGACAGGATAAGATTCGATGTCGTGATATGAGTAGAGGATAATTACGAATTATGAATTACGAATATAATACAAAAATATTTTTAAATTATGGCTAAAGCAAAAAGTCGATATGTTTGTAATAACTGCGGGGAAGATTTTCCGCAGATGTATGGTAAATGTCCTGCTTGTTCTAGTTGGGGAACCTTGCAAGAGGAACTAATTCCTGTGATGTCTACAAACACCAATGCGATCGCCACATTTTCGCATCTTGGGACAACTAAATCTACAGGCAAAGCCCAACCGCGAGAATCCTTAACCCTTTCGCAAATTACGGACAATGATCAAGCGCGATCGCCTTCTGGTTATGAAGAACTTGATCGCGTCTTAGGTGGGGGTATTGTCGCAGGTTCGCTTGTGCTGATTGGGGGTGAACCGGGGATTGGCAAAAGTACGCTGTTATTAGGCATGGCGCAAAAACTAATGAGTCGCTATCCTACTCTCTATGTCTGTGCTGAGGAGTCAGCGCAACAGGTAAAACTGCGATCGCAACGGTTAGGTATTCTAGAAGAGAATTCCGATGATCTTTATTTGTTAGCAGAAACTGATTTAGAAACAATTCTGAGGGAACTGCAATCATTACGTCCTAAAGTCGCGGTAATTGATAGTATTCAGGCGCTCTACTTCTCTAATTTGAATGCCGCCCCTGGTTCTGTTTCCCAAGTGCGGGAATGCACGGCAGCGCTGATGCGCGTGGCTAAGCGCGAGAATATCTCGCTATTTATCGTAGGTCATGTGACTAAGGAAGGCTCGATCGCGGGACCAAAGGTTTTAGAACACATGGTCGATACGGTTTTATATTTTGAAGGCGATCGCTTTGCTACCCATCGATTATTGCGATCGGTTAAAAATCGCTTTGGTGCAACTCAAGAGATTGGCGTGTTTGAGATGATTGATCGCGGCTTGCGTGAGGTGTCTAATCCTTCGGAACTATTTCTCGGTAATCGTGATGAATCCGTTCCAGGGACTGCCACGATTGTCGCCTGTGAAGGAACGCGCCCGATTGTCGTGGAGCTACAAGCTCTTGTCAGTCCCACCAGTTATTCCTCACCGCGCCGTACCACAACGGGTATCGAAACTAATCGTTTTTTGCAAATTCTCGCTGTTCTCGAAAAGCGGATTGGAATTCCATTATCAAAACTGGATGCTTATGTCGCGGCAGCTGGGGGTTTGAATGTGGCGGAACCTGCGGTAGATTTGGGCGTAGCGATCGCTGTGGCGGCAAGTTTTCGCGATCGGACGGTCGATCCGCGTACTGTGCTTATTGGTGAGGTTGGTTTGGGTGGACAGGTACGCCCGATTTCTCAATTAGATTTACGATTAAAAGAAGCCGCTAAGTTAGGCTTCAAACGGGCGATCATTCCCAGTATGCAAGTTCTGCAAAATTATGGGATGGAAATCATTCCTGTGAGTAAGGTGCTTGATGCGATCGTGGCTGCTTTACCACGCAATAAGTTTGAAGTTTCTCCCTCTAGTGATGAATCAAAAGATGATTAATGATGCATCAGCTAAGTCCATTGGCAAGTTTCTATATTGTTCCATAAGTTGTTCGATACGCAAGCAATGAACTGGAGCGAGGTCAAATATTTTTATCATTCCTGCTGTAATCTTACGAATAAAAGCCTTGGGAGCAGGAAGTTGTGCTATTTCTTTTTGGATGGTGTCTATTTTAAGCATATAGATTTTTATTGCTTTAACTTCAAAAATAAAAGCGATTATCGGGTACAGAGGGTACTTGCTTAAGGTAAAGTTCCATTAACGGCTTGAGTAATCCTAAATTGAAGATTATTCTCTGGTGTCACTGCTGCTTCTAGATAGGTGACTAGGGGATTTGTTTTTTCTGAAAGTATCCCCGCACCTTGTTTTAACTTTATAGGAATTGCCTCTATTTCCAATGGACAGTTTGAAAAAAGTCCCATATTAATAGGGGCTTGTCCTTGGATGTAGAAATAAAGTTGATTATTACTACAAGTAAATAATGCTTTAACATACATTTCTCCGTAAGGGGATAAAGGTGTGCCGCCCAAATCTATAGCATTAGGCTTAGCAAGAGATTGAGTGGCAGATCCTAATAGAATAGTGGTAGAAGGTATCGGCTGTAATGTTGGTAATATAGGCGTTTGAATTACTGAAGGTTTTTTAACTCCAGTAATGGCATTAGATTGATTGATAGCTCTTTTAGCGTCCTCCATCGCAGAAATTGCTTGTTGAGTTTCCTCCATCGTAGCCTTTGAAACGCCCTTACGGTCTGATTCTACTCTGGGAGTTTCTTTCTCAACAACCTTTTCTACTGGTTGACCGCAAGATGTTAAAAACAGTAAACTACCGACTGAGATCGCAGTGAGAGTTTTTTTAGCACCCAACCCACTGCTGGGCATATCGAAAGTAATGCGTTTGAGTCTATTTATTGCTGTCATTGGTTAATTTCCTATTGTTTTTTAAGATTACTATAGATTACTATCAAGGGAAATCGCTTAATTATTCTAAGTTTTACGCAGCAACAGGCATCATTTCATGGGATTCAATTTTTGAATCCTCTGGTGCAAAATCTTGAATTTCTGCTTCTTTATCCACTGTCACCGTGAGCTTTAGCCCCAAGACTTTCAGCCAATCCGCTAAGCCATAGATCGCTTCTGAACCTTGTTTTTGCAGGATTGTTTCGAGGGTTTCGGTATGGGTTGCTAGTTGCTCTGACGCAAGGGCTTCGGCAACATCATTAAGGGCTAGTTTGAGAAAATTAGTTTGAATGTCTTCGGGGTCGTGGTCTTCGATGACAGCTTCAAGATAGACTGCGGCATAGTTAATATCTTGCAATTCTTTGATGTGGTATTCATCGTAGCTGTCGCTAGGGGGTATTTTTGCGTTGTTCATAGTCTCTCCAATATTCTTTAGCTTTACGGATATCTCGATCTTGGGTGCTTTTATCGCCTCCACTGAGCAGTAGGATAATTTCTGTCCCAACTTGTCCGAAATAGACGCGATAGCCTGCTCCGTAGTTTATTTTTAGCTCATAAATAGAGTCTCCAAGCGATCGATAATTACCCAGATTTCCATTGTTTACGCGCTTAATTCTTGCGTTAATTATCGCCTTTGTTTTGGAATCACGGAATGAGTCAAGCCATTCATCGATGGGGATTTTGCCATCGGGGGTGATATATCGCTGAATTTTTTTTGGTTGCGTGGTCATTTATGATTTTGATGCTTTTAACATTTTATATCGGCAACCTGTATTCTGTTGCAAAAAAGTCAGAATCGCGGTCTATGCAAGCGAAGGGGATTTGCAAGTTCACAAAGAAATTGGGGATATCTAAAAATCCATGTCATCCCTAAATCCGTCTAATCAGTGATTCTCACCTATTCACAGTCCAAAGAAAAACTTGACTAGCAAACTCAATATAACTGCTGGCAACCCAGTCCCAAAAAGAAGTTTCGTCGCGTTCCATTTACCAGCTTTGTAAAGTAAGTACTTGCAACATTCAGAAAAAATCCAAATAAACGGTAGTATAACTAGAACCCAAACAAACGCACTTAAAGAAGCAATAAGGAAGACCTCCACAAAGATATAAAATCCACTATAAGATTTTATCAACAAGCGTACAACCCAAAACATAGTCATAACCCAAGACACAGCCCAAGCAACAATCCACGACACTGGAAAATTACCCGAAGGTGGATCGCTAAGCCAAGCGTTGGCAATACTCCAAACAACAATCCCAACAGTTAATAAGATTCTAACACCTGTACCATTACTATCACCTATTGTAATGTTAGATAGAGTTTGATATATGGCTAATGTGAATGATATTGCATAAATTCCAGATACTACAAATTTTGACCAAAACCCTTTGTTACGAGGTTTATTGAGCCATTCTCCGAAAATTGGATAAAGAGAAATCATTCCGATTCCGTTTAATAGAAGTAACCAAATTGAGGCTGGAGCTTTGGTAAAAGTAAAAATCATTCCAATCACAGCATAAACAAAGGAAATAATTGCCAAAGGAATCCATGTGGATTGAATGATTGTCGATAATTGTAATTTTTCTTTGGCTTTTACTACCTTAAATGGCTTTTTCGATTGGAGAGCTTCGCAAAGATAATCTAGAGCCTCATCCGCATCATCATAACGATCTGCCGCCGAAGGCTTCACCAGTCTATATAGCCAACGAACAAGAAGCGGATTGTAATCCTTTAACCTAGATTCAACTTTTTTGCGATCTAATTGGTTCTTCTCATCGATATACTCACCAATCTCCGTTGAAGCAATATTACCCAACAAACAGATTAGCGTCATTCCCAAACTATACAAATCTGAAGCCTTGCCTAAATCGAGATTTCGCAACTGTTCAGGAGACATAAACCCAAACGAGCCAGCCGCTACACTACTCATATTCGCAGCAGTACCGATACGCGCAAACCCAAAATCGATCAAGTAGACATTGAGATCGTCATCAACTAGAATATTTTCAGGTTTAATATCGCGATGGACAATCGGCGGTACGCATTGTTGTAGATAAACGAGAATTTCCAAAAGCTGCACGATAATTCGCGACACTTCATCAGTATTAAACCTACGATTAGCTGTCAAAGTTCTTGCATTCACATATTCCGTCACCAAGCAAAAGCCTATGTCAGTCTCAAATGAATGAATGTAAGCAGGAATGCCGCGATGTTTCAAACCTTGCAAAACCTCTATTTCTCTAGCGATCGCCGTAACACCATCCCAACTACCACCAACCTGAAATTGCTTAATCACCACCTGCTTACCAAATTTATTCTGAGCGCGATAAGCAACCCGCCCCCCTTGTGTATTTTGACCGAGTTGTTCGATAACTTGATACCCATGCGCCGAGAAATCTGGAAATTTACTCATGATATTATTGTGACAAACAGGTGTGTGATAGCTTAACTTTTAGTTTTGCTCTAAATTATAAATAAAAACTGGTGATATTTCCGCTTAAAGTAAATTGCGATCCTTACTTGGCTGAAATCCTTAATTTACTGATCAAACCACAACCAAAAAATGCTCGACAATTGTTATTAGCTCAAACAGCGATCGCATAATCTACAAAACACACCTCAGAGCGCCTTTCTCTCAACCATGCAAAAAGATAGAAACAATGGAAACTTTGGCGGGTCAGTTAGGACATAGTCGTCAACCGCAAGCAAAAGATGTCGTTCTTGGAGGGCGATCGCCTGTTCCTTTAGGATCGGTGGTGCTAGGAGGAATTGCAGGCGTAAAACAGAGGCTGGCTAGTACGGCGATCGCGGCTAAAATTTCGGCATTAACAGAAGCTCTCAACTATGGAAAATCTGGCTTAGATTTAATTATCCATAGCTTAGAAGACGAATCATTGATAGTTCAGCGTACAGCGTTGTTATTACTATGGCGGCGCTCTGAAACCTATGTACAACAAGCATTAACCAAATATAATCAATATTATCTCTTTGATATTATTGATACGATTCAAGGAGCGAAACAAGCGATCGCCTCTCTCACATTGTCACCGAATGGAAAGATTTTATATAGTGCTGGATCTGACTTTAAGATTAGAGTTTGGGACTTGAGCAAAGAATCAAAAGGTAAATATATTGGCACAATTCGCGGTCATGAGCATCTGATTACTTCTATTACATTAAGCAGCAATGGCAAAATCCTAGTCAGTGGCAGTCGAGATAAAACAATCAAACTCTGGGATGCACGAAATGGAAGAGAACTGCTGACTCTCACAGGACATATTGGCTATGTCAACTCGGTGGCGATTACCCCCGATGGCAAAACAATTATTACGGGTAGTCAAGATACCACGATCAAACTTTGGGATAGCTGCACAGGCAAGGAAATTCGTACTCTGCGTGGTCACACAAGTCTGGTAGATTCTGTTGCTCTCAGTCCTGACGGTAAGGTAATTGCTAGTTGCAGTTGGGATACGACAATTCGAGTTTGGGATTTAGTTTCAGGGAAACTCCGTTGGGAATTTATCGGACATTCAGCGCGAGTGCTTTCCTTTGCGATTAGTCCTGATGGCAATCTGCTCGCCAGTGGTAGCCTCGATACACGCATCAAAATTTGGAATCTACAAACAGGAGAACTAATTCGCACGTTAGAAGGGCATTGGGGTTGGGTAAAAGCACTAATTATTAGCGGTGATGGCAAAACTTTAATTAGTGCTAGTTATAAAGAAATGCGAATTTGGAACTTAGCGACAGGTGAATTGATTCAAGTTCTCAATGGACATCTTAATCTGATTAATGCGATCGCGCTGAGCCGTGATGGGCAGACGCTGATTAGTGGCGGTGAAGATGGAAATATTCATGTATGGAGTGTTCCTTAATTTGAACTAGTGCTTCTAGTCACTTCAACATAGATATTTTCAAGGCGCACGGGCTGACGCATAATTGAATCGATCGCAATGCCATCAAAACATTCCAAAATCTCCTTTAGTTCCATTATCTTAGGCAACCACAGGGCAAGCTCACTGCCATAGTGACGATAGCCAAAACCTAGCTCGATCGCTCTAGCGATCGCTTCATCTTCCATCGCTGTACAAACGATCGCAATCTCCTTAGCAGGAACATACTTCCGCAATTCTTCCAGACTACCTTCAGCTAATAGGCTGCCTTGTTTGATGATGCCAATACGCTGACAGAGGCGTTCTGCTTCGTCCAGTAAATGTGTTGTTAATAGAACCGCCGTATCTTGACTAGATAGCTTCCGAATTAATTCCCAAATTTCATATCTGGCTTCAATGTCTAGCCCTGTCGTTGGTTCGTCAAGGATCACTAATTGGGGCTTATGGACAAGAGCGATCGCCATACTTAATCGTCGTTGCATACCGCCGCTCAGAGTTTCAGCAACACTTTTAGCGCGATCGCTTAGTCCCACAAGTTCTAAACAGTAGCTTGCCTGTTTACGACAAATTTTGTTGGTGAATCCATACAGACGACCAAAGAATATGAGATTTTCTTCACAGGTCAGGCTTTTATAGAAAATATTTTCCTGTGGAGCTACACCAATTAGAGATCGCATTTCTCTAGAAATATTGCCAGAAATATTACCAGAAAAGGTTTTCCCATTCATGATCACCGCACCGCGATCGGCTTCGATCAGCCCACAGAGAATACTAATCGTCGTGGTTTTCCCTGCCCCATTTGGACCTAGCAATCCATAAACTTCACCTGATTGGATTGAAAAACTCAAGTCTCGCAAAACTTGTTTCTTCCCATAAGACTTACAGATTTTGCGAATCTCTAACACAAATGTATCTAACTCTCTCTAAGTATCGACATAGAGTATACAGCAACAGCCCTGTAATAAATTACGATGCTCAAAGCTTAAACCCGTTGAAACGGGTTGATCATAGAAGTATTTTAGCCTACTTTAGCTGACTTTAGCTTTCAGCCAAGAACTTGAGTTCTTGGTTTGTTTGCGTAAGTCCTATTTACATACAACTTAGTACTGCAAGCTTGTGTAGTCACTGCGCGGTAACAGCAAATTAGACTCAATTTGATTTTTGACTAGGGGACTCACATATTCCGCATTATTTAGACATTCAATCAACAGCTTATTTGCGTCATGATAAGCACGCAGGATCTTGAGTTGATTTTCGCTAAACTCCCAATCTTGCGAACCCTTGCGATGGTGGACGATTAAACTACGCAGTTTTTTTGACCACTCTAAACCCTTGGCTTGCCACCATTTCGCAAATTTATCCCGATCTTTATGGTGATCAGGAAACTTTTGCCGTAAATACTGTAAACCTTTACGCAGATCGGGTTCGATCGCACAAGCTAATTCCACAATCGGGTGACTAGCAAAATATAGGGCTAAATCAAGGTTAAGGGCGAGATTGATCGTGTAGTCAATATCAATCTCGGTATCCATCGTATTATCTAGTCCCATCGCCTTGGTTCTTGCCCTTTCTAGCGATCGCGAGTGGGCAATATCTAAAGCACGCGCACGGTCAAGCGATCGCGTATTCTCCAAATCGATATCTAAATATAAAGCGCGGATCGTGGCTGATTTGTAAGGGGTTTTCGTTTGATCTGACTGTTGATTAACCCACGCTAAAAATGATTGCAAATGGGGATCGCCAAGTACTAATTGATCAATTTTCTGTTTCATCTTCTGCAACATTTGATCAGCCTGTTGAGAAATGCTGACCGTCATCACAATTACCCCATGCCAACGTTTAAGATAAATCCGTTCCAGTAAATATTTCTCAGCAGCTTCGGGATTACTATTGGCAATTCGATAGGCGGCTAAATAGTCGTGCAAAGTGTTATGTGCTAAGCAATAAATGCCCTTAGCGGGTTCCATCAATATACTATGTTGCCATTTTAGAGATTTTAAAAAGTGATCGCGATTAACTTCTAGATGAGCCAAACTTCGACTAGTCGCAATACAGTCTTGAAAGTCATCTTCTAGTTGATTATTTTGCCAAACATAACCATGACGATCAAGGGATACGATCGCCATATAGGAGAGCAAATCTTGTTTTTGCAAAACTGACAGTTCTTGATTAGATTGACTAGATTCTCTAATGGATAAACATTTAGTTTGCTCCCATTCAGTTAATAACAGGTTCAGAATTTCCTGATAAAAATTGGGCTTGAGATAATTGTAGCTATTCAGAATAATGCATAAATAAGTAAGAAATAAAGGATTGCGGGCAATTTCTGCTAATGGCGGATTTGCGGCTAATAATTGTTGAAATTGTTCGTTCTTTTTGGGCTTGTCTGCACAAGTAACTTGAAACCATTTGCTAGCAAAAGCATTTATTTGTAACTCTTGCCAAGGGGCGATTTCTAAGGTATGAAATACTTCTAAAATATGTCCATAAATGGGATTGCGGCTGGTAACAACCATGCGATTTTTGGGATAGCGATCGCTAAAGCCCATGATTTGCTGAGCAACTTCCGTGCGATCATGTTCAGGAATATCATCTAAGCCATCCCAGAGCAGTAAAAATTTACCTTCTTTAAGTAGCTGATCCAGCAATCGGTTATCTGGCAAGCCATCTAGGAATCCTTGGGGGAGTCCATAGTTATAAATTTGCGATTTTAACCAGTTCATCAAATAGTTTTCACCACTGATATCGCCACTAGCAACCAGCGATCGCATTGGGATAGATTGGGCTAGCAGAGAACGTACTGACAAAAATATCGGTAAGTAATTGGGTAAAACTTTACCCGTGATACAAGCCATAGCCCAATATTTAAGTAATGTAGTTTTACCTGAACCTAATCCGCCCACCAGTAAAATTAGCTTATGTTCATCTAGGGCTTGATTAGATGGAATAGTGGACGGTTGAAGTTTGGCTAAATAAAAGCGATCGTACTGCTCAGGGGCAACACTATCGAATTCTTCATTGAGATCGATATGTCGAGTACTAGCTAAATCGGTAAAAATATTTATTTCTGTGTATAAATCATGGAGATTAAGTGGTGCATTAATATCAACTAATCTTAGGCGATCGCATTGATTAATTAGGTTAGGCGTAATAATTTGACGAATAGATTTCAAGCATTCATCAATATTAATTTGCGAATTGATGAGTGGATTTTTAACTAAATTTTGATTGCTATTTTCATTTTTGGATATTCCCGGACTTTTTGGAGTCGATATAGATGGAGCATCATGAGTAGTAACAGCCTCATTACTTCTACTCAAGGATTGATTATTATTAAGAATAGAAAGCTCGTCACTATCGATTGAATCTGGTAATTTTTCCTGACCAAAATTCAAATGGATATTCAGTTTGTCACACAACAATTCATAGGTGTTGCGATCGACAATCTCTCCATTCAAGAAGTTCTCGATTAATTGGACAGCTAAGCCAAGTTCACGCGATAGCTGCAAGGGAGCATATCCTTTGCGCGAAAGCTCATCACGAGCCTGAGCTAGAACATCAGAAGAGGCTCTTAGCATTAATGAAGCAACCATATCTATAACTTCCTTATTTCTAACTTTCTTGGATAAAGCCTTATCTTTAGATCATAGTATTTATTATCAAAGATTTAGCAGTGTGATTACGATCATGACTTTATTGACATTAGCGATTGATGTGGGCGGAAGTAGTATCAAATCGATCATATTACGCGAAGATGGCTCTGCGGTATCAGCGCGATCGCAAATACCGACACCTCACCCTGCCACACCCGATGTGATTATGGCGACTCTGCTAGATTTAATCGCTACGCAAGCAAATTACGATCGCCTTGCGATTGGATTTCCTAGTGTAGTCGAGAATGGCATCACCAGAGGTGCAATTAATTTGCATTCTGACTGGGATGGATTTAACTTAGCCGCAGCGTTACAATCCAAGTTGGATAAACCATTGCTAATTGCTAATGATGCGGATGTACAGGGCTATGGCGCGATCGCGGGGCAAGGCGTGGAACTTGCAATTACTCTAGGCACGGGCTTTGGTTCATCACTATTTCTCAATGGTAAGTTATTACCAAATCTAGAACTCGGTCAACATATTTTCATCGGCAATAAGACGTATGAAGATATTTTAGGTCAAGCTGCTCTAGAAGAAGTGGGGGTAGAATTTTGGAATGCGAGATTGCTAGAGGCGATCGCCTCACTTTACAAGTTATTTAATTACGACAAGCTCTATATCGGTGGTGGTAATGCCCGATTAATTTCCTTGGATTTACCGTCTTTACCGTCAAATGTAGCGATCGTTTCCAATGATTTAGGTGTAATCGGTGGACTAGCGCTATGGCGGTACAATTCCAATACTTAGAAACTTGCCTAGATCCCCCCCAGCCCCCCTTACGAAAGGGGGGAGAATATCATACTTATCTTTTTTCTTCTTCCCCCTTTTTAAGGGGGATTGAGGGGGATCTCTTAGAGTTTTTGACCTTAGAAACTAATTCTTAAATGGTTTCTTAATCCCACCCAAATATGCGACCAGTCTCCAAAACAAAATTTGGTAATACATTCTCTCCTGAAAGCACTTGCGGTGCTATCAAAACTTCAACAGCCTGTCCTTGGCGGTAAATCCCAACTCGTTGATATTTGGGATCAATTAACCATCCCAATAAACAGCCATTCTCCATATATTCCTGCATCTTCGCCTGTCCCTGCTTCCAAGAATCACTAGGCGATAAAAGCTCAATGAGAAATTCTGGACAAAGTGGCAAAAAACCTTGGCGCTGTTCAGCAGTAAGAGATTCCCATTTAGCTAAAGAAATCCATGCTGCATCAGGAGAGCGATCACTACCTTTTGGCAAACTAAATCCAGTGGAAGAATCAAAAACTTTACCTGATTTAGCATCGCGGTTCCATAGATAAATTTCACCATTGAGATCGGAGTTAAAACTCCCAGTTTCACCCCCTGTAGGCGACATAACAATTAATTCTCCTTTAACATTTCGTTCCAGTTTGCGATCAGGATTAGCCGCGCAAATCTTGACAAACTCCTCGCGAGTTAGCTTAACAATCGGACTAAGATCAATAGTTAGACTAGACATAATGCCCATCCCACATCTTATATTTAATTGCAACCAGCCACTTATTCTACAACACAACGATTTACAGACAGCGTGTCACACATTTTCTTGATCTGATTGCAAACGCGGTCAAACTGATTGCGATCGCTAACATCAATACTCAAATCAATAATCGCCGCTTTACCCTTTTTGGTCTGGACATTAGCCCGACGCACATTCACTTTGTTATCAGAAAGCCTTGTCAAAATATCACGCAACACACCCACGCGATCAATCGTTTCCACGCGGATATCAATTGGATAGGTTACAGTTTGATCGCGTTCCTTGCTCTGATTCCAACCGACATGCAGGAGGCGATCGCTAGGAATATTCGCTAAATTGCCACAGTCATGGCGATGGATCGTAATCCCACGACTACTTCCCAAGGAGACAATACCTGCAATCGGTTCCCCAGGAAGAGGCGTACAACAACCTGCGATCGAATAGACCATGCCTTCCAATCCCAAAATTGGCGCTTTAGAACTGTGGGAATTAGCAACGTGAGAATGGCGTGACTCAAATTTGGTCAGATGTAAAGCATGATCATGGTGTTGATGCTCACGCAACTTGTTAACTACCGTATTGACCGAAGTTTCACCATAGCCAATACCTGCGATCAGATCTTCCACATTGTGGTAGTTACAGCGCTCGGCAAGCTTTTGCATCTGGTCAGATTTCAGCAAGGTCTCTAAACCATTTTTGCCCAGTTCTCTCTCTAACGCACTGCGACCGAGAGCGAGATTTTCATCCCGACGCGATCGCTTAAACCATTGACGAATGCGACTTTTTGCAGAATTTGTGGCAACAAAATTAATCCAATCCGTACTGGGATGAGCATTGTTTTGCGTCAGAATTGTGACAATATCGCCATGTTTGAGCGGACGCTGCAAAGGAACCATCACATTATTGACCAAAGCTCCAGAGCAATGATTCCCCACTTCCGTATGCACACGATAAGCAAAATCTACAGGTGTCGCCCCCCTCGGCAAGCAGTACACATCCCCCTTCGGACTAAACACATAGACTTCACTATCAAATAAATCTTCCCTGACACTATCCAGATATTCTTGAGGATCTTTGAGATCGCGTTGCCATTCCACCAATTGACGTAGCCAAGTAAACTTCTGATCATCCCCCTTCAGTGGCTTGCTAACCGAATCACTCTCTTTATACTTCCAATGTGCCGCGATACCATAATCCGCGATGTGATGCATTTCCCATGTGCGAATCTGCACTTCCACAGGTTGCCCTTTGGGACCAATCACCGCCGTATGTAATGATTGATAGCGATTCGGTTTTGGTAAGCCAATGTAGTCTTTGAATCTCCCTGGAATGGGACAGAAATGATCGTGGACAATGGCGAGAACACGATAGCAGTCTTCTTTACTATTAACGATCACCCTTACCGCTTGAATGTCGTAAATCTCGTTGTATTGCTTCTGTTGGCGTTGCATCTTGCGATAAATACCATACAGATGTTTGGGACGACCACTAATATCAAAGTCTTCCATTTCCATCGCCATCATGCGATCGCTCAATACCATCGTCACTTCCACCAACTGCTCTTGACGACTCTCGCGAGTTTCGGCAACCAGAGACTCCATTACCTGATACTGCTCTGGCTCAATATATTTAAACGCAATATCTTCCAATTCCCATTTAATCTGTCCCAAACCCAGTCGATTCGCTAAGGGAGCAAAAATTTCTCTGGTTTCCCTAGAAATGAGAACTTGTTTTTCGGGCTTGAGATGTTCCAAAGTTCGCATATTATGTAAGCGATCGGCAAGCTTGACAATAATTACCCGAATATCCTGCGCCATTGCCAAAAACATGCGCCGAAAATTTTCCGCTTGGCTCTCAGTTTTGCTCTCAAAACTCAGTTTTGATAATTTTGTTACCCCCTCCACCAGTTGTCTGACTTCTTTACCAAATAATTCTTCAATTTGATCGCAGGACATCTCTGTATCCTCGACCACATCATGCAAAAAACCTGCGGCAATCATGGCATTGCTACCACCGAGATCTTTTAATATCGCCGCCACAGCGATCGGATGCAATATGTAAGGCTCCCCCGAAGCGCGACATTGCCCCTCATGCAGACGATAAGCGAGATCCAGAGCGCGACAAACTACATCATCATTGTCCAAGCACGCTCCTGCTTGGGATTTTTCCCAACAACATCTTAACCAGTCAGGAATATGAGCCTCTACCTGAGTCCTACATTCCTTAGCCTTTTGATTATTTTGTTGATAATCTTGATAGTCTGGTTCATACTTGACTGGCTGACCTAGACGTAGTACTGGAGCCTCAGCTAATAATGTCATCGGAGTCATAATATTTCCGTCCTAAGCTAAAGATGTTTGGTTAAGATTTCGATAACCCTAGTTTAAACTTTATGCCAAATATGTAGTTTTGTCTTCAGATTTACAACAAATAACTTAATATCGACTAAAGGGGACAAACTTCAGGTTTGACGAAACTTTTATAACAGTATTTATAAAGGTGTTTATAAATATGCCTGATCTTAGCCTAACTCCATCGAAGAATGGCGATCGCTCTATATCCCAGTTTAGAAGCCTGAAATACGGGGCGATCGCCCCTGCAACAGGTAAATAATTCACCCCTTGAGACTCAACTTGTTTTAACAAATTTTTTAGCTTATAGTCTAGGGGAAGTTTGATTTTGCTTAATCATGACCAATGCTAGTGCTTCAGTATGTCCCTTTGCGGTTGGCGGTAAGATTACCGATCGCAAGTCATTTATTGGTCGGCGGGATGAGATTGAGTTGATTATCAGCCATATGCAAAGCGATCGCGCTAGTCTCAGTATTGTGGGCGATCGCAGGATTGGCAAATCATCTTTGCTGTATCACATTGCTCAGACCTATGAAGATCGGGTAGCAAATGTAGATCGGTTTGTAGTGATTTATTTGTCTTTGCAACAGGCGAATTGTCGCGATCGGCAGAGCTTTTATCAGACAATAGCGGCGGAATTTTTGAAACTGCCAAAGGTGCAAGTCCGTCCTGAACTCGCCGATCCATTGCGAGTACCTCCTTCCGATGAGATCGCCTTTGAGAGCATTTTGCAAGCGTGGCAAGCGGTGCAGGTATTGCCTGTAATCTGTTTGGATGATTTTGAAGAACTGCTCGATCGCACGGATAGCTTTGATAAAAACTTTTACGATAATCTTCGATCGCTTACTTCTCAAAAGCTAATGTTTGTGATTGCTTCGCGCAAACCTCTAATGATTTACAGTCGCCAAAAGAAGCTCACTTCTGACTTTTTTAATGTTTTTACCAATAAGCGTCTCACCGAATTTAAAGACGATGAAGCGAAAGACTTAGTACGTCTTCCCCATCCCGATCGCTCTGCGTTGGGAGAGGAAAAGAGAGCCTTGGCGCTGCAATGGGGCGATCGCCATCCTTGCTTGTTGCAGATTGCGGCTTGGTGTCTGTGGGAGGCAAAAAAACTCGATCACAGTCATGAATGGGCAAAAAAGCAATTTGAAGAGCGTAAATTAGGCATCCCGCGCCGTCAGAGTCCGCTTAAATGGACGCTCCACTCTGTCATGCGTTTGGGCAGTTTTGGACAGGCGATCGGTGACAATATTGATGATTGGGGTAATTTTTTTAAAGGAATGTTTATTTTAATTTTGATGGGTGCGATGCTAACTGGGGCAGCAAATTGGCAACAGGTGAAGGGCTGGTTTGACAATACGGTACAGGATACGAAGAGTAACTTTAAATAAAAAACCTTACTTCGCAGGAGCAAGCATTCATGGATCGTCAATGGGCAGATTTTAAAAACTATATTCTGGAATGTTCGCAACTTCTCTATCAAATCTTCTTTCAGCCCTATACTTTGCGGCGTAGACTGCGTGATATTCATCCTAGTTTAGATATTACGGTTAATCCTTTTTTGCTAAGGGATGAGTTTGTTGAGAATCCTGATTTGGAACGTTATGCCGAGCAGACATGGTGGCTGACGGCAGTTGTGCCATTGCTGGCGGTGTTGATCGTTGCGCCGATTTATTCGCTTTTTTCGGGAACTATTTTTGATTTTTTGCCAAGTGGATTATTTCTATTGGGTTGGTGGGTTGGGATTTGGTTGGCTAAGGGAGATTCAGGCAAATGGAGCAATCGCTTGATAATTCTAGTTTACAGTATCTGGGGAATAGTTCTTCTATTTCAATTAGCATCGCGGATCTTCCCAGATTTTACAGTTTTCATTTCCAGTAATTTGGGAATGTTCTTAAATTCCATATTTTCCAATCTATCTGCACAAAGATATTTATTAGGCGCATTATATTATTTCGCGGGTGGTGTGGCGTTTGGTGTGGCGTTTGGTGTGGCGTTTGGTGTGGCGTTTGGTGTGGCGGGTGGTGTGGCGGGTGGTGTGGCGGTTGGTGTGGCGGGTGGTGTGGCGTTTGTGTTGGGAGTTCTGCGCGTTTACTTTTGGTTGCCAGAGTTTATTTGGCTGGTGCTAGTTTATTACACCGCAGATCGGCGCGATATTAGCCAAAATTTGCGATATTTGCCCCCATATTTCGATCAGCTTATCCATCTGCCCTTACCCTTCATGAGTGAACTAATTACGGAGGCGCATCAACAAAATCCCCTTGCGGCGCGTAGCACCATCGACTACCTCACCAACTTCACTAACCAACAAGCCACCGCCGCCCGCGCCATGTTGATGATTGCGGTGGGTACGCTCGATCGCTGCCAATCATCAGGAGATATTGCCGCCAGTGGTTCTCAGCTCGATTGGATTCCCCGCGATGACGAGACTTTTGGTTCGGCTTTTTTAGAAATGCAATCCATTAGTCAAAGTGTCAATGCCGCCTATCAAGCGACTAGCCCCTACCGCCGTCTCGAACTGCTCGAAAAGCCCTTAACAGATTTACAAAACCTGCGAAATAACCTCGCGTTCCAGAGATCCGCCAAATTTGCGCCCATCTTTGGACCGATCGCCGAACGTTGGCAAAGCATTCTCCATGACAGCCGCCTCACCCTCACCGAAGCCGCCCAAAAATCTCCCGAAATTCCTAATCGCTACATCTCAGGCAATCCCCTCAATCCTGACACCTCCAAAGGACGTTTTAAAGGTCGCGAGGATCTATTTCGTGCCATAGAAGATATTTCTCTCTCCGAAAATCCGCCCATATGGATGCTCTACGGACATCGACGCACAGGCAAAACCTCCGCCCTGCAATATCTCCCCAATCGCGTTGGCGGCGATTTAATCCCTTTATTCGTCGATTGCCAAAAAGTCGCCAGCAGCGAGAAACTTAGCAATATCGCTCAACTGATCGCCAATGGCATTGTCGAGAGTGCATGGACTGCGCGTAAAATTAAGATTAGCCCCATCGATCCCGATTTACTGCAAGACGATCCCTTCTTCTCTCTCCAAAATTGGATGGAAACCATCGAACGTCAATTTCCACAAAAGCGATTTTTGCTTTGCTTCGATGAATTTGAAAAACTAGGAGACGTGGTAGATACCACCAATAGTCACGCCCCGCTTAACTTTTTGCGGAATGTGATGCAACATCGCAAGCAATGGATCTTACTCTTTTGTGGTTCCCACTCCTTCAGTGAGTTGAAGCCCTATTGGAGTAGTTACCTAATTAGCACCCGTACCCTACGTCTCACCTATCTCCATGAATCCGAAGCAAGAGATCTAATTCTCTCTCCAGTTCCTGATTTTCCTGATATTTACGATCCTGATGCTGTCGATGCGATTATCCATCTCACCCGTTGCCAACCTTTCTTCGTGCAGTTAGTCTGCTCAGCTTTAGTCGAAACCGTCAATAATCAAAAGCGCGATCGGGTAACTCTTGCGGATGTGCAAGCGATCGCCATGACCGCCATAGAACGCGCCGATGGATACTTCAATGAATTTTGGAAGAAGATCATCACCACAAATCATCAACAATTGCTGATTAAATTAATCAAGAACGAACCTTTAACAGAAAGCGATCGACCGATCCAATCGCAACTTATGCAAATGGAAATAATAGAACGTAACTCTGAAGGCAATTGTCAACTTCAAGTGCCATTAATTCAAAAGTATATTGAATCAATGATATTCAACCATCACTAGACCAAACGAATGATGAATGAAATGGTAGCGATCGCTAAAACCCTACAATATTTAAAAATCACATTGACCCATGAAAAAACACTTCAATACCGCAGGACCCTGCCAACCAGACATTCACTATATGCTCTCATCCACAGAGCGCTTACCACAGATCAGATCACTAATCGATCAATACAATTACTTCGTGATCCATGCACCGCGTCAAGTTGGCAAAACCACCGCCATGCTCACCCTCGCCCAAGAACTAACCGCCAGTGGTGAATATACCGCCCTCATGGTATCCGTTGAAGTCGGTTCCCCCTTTCCAGATCAACCCGAAATCGCCGAAAAAGCAATT
Source organism: Pseudanabaena sp. (assembly GCA_044355035.1). Lineage (GTDB taxonomy): Bacteria > Cyanobacteriota > Cyanobacteriia > Pseudanabaenales > Pseudanabaenaceae > Pseudanabaena. Next base: position 101,713 of record JBIKYX010000001.1, on the reverse strand, counting down.
TTAGGATCTTGGGCAAAAAATGCGCGATTTTGGCTACCCAAAGAACTCCATCCGCCAGCAGCTCCCGAAGCAGAATCTGGACAGCGTATTAACGCCACCTTGAGCCTATGGGCTGAAACCTCGCCCCGTCCCTTTGTGTTGTTCATTGACGAAATTGACTCTCTACAAAATCAAACTTTGATTAGCGTATTACGTCAATTGCGCGATGGGTTTCCTAACCGTCCGAAAGGCTTTCCGCAATCAGTGGGACTAGTGGGGATGCGTGATGTGAGAGATTATAAATATGCCGCAGGGGGGAGCGATCGCCTAAATACATCCAGTCCATTTAATATCAAAGTGCAATCCTTTACCCTACGCAATTTTAACTTAGCAGAAGTCAAAAGGCTCTATGGTCAACATACCGAAGCCACAGGACAAATCTTTACCGAAGAAGCCGTTAATTTAGCGTTCCATTTAACTCAAGGACAACCTTGGCTAGTCAATGCGATCGCTAAAGAAATTACCGAATATATAGCCAACGATCCAGCGATTTCGATTACGGTTGAGCTAATCAATCAAGCCAAAGAGATTCTGATTAAGCGACAAGATACTCATTTAGATAGTCTTGCCGAGAGACTTAGAGAGGATCGCGTTAGGGCAATCATTCAGCCGATCCTAGGGGGGCAGTCATTACCAAATATTGCTGAAGATGACTTACGTTATGTCCTAGATTTAGGTTTATGCGACCGTGATGATCGGGGCGGGATTCAAATCGCTAACCCGATCTATCGCGAAGTCATTCCTAAAGTATTAGCCTCCATCACGATCGCTTCTTTAACATCGGTTTATCCCACATGGCTAGACTCCAGTGGTAATTTAAATCCACAGGCTTTGCTAGATTCTTTTCTCGATTTTTGGCGGCAACATGGAGAACCCTTATTTAAAAGCACGCCCTATCCTGAGATTGCGCCCCATTTAGTATTAATGGCTTTTTTACATCGGGTGGTTAATGGCGGCGGTACATTGGAAAGAGAATATGCAATCGGTTCTGGTCGCATGGATATTTGTTTGCGCTATGGCGAAATCATTTTGGGAATGGAACTAAAAGTATGGCGAGAGGGTAGACCTGATCCGTTATCAGAAGGATTAAAACAGTTGGATAAATATCTATCGGGATTGAATTTGGATACAGGCTGGCTAGTGATCTTCGATCGCCGTCCAAATTTGCCACAACTTAGCGATCGCACCACCACAGAAATCGCTGAGAGTCCAGATGGTAGAACTATTACGGTGATTCGAGGATAATTTGCTGGAGGATATGGGGCGATATATCCCAGTTGGGTAATTTATTGGGAGTTTGCGCGTTAAAATAATCTCTCGGTTTCTAATTTTTATTTGAGTAGTTTATTTGAGTAGTTTAAAAAGCTTATGCTAGCGAAACGCATTTTACCTTGTCTAGACGTGAAGGCAGGTCGAGTTGTTAAAGGCATCAACTTTGTTGATCTTAAGGACGCTGGCGATCCTGTGGAATTAGCGCAGATTTATAACCTCGCAGGAGCAGATGAATTAGTATTTCTCGATATTACTGCCACACACGAAGATCGCAGTACCATTCTTGATGTCGTCTATCGCACTGCCGAACAGGTATTTATCCCGCTTACTGTCGGTGGCGGTGTGCGAAATCTGGACAATATTCGTGAGCTGTTACGGGCGGGAGCCGATAAGGTGAGTATGAATTCGGCGGCGGTTAGTGATCCCGACTTAATTAATCGCAGTAGCGATCGCTTTGGTAATCAATGTATTGTCGTAGCGATCGATGCCAGACGGAGAAACGATCCTAACAATTTAGGCTGGGATGTATATGTGCGCGGTGGGCGTGAGAATACTGGTATTGATGCGCTCTGGTGGGCGCAGGAAGTGGTTAAGCGTGGTGCAGGTGAGATCTTGCTAACCAGTATGGATGCGGATGGAACTAAGGCGGGTTATGATTTGGCTCTGACCAGACAGGTTGCGGATTTAGTGGAAGTTCCTGTGATTGCATCAGGTGGTGCGGGTAATTGCGAACATATTCGTGAGGCGATGGTTGAGGGACGTGCAGAGGCGGCTTTGCTGGCGACTTTGCTACATTATGGAGAATTGAGTATTGCTGAGATTAAAGATTATCTCAGTTCTCATCAAATTCCCGTAAGGGCTAATTAGGGATTGCTGAAAAAGCAATTAGGAGGCAGGTATAATTAACATCACTTACAGCTTGCCCATATTCGCTTTCATGATAAATCGCTCTAGGGTGACAATCTCTACGCGATCGCCATAGGGAATATATTGCTGTAAGTCACCTGAAATATAGAATTCGCGCAAAGTCCAACCTTCACCACCAAGCACTAAATAAGCTTTTTGATAATTGGGATTTTGATCCATCGCGTCCATTAAACAAATTACCTCAAAGGGAACTTTTTGTTCAGCAGTCCCGCCGACCTGTTGCCATTTTAGGGAAATCAAAACATTGCGATCGCCACGATTTGCGACCACATCGATTTTGTGTCTACCGCCCCCAGGACGACTGCCAATATATTGCTGTGATTGCGAGAGATATCCACCATAAATCAAGGAATGTAATACCATCTGCTCCAGAACTGCCCCTGTTTCGGTATTGCGAAGACTCATGATAATTCTAAGCTCCCGTTAAATCCTTTATAGGCAAGCATTTCCTTCGCAGGGACGCGATCGCCATTGCAACTTATCCGTCTTGGAGCATCGAGAATGTGATATTCAAATCCTAAATCTTTGTAAAGGGAAAGAATGCGATCAGTTGCTTGATTAGAAGCGATCGCAGGACAATTTTGATTGGCTATCCAGTTGGCTAAGCGTTCTTGCTCTGACCATTCAAAGCCATTTTTGGAATATTGTCGAAACTCGACATCATAGGGAGGGTCGGCATAAATCAGATCGTTCGTAGCAATTTTGATTTTGCCGAAATCGAGATTGGTAAACTTCCATTGTGAAAGTGTCGGTTTATAGGCGGTGAAATCGGGATTATAATTTATAGTTTTATATTTACCGAAGGGAACGTTAAACCCACCTTTTTGATTAAATCGGCAAAGCCCGTTATAACCCGTGCGATTGAGATAATAAAAAAGTTGCGCTGCTTTGGGAGTTTCCGCTTGTCCTGATTGAATTAGACGATTAAATTCTATTCGCTGAGCATAATAAAATTCACGATCATTTTCAACGTCAATTTCTAGCTTTAATCCCTTTTGTAAACATTTATAAAAGTTGACAACATGGGGATTGATGTCGTTGAGCAGAGCTTTGTGAGGTTGTAAACCCAAGGCGATCGCCAATCCTCCACAAAATGGTTCCACAAGACGGCGATCGCTATTTTTTTGCCAAATATGCTGTAAATGTTGCACCAGCCAACGCTTACCACCAGCCCATTTTAGGGGAGGAGTAAGACGTTCAAGCTTTGCTGTCGAGCCAGTAATTGATCCAGTAATATTTGCCACTTGTTTTGCCAAGGGAGTCATGAGCAGAGATGAACAGTGAGACGGCGGCATGGCGACAAGGGAAATTAATGCTTACTCAATCTAGTACTACTAGGCGGCAACTAGCAAGCCTGCGCTAGATTGTTTCGGCAACACATCAACAACATCGAGCTTGGCACAGTAGGCTATGTCCTCAGCACCATTGAGATTTAATAGGCGTTTGCCGTGACTCGCTTGATAAAATAATTCTTCAACCTCACCTTTCCAAGACTTGTACAAAGTCGCGGCGGCTACAGCTTCATCGTTACCAAAATCAGCCTCATCTTCGAGATTAGCAGCGATCGCCCCTGCACAGGTTGTATCTTCGAGGGAATAACTACCTTCCCAGCCAGAACCAACTATCCACACAGTTTCAGGCTTAGTCTCGCGCAAATATTTCAATACCGAACCCAGATTAATCATCGCGCAAGCAAGGACGCTCTTAGCATTAGCGATTTTTTGGAGCGATCGCGTGCCGTTAGTGGTACTCATAAAAATTCGCTTGCCCTTGACCACTTCGGGCGTAAAGTCAAAGGGCGAATTTCCAAGATCGCAACCTTCTACAGTCTTTCCCCCGCGCTCACCAACGCGAATGCGTAACTCTGGTGGGTGCGCTTCACTGACACGCATTAATTCATCAAGATCGGAAAACACTTGCACTCCCTCTGCTCCCGCAGCTAGGGCTGTGGCGATCGTGGTAGTAGCTCGCAAAATATCAACAGCGATCGCGCAATCAGGGATACCTTCGGCAGGAACTAATTCTGGTGTGTGATAAACAAATATTTTCATTGAGAGATCTAATGATTAAGTCTTCTTGTATAAATTAAACTCTATGATTGACCATTTTGCAAGATTTTTAATAAGACTAACTGCAAGTCAAATTCCCAGACAAGGGCTTAAGTCCCTTATTACTCCTCTTAGGTGAATACGATTAATCCTCGCAGTACAATAGAACTGTTGTCTTGAAAGCTAGAGTACAACCCCATGATTGCTACCACTGAGCGCCGCTACAGTCTCGATGAATATCGAGCGATCGCTGAAACTTCTACAGAAAAATGTGAATACCATGATGGAGAAATTGTAACTATGACTGGTGGAACTGCCACACATAGCCGTATTGGTCGCAATGTAGTCAATTTTTTGGATAGAAATCTTGAAGACACTAATTTTGAAGCATTTAACAATGATTTAAGAATATGGATTCCTAAATATCGCTGTGGAGTTTTTCCAGATGCGATGGTTGTTGATGGTCAATTGTTGTTTCATGAAGGACGTAAAGATGAAATTTTAAATCCATTGCTGATTATTGAAGTGCTTTCTCCATCGACTCAAAAATATGATCGTACTGACAAATTCGAGATGTATCGCTCTATTTCTAGTCTCTACGAATATCTCTTAATTAGGCAAGATCGACCATTTGTTCAACGTTATACCAAGCAGTCAAACGGTTGGTTATTTAGTGATTTTGATGGTTTCGAGGATTCGATTTTCCTAGAGTCGATAAATATCGATTTCCCAATGACCAAAATTTATCGCGACGTTATATTTTAATCGAATCACTTGAAGCTTAGCTTCAAGTGGAACTAAGTAATTAATCCCAAAGAGAGAAATGAATCATGGACTTTAGTACAGCCTTACCAATTTTTGCGATTACCTTACGCGAAGGCGTGGAAGCTGCCCTTGTAGTGGGAATCGTGATGGCATATCTCAAAAAAGCCGATCGCAGTAAGCTCAATCCTTGGGTGTATGGTGGGATTGGCACGGGTATATTAGCGAGTTTTGTGGTGGGGCTGCTACTCAATTGGTTTGTCAAACAGGTAGAAAATACAGAACCGTTGCAAGCGGCTTTTTATGGGCAGTTGTGGCAAGGAGTTTTGGGACTAACCGCGATCGCCATGTTGAGTTGGATGTTGGTCTGGATGACGGAAAATGCCAAGGCGCTCAAGGGTGAAATCGAAGGAAAAATTGGTAAAGCGATCGCTAACGAAAAAACGGCAGGTTGGGCAGTATTCACGCTGATTTTGATTGCGGTATTGCGCGAAGGTTTTGAAGTGGTAATCTTTATCTCGGCTAAATTGCAAGGTGGAATTGTGCCAATTATCGGTGCGATCGCTGGTTTAGTTGGGGCTGTAGCGATCGGGATGGCTCTGTTTCAATTCGGAATTCGGATTAATCTCAAAGTGTTCTTTCAAGCAATGGGAGTTTTCCTGTTACTCATTGTCGCTGGTTTAGTCGTCAGTGCGATCGGGCATCTCGACAAGGCTGTAGCCGCCTATGCCGCACTTACACAAACTTCTATCTGTTTCCCTGCCGCTTCTGCTACGGAAATGAGTTCTTGTTTGATAGGTGGTTTGGTGTGGGATGTGCATGATGTTTTTCCTGACAATCAATTCCCTGCTATTCTCCTCAAAGCGATGTTTGGCTTTCGCGATCGCTTATTTTTAGGACAGGCGATCGGTTATTTCACGTTCCTAGCTTCGGCGGGTTTTCTTTATTTCCAAAGTCTTTCAGAAAAGCCTGTGAGCAAGCAATCCTAGTAAAGCCCTCACCCCTAGCCCCTCTCCCGCAGGAGAGGGGAACAAGAAAATGAGTAAATCTTTCTCCCCCTCGCCTTGCGGGATACTTTGCAAGGGGGGTAGGGGCTGGGGAGTGAGGGTAAGTCTTCTATCTGCTTAAGGTGAGTTATTTGAGTCTTGGGGGTAACTCAACGGTGAAAGTAGAACCTTGATTAACTTCACTTTGTAGATAAATCGTCCCGCCCATGAGTAACACCAACTGCTCAGTAATCGCTAAACCTAAACCAGTACCGCCATGTTTGCGCGTAGAAGACTGATCGACTTGGCGAAACTGCTCGAAAATTGTGCGCTGAAACTCAGGCTCAATACCAATACCCGTATCGCGTACTGAGATCAGAATATTGCAAGTAGCCAAAGGTGATGTTTCTGGAATTGTAATGTTCGTTAAATCAGTATTAATTTCAGGCGTAAGTACCTCAGACATAGGATTATCTGCATCGCGATCGCCGTATTTCAACTCAACATAAACTTCACCCGTATCTGTGAACTTAATCGCATTCGACACCAAATTGGTGATCACTTGTTTAATCCGAATTGAGTCATGATAGACCGCACAACTGCCAATATGATTTTGGAATACAAAGTCTAGGGATTTGACGCTAGCTAAAGGTTGTAAGCTCTCACAGGTATGGTGAATTAATTCATCAAGATTGAATAACTCTGGGTGTGCCTCCATTTTCCCTGCTTCGATTTTTGATAGGTCGAGAATATCATTAATCAAATCCAGTAAATTTTTGCCATTTCGGAGGATGCGCTCCACCATATCTACTTGGCTTGTAGAAAGCACATCACGGCGCTGACGCAATAACACTTGTGAGAAACCAATGATCGCATTCATCGGTGTTCGCAGTTCGTGACTCATATTTGCTAGAAATTGGCTCTTGAGTTGGGTTGCCTCCAATAACTGAGCATTTTGGGCTTCGATTTGATTAATTAATTGAGCATTACCGATCGCGATCGCGGCTTGTACCCCAAAGGAAGCCAAAAGATTCAAATCTTCGCGAGAACTTGCTCTCTCTAATTGCAAATGTCCGATCGCCAAAACCCCTAAACGCCCCGAACGACTCGATTCAATCGGCACACACAAGGCACTTTTGACAGGTAGCAACTCCACCAACCGCGATTCTCCCGCTTTGATTTCAATGGGAATCCCTTCTTTAAATACTTGAGCAATGAGATTGGGAGCATCTAGCTCAAAGGATTCCTGTAAGGGAAAATCATCGGGTAGCCCCTTGGCAGCCGATAGCATTAGTTTATTTTCTTTAGGATTGTAGAGCGCAAGGACGCAAACTTCCGCCCACATAATCGCGTCACAAGTCGCTTCCACAACTGATTCAAGTAAAACATCCAGATCCTGTAACTGCTGGTTAATCAAGTTCGTCAGGCGCTGCAAAATTCCCATCCGCTTTTGCTGCTCGATCATGATTTTATTGGTCTCTTGCATCACCTTGTCGCGATAACGCTGCTCGGTCACATCGCGCAAAATCATCACACTACCAATCAACTCGGACTCGCTACCAACAAGGGGAGCCGCCTTGGTACTGAGGATAATCTCATTGCCATCGGGTTGACGCAAAACCACTTGATCTTCCACTACTTCGCCCGTGGACATCGCCCGAAACACGACCAGATTTGCGAGGTCTACAGGATCACCATCCTGATGACGAATATCAAATTGCTTGACTATCTCCTCCATCGACTTGGCAATCACGGGAGAGGCGGGTACGCCTGTATTTACAGGATTATTGGCAGCATTAAAACTGAGGATTTTACGCCCTGCGGAGTTGATTTTGAGAATTCTGCCTGCGGGATCACTGAGTAGTACACCATCGGCAAGCTGCTCGAATACAGTGGTTAATTCCTCTCGCTGACGGGCGATCGTTTCAATACTTTGAGCATTACTAATCGCGGTGGCAAGACGGCGACCGATGGATTCGAGGATATTTCGACCGCGTTCTGATAGAGGGGTAAGACTGCCTAAAAATATAACTCCCACAAGGCTACGTCTGAGCATTAAAGGATAGGCGGAAAGACTTTGAGGTAAGAGATCGCCAACGGGTGTACGATAAACCAGTGTCTGTCCCTTCAGCCGATCACCTTCCCAAATAATCGCTTCTTCCAATTGTCCTGCTTGACCGATAATTCCTTCGCCTAGATTAATTTCGGTTAGAGCTTGACTGGTTTTGTAACCCCATTCCGCAGTTAGAACGAGACAGCCTTCAGGTCGAGAAGAGGTAATTTCCCAAAGGTAAATACTGCCTAATTGAGCGCCTGTGAGTTTACAAATCTCTTCCAAGCTTGCCTTAATTAATTTGTATTGATCGGCGGTATTCACCAACACGCGATCCAATGATTGCAGTGCAAATTGAATGTCACGCGCTTCTAATGTCGCAGTTTTAGTTTCCAGATGCGCCGCCATCCGATTAAATACTTTGGCAAATTCACCAATTTCATCGGCTCGATTTAATTGCGATCGTGCTGCTAAATTACCTGTAGATAGTTCTTCGGCGGCTTCGGCTAATTCCGTAAGTGGCGGCTGAATGCTGCGAATAATCGAAATGGCAACAAATAATCCCGAACCTAATCCCGTGGAGAAAAAGACGATAGCGAGCCATGTGGTAAAAGCTTCTAATTCAGATGTACCTTGCTGAATATGCAATAACAGGATCAAGGTTGCTGTGGCTAACAAAGAAAGGCTAGTCGTCAGCCCAAAGATCAAGCGGTTGACTAAACTTTCACGGCGCGGTGGGGCATTAGTCATGGGGATTTGGTTTGGTTAGGAGTAATTATTAAATGATATACGCGTGTAAAGGCTAAAGCGGATAGGAGAAAACATTGGTGAATCATTTGGCGGTTATGTGTCACCTGCGGTTATGTGTCACCTTTTGTGAAACACTACCAAAGAGCGATTAACCTAAACCTGTATAGCCAGTAAGACTACCCGTGAGACTAAAATTAATAGCGCCAATGGTAGACTCCAGCGCAAAAAATTAGTAATTTCCGTAACTACATATTTGCCACCAAAAAATCTTTCCATAGAGGGATTCATGATCGTAAAGTTGATAGATAATCCTAAGAACTGGAACGCAAATCCCAACCAAAGTACTTGAAAAAATACGTTATCAATACTTAATGCTGGATAGCGGACTGATATAGTGAAACTAAGCGCCACCATAGTCAAAATACTACCTGACCAAGCGGAAATTCGTTTATCCAAGTCGGCATTACTCCATAGCGCGATGATTGTTGGTACGAGTAATACCAAAAACAGAGGGATAAATACCCCTGGAATGTGACTAGTGGGAATCCGTTTCACCGTAGTTTGGGCTAATAACTGAGGATGGAATTCTCCATCTAAACCCTTAAAGTTAGAGAATAAGAAACTAACATCTCCAGTATTCCAGCTTGACAATAAAATTTCCTTTGGTATGCCAGAAAAATCGATATCATCCTGAGTTTGCCAAAAGATAACTTTATTACTGTTGTATCTAGATATTAGACGAATTGGCAAGACCTGTTGATCGAAGGGAAAACTCGCCAATTTATATTTAGCTTCAAAGGTAGCGGTTAAACGCTGAAGATAAACTACAGAACCATTAGAGTTTAAATATAGTTCTGATTCATGTTTTAGTGGTTTTTCCGCTAAATTAGCGATCGCAACTTGGGGATTCCAGATATTGGCAAGCTTAGCGATCGCTTCTTCGCCAATGAAACTCTGCTCATTAACACCCGTGTTTTTGGGATCAAAGGCTTGATTAGGATTCTGCCAACGCAACCGAAGATCCATATCTGCGGAGAAAGTACCTGTAGCATCATTTATTTTCGAGATATTATTAATCACTAAAGCAACCTCCACCTTAATTGGCTTGGGGACATTGCTGGGAAAAGCAGTATTCGACAGAGTGATATTTGGTTTGCTAACAGCAGCAATAGGGGCTTCTTCTTGGGAATAGCCTGTGAATACGCCTATCCCTAAAATCAATAGCAAGCAAAGCCCTAGTGTAAATAGGAAACGGCGGAGATTAATCATTGATTTCTATCGCTCCTCTATCGATCCATTAATTGATCCATGCATGTCTTGTTTCAATCCTGCTAATCTTTGTTGGATTAGCTCACAACTTCTAGCAATTTTGCCTACTTCATCTCGACGCGAGGCAAGATCTTCGATGGGTTTGCAGACATCATCGATCGCCATACTGGTGATGCAATTGCCAACCGCCATCATCGGACGCATCAATAATCCATTAAATAGAATCGTAGAGGTTCCACCTAAAATAATCACTGCAAATAATGAGATAACCAACGCATTAATGAGAACCGCATTGGCTTGACTAGTTAGCTCTTGAAAGCTTTTACCAGCGACGATTACACCGATTTTTTTGCCTTTAAAATCTAGTAGCTGTACTAGCGCAAGACCATAGTCAACACCATCAATTTTTTGCAATTTTAAAGTCGTATCGTTGACTTTTCTCAATAAATCAGGGGTAACTAGCGATCGCACCACACTCCAATTAGTAGCACTTTCATTGCGTAAGCCCCCAATCACGCGATCGCTTTCGGGTGCAGGCAGTCCAGTGGCAACTTTGGACATTAGTTCATTGTCTATAAATACTCCCAATTCAAAGCCAGTCACTTGTTTGACCGCATCTAAAACCCCGTTAAAACTCATGCCCACCTCAAAACTGCCAATCGGTCCTTGAGCATCAGCTATGGGTACGACCCCGCGAATATTTAATCCATGCCGACTGATTTCGACCCCACTTTGCGGTTCCTGTTTCTGATTAGTGATTAAGACTGTCTCTCGAAAACTACTCATGTCTTCCCCATATTTTTTCAGGAAAAACAAACGCAAAAATGATGTTGCTGGTGCTAAATGAAAATGGGCTTCACGAACATCATAGCGATCGCGTTGAATTAAAAAAGTTGGCACTAGAATCTGAGCTAATTGATCACGATCCCTTGCCCGAAAAGCTTGTTGCACAGAGGGAAGCGCCGCAACCATTTCCGCCCTAGATAAAGCCTTTTTCGTATCCTCATCAGTATACTTTTGGATTAAAGTAACCGTTGTGTTTAGTGCTTCTTTTTGATTGTTCTCAATTGATTGGAGCGCCGTCCCATAAAAGAATAATGACAAGGCTAGCGATGTAATAAAAGCAACTAAAGTAATCAGTAATGGAACTTTAATCCTTAACTGCATGAATCCACCCGAAAGAATTTAAAAATAATTTTCGTGATTATAACAGATGGTGTTGCTGAGAACTTCCACTTCGAGAATACAGCAAAAACTAGTACAAAGCTAATGATATGATCGGGATAATTAGAGAATTAACGGAATAATAAACGGTATAAACAATTCATGAATTATCTCTACCGTAATTCAAGGATTGGAAATGACTTTTGTGTGACTCTGCATATTATTGGACGATTATTTGGATAGTTATTGGACAGTTGGATGATCAAAATCTATACGCAACATCAGAAAGCGCAAACTTGGCTAGGAACCTATTGTGGTAAACAGCCAGTATTTGCTTGTGTGTTGGGATTTACGGAAACAGGGCTGATTCCGAATATTTCCGCAGCAGGAGCTACCCCCGAAGATCGTAAATATACGGCGATCGCTGATGCTGAATTTCTTGCCACAGGTGCAAATCCGAACTTTCCTTTACCGCCCCTAGTCGCAGGTGCATCACCTGTCTTAATTTCCCGTGCAGTTATTGCCGCACAAAAATTACCTTTATTTATTTTTGATGCTGGCTTACCGATCGCCCCAACCGTAGAAGCGATCGCTCTGGGCGGACAAGCTGCAAAATGTCTAAGTACAGGGCAAGCATTACCGATTGAAGTGGTATTGCAATTATTTGTACAGGGCTTAGTCTGGGGCGAGAAATTAGCTAAATCAGGGGCTTATGTGATTTTGAGTGAATGTGTGGTGGGAGGGACGACTACGGCTCTAGCAGTACTCACCGCCTTGGGCATAGAGGCAAAAGATCGCGTCAATAGTTCCCATCCCACTTGCAACCATGAGCAGAAATGGGAAATTGTCCAACAGGGATTAGCCAATCTCAAGCAACAGCCATCACCCTTAGAAATTGTTGCCGCCGTGGGCGATCCCATGCAAATCGTCGTAGCAGGAATGGCGATCGCCGCAAGTCGTCAAGCTGGTGTATTACTGGCGGGTGGAACCCAGATGTTAGCGGTTTATGCCCTTGCCAGAGCGATCGCGAAGTATAAAAATATTACATGGAATCCCGATGCGATGGTGGTTGGGACTACGCGCTGGGTTGTGGAAGATCCTACGGGAAATACTGTGAATTTAGCCCTAGATATTGATGATGTGCCATTACTGGCGACTGCATTGAGTTTTGCCAAATCGCAATATCCGCAGTTACAAGCCTATGAGCAGGGCTTTGTTAAAGAAGGTGTTGGCGCGGGTGGTGCAGCGATCGCCGCACATCTTTATCAAAATTGGTCACAGAAAAAGTTACTCAGTGAGATCGAGTCGCAAATAAAGATTTTTCCTTAAGCGAGAACTTGATGGCAGTTCGCTGTTATTTTGTTCCGCTTGACGGGTGGCGATAATTTCGGCTGCTGTACCTTGGAGATGGCGATCGCGATAGGGAATAGCCGCACGAGTAGTTAAAAATGCAGTCTCAGTTTCAGAAAGTGGTGGTAATGATATTGGTGGAAATGCGGCGATCGTGCTGGGAGACTTGCGTCCAATCGGTGCGATCGCCCCAATTTGTAAACCAGCAATAAGCATCGCTGTCCGCACGGCGGGGGATGCGGAATAGGTGACGAGATAGCCGTTGGGTTTCAGGCAATTTGCTAAAAGTTGCATAAACTCCACTGTCCAAAGTTGCGGACAATGGGGAGGCGAGAAGGGATCGAGAAAGATGGCATCCGCCCATTCGGTTGGTACTTGAGCAATGGTTTGCCTTGCATCACCGATTAGTAATTGTAAAGATAGATTTTCTGTAGTTACAGTTTGAGTAGTGGCGGCAGTTTCGAGGATTTGCGCGATCGCAGGCTCCCAGATATCTACCAAACCTGATGCGATCGCCTTTTGAGGAACTTCCAGATTATTCTCAAGCGCGATGATGTTTAGATTTGATTTAGCAACATTAAAAACCGTAGCGATCGCGGCGGCGCTGTTATAACCTAAGCCATAGCAAACATCGAGAATATTCAATTCGGTTTGAGTTTGGGCTTTTTCATCTATTTTGGCGGGGATCACAAACTTTGCTTCGGCTTCATGCTTTGCTCCGTGGGAGCTATGGAAGGTTTCTTGAAAGGTTTCTGACCAAAAAGTGACCGAGCCATCGTCTGTAGGAAAAAGTGAAAGTGTATCCATTGTCAAATTAGTTTTTGAATCCGTTCATGAATTGCCATTACGCTAGAATAACGGTTTCAAGGTCTTTTGCGTCAGTCCTAATAACTATGATTTTGCCGCCAAATCCTGTCTTTCAGTCCATGCGTCGCCGCCTGACACTCTGGTATGCTCTGGTCACAGCGATCTTGTTGATTGTATTTGCCACAGGCTTCTATCTATATGTGCAGTCAACCCTAATCGATCGCATTGATGACACAATTGATCATGTTGCCGAAGTAATCGAGCGATCGCTGATTCGTTCGCAGTTGATTGATTTAGAATCAGACTCTACTCATAACTTTAGTCGGAACTTGTCGGCAAATTCTGAAGCAATCGATGCTGACCACATTGATATTGATTGGTTTAGCCCAAATGGGCAAATACTCTGGACAACGGATGCAAATACTGATTCTCTTCAGGAACGCGAAAAAGGAATTTTGCGACCCGTTTATCGTACTGTGCATTTATCAGAAGCGGAACCATTACGGCAGATGACGGAACCAATTGTAATTAATGGCAAACTATTGGGATATTTGCGAATTAGTCATCCTTGGTTTGAAGTGACTAAGCCAGTTAAGCAATTATTTTTGGATTTGGCGATCGGCACAACGTTAATGATCTTTGTGGTTCTACTATGCGGATGGTGGTTAGCGGGGATAGCAATGGAACCTGTGCGTGAATCCTATCAGCGCTTAAAACAATTTACAGCCGATGCTTCCCATGAACTGCGTAATCCTATCGCCGTGATTCAAACTAATGTGCAAGTAGCTCTTGCCGATCCTAATCCAGAAGCAGAATTTCAGCGATCGCAATTGGAAACAATTGAGCGCATCACAAGGCGTTTAGGTAAGCTGATTGAAGATTTGCTATTTTTGGCTAGGCATGATGGGGGAATTACCAATCCAAAGTACGAAGTTTGCAATTTAGCGCAAATTCTCCATGAAGTCTGTGAAGAACAACAGGCGTTCGCGCAACAGAAAGACATCAAAATTGAATTCACGAATGTTCCTGAGAATCTATTGCTAGCAGGTGATGCCCATCAATTAGGACGCTTATTTACTAATCTAATTAGCAATGCGATCGCCTATACATCTGAGCAAGGACAAGTAATCATTACGATCAAACCGATTACTTCCCAAAATCAAGTTCAAGTGCAGATTAAAGATACAGGGATTGGCATTCCTGAAGCAGAGCTATCCCAAATTTTTGAAAGGTTCTATCGCTATCAACCTCAGAAGAACAGTAAATCTATGGCTAAGTCTGCAAATCTCTCCACAAGTGGATCGGGATTGGGGCTAGCAATTGCCAAGGCGATCGCGAATAACCATCAGGGACAAATTAATGTCGAGAGCAAAGTCAGTCAGGGAACTACGTTTATTGTGAATTTACCTAATGGCAATTCATGAATTGCCACTACTTTTTGGTTTTTGATAATAAAAACATGGCGATCGCGCCAATCACAAAACCACCAATATGCGCCAAATATGCCACTCCAGGTAAATTAGGATTTGCCATCGCCGCATATACCGTCTGCCCCGCAATCCATAGCCCTAAAAAAATCGCTGATGGAATTGGAATTGCGGTAATAAAAATCCCCAGAAATACTAAACTCAAAATCCTAGCGCGGGGAAATCTGACTAAATAGGCTCCCATTATCCCCGATATTGCGCCGCTTGCCCCTACCATCGGCACGATAGATGTGGGAGCGGTGGCGACTTGTGCCAAAGCTGCAACAATTCCACAAATCAAATAGAAGCCTAAAAATTTCCAATGCCCAAGCTGATCTTCGATATTGTTCCCAAATAGATAAAGGAACCACATATTGCCCACTAAATGGAAAATATTCCCATGTAAAAATTGCGATGAGATGAGGGCGATCGCTTCTTTAGCAGGATTATTGATTAACTCCTTGGGAACTAGTCCCCAATTTTCAATCCATTCCGCAAATTGAAAATTGGCTAAACTCACTTGATACCCAAAAATCAAAACATTAATCAAAATTAATGTGTAAACAACAATGGAAGTATCTTGAGTCGGATTATCGTCATGTAAAGGAAACATTGCTAAGCATCGGCTATATTCTCCCAATCAATATAGCAAATCAATATAGCAAATTTATCGAGATAGCCATGTAATCGCTTCTTTAATCCATGCTTCCACATCCTGTGTTTTCGCAAGGATTGGTAAACTGGCGATCGCATTCAGGGCGTTACTAATTTCTGTAGGCGTATAACCAAGAGCTAGCAAAGTCATCTCTAACTCCTCCTGCACCGCGACACTAATCAAGTTGCCCACCGCGCTAGTCACGCCCACCTGAGCCAAGCGACCATCCGCAAGTTTTGTTTTCAATTCTAGGGCAAGTCTTTCGGCTGTTTTGGTTCCCACCCCTGGAGTTAGGCTTAATACTCGCGTATTCCCTGCCACGATCGCCTTAACTAAATCCTGAATACCTAAACTATTCAGCAGTGCCAAACCAACTTGCGGACCAATTCCTGACACACTAATCAATTGACGAAACAAGTCACGCTCAGCCAGAGTTGCAAATCCAAACAAAACCATCTGCTCTTCGCGGGTGATCAGATGCGTAAATACCTTGGCTTCTTCCCCCACAAGCGGTAACTTATTAGCATGACTAGCCGTAATTTGGATCTCGTAACCAATCCCTTGCACATCAAGGGTTAGCCAATAGGAAGGAGTGTTTTTTCGAGAACTGTCGGCGGCTTTGCAAGCGGCGATCGCGCCACGGAGATAACCAATCATCGGCGCGGCAAGGGTGGAAACTGCGGAAGTTGCACTGCGGCAAGAGTTTTAACGGGCTGACGACTAGATGGGCTGCTGGAGTTAGGGATCGAGTTGGCGATCGCTAATTCTTCCTGAGGTTCATGGGTGTCGGCGCTACCGTAACTATACAAAGTCCGCATAAACTTGGGCGCAATAACCGTGGAAATTCTTGAGGAATTTTGGACTGAGGTTGAAGAGAGTGGCGAGTCGTGAGTATATCTAGGCTTACTATCATCTTCTGTGCGGATTTCTTGCTGATCAACCTGTGCGGACTGATCATTTGTCTGCTGCTGCTTGGCAATTGGATTAGCAATTGGATTAGTAATTGAATTATCAGTTGGATTGGCAATTGAAGGCGATGGTTGAGTATTCAGTAGGCTAAGGGCGATCGGTGAACCGCTAGCAGCCTTGTGAGTGCGGATAATCAACGGTGAAATCGGCTGCATCTTTGGCAAGATGGATGATGGCGGATCAATCGGTTCAGGCTGCCTAAATTGGTGATCAGATTTATCGGCAGATATGTCAGAAATTTCCGAGTCTTGATCATCAGTCAAGGCAGATGGCATCTCTATTGGCTGTAGTGGCGGCGCAATTTTGACAACATTTTGGAGCGGAGAACTGTTGATCTGCTCGACTGGCGTAATTTTTTCATCCGCTAGTTTGGAGATCGACCAAGATTCAATATTTGACATTACTAAATTATTAGGGGCTGCCTCCTTGGGCGAGGATGTATCAAGACATCTTTCGAGAGCCGCTTTTAATTGTGAGGTGTGGTGTTGTTGACGCTTGAGGCGATCGCGCAACTCTTCACCACTACTATGTACGTCTTGTAACTCGCGCTCTAATTGATCAATGCGAGCTTGCAGGGTTTGAGTTAATGTTTCTTGGCGTTGAATTACTAACTGCGATAGTTGTAATTGTTCTTGAGCTTGACGGAGTAAAACTTGAGCTTGCTGACTGCGCTCATTACAAAATTGTAACTCCTGCTCTAATACCTGTCTTGGTAAAGCATTGAAAAGTGTGGTCGGCTCGGCGGCAATATTTGACACAGTATTTGATGCGATATTTGAAGCAATATTTGACAACGCTACTTTAGGTGCAACTTTGGGCGCTGTTTCGGACACAATTTGAAGCGCAACTTGCTGTGGAGACTGCGATTCCACAGACTCTTGACTGATGCTCTCTTGTGATGATGAATCGCCAAATCCTGCCTGACTCATGACTTAACCTTCACACGAAGAATTTTACCTACCGCTAAGAGTCTATCTCAAAAATTTGTGTTTTTAACTATTAATTTCAATCAATTAATAAAGATCCTTGACAATACTGACACTTAACAGACAAATTCTGACATTGTTAAAGAATGTATACTTTGCAGCCTAAGAAATTACGCCTCATGTAGGCGATCTTGCTTAGACTAATAAATTGGACAAAACCGAAAATCATTTGGGTTGAGGTATCCGTGAAGATTCGTCAAGCAATAATTGCCTATAAATCGGGTAGCCAAATTGGCAAAACATGGGCTGAGCGATGTAGTCGAGAGTTAGAAGAATTTGGAGTCAAGGTGTTAATCGGTCCTACGGGCGCTAGTGATAATCCTTATCCTGTTTTTTTGGAATCGATGCATCAACAAATTGATCTAGCGATCGTCTTAGGGGGCGATGGCGCAACTTTGGGCGCAGCTAGATATTTAGCAAAACTCGCCGTACCGATCTTGGCAATTAATGTGGGGGGGCATTTGGGCTTTCTTACACATTCGATTGAGGATTGCGAAAATACCATCGAAATTTGGGAGCGTTTGCTGTCCGATCGCTTTGCGATCGAGCGGCGGATGATGTTAGAGGCAAAGGTAGTTAATGTCGATGCTGGTTTAGGTAATAAATTAGGTCAGCCCTGCGGTCCTTTTTTATGTTTGAACGAAATGTGTGTCAAACCAGCATCTCCCGATCGCATGGTGACAGCCTCCTTGGAATTAGAAATTGACGGCGAAGTGGTCGATCAATATCACGGTGATGGCTTAATTGTGGCGACTCCCACTGGCTCCACGTCTTATACCGTGGCGGCGAATGGTCCAATTGTGCATCCAGGGATGCACGCGATCGCGATTACGCCGATTTGTCCTTTGAGTTTATCAAGTCGAGCGATCGTGATCCCCCCAAAACTAACGGTCACTATTTGGCCGCTCTCGACCGATGACTTTAGTTTGAAATTATGGACAGATGGCGTAATCGCCTCTTCAATTTTCCCTGGGCAGCGTGTGGATATCTATATGTCAGAGTATCAAGCCCAATTCATTGTCTTGCGCGAAGAATATTCCTACTATCAAGCACTCCGTCAAAAACTGTTATGGACTGGCGCAAGAGTACGTTATCCGAATCCGCACCGATAAAATCGATAAAAAAACCGCGCTTTGCGCGGTTTTTTTATATTTAGTCACGAAAAGCGATTCTGCCAGTTTTCGGTAAGCTAAACGCGAGGAAGAAAAATAGGTATAAAGCATAAACAATCCCACCTACGGCTCCCAAAAATGCCAAATTTTCCACAGGGATGACATTCTGAAAAAGTTGACTAAAGTTTAGTGGTGGCTCAAACCAGATCTTGCAAATATCACTAAGCTGCTCAGTATTCACAAAGGCACAGTTAGCAAATATTAAACGAAATATGATACTCAACGAACAATAAAGCGTTACCGCCCAGCGCCATGCTAAATATATGGGCTTAATGCTTTTGCGTAAAGCTTCAATATCTTCATTCAAATCTTGCCAAAACCATAGCGCCAGCACTATTAAAATCTCAGCCACAATACCTGTAATAAATGATGCGGATAAGCTCCCACTCGCCATGCAAATTGTAATCAGTACCAGACTTGCCACACGCCAATATAAAAGTAGCGATCGCTTGATGGGGTCACTTTTACTCTGAAAAGCCCATCCCAATAATCCTAATGGAACTAAGGCAATGAATAGTAGAGCTAAGCGATAGTCTAGCCACACAAGTTGACGAATAAGGGTTGCATCCATAAAAACAAATCAGGGCAAATTAGGGCAAAGTAGAGTGAATTAGGGCAAAAAATTTTTGAGCAGATAATCCGCTTAATCCTACTGTATCGTACCGCAAGGTGAGTTAATTATTAGGGACAACACAATCAAACACATACAAACACTTATGAAAACAAACAATAGATTTACTGAAAGATTATGTGGGGCGATCGCTTTATTTAGTATGTCTTTTAGTATGGCGATCGCTAGTTTTGAAATATCTTTGCCATTGCAATCAGCCTCAGCGTCAACAGTTTTAGCATCGCAAGAATATGCGATCGCGACTAAACAAAAACAGGCTAAGCCTAAAGTTGTCAGAATTGCAGGGAATTATAAGACCGTTTTTGCACCCGAAGTTTTGGCTGAAATAAAAAAAGAAGGTATACAATCTATTTCAGGACAATGGACAATTGCACCGAATGGAGCGTTTGAGGCGATTCTCACAGCCACTATGGCTAATAGCACTGTGCAGAATTTAAAAACCACAGGAAAAATTTCAATTGTCAATGGCAAAGTGATTTCTCAAATAGAAACTGTCAATGGAGTGAAGCCTGAGAAAAAACCTCAATCTCAATCTTATACTTTGTTGCAAGATGGTAAAACCTTGCAAGCCGATGGTCTACCAGTGAAACTAGTCAGGCAGTAAGAAATGTCCTCAAATAGCAAATTCCTAGCTAAGCTTGCCATTTGCTATTTGGATAAGATCACATTTTCATAGAGAAGTGCTAGAGAGCATGAATAATTGATACTAGTCAAGGTGATTTCTATCTCATTGGGATTTTTAGCAATTCCTTCGGTGATTTCTTCTGCAAGATAGACGATATATTCCCATTTGTTTTGATCATAACGGCGATATATTTCCACAAACATTCTTTCGGAATCGATCAAAACATATTCTTGGAGAGTCTCAATATGACGATAATGATGTAACTTAGTAGAGCGATCGCGAAATCCCGTACTTGGTGATAACACTTCGACAACTAGACAGGGATAACGAATAGCATCGATTGCTGTGCGATCGCGCTCGTCACAAGTCACCATGACATCAGGATAAAAATAAGCCGAACCTGATGTTTGCAGTTTGGCATCTGCGATCGAGACTTTGCAACCACTCCCGCGCAAAAGATTTTTTAAATCCGTACCAAGATTTACAGCAATGTCATTGTGGGGGATTGATCCACCTGTCATTGCGTGGACTTTACCAAAAATATACTCGTATTTGCTGTCTTGTTTAGCTTCCCATGCGATGAACTCATTGGGAGTCATGGGCGCGTCCCGTGAAGGTGCAAATTGTGAAACTGCAACCATGATTAGATCTCCTAGCGCAATTACTCAATTTTACAGCGCTTTGTGCTGCAAAACGACCAAAGATGACACTCAAATTTCAATCTGTACTTATATTTTAGAGGTTACTGAACTTAACACCCAACGAAATGCATAACGCCATTTCAATGCATAGTTCTTTAACCCTGATGAATTAGCAATATCTTTTAAATCCGTAAATTTAAACCCGCGTAAAACTGAAAGTGGTGCATCATTCCGCACCATTGGCGCAGCAGGTAAAAGCCTTGTGATTGCATAGATACCGTAATAGGCTAGGGGGTGTCGATGTAAATCGTTGATCAAAATTCCATATTTTGAGACAAATTGCATCGATCGCACAATTTGCACTGCATTCTCATGGGCAAAGTGATGCAAAAACATTGCGGCGATCGCTAGATCAAACTCATTTTCGGCATAGGGCAGCGCAAGGGCATCGGCAACTTCTACTGTGATTTTTGATAGTAGGTTTGGAGATAATCGCTTTTGTAATGCTGTACGGGCATATTCTACGGTGACAGGATTAGCATCGATCGCCACAACTTCCACATCAATTGTTGGTGTTTGCGCCGCCGCCCAACGCACAATATATTCAGGAAAGTCGCCAATCCCAGTTCCTAAATCAAGAATGCGGGTTTTTTGACCAACACGGGATTTTAAAAAGGGAGCGATAACTTCCATGGTTGTAGCATATCCTCCCAGTAGTTGATTGATCGGGCGCAATTGTTCTAGAGCCTCGGTGAGACGTTCATCCTGAATGGAAAAATCATCCATTAATTCATCTTGATCGGTGCGAATTTGAAAGGTCGGCATAAATATTCCTAATTTAGTTATTTGTGAGAGTTTTTGGGGCGCGAAGCGCCCCCGAAACTATTAATGAATTTTCTGAAATAAACAACCTTCAATCGATAGTCCAGGACCAAAGGCTAAAGCTATTCCATTCTTAATTTCGTCTCGTTGCCCTTCTAATATCTGCTTGAGAATAAATAGAATTGTCGGCGAACTCATGTTGCCATAGCGGCGCAAAATATCATAGGAATCAGCAACCATGCGATCGCTTAATTCGCAGGTGGATTGAAGCTTTTCGATAATCTTTCTTCCCCCTGGGTGAATTGCCCAAAAGTCAAGATCTTTTTGCGTGAGTTGATGTTTAGTTAGGAAGTTTTGTAAATAATCAGGTAAGCTGCCCACCACCATTTCAGGAACTTTTGGGGATAAACCCATCAAAAATCCCGTATCACCGATCGTCCAGTTCATCAGCTCCTCCGTATTTTCTATCAACAAGCTAGCTCCATCGGTATAAGCAAATTTTCCTTTGGCTTCTATAGATGAACTTGAAGTTAGAATTGCTGCTGCCGCACCATCGCTAAAAATGGCATTAATAATCGTATTTTCTAGCGTATCAGCAACTTGGAAATGTAGAGAACATAGCTCAACACAGACTAAGAGAACTTTGGCTTGGCGATCGCTTTGACAGATTGCATGAGCCGCACTCAATCCATTAAAAGCGGCATAACAACCCATAAATCCAATCATGGTACGGGCGATCGTTTTTGACATTCCTAAGTTTTTAATCAAATGAATATCAATTCCTGGAGCCGAAAACCCTGTACAACTAACCACGATTAGATGCGTAATGTCTTGAGGAGTCAGATTTGCTTGAGCGATCGCTTGTTGCGCGGCTATTTGAGCAATTTTAGGTGCATAGGCTGTATATTTTTGATTGCGACTAAATGTGGTGGGAGTGGGTGTAAGTTGCCAATTATGGGGATAAAGTTCAAAACTTTGCGGATCGCCACCATAATCAGGAATGCAGCTATAACGATAATCTATTCCTGAGTTGGCATAAATTGCGGGAATTCGATGTTTAATCGAAGTGGAGAGACTTTCAGTTTTTAACATGAAGTCTGCGGCTTCAGACTGAGTGAGTTTATAAGGTGGATTGGCAGTAGCGATCGCTTCTAAAACTGTGTGCATCAAATTAAACTGCCTAGGTTATGACCCAAACTTATACATTACAGCAATTACAGATCAAACAAATCATAAGAAATTCTTTCAAATTCTGGGAAAGCAACAGTTTATAGGGGTTTCAGTTCAATCTTATACAAAAAAGTAGGGGCAATTCATGAATTACCCCTACTTCTTTAGCTGGCTAGGTATTCCTGCATTCTCGTTTTCCGCTTCCGTAGATAATCCATCGCTTGACGTTCCAATTGGCGAACCTGCTCACGACTAAGATCCATGCGCTTGCTGATACTAGCAAGGGACATCTCTTGACCATCTTCCAAGCCATAGCGCAAAATCATCACTTGACGCTGCTTTTCAGGTAGCTCTTTCAGCAAACTCTGAATGTCAGTACGCAGAGATTCACGCTCTACATAATTGTCAGGCGATCGTCCTGTATCTTCCAAGAGTTCTGCGAGTTCTGTATCTTGATTGTCTCCAATCCGAAGATCGAGAGAAATCGGCTGCCGTGATAACGATAAACATTCCCGAACTTGATCGGTTTTGATGTTTAGTTCGTAAGCTATTTCGGCGACAGTAGCAACACGCCCAAGATCTTGAGATAGTTGACGCTGTGCTTTCTTGATCTTGTTTAGCTTTTCGGTAATGTGAACGGGTAAGCGAATTGTCCGCGCCTGTTGAGCGATCGCTCTCGTAATCGCTTGACGAATCCACCAATAGGCATAGGTTGAAAATTTAAAACCCTTAGTTGGATCAAACTTATCTACCGCCCGTTCTAATCCCAGCGTTCCTTCTTGCACTAAATCAAGTAGTTCCAAATTACGCTTTTGGTATTTTTTGGCTACAGATACTACTAAGCGCAAATTTGCCTCAATCATTTTTCGTTTGGCTCTCGTGCCAATCCGAATATTGCTCTGCAAAACCTCTGGCTCTAGCCCAACCGCTTCCGCCCACTCAATCTCAGTTGGTAAGCGATCGCTATTTTGGACAATCTGCTCTTGCGCCTCAAATAACAACATCATCTGTTGTACTTGCTTGCCATAAATAATCTCCTCCTCATTACTGAGAAGAGGAATCTTCCCGATTTCATGCAAATATGTGCGAACCATGTCAGCAGACAGACCGACCTGCTTGTTAGCTTGCCTATCCACTGTTTTTGGTGTGGTTTGGGTCAATGGTTCTTCAGACATATCGTTCCTACTTTTTTAAATTAAGCTTTAAATTAAGCGTTTGTGAAGAGTGGCTTTCAAAACTCTGGATTTTGAAATGGAAAGGGATTTTGTCCCTTTGTACTTTGTAAACAGTACATAGCCTCTTAAAATATTTAGCTTTGGAGATCTAATCTTTTAAGCTAAATTTCATGTTTTTAAATTCACAATTATAAATTTTTGTAAATTTAAACCTCTAGGTTGTTATTTGCCCAAAGTCTATTTTGTAATATAGAGAGTTAACCTTTCTTTTTCTAACTGCTAGGGTTACATATTATTACAACTCACCTAGAAAAGTCAAAGGGCGGCTATCACTATCTATCTAAAGATTTGAAAGAGCTTCTAGCAGGCGTTGACTAAGTATTTATACTCATCGGCATTATTCTGTAAATGATCATCTTATCGCTGTTAACAACATCAATCTCACAATCACTCTCAAATGATTAGAAACATTGCTGTAATTACTTTAAAATTGCAATTACTGAGCTACATGTTTAGAGAATAGTTAAACATCTGACCTCCAGGATTAATTCTTGATAACTAAATTTGATAATTAACTTTTAGTAGTGGTGTCTAACGCAGTGACTAAATTATTCCAACGAAGACGAAGAGAGAATACCGTGAGTTCCTAGCAAACTAAGATCAAACCCAAATGACTTAAGGTGAACTCTACAATGATTATTCCTTGCGATCGCCTTTAACTATCTTTAATTTTGCTTAAGATAATCCTACGGATATACTCTGTGAGTCTATTAATCTTAGGTAAGAGTTTTCTGATTAATTGTGACCAATGATTCATTTGAGCGATCGGCTAGTTTGATAATTTTTGTGGTTAGAAAAAGATGGCAATATATTCCAACTAGTCGCTCAATTGGGTGATGTGTAATATCAATAAAAGTGGATCAGATTGAATTTAAGTGCCGGGCATAATCAAAGATAAAACCCATACAAGCTAATTTGCCTACTTTGCGGGTGAATCAGCTTATTAGCTGCTTAATGTTATTATTTTGTAAATTTATTCTGTAAGTTTATTCTGTAAGTTTATTCTGTAAATATAAAGATTCTATAAGTAGGGAACTTGTTTAACCCACTGATCGATCTCAAATCATAATTAGAAATTAGTAGAGTAATGTTAATTTCTATATAAAATTTCCATAAACACAACTCAGTTCATTACCACAATGACTACATATAGGATTTCAAGTAAGACTTCAACCAGACAGGCGCTTAATCTCACGGCTACCTTGTTGTCCGTCGGCGCAATATGTTTATCGCCTATGGTCGCGATGATTGCTTTAGTACCTGAGTCCTTTGCTCAATATGGCTTAGGATTGCCAAAATCGGCAGGTTCGGGTGGTGCAACTAGATCTGATAAACTCCCGGAAATTATGATGCTTGTCCCTGAAGATGGAGCTAAATCTTTTACAACTCGTCCGACATTTTACTGGTACATTGCGCCGCCTACCCCAGAACCGTCAGCTTCAACTACAGAAACCAGTGTTGTTGAAGTTAAGCCGTCTACACCTAACCAGATTACCTTCTTTTTACGCGATGGTTATGAACGGATATCGAAGTCAATTTTCATTGCTGAAGGAAAAATTGATAAGCCAGGACTATACAAATTTACATTGCCCGAAAATTCTCCTGAGTTAGTCACAGGCAAAATACAGCGTTGGCAAATTCGCTGGCAATCTCAAGGCGGTAATTCACAGATTAATGTCTATGCACCGATTCGCCGCGATGAAGATCTGGTGGTTGCCAAGGCGATCGCTTCGGCAAAAAATGAACTGGAAAAGGCGCGAATCTTTACCAAAAATGCCTATTGGTATGATGCGGTCGATGCTTATACGAGTTGGCTGGTCAAAAATCCTCAAGATCAGGTCGCCAAAAAGGAACGCGGAGTTTTATTGAGTGAAGGTTTGAAATCAAATACGGCTTTTAGTAAGGAGCAGCAAGCTAATATCGCCAAATTATTGGTCATGTTAGATACAACCACCCCTACAGCCATCAACTTACAAGCTAAAGCGTTAGGCTCCCCTATCAGGCAACCATAGAAGAGGCGGTGCAAAGCACCGCTTTTTTATGTCTCCTTGGTAGAGAAATTGGTAAGCCAAAATGATATGATGTCGCAAAACTACTGATGTTTAAGGTTGTTGAGATTTTTAAGGCAAAGCTATGGCAGAAAATTCAGGCAATTTTTGGGGAGGTTTTCTATTCGGAGCGGCGATCGGTGGCGTAGTTGGAGCATTGGTTGCGATTAAACTTACCGAACCAGAGGACGAAACAGGCGATCGCCAATCCAACGAAGATCGACTTCCTAGCAAACCGCAGACCTCTAATGAATTTGCGCGGCGCAACCTCGAGAAGAAAATTGCTCAACTTAATGCGGCGATCGACTCGGTTAGTCAAGAGCTATCCGTCGCTGAGGGGCATAATGGGCGCAAACCAACGGCGATCGAATCACTGCGGGATTTGAATGAATCTAATGGCGGCAAGTAGGAAAGCCTAATTAGTAGGAAAGCCTAATTAAATGATGTTAAAAAACCTGATTCTCACTGCATATAAGTAGAATAATGGTAACTATTTTTCTAAATTCTCTAACCTAAAGATCTCCTATGACAATTATTCTTGGTACGCTTAGCTCGTTTATCTCGATTTACTTGGGACTACTATTTATCCGAGTATTGTTAACTTGGTTCCCCAATATTGACTGGACTAATCAACCCTTTGCCGCCCTTAGTCAGATTACCGATCCCTATCTCAATATATTCCGTTCGATCATTCCCCCACTTGGCGGTATGGACTTCTCGCCGATGCTTGCCTTTCTGGCGCTCAGTTTCCTGCAACGCGCACTTGCACCGTTTGCTTCAAGCGGGAGTATAGGCTTTTAATGTAAGCTTATTTTTGACACTTAGGGTTCACGTTAGGAAATATACATGACGGGTTTGTTAGATTTGAGCGGGAAAACTGCTCTTGTGACTGGAATTGCTAATAATCGCTCGATCGCTTGGGGCATTGCTCAGAAGCTACATCAGGCGGGTGCAAAGTTGGGTATTACTTATTTGCCTGACGATCGCGATCGGAATAAAGGTAAGGTTGCGGAATTGACCGATCCCTTGACACCGAGCTTTTTGTTGCCTTGCAATGTGCAAGATGATGCACAGGTTGACGAACTCTTTGCGGCAGTTGCTGAGAAATGGGAAAAAATTGATATCCTAGTGCATTGTCTTGCTTTTGCGAATAAAGAAGACTTGTCTGGCAACTTTACTGACATTTCGCGAGATGGATTTAAGCTAGCTTTAGATGTGAGCGCTTATTCATTGATTCATCTATGTCGGGCTGCTAGACCTTTACTCAAGGATGGTGGTAGCGTGATTACACTGACCTACATCGGTGGCGCAAAAGTTGTTCCTAACTATAATGTGATGGGGATCGCTAAGGCAGCGCTAGAGATGAATGTGCGTTATTTGGCTTCAGACATGGGTCCAGATAATATTCGGGTGAATGCGATTTCCGCAGGACCAATTCGCACACTCGCTTCCGCAGCGATCGGTGATTTTCACAAAATGCTCCATCATTACGAAGAAACCGCACCATTACGTCGTTTAGTCACCCCTGATGATGTGGGTAATGTGGCGACTTTCTTGGGCAGCGATCTATCTAGTGCAGTAACTGGGCAAATTATTTATGTAGACGCTGGCTACGAAGTAATGGGTGCTTAGTATTTCTTAGTTTAGTGTTTCTTACAAGACAAGTCTTAAAAAAACTCCCATGCAAACGGATATCTTCAAACAGCTATTTCCATTATTTGATGCAGCTAGCCTCGAAACTTTGGAATGGCTCCTCGCTGAAGCTGTAGAACGAGACTATCCTGCGGGACGGGCTGTGCTAATGGAAGACGCTTGGGGCAATGCTGTATATTTCATCCTTTCTGGCTGGCTAAAAGTAAGATTTTTGCGAAGTCAAGATGCAACCACACTGGCGGTGTTGGGTAATGGTGATTTTTTTGGCGAAATGGCAATTCTGGATGAGTCTCCCCGCTCAACCGATGTGGTTGCCTTTACGCCAGTACGGGTGCTAAGTATTCCCGCTCAAAAGTTTATTCAATTTTTGTTTAAAGATCCCCAGTTACATCATCGGATGTTGCAGTTAATGGTGCGGCGATTACGCAAAACTAATCAGCGCACTCAATTGCGACAACAGGTTCCTGCGGTGAGAATTGCGGCAGTCTTGACTGGGCTAGCGGATACCTATGGTAGTAAAACCGATGCAGGTATTGATATTTTTAGTTTGCCAATTCAGGATATTGCCGATCTGTCAGAAGTGAGTCCTGAAGACGCAACTAAGGTGTTAGAAAAGCTTAAAGATAAAGGTTGGATTGAAATCGATCCTAAGCGTCAGGTTTTGACGATCGCCAACGAGAAACAAATGATGCAATTAGCAACATTTCGCTAAAAAAAGATCCTTGCAACGCAGGGATCTTTTTTTTTACGGTGACAATGAAACCCTTACCCCTAGACCGTCTCCCGCAGGAGAGGGGAACAAGAAAACAATTAAATTTTGCTTCTCCTCGCCTTTAAATTGTCAAAACTAGTTTTCCTGTCATGGAGCCAGTTTCTAGTAACTGATGTGCTTTCGCGGCATCCGCTAACTGAAATACTTCACTGACATGGATCTTGAGTTGACCTGCATCAAATAATTCAGCACAATCGGTGAGGATTTTAGCTTGTTGGATTTGCAGATTGGTATTACCCAGTAACATCGGTGTCAGCATTAACTCAAAGCTAAACCGAAGATTGCGAGTACGCGCTACTTTCCAACTGATATCGGCAGGTGGCTCAAGAATTGTGACCAGATCGCCACCGATTTTCACGGCGGGGAAAGTTTGTGCAATTAGTTTGCCGCCAACGGTATCAAAGGCTAAATCTACGCCTTCGCCTTTTGTCCATGCGATCGCCGCTTCTGCAAAATCAGTTTGCTTATAGAGAATCGGTAAATCGGCTCCTAGATCGCGGACACATCTTGCCTTAACTTCGGAACCAACGGTGGTACAAACCTTTGCGCCTCGGAGTTTGGCTAGCTGAATCGCCACATGACCGACACCACCTGCACCTGCGTGAATTAAGACGTTGGTTGATGGTTGGAGATTACCGCGATCATAGAGCGCTTCCCAAGCTGTGAGTAAAACTAAGGGGGCGGCGGCGGCTTCTTCAAAAGTAAGGGATTTCGGTTTGTGGGCGGCGAATTTTTCGTCAATCGTAGTTAACTCGGCGTAGTTGCCTTGATGCGCTCCTAAACCACCGTTACAAAAATAAACTTGATCACCAATTTTAAATTTGGTAACACCTGTACCGATCGCTTCGACAATCCCCGCGCCATCACATCCAAGAATTGAGGGTAGGCGATCGGGATGAAATGTACCGCGACTACGCAGTTTTGTATCAATGGGGTTGATCCCTGCTGCTTTGAGACGGACAATAATTTCGGTCGGTGACTGAATTGTGGGTTCAGGAATATCCGCAAGTTTCAATACAGACGGCTCGCCTGCGGTGGTCATCAAAATAGCTTTCATTGTTTTTATATCTAAGCAAGCATTTAAAAATTACTTTGTGGAATCCAAGACTCTAAGAGATCCCCCTCAATCCCCCTTAAAAAGGGGGAAGAAGAAAATTTAATTAATTCTCCCCCCTTTTTCAAGGGGGGGATCTATTCTAATTGCGCCCAGCTACTTCACAACAGCCGCTTCTTTATTAAACGAGAACTGTTGGAGAATGCGATCGCAAATTTGACCACTAGATAAGCCAAGCGTATTAAACGACTGCTCTGGAGAAGCATGTTCCACAAGGACATCGGGAACACCCACACGATAGATGGGAGCCAAGATATTTGCCTCATTAACCGCTTCTAGAACCGCGCTACCAAATCCACCCATCAAACAACCTTCTTCCAACGTGACCACCTTGCCGATTTTTTGAACAAGGGGCAGAATTAGTTCTGTATCTAAAGGCTTGGCAAAACGGGCATTGACGACTGTGGCGCTGATACCATGCTCATTCAACAGTTCTGCAACTTGCAAGGATGGATAAACCATCGAGCCGTAAGCCAAGAGCAAGATATCTTTACCCTCACGCAAAACTTCAGCTTTGCCAATGGGTAATGCTTCCCAATCTTCATCTTGCATGGGAACACCGATACCATTGCCACGAGGATAGCGCATCGCACTTGGTCCGTTGTGAGTTAAACCTGTGACGATCATGTTCTGCATTTCGGCTTCATCCTTGGGAGCCATCAACACCATATTCGGGATGAACCGTAGATAGGCGATGTCATACATGCCTTGGTGGGTAGGTCCATCTGCGCCGACAATCCCTGCACGGTCTAGGCAGAAAAATACAGGTAGATTTTGAATACAAACATCATGGATGATTTGGTCAAAGGCGCGTTGCAGGAAAGTGGAATAAATGGCAGCGACGGGGCGCATCCCTTCACAGGCTAATCCTGCGGCGACTGTAATCGCATGTTGTTCCGCAATACCGACATCGACAAACTGATTTGGCAGTGCGGTTTGGAATTTATCGAGTCCAGTTCCCGTAGACATCGCGGCGGTGATGGCTACGATCCGTTTATCATGCTCAGCAAGCTTAATCAGCGTATCTGTAAATACTTTGGAATAGCTGGGAGGCTTGGGCTTGCTGGAACCTGACGATTTCGCCTTACCTGTGGATAGATCGAAGGAGTTTTGAGCATGGTAGCCAACGCGATCGGCTTCGGCGTAGCTATAGCCTTTGCCCTTGGTTGTGGCAACGTGAACCATGACGGGACCAGTTAGGGTATGCGCCATTTTGAACGTATCGATCAATTCACGCAGATTGTGACCATCGACAGGACCAATGTAAGTAAAGCCTAGCTCTTCAAACACGGCTCCCAGTTTGTTCTGTACCATTGTCAGAATTTTGAGATTATCCTTGAGACGCTCAATTTCGGGGCTGATTTGTTCACCAACAAAGGGGATATTCCGAATTTGATCTTCGAGATTGTTGGTAATAAACTTCATCGGTGGGCTGAGACGCATACGGTTAAGGTAGCGCGGAATTGCGCCAACATTGGGTGAAATCGACATTTCATTGTCGTTCAGTACCACCAATAAATTCGTTTTAGGAAGATGTCCAGCATGGTTAATGGCTTCGAGCGCCATGCCGCCTGTCAACGCACCATCACCAATGATCGCCACAGTTTTGTAATTTTCGCCTTGCAAATCACGGGCGATCGCCATGCCGAGGGCTGCCGAAATACTGGTCGATGCGTGACCCGCACCAAAATGGTCAAACTCACTCTCGCGGCGATTGAGATAACCCGCGATACCATCTTTTTGACGTAGAGTATGAAACTGGTTATAGCGTCCCGTAATCAGTTTATGGGGATAGGCTTGATGTCCCACATCCCACACAACTTTGTCGCGATCCAAATCTAGGGTTTGATACAAACCCAAAGTTAGCTCAACCACTCCCAGCCCCGGTCCGAGATGTCCACCAGTGGCGGCGATCGTTTCTAGGTGTTTTTGCCGAATTTCACGGGCTATAGACTCTAACTGGGGGATCGTCAGACCATGTAACTGGTTGGGATGTGTAACTTCACTCAAGCGCATATTGACTGATTTCCATAAATGTGACTTCTTTTAGTTTAACTGACTCATAACCCACATGAGTTTATCGCGATCGCAATAATATGACCGAAAAGAATGATTTGTTGATTTTAATACTTGCGGCTGTGCTTGATTACTTAATTGGTGATCCCGTGAATTGGCTTCATCCTGTACAGGTAATCGGTTGGATTATTGCCAAATTCACAAATTTCGTGATTATTGAAGATCCCGTTACCCATCAGCGTATGCCCCGATATTCACCACTAGTAATGAAAATATGCGGCTGCGTTTTGGGGATCAGCATAATTGGGGGTAGTGGGTTAGGGGCTTGGCTGATCGCGAACGCCTGTTTACAAGTGCATCCAATCTTGGCGATCGCCGTTTCTAGTATTTTATTAGCCGCTTGTTTTGCGGGGCGCAGTCTCCGCAATGCCGCCGAATCAGTCGTAAGCGTTTTACAAACAGGCGATATGACAAGGGCAAGAGCAGAACTCAGTCGGTATGTGGGGCGCGACACTGACGATCTTTCTGAACCTGAAATTTTACGCGCTGTGCTGGAAACTGTCACCGAAAATGCGATCGATGCGGTTACTTCACCATTATTTTATGCTCTGCTCGGTTCCCTGTTATTTCCCTATGGTGGTGTGACCTTGGCGATCGCCTACAAAGCCGCTAGTACCCTTGACTCAATGGTGGGATATCGCGAAGTCCCCTATAGAGATTTGGGTTGGTTTAGTGCCAAAACCGATGATATTTTGACTTGGATTCCCTGTCGCTTGACGGTGATTACCTTAGCTTTGCTTTCGGGCAAGCCTCTTTATGTGTGGAAACTATGCCAAAGAGATGCCAAAAATGATCCGAGTCCGAATTCAGGTTGGAGCGAATGTGTTTATGCGGCGATCCTGCAAGTCCAGTTGGGCGGCGAAAATCGTTATCGGGGCATAGTCAAACATAAGCCTTTGCTAGGAGATGCGATTGAGGCGATCGCTATACCAAAAATTCAAAAAGCTTTAGCCCTAACTCGTACTTGCTTTTTAAGCTGGCTTAGTCTTGCAATTTTCGGGCTTACTGTACAATTAATTACATCGTACTAAACTGCTCGTGTGAGCATTTGTCAACTACCACAAAAATTCAAGTTGGTAAAGTCCATGAGTACATCAGCAAAACCACTAGAAGAACTGGTGGAGAATTATCACGCCAATTAAAGATTGAGATTCCCGAAGTCGTGGCTCAATGTTCATAATGAAATCATGAATTAACTAGCCTAAATAATATGTGATATTATCGGGCTAACACGCCAATTAGGTAATTAGGCAGAATTTTTCTGTATAACTTACCGTATAGGGTAAATAGCCAGAATTTTTCCGTATAACACCCCGTATAGGGTAGATAACCAGAAACTTGACTTTCAGCCTATATCGCCTATAGTCATATTAGGCAGAGTTTTTCGTCTAATACATGGTTAGATTGCTTCCGCTTTCAGGGCAGACATAGCCACAAAGTGACTGTTGAGCCGAAGAATTAGAAAATATGTTTCAGTTAACAGCAGACAAGCTACTAAATATGCATATTATGAATTTAGGAGTAGATTCTAACGGGAGTTTAAAGTGAGTCAGACAGAACGCGTTAGTATTTTCCTTAGTTATTCGCATAGAGATGAGGCTTTGCGTGATCAATTAGCTTCGCACCTTAAGGTACTTAATCGACAAGGAATTATTACTGAATGGCACGATCTTGAAATCAGGGCTGGTTCTATATGGCGTTCAGAAATAAGCGAATATTTTGATAATGCTGATATTATCCTTTTGCTAATTAGTTCTGATTATTTAGCTTCAGACTATGTTTTTGATATTGAAATGAAACGTGCGATAACAAGGCATGAGGCTGGAGAAGCTGTAGTCATTCCTATTATTCTGCGTGCGTGTGATTGGAGTAGTACTCCCTTTTCAAAACTCCAGGTTTTTCCTAAAAATGGTAAGCCAATTACAAGTTGGCAAGATATAGATGAAGCGTTTTTAGATATTGCGAAAGGAATCAGCCTAGCTGCTCAACAAATAATTGAGATAAGGAAATCTAAACCTAACGTCAAGTTTAATATTGACACAGGTGACGCAACAATTCATGGGAACCAGATAGGAATTCAATCTGATGATTTTCAACAATCTGAAGAAACATCTGCTGCCGCTGATCCTGTAACTAATGCAGTTCAATTCAGCCATCCAATCTACGACGTTTTCGTGCCTTCTGGCGTACCTACAGTTACTTTTGTAGAACCTGAAAAATTTGCTGATCTGAAGATGGCTCTTGCACATCCAGGACGCGGCGTTGTCATTGAAGGACCATCAGGTATAGGAAAAACTACAGCACTAGAGAAAGCTATTGAACAAGTTTCGTTAAACCCTATACATCGACAGAAGCTTGGAACGCCAGAAAAGCTGAGTGCTCGCAAACCTGATGACGTAGAGCGTATGAGATCTCTACAGAGTTGGCATAGTGGAGTAGTAGTAATTGATGACTTTCATCGTCTTGATGACGATCTAAGTCGAAGTATTGCAGATTATTTGAAGTATCTTGCTGACCATCAACTCGTTGATAGGAAGTTGGTCATTATAGGAATTCCTAGTACAGGCAAAAAACTAATTAATATTGCTTTCGATCTTGCTGTACGCATCAAAACCATTAAATTAGGAAAAGTAAAAGATGAAACTTTAATTAATATGATTGGCAAAGGGGAGAAGGCATTAAATGTCCTTTTTACAAGAAAGCCAGAAATCGCACAAGCGGCTAATGGTAGTCTTCTTATTGCTCAACTACTGTGCTATCACTTAGCATTGCAATCAAACATTGAGGAAACACAGAAAAAACATCAAGCAATTAGCTATTCACTAGACGAATCTATTTCTAACGCTTTGGAAGAAATATCGCCAGATTTAGATGAATTAATTCGGAATTTCACACTTCTTGGCGGAAGAAGAGATCATACATCCGTAGAGATATTGAAGGAACTTTCAATAGTTGATGATGGTTTTTTGTCATTCAACCAGTTGAAAGATAATCGATCTGATCTGACTAAAGATATTGATAATTTCATAAACAAGAAATATTTAGAGGGCTTATACCAAAGTTTCCCCAATATTGATAGATACCTTTACTTTGACAATTCGGTTCCTGCACTCGTGATCGATGATCCCCGACTTACTTTTTATCTTCTTCACACTCCTACTAGTCGTTTGGCAAGGGCTGCTGGTAAAAGCCAAAGCAATATTCGCAATAAAGTCTTTATTAGCTATAGTCACGCTGATGCTCAAATAGGAGTCGATTCTAGCTCAGGTTTAAACTTAGGATATTTTGATCGTCTT
The DNA here is from genome assembly GCA_044355035.1 of Pseudanabaena sp. GTDB lineage: Bacteria > Cyanobacteriota > Cyanobacteriia > Pseudanabaenales > Pseudanabaenaceae > Pseudanabaena. The sequence goes on along the minus strand of JBIKYX010000001.1, from coordinate 66,955 downwards.
CGCAACCATCTAAAACCTCTAGAACAAGAAGGATTGATCGATTTATGGGATGATACAAAGATAAAGGCTAGTTCAATATGGAGGCAGGAAATAGAGAAGGCTTTAAGCTCTTCCAAACTTGCTTTATTGTTAATTAGTGGTAATTTTCTGGCTTCAGACTTTATTCAGAATAATGAGTTACCTCCACTTCTGGCTGCTGCAAAAGAGGGAGGAACTATGATTTTTCCGATAATTATCAGTCCTAGCAGATTGCCAAAAAGTATTTCTGAAATTCAATCGGTTAATTCTCCTTCGCAACCTTTAACTGCTATGACATACAATGAGCAAGAAATCCTCTTTGTAAAGGTTGTAGAGGAAATTGAAAACGCACTCTGTGAAGAATAAATTCAATGATTCTCCCCACACGAGAATCGGAATCAGATTCTTTGGCAAATGGTTTGAAATATGCACTTACGGGAAATATCTTAGACGCAACACTTGCGGTATGAGCAATTTTGGAGTCTCGCTGGAAAGTGAAGTCTACCAAGTGATTGATAAAGCTGTAATTGTATTGTGCTAGACTGCTGGCGTGAGCATTTGTCAACTACTACAAAAATTCAAATTGGTAGAGTCCATGAGTACATCAGCAAAACCACTAGAAGAACTGGTGAGAGAATTATCGCCCCAATTAAAGATTGAAGTACAAACTTTTGTAGAGTCTCTATTGAGTAAATCTCATAAACCCGTAAGCCGTAAACTCCGTCAAGACTGGGCAGGGATGCTTAAAACCGATTACACATCAATTGAGTTACAGCATCTTGCGGTTGAATGGAGAAATGTCTAGTGTTTCTTCTCGATACAAATATTTGGCTAGAACGCTTATTAGGACAAAGACAGGCAGAAGTTGTTGCTGAGTTGTTTGACAATCTCTCACCATCTGATATGTGCATGACCGATTTTACTTTACACTCTATCGGGGTAATCTGTAATCGGTTGAAGCAAAGAGATTAAGCAAGTTTTTCTATTGTTTGGTTTTCCGTATCCCATAGGATACACTAGAAGCATGATTGAAATTCGCGAGACTGAAATCTATTCACGGTGGTTCAAATCACTGCGTGATCGGGAAGCTAAAGCGCGTATAAACATTCGTATTCGGCGCTTGTCTATGGGAAATCCTGGTGACGTAAAACCGATAGGAAAAGGTGTATCAGAACTTCGCATTGATTATGGTGCAGGATATCGAGTATATTTTGTGCAACGAGGGGATACATTAATCGTGTTGCTTGCAGGAGGCGATAAACGTACCCAAGATCGTGACATCAAAACAGCCCTAGACTTATCAGAAAACCTATAGGAGATATCATGAACAAAGTTACAACCTCTCTTTGGGATGCAGCAGAACATCTAGAAACAAAAGAAGATATGGCAGCCTATCTTGAAGCGGCTCTTGAAGATGGCGATCCTAATTTAGTGGTAGCAGCATTAGGTGATATTGCTCGATCCAAGGGAATGACAAATATTGCCCGTGAAACAGGCTTAGGACGTGAAAGCCTCTATAAAGCTTTGTCACTCGAAGGCAATCCAGAATTTGCCACTGTTCTAAGAGTTATACAGTCACTTGGTATCCGTTTACGAGCTACTCCCGTATAAAGATTTCAGATTTCAGTCCTGAATATTTTTTCACTTTCTAAATCGCTTGATATTTATAGACAAAAATTTTTTATGCCTAGATTAACAAGAAATCAATGTAACATTTAGTTACAATAGGGTACTGACTAATTGCCTAAGCATTCCCAACAGCCCTATGACCCGTGACCTGCGATCGTTTCTGAAACTGCTCGAAGAGCGCAACCAACTGCATCGTGTTAAAGCCCAAGTTGATTCTGAATTAGAAATTGCCGAGATTAGTAATCGCCTGTTACAAGTGGGGGGACCCGCACTGCTATTCGAGAATGTCAAAGGATACAAAACACCTGTAGCTGTAAATTTGCTGGGGACAGTAGAGCGCGTCTGCTGGGCGATGGGCATGAAAGAGCAATCGGAATTAGAAGCCCTTGGTGTGAAATTAGGGAAATTACAAAGTCCGAAGCCACCGAAGAAAATCTCTCAAGCGATCGAGTTTGGCAAGATTCTCTTTGATGTCGTCAAGTCGCGTCCTCAGAAAGTTCTCTTTGGTAATGCACCTTGTCAGGAAATAGTTTTACAAGGCGAAGAAGTCGATCTCGATCAGATTCCAATTTTGCGACCCTATCCAAAAGATGGCGGACGTGCAGTAACACTGGCACTGGTAATCACCAAAGATGTCGAGAATGGCATTCCTAATGTTGGGGTCTATCGCTTGCAGCAACAGTCCAAAAATACGATGACCGTGCAGTGGCTGTCGGTACGCGGCGGGGCGAGACATTTACGCAAAGCCACAGAAGCGGGTAAGAAATTAGAAATTGCGATCGCGATCGGCGTTGATCCAGTTTTAATCATGGCGGCGGCGACTCCAATTCCCATTGATCTTTCGGAATGGATTTTTGCGGGACTCTATGGAAATGAAGGTGTTCAGCTTACTAAATGTAAAACCCTTGATTTGGAAGTTCCCGCCTGTGCGGAATATATTTTAGAAGGAACGATTACGCCTAACGAAGTGGGAACCGATGGACCTTTTGGCGATCACATGGGCTATTACGGCGGGATTAATGACCAAGCACCGTTGCTAAGATTCCATTGCATGACCCATCGTAAAGATCCCATTTACTTGACTACCTTTAGCGGCTTACCTCCCAAAGAAGAAGCAATGATTGCGATCGCCTTAAATCGGATTTATACCCCCATCCTGCGGCAACAGGTTTCTGAAATTACCGATTTCTTCTTACCAATGGAAGCGCTGTCCTATAAGGCAGCGATTATCTCTATCAAAAAATCTTATCCTGGACAAGCAAGACGGGCGGCTCTTGCCTTTTGGAGTGCCTTGCCTCAGTTTACCTATACCAAATTTGTGATTGTGGTTGACCACACGATTAATATTCGCGATCCGCGTTTAGTCGTTTGGGCGCTCAGTTCCAAGGTTGACCCGACTCGCGATGTGTTTATCTTGCCCGATAATCCCTTCGATTCCCTCGACTTTGCCTGTGAAAAGGAAGGTTTAGGCGGACGGATGGGGATTGATGCGACTACCAAGATTTATCCTGAAACCGATCGCGATTGGGGTGATCCCTTAGAAAGTGATCCTGAAATCGAAGCGATGGTGACAAGTCGTTGGGCTGAGTATGGCTTAGCCGATCTGAAACTTGATGCCGCCGATCCAAATTTATTTGGTTATGACATTCAGTGAACATTTATTTATTAAAAAAACTTGCTACAATTGTAAATTGTGATTATTCCAAGAGCGTAAATCTTGATAGAACGCTATACGTTACCCGAAATGGGTCGATTATGGACAGATCGGCATAAATACCAAACTTGGTTACAAGTTGAGGTCGCCGTTTGCGAAGCACAGGCGGAATTAGGATATATTCCTACCGAAGCCGTGGAAGAAATAAAGACGAAAGCAAACTTTGATACCGATCGCGTCAATGAAATTGAGTTAACGGTCAAACACGACATGATCGCGTTTTTGACCAATGTAAATGAATATGTCGGTGATGCAGGCCGCTATATTCATCTTGGTTTGACTAGTTCTGATGTGTTGGATACGGCGCTGGCGGTACAGCTAGTCGATAGTTTGCAAATCATCCAAGCCCAGCTAGAAGAAACGATCCAAGCGATTCGCTATCAGGCGCAGCAACACCGCTACACGATTATGTCTGGGCGTACCCACGGCATTCATGCGGAGCCGATTACCTTTGGGTTTAAATTAGCTGGCTGGCTAGCGGAAATGTTGCGCCATCGCGATCGCCTATTGTCCTTAAGCAAAAATATTGCTGTGGGTAAAATTTCGGGTGCGGTTGGGACTTATGCCAATGTCGATCCTCGCATTGAGGCGATCGCCTGTCAGAAGTTAGGACTTCAGCCTGATTGTGCATCAACTCAGGTAATTTCTCGTGATCGCCATGCAGAATATTCCCAAGTGCTAGCTTTGATTGGTGCATCAATCGAGCGATTTGCGGTAGAAATTCGTAATTTGCAACGCACAGATGTTCTCGAAGTCGAAGAACATTTCACGAAAGGGCAGAAAGGCTCTTCAGCAATGCCTCACAAGCGTAATCCGATCCGTTCGGAACGCCTAACGGGTATGGCGAGATTGTTGCGCGGATATGCGACCACAGCGTTAGAAAATGTCGCTCTTTGGCATGAGCGCGATATTTCCCACAGTGCGGCTGAACGAGTACTACTGCCTGATAGCTGTATTCTCACGCATTTTATGCTCGTAGAAATCACTGACTTAGTGAAAAATTTGCTAGTCCATACCCACAACATGGAGCGCAATCTCTACTGTTATGGCGGTGTAGTTTTCAGTCAGCAGGTTTTGCTAACGCTGGTTACTAAGGGTTTGAGCCGTGAAGATAGCTATGCGATCGTGCAGAAAGCCGCGCATCTTGCATGGAATAAACCTGACGGTGATTTCCGTAAGTTGATTGGTGAAGATGAAACGGTGCGATCGACTCTTACCGATGAGGAGTTAGAGGCTTGTTTCGATCCCAAGAAACACCTCAAAAATCTCGACCAGATCTATCAAAGATTGGGTATTTGAGAATTGGTTGGCTATGCTATTAGTTACTAATGATCCCCCTCAATCCCCCTTAAAAAGGGGGAAGAAGATAATTTTAATTCTCCCCCCTTTACAAGGGGGGCTGGGGGGGATCGACAACCTGAAATGTAGACAGTGAAGTCCCTTCACTGCCATCACCCTTGAAGCCCATTAGTACAATCTATGGCTGATGAACTGGATCAATCAGAAAGTCCCAAAACAGCGATCGCTCAGGATGCTGGTAATCCCGCGCCACCATCGGATTCGCCCAAGCCTAAAAAAGGGTTTAGGCTACCTAATTTAAAACCAAATTTTAGACTTCCAAAACTTGGCTTAGGTAAACCCAAATCACCGCCAAAAGCAAGAAATTTTTTATGGTTATGGCTGCTGATCATTTTGATTAGCTACATCTGCATGGGTTACTTTCTTTCCGTATTGCTGACCATGCCAGCACGAAAAAATCTCGCGATCGCAGGTTTTGCGATCGCCGCCCTATTGCCGACAGTTACCGCCTTTGCCGACTATGCATTGATGAAATGGGGATATTTGCTAAGCGGTATTTTGATTGTGGGAGGATTATTTTATTTCGTGAATGTGCGTTCCTATTTCTTGGCTGTAGCGATCGTGTTATGGATTGGGATTACAACTATGGCTTTTGTTGGTGAATCTTTACTTAAACGCAACCGAAAATTTTTTATGGTAATTATCATCCTGACCATTCCCTGTTGTCTGGGACTGGGGCTGGGGTATCAATTGTGGCATTGGGCTGCCACGGCTTTAAGTTAAATGGGTTTCTTTATTTTTTGATTTTTGTTAAGATAGTCTCACAATTGCTTTAGCCTAATGTCACAATTGATCTAGATTGATGGAGAGGGATATGCAAAAATTTGAATGGAGTGATGCTTTGAGTACAGGTGTGCCAATGATTGACACTCAACACAAAGAATTAATTGCGGCTACTAACGAGATTGGGGAAGCGATCGACAGGGGCAACGGCGCAAACGCAATCAAAAAACTATTGGTATTTCTAAAATTTTATGCTGAGTGGCATTTTGGCAATGAAGAGACCTGTGCCGCTAAACATAGCTGTCCAATGGCGGGTGTTAACCAAGAAGCTCACAAAAAGTTTATTGAAACCTTTGGCAAGCTGCACGACCAATATCGCCAGAGTGATTCTAGTGAAGAGGTTGCTCGGAAAATCTATGATGAACTTTGCGATTGGCTAGTTAGCCATATTTTGAGGATTGACACTCAAATTGGTGCTTGTATCAAAGAAAGCTTGGCTAAACAAGTCTAATTCAAATAAAAAAAGGTGGGCTATGCCCACCTTTTTTTATTCTTCTTCCGCTTCTTCTTCGGCTAATGGATATACAAATCCATCATTTTTGCCAGAGAGGATAGACTTACCTAACGAGATTGCTTTTTGAGCATGAACGGCGGCTTTTTGCTTCCATACTGCTTTGCGGATATCGCGCTTGGACTTAGATGTGCGTTTCTTGGGTACTGCCATGATGTTATCTCTGTACTAATATGATAATTTTCCGATTTTAAGTTAGAAAATTTTTGACAATCTCTCTATCTTACATGATGCTGTAACATCAGATCAACAATGCCTATTTGCGATCGCTATGTCCCCAGCCAGAACTTCTTTTGCCGAACATTATCACGAACGTACTAAATATTCCCCAGCCACCCTTGCTAGCAAAAGTCAGGGTTTGGATTGGAGTACCCAACCATCACCTTACAAAGATTATAAAATTGGCACGGTGTACGATCTTAAGCCCTATCTTACCGAGGATATTCAGTCCGATCGCGATGGATTGTTGGCAAGTCGTTGGCGGCGGCTGTCACGGTTGTTATTTTGTAGTTATGGCTTGACAGCGCGAGTCCCCACGATTACGGGTGAAGATTTTTATTTACGGGCTGCGCCATCGGCGGGTGGGTTATATCCTGCGGAGTTATATGTGATTTCGGCGGGGACACCACTGTTGTCAGCAGGAATTTATAACTATCAGGCGCGAAACCATAGCCTGATTAATTTCTGGCAAGATAATCAGGTGTGGGCAGGGTTACAACAGGCTTGTTTTGGGCATCCTGCTTTACAAAATACGCGGCTAGCGATCGCCATTACGGCGGTATTTCAGCGATCGGCTTGGCGTTATCAAGATCGTGCCTATCGCAGGATTTTTCTGGACACGGGGCATTTATTGGGCAATATCGATCTGGCAAGCGCGATCGAAGATTATCAAGCATCGCTAATTGGCGGTTTTGCCGATGAAGCGGTCAATGAATTGCTGTTTTTAGATAAAGAAGTTGAAGGCGCGATCGCGATCGTGCCAATTGTCGATTTACAAGATGAGGAAAGGACTGGGCGGGGACAGGAATCGCGATCGCCATTGCGGGAAACTATCAAACAGCATTCGCCAAATTTTCCTAGAGGATTACTGACGGCTTTACCTTCAGGAACGGTGACAAGTTTTCCGAAATTGCCTGATGGCGCTTTATTGGAATATTTACATCAATCTACCCAGATTAAAGAAAATCCTACTCTCCAGAAAGCGGGTAAAACATCGGATAGCAATCTCTTAGAAAAACCTGAGCCTGAGACTAGCAAAGATCTTGATAAATACAACTTTCCTTTCTGCACTAAAGTTAATACCACAACACCGAGTATCCATTGGGGTGACGATCTTGCCCTGTTAGAGAATACAATCCTGCAACGGCGATCTACCCGTCAATATAGTGGATGGAAGTTGGAACTTGCCGAACTTAAAGCAATTCTAGATTTCACCTATCAGCCGCAAAACTATACTGATCAGGGCTTAGATAGTCAACCTGATTATTTTGACTTGAGTTTGATTGAGACTTTTGTGGCGGTTACAGGTGTCGAAGATTTAGAAGAAGGCTGTTATTATTACGCTCCCAAAACTCAAGAGTTGCGTCAAATCCGCTTTAAAAATTTCCGTGATGAATTGCATTATCTCTGCCTCGGTCAAGAGTTAGGGCGTGATGCAGGAGCCGTAATTTTCCATACTGCTGATCTCCAAAAAGCGGTTGAGAAGTATGGCGATCGCGCTTATCGTTATTTACACATGGATGCTGGACATCTGGGGCAGAGATTGAATTTAGCCGCGATCGCTCTAGGTTTGGGAGTAAGTGGAATTGCAGGATTCTTTGATGATCTAGTTAATGAAGTTCTCGGTATTCCTAATGATGAAGCCGTGTTGTATATCACCACCTTAGGGCGATCGCGTTAGTTGAGTTACAAATTTTCTTGGGTCGTGGAACAGGCTTCTAGCCTGTTGACGGGCAAGAGGCAAATCCCAAGGCAAAGCAGGCTAAAGTTCGCAATAAAGGCAAGCGATCGCTTTCAGCAAACCTATAGAAAATATATCGTTGAAGCGATCGCCTAAAAATCACGACTCACATTAATGGGGAATAGGTAATAAAATAAAACCTTTACCCATTCCTATTACCCATTACAAAAAATGATTGCCATTAAAGAAAACTTCCAAAAACTTACCCCAGAAGAATACTTTGCTTGGGAAGAAAAGCAACTAGAAAAACACGAACTGATTAACGGTCAAGTTTACGCCATGAGCGGCGGTAGCGTTAATCATGGTCGTCTTGCCATCAGACTTACTGCCATGTTTGATCATCATTTAGAAAATAGCAGTTGCATAGCAGGCAATTCTGACATCAAGATTAATATTGTTGCAACCAAAAACTATACCTACCCCGATGCCAGCGTCACCTGCGACGATCGCGACAAAAACACCCCAAACTATTTTACCTATCCCTGCCTCATCGTTGAAGTTCTCTCTCCTAGCACTGAAACCTACGATCGCAGTAGCAAATTTAGACTGTACCGCAAAAATCCCGTCTTACAGGATTATTTATTAGTGAGTTCCATTAGCATCGAAATGGATTTGTATCACAAAAACGAAGCAGGTGATTGGTTAATTATTAACTATCAAGTAGGCGACACCGTGGAACTTAAAAGTATTAATTTAAGCTTTCCCATTGAGCAAATTTATCGCAACCTCGATCTCACACCAGAGACTGAATCAACCAAATTATCCTAAACCTCATTCCCAAATCGAAGATGAAAAATTGTAGCCATAAAAATTAAAAACTATCGCCTTGAGAATATACAAAAAACTAATTACAAGCTAAGGAACCGATAAGAGCGTTATATTGTTTAGCGAATCTATTTGGACAGGGCGAGATACTCTCTAATTTTCATGGACAAATAGCAGAGGAATAACTGCAACTAAACGGAGAATTGCAGAAAGAAAAAATATGCCGAAAATCCCTTCGTAATCTGCATATTGGGCTAAAGTGCCGCCTAAGGTTGTACCTAAGGCACTACTGATACCAGCGATCGCTGCAACGATCGCAAAGAAAGTGGCATGATGTTCCATAGGTGCAATTCCAATCTGAATATTATTACTTCCTAAATCAATTGCTGCCCAAGTTCCTCCTAAGAAGAGATGGAAAATGATTAAATATAGCCACAATTGCTCTTGCACTTGCGATATACCAGTCAGCAACCAGAATAAAGGCGAAATTGCGATCGCTATACCCACAAATATCAATAAAGGGCGATTACCATAGCGATCGCTTAATCTTCCCCATACCAATAGCATCAACATATTTGCGCCACTGGATAGACTATTGAATAGAGTTACCCAAGTAATATCGACATTCAGATTCTCTAACATATAGAGATTAAAGAAGGGAGTACTAAGATTAACGGCAAATCCCCAAAGCGCAACATAGATTAGAAAAATAATCAGATTGCGATCTTGAAATGGAGCGATAAGATTATTAAATAAATTTATTTGATGATGTTGTTTTTCTGGTTCAGTTTGATGTTTAGCTTGATATTTCTGAGGATTGATATCGATCATAAAGTGTTGACAAGTCAAACTCACCACCCCCGCTAAAATACCTACACCTAGCACTAGTCCATACCCACTAATGCTTCCGCCTTGCCAATTAGCGATAATAAAACTGGCGATCGGTAAACAGAGTAAGCCCGTGACATTACTCACAATGCTACGCACACTATAGTATCGCCCGCGTAGTTTAGCGGGAACTAGGGCTGCGAGCCAACTCATCCAAGAAGCACTACCCATCGCGGCTAAGATATTGGAAATGATCACCAATGCTAATGTCAAATAGATTAGTTCCTTAGAGAAATTACTAGAGAAGTCAGTATTTGTTTCTCTTAAAATAATGCAGATGAGTAGAATTAGCCAAAACAATCGCGATGGTAAAAATGTCCAGATTCCATAATCGTGACGACTATGTGAGCGATTAGATAATAAAGCTCCTAAAGGCTGCAAGAGATTTGCTATCATTGGCAAAGAAGCTACCATCCCAATCTCAAAGGGACTCGCGCCTAAATCGATCAAAAAGCTGCTAAGTAAAACGCCCCCTGTAATATTACTAAAAACTGTTGATAAACTACCATCAATACTTGAGGCGCGGAGGCTAGTACGAACGGATACCTTTAGTTTTCTCTCTTCTTCAGCATAAGTTTCAATGATCAAAATAAACCTAGATATTTTCTTGTAAATTGAACTAATAATGACCTTGCAAGTTAATTACACTCTATTTACAATAATAGCGATCGCCTTTAGAAGATAGATGTTGGTGTGATCGTCTAGAAGTCATGACTGACAGTAACAGCGATCGCCTTCAGCAAACCTTTAGAAAATATATTGTTAAAGCGATCGCCTAGAAATCACGACTGACAATACTACCGATCTCCATAACTTGGCTATTACATTTTGTAGCGTATTCAATCAACTCATTCACGAAATCAAGCGATCGCCTACAGTAAACCTTTAGAAAATATATCGTTGAAGCGATCGCCTAGAAATCACGACTCACAGTAATAGCGATCGCCTTTAGGCGAGGAATTGCTGATGTGAGCATGTTTGACTTAGATTATGATCTGCGATAATTTGTCTTAATGAATAAAGGAATTAATATAAATGTTTTACGAGCTTGAGACAGTAAGAGAGTTTTGCAATTGTGGCAATTTAATGAAGTCTGAAACTACATTTCGACATCGAAGTGGATATGTAGATGACAGTCCTTACTACACAATTGAAATTTTTGAAATTTTTACATGTCCATCTTGTGGTGAAGCAACTGTCATATGTTATTCGACTTCAGGCGATGATTATGAAGATGCTATGAACAGTGATAATTGTTTGAGCGAATTAAATCGAGATTATCGTCGAACAGTTTTACATGCTCCTCGCAAGCAACTTCATCATGCAGTTCCTCGATCTATTGCCGAAGTAACTTATCAAGCACAATCAGTTTTATCTAAATCTCCACGGGCAAGCTTTATTCTATGTAGAGCAGTACTAGAAGAGATTTGCAACCATTTTGAAATTGCTACCGAAGCATTCAATAAAAAAGGAGAGAGCTACTTTATCAATCTTAAAGAAAGGCTTAAACAATTATTTGAACAAGAAAAAATGTCAGAAGACTTAGTAGATATCATTCAAGGGATTAGAGAACTTGGTAATGAAGGAGCGCATTCAGATCATCTAACATTTACTAAACAGGTAAAAGTTGAAGATGCAAATAGCTTATTAATGCTCGTAAATTATGTTGTTGAGCGTCTATATGTTGATAAGTACCGACAGCAAGAGGCGGGAGGGGAGTTGATCAAACTCAAAGAGAAAATTTTGACATCCGAGTAGTAAAAGGTAGTCTAAGAATCTTGTTGTAGATTAAGAAAAATATTTAAGCGCTGAGTCAATTTTATCTTCTGTCGATGAAGGTAACTGTGAAATCACGACTCACGGTAATAGCGATCGTCTTTAGGAGATAGATTGTTGGGGCGATCGCAATAATTTGGCTAAGGGGGACAGAAATTCTTGGTAAATATAGATTCTCTAAACGAATTATTTAATTTTAGTGCTATTCATTCAGTTACATTTTGTACCGTATTCAATCAACTCATTCACGAAATCAAGCGATCGCCTGTCATAGTTACAACTTTAGACAGCGAAATGATATCCATCACATGGCAATTTGTAATTCTCATACTAACTGGCTTTAGCATAAGCTTAGGGCTGTTTATGAGCTATTCGTTGAAATTACCACCAATAGTTATTGGTATCGTCTTGATCGTCGCTTTGTTGGTGATCGTTACGATGTACGCGAGCGATCGCTGGCGGTCTGAGACTGATAAATTACGGGTCAAATTAACCAATGGACAGCAACCAATTCAGCCTAAAACCTATGATCCAAAAGAGATTACGGGTTTACCAGAGCCTGTACAACGTTTTTTTAACGCTGTGCTTCAGGATGGACAAGCGATCGCCACAAAGGTAGAACTCTCTCAGCATGGACAGTTTCATATGAATGAAACAGAAGCTAAGTGGCATAAGTTCACTGCTACGCAACTTGTGACTACGCAAAAGCTAGGCTTTGATTGGGATGCCAAAATTCAGATGATTCCATTTATAAATGTATTTGTTCATGATACATACCGACTAGGAGAAGGTACTCTACAAGCCTCAATACTGGGTCTTTTCACGGTTGCCAAGATGCACAATACGACCGAATTAAACCAAGGCGAGTTATTACGCTTCCTTGCAGAAACGGTTTGGTATCCGACAGCGTTACTGCCTAGTCAGGGCGTAGTTTGGGAAGCGATCGACCAGCATTCTAGCCGTGCTACTTTGAACGATGGCAAAACAACTGCCTCAGTCGTGTTTCAATTTGATGCCGAAGGATTAATTACCAGTATGCGTGCCGAAGCCCGTTGTTATCGGGTAGTTGGAGACAAATCGATGTTTATGCCTTGGGTCGGCAATTTTAGAGAATATGCAATTCATAATGGAATGCGGATTCCCTTAGAAGGTGAGGTGGGCTGGGAGCATCCAGAAGGGATTCGGCTCTATTTTAAAGGCAAAATTACTAAAATCAGCTATGAGTTTGCATCATGAGCATAGTTAAAAAGAATCTAATAGGTTACATTCCATGAAAAAAACACCTTTTTTCAAGCACCGTTTATTTCTATTAGGAGTATCTTTATCACTATATACGATGGGACTGATTTTCCCAGCCCTTGCCTTTGAGATCGTCGATTTCAAAACGTTACACACTGGGATCATTATTGATATGAAGGGAATAGAAGTGACAGCTTGGGGAATACTCGGTTTGTTATTTCTCCAAATACCCGCGATCGGTTGGTTAGCAAATCCACTTTATTGGCTTTCCTGTGTATTTTTTGTAAAGAAGAAATATCAGTTCTCTATAGCTTCTACGCTTACCGCAATTATCGTCGGTTTTCTAGGAACAATATCCGCCTATTGGTTTGCTTTACCAAACGGGAGTAATCCCGACAGTCAAATTATATTAACTAAATTATTACTTGGTTTTTGGTTATGGCTTGCTGCTCCTACATTTCTGATGATGGTTGATTTTGTCTATTTGAAATCTAGGAGTCGTCTCAAGGCTCAAGAATGAATTGTTCGTTATATTTTGTATGGTAATCAATCAACTCAATCAAGAAATCATGCGATCGCCTGTCATAGTTAGATTTTTACAATAGTTATAAAGTATAAACCGAGTCATTCAATGAAAAATAAGTTGATATACCGTTTAACTTTATTCTTAACGGCTTTAGTAATATTTACAGGCTGCTCTCTCAATCTAATTGGAATTAGAGGCGATGGAATCTTTAAGACTGAATCTAGAGCAGTAACCCCATTTTCATCCATCTCTTTTAAATCTGTGGGTAAACTCAAGATCCAACAGACAGGTAAAGAATCTCTGACGATTATTGCGGAGGATAATATTTTGCCCACTTTAGAAAGCCGCGTATCTAACCAAACTTTGTATATTAGCAATGCAAATACCAGCATCAATCCGACTGAGCCTATTGAGTTTGTTGTCGAGATCAAAAGTTTGGAGAGCTTAAACGCAAAAGGTGTGGGAAGTATTGAAATCAAGGATATCCAAGGTAAGCAATTATCAGTTTCTCTTGATGGTGTGGGAAGTATCGCGATCGCAGGAAATGTTGATGTATTAGATCTGGAACTTACTGGAGTTGGCAGCTTTGATGGTCAGGGCTTAAAAGCTAAACAGGCTCAGGTTCGTAATAAAGGCGTAGGCAGCGCCGTGGTTAATGTGAGTGAGCAGTTAGATGCATCCGTCTCAGGGCTGGGATCGATCGAATATGTTGGTTCTCCTCAAGTTACAGAATCTGTGAAGGGTATGGGATCAATTAAGAAACGATAGATTAAAATAAATTAAAGTTAAAAGTGGAACAATCATAGGGAGCAAACATGAAATTAAATTTAGATAAACCATCGATTCTATTGATCGCGATTATTACTTCTCTATTTATTTTTGAAAGCAAAGCGATCGCCCAAGCCGCCGAAGTCCCCAATCCTGATATCAACGGGGACTTTCGTACTGCATTTCAACAAGGCAATCGTGGGTATTACAGCATTGAGAAATGGTTGGTGGTACAGCCAATGACATCAGGAGATTATGAATTAAATTGTCGCTACACACCCAATGGACAACTAAGATCGCGAATTCTTCGAGGTGCAATTTTAACTGCTGTATTTCAAGGCAATAAACGTCAACCAAATCTACCAGATCCCGCCACCGATGCGATCGCTTTTCATAGTGATGGTTCACCTTGGTTACGGGTAAAAGGATTGCGAGATGAATTAGCCTATCCCGTTAGACCTTTAACTTTCGATGATTTAGGAGAATGCTATGTGAGAGCGAACTTAAAATACATTGCTCCCATCAATCCTGATGCAATCAATTCTTACTATCAAAAAACATCTAGTTATTACTGTGCCAGTAAATCTTTGTATTGCTTATCTATTATCTCTCGATCGCTATCACTAAGATAGTTATTTTCAGCATACCCAATCAACAATATCAAAAATAAAATGCCCGACCTAACTCCACCAGTCCTAACTGAACCATCCACAATTGAAGTCGATGGCAGAACCTATATTCCTGTCGATCCTACAGCGATCACACCTTGGAGTTGTGTGATTGGCGAACATCCTATTTCTACCCTAACTTTGAAAGACGATGATTTATTTTTGATTACTGATACATTGGGGAATATCTCAGACCTTAGTTGTCGGTTAGGAGGTATTGAGGACAGCATGGGTTTGTTCTGTCGTGATACTAGATTTCTCAGTCGGCTAGAGTTGCAAATTGAGGGGCGATCGCCGATCTCTTTCAGTAGTACGGCTAGGAAAGGATTTGCGATGACAGTTTTATGCTCAAATCCAGATATTAACGATGCCGATGGTACTCAGATTAAAGCCGAAACCATTGACATCCATCGCGAAATTGTGATCAAAGGTGGATTCTTTGAAGAGACTCAAGTAACCAACTACAACACCCATCCCGTCAGCTTTACCATTAGCCTCAGTTTTGATGCTGATTTTCTCGATTTATTTGAAGTGCGCGGCGCTAAACGTGAAAAAAGAGGGGCTTTTCTGCGTTATCTTCCTAATCTAGAGCAGAAGTCTTCGGAAGCATTATTATCTAAAGAAATAGTCCTTGCCTACGAAGGATTAGATGGCTCTTTGATGGAATCTCGGATTCAATTTAATTCCTTTCAACCTCAAGAAATTCAGGGATATACAGCGATCTGGCGCTTAGATTTAGCAGCGCACGAATCGAGAACTATAGGGTATCGAATTCATTTGTTTACAAATAATCGTCCCACTTCCATTGTCAGTGTTCCCAACACCTTTGCTCAAGCGAAAGATGAAGAGTTATTGGAAGAAAAAATTTGGACAGAGCAAATTACTAAGATTCAAACCGATAATAAGTCACTGAATCATGTGATCGATCGCGCTGTACAGGATATTTATTTACTCAGACAAACATCGGAAAAGAATAACTTCCTTTCGGCGGGAGTGCCTTGGTTTTCGACTTTATTTGGCAGAGATTCGATCATTGCTGCTTCCCAAACCTTGGTTTTAGATCCCACGATCGCCCGTGATACTCTCTCAATTTTGGCGCATTTTCAAGGAAAAGTCGATGATGAATGGCGCGATGAACAAAAAGGCAAAATCCTCCATGAAATTAGGCTCGGTGAGATGGCGCGTTGTCACGAAGTTCCCCATACTCCCTATTACGGAACCGTAGATGCGACTCCTCTCTGGTTGATGCTCTATGCTGAATACTACGCTTGGACTGCCGACCAAACCACGTTGGATAAACTATGGTCAAATGCGATTTCGGCAATGGCTTGGATCGATCACAACTGTCAGGAAACTGGCTATCTCGTTTACCATCGTCAATCGAAAAAAGGATTGCTCAATCAAGGTTGGAAAGACTCGGAAAACTGTATTGTCAATGGTAAAGGGGAACTTGCGGAAGGCGCGATCGCCCTCTGTGAGGTGCAGGGCTATGTTTATGCGGCAAAGATCCGCATGAGTGAATTAGCGGAAAAGAGAAATTTGTTTGATTTGGCGGAACTGTGGCGATCGCAGGCAAGGGATTTAAAATTGCGATTCAATCTAGATTTTTGGATGCCTGAATTAGACTATTGTGCTTTAGCGCTGGATGGAATGGGAAAACAAGTTGATAGTATTGCTTCTAATGCAGGACATTGCTTGAATTTGGGGATTTTCGACCATGAAAAAGCCCTCAGTGTGGCGGCGCGTTTAAATGCCCCTGATATGTTTAATGGGTGGGGCATTCGCACCCTCAGTAGTCTCTCGACCGCCTATAATCCGATGGGATATCACATTGGTTCCGTTTGGCCCCATGATAATAGTCTGATTGCCTTGGGAATGCGATCGCATAGTCTTGTCAAACAATCATTGAGAATTGCTCAAGGCTTAATCGATATGACCATTGCTCAGCCCTATCATCGACCACCTGAATTGTTGTGTGGCTATGAGCATGATGGTTTTAGTCAGCCAGTGCAGTATCCTGTCGCCTGTTCACCTCAAGCTTGGGCGACGGGAACGATCTTCCAATTAATTTCGATCATGGTCAATCTTGTGCCTGATGCTCCCAATAACCAACTGCACATTATCGATCCCTGCCTATTGAGTTCGATTAATCGTCTCTCAATCCAGAACTTACGGATCGGACAAACATTGCTAGATCTAGAATTTGAGCGATCGGGGGAGACTACCGCCTGTCGTGTCAATAAAAAACGCGGCAATGTCCGCGTAATCATCGAAGCGTAATGTATAGATATAGAGGCGTGTGCGTTTTATATTTAACGATTATCATTAAAACTTGGCATAGGCTAAACACAAGTGTTATACTCAGAAGCCTGTGAAAAAATGACCTCCTTTGAAACTCAGTAAGTAAGTAACAGTTATGACCAAACGTACTCTACGCGGTAGTGTCCGCAAAAAGAAACGCACATCTGGATTTCGCGCCAGAATGCAAACCCCCACAGGAAGACGAGTAATCAGAGCGCGTCGTAGCCGAGGTCGGGTTCGCTTAACAACTGTATAGTCTCTAGTGCTTCCTAACCAAAATCGTCTGCGGCGGCGAGAGGACTTCGCAAAAATATATGCCAATGGCGATCGCTATAGAGGTAAATATCTAAATTTGCGTGTTTTGATTAACCTTAACGAGCCTTCAAATACCAAGATTGGGATTGTTGTTAGCAAAAAATTTAGCAAGTTGGCGGTAAGCCGTAATCGATTTAAGCGTCAACTTCGCGCCATTTTTCGACAACTTCTGTCACAATTGAGGCAGGGAATGCAAATTGTTGTAACAGTTAATCCTGTGCAAAGCACTCCCAGTTACCAAGAAATTTGGAACGATCTGCATAAGTTACTAGCAAAGGCGAAGGTTTTGCATGGCAGTTAATGAGGAAGTTTATTACGAAGGCGCACCTCACATTGGCGATCTGATCATTAGTTTACTAATGAGTATTTTTGTGATCACCATCCCGTTGGGAATTGGCGCGATCGCAAGGGCGCTATGGGTGCGTTATCGGATCACCAATCGCCGCATTACCGTAACAGGTGGTTGGCAAGGTCAAAATCGCACTGACATTGTGTACTCGGAGATTGCCAAAATTGTCATTGTTCCCCGTGGTTTCGGTGCTTGGGGCGATATGGTATTAACTCTCAAAGATGGCTCTCGATTAGAGCTTAAATCTTTGCCTAAATTTCGTGAAACATACGACTATATTGAAGCTAAGCTGAGCATCAAAGCGCAAGACATAAGCGGTGCGATCGGCAGCAAAGCCTAATAGAATATTTTAGTGTCGCCATAGATAAGTCTTGAGCGATCCTAATTTTGGTGAATGATTAATGATCATTCTGATGCAAACCCAGCAATAGTAAAGTAGAAAATGGATTTCGGCGTAGGTTTTCTTTCCAACAACATAATGTTGCCATTCCTAGATTTTTTCTATGGTCTTGTACCTAGCTATGGATTGGCAATTATTGCATTAACGTTGGTTGTACGTTTTGCATTATTTCCCGTTAGTGCTAATCAGCTTCGCAGTATGCGGCGCATGAAAATCGCTAATCCTGTGATGCAACAAAGAATCAAAGAAGCTCAAGAGCGCTATAAAAACGATCCTGCTAAGCAGCAAGAAGAGGTCGGTAAAGTTAACGCAGCCAACTTCAAAGAATTCGGGAATCCTTTGTCGGGTTGCCTACCTGCGATCGTGCAACTACCGATTCTATTTGCTTTGTTTGCAACTCTAAGGGGATCACCTTTCGCAGACATTAACTATTCGGTTAACTTTCAAGTTGCCGCTCCAGCAGTAGAAGCTGCGGCTCCAGCAACAGAGGGTCAGGCGCAATTACGCCAGCCTTTCACAACCGCTAGTCAAAACGTTTACTTTGCCGATCGCGTGCATTTTCCTGTTCTCGCCACGGCTATAAATGGCACGAACTTAGCGATCGGTGAGCAGTCAAAAATTATTTTACAAACATCCCAAGGTAAAGATTTCGGCGCACTATCGGCTGAGTACCCAGACGTGGAGATGACTCCCGTATGGAAAGTCATCAAAGGGCAAGATTTAGTAGAAGTTTCGGCTGATGGAACCGTAACCGCCAAACAAGCTGGCGACGTTACTGTCCAAGCCACCGTACCTGGTTTAGCATCAAACAAAGGTTTTCTATTCATCAAAGCCCTTGGCAAAACTGGTGTTACTAACGCCGATGGCAGCATTAACTGGGACATCATTGTCATGGTGCTAGGTTTTGGAGTTAGTCTTTACGCTAACCAGAATATTTCTAGTGGCTCTACACCGAAACCCAGTAACCCTTCACCTGAATCTTCGCAGCAAGAGACGATGAATAAACTCACACCAATTATTTTTTCTGGTATGTTTTTGTTCTTCCCCTTGCCATCAGGCGTGATGCTGTACATGTTGATTGCAAATATCTTTCAGACATTACAAGCTTTCATCGTTGCTAAAGAGCCTTTGCCCGAAAACCTCCAGAAGCTAGTCATGGTTTCCGAGGGTAGTACAGGCAGTTCCAAATCAGATGCAAAGACGATTACATCTAGCAAATCTGATACAAGCAAACCAGGTTCTGAGTCGAAGAGCAATTCAACAACCGTGGTTGATGACAAAGGCAAAGATGGCAAATCTCCAACTAAATCAGCTCTGCCCTTTGAGCCGAAATCTTCCAAGAAAAACAAAAAGAACTAACTAAAACCAATTAGGCGACATATGTCGCTTAACTGGTTTGGTATTGTGTAAAAAATTGATTAGGCAAGTGTAGATTTATGGGAGATGCTTCAGTAAGTGCAGATTGGCTACAAGAGCTTGTGGGTTTGATGGGGTATCAAGCAACAGTTGATTCTCGTCTTACTGAATCATCCCCCGAACAAACTAATCCTAATTCTAAAATTTTCTCTAAAAATTATTGGTTAGAAATAAATTCTGATAATTTACAAGAGCAACAAATCCAAAGATTGATTGGTCAAGATGGCATAGTTATTGATTCACTACAATATTTTGCCAATGTCATTCTCAATCGTCACGAACATTCAGAATTAAGCGATCGCTTAGATCGTAATCAAGGTGAGCATAACCAAGATCACAACTTTTATACAATCGAATTAAACGGCTATCGTACCAAGCGCCTAACTGATTTACAAGCGATCGCCGACCAAGCCGTTCAGCAGGTTCGGGATACTCAAAGTGAGTTTGTAATTAAGCAGTTGTCATCCGCCGATCGCCGTCATATCCACCAACTTTTAGAAGGATTTCCTGATATCGAAACCCATAGTCAAGGGCGTGAGCCAAATCGTCACTTAATTGTTAAATTGGTGCAGATCTAATGGAAAAGTTATATATACCTCAAATCGCCAAAGCTGTAGATGCTACTGAAGAATTCGAGTTTAAAGAATTTATAGAAGGGCTTGAAACTTTAACCCCTGTTCAAGGATTTATAGCTGTTCATCATGTTGGTTCATTTCTAGAGGTCATAGCCAAAGCTTCAGCAATTATGACTTTGACCTGCGATCGCACATTGGTACAGTTTAACTACCGCTTAGCGATCGACACTTCGGAAATGATTTGCCTAGCTGAACCATTACCAGAGAGTGAATATCCCAAAGAAAGAGAAATAGAAACGGGTGACTTGGTTGAATCATTGTCGCCTAATGGATATTTTGATCCAACCACATGGTTGTACGAGCAGTTAGTTTTAGCTATTCCCTACCCCAAAATCGCTCCCGACGCTCCAGCCCTTGAATTAACAGATACAGAATTAAATCTAGATGTTTCTGTTGACAAGCGGTGGTCAGTTCTAAGCTCTTTACAATTGCCTGAATAATTTTAAAGCGGACTTCACTTGGTTTCTCAATGTTTGATCTAGACAATATTGAGGTTAAATAAAGTCAATAAAATCGGAACGCTCACGACCAAGACTATACAGCCAATTGAATTTACTGCCATATTAAAATCTCGATATAGATCATATTCTTTAGAGATATCATCATTTATAAGGAATGGAGGCATAGCAACCTGAAGCATAATTACCAAGATCGGTAAATTATCAATACGCAAAGAGAGTAAAAACGCAGCCACAACCACAGGTACTACGACCATTTTAATCAGCAAACATACAGTAGACTGCGTAATCGATCTAGAATTCAAGTAATATTCATTAAACATTGGGTAAACAGGTCTTTTTTCTTTGTTCCGCTTACTTTCAGTTTCTCCGCTTTGCAGTGCATAGTATGATGATCGGCTGCGTCTATTCCCCATAATTGGCAAATTTATTTGCATTCCAATAGCAATTAAGCATAGAGGAATAACTACATTTCTAATTTGGTTGGGTAAATCTTTCAATTCATCAGGAAGGTTAAAGTTACTGATAAAAAGACCTATAAAAAAGCTCCAAAATATTGGATTTAAGAAAATATTTTTGATTGGCTTCAAGAAAGTTTTCAGTGTTACAGACTGATTATGAATAAAATGTGTAGTGAGGGGAATAGAGCATAACGCCAAAAAACTACTGCATACATCAAAGAGCGCAGCCCAAATAAAGTATTGCATTTGATCTGAAGCCAAACTCAAAATAATTATAGGAAATGCAATATAACTATTGCTACCTAACATCCCCCCCAGCAGAAAACTCAAATTTAGATTATTAACCCATGTGGTGTATTGGGGGTAAGGCTTATTTTTAGAATTTGTTGAAACATTCAACTTATTGATACTACCGCTTAACAGCACCAATATCCGCTCATTCAATTTGTTTAGATCAATTGCAATAAATGAAAAAACTGCGCCTATTACAATCGCAATTATGGCAATTATGGGGACTGTCCATAACTCACTAACCAGCCCCTTAACATTTATTGAAGTAATTACCAGAATCGGTGCGGCAGCCCAGATGACAAACTGACAGGCATAATGCACAGCATATTTGGGCAGTATATATCGCATAATGTAGCCGAGCAAGGGGTAGACGGCTAGTGTTATGTAAACTAGGATTAATCTATGCATAGTTTATTTGGTTATAAAAATCGTAGAAAAGGAAAAACTAATTAACTCAAGCATAGGCGAGTTATTTTTTTCGTTCAACAGGTTAGCCTGATGGTTATTTAGGCATAGTTAGATCAATTAATACAAAATCTCAAGAGATGTAGCGATCAATACTTTTCCAGCAAAGCCTTCTGCTTTAAATTTTTAATACCTTTTTAACCATGACTCACCTACTTACGCATATTACCGCGATTTGCAGTGGACTAAACTAAGAAAATTTAACATCGTTCACTGGAAAATTTAGTTGTATAGTTTCTACATGTAAAAGACTGTAAATGTTGATAGAGTTATTTTCGTCTTTACTAACATGAGTCAAATGGCTATTCGCAGTCTTTAATTCTGTGATTTACAATTCAGGTAATTGGACTAGCATTGTACTCGTCTCCTTACTATACATTTATCAGAATATTTATCAGATGACTTACGCTGAAAAGATATCAAACGCTCAAATATACAGTCTATAATTGCGAGTGACGATATTCGCTTTTAATATGGTAGCTTTCGTTTGTACTTATTTGCAAAGCTCTATAAATAGTGGAGCAGGTGTTGATGTAGACAAAGCCCTGAGCGATATTTTTATAAGGTTGATAAGCTTTAGCTCATAAAACCTGTAAAAACATAAAAAACAAACTATTTTTTTATTGAGCTAAGGGATCTAGTTATTCAAGCATCCAAAATTAAAGTTGGAGTAAGATGATTACTTACCCCGAAAGTAGATAATCTTGGACTGTTGATTATATGTCACTTCGGAATTAGCGTAGGTTATTGAGGCTATTTATGAATTTTTTCAATAAATTTTTTGAAGGAAAACAAAATAAGAGTTTATTGCATAAAATTGTTTTTACTTTTTTTGTCCTTTCAGAAATTACAGCTATTTATGTTGTATATGCAGCTAACTTAAATTATGCAAATAGTTTAAAAAATTCGGCATCTGAGCAGATAAATCTTGTTAAATCAGCGAAGAAATTACAATTGCAGAATTGGCTTTTGGAAAGTCAGTATGAATCTTTCACAATTACAAGTTCATCCGATGTCAAGCAAAAAATTGCAGGTGTGGTTAAAGCTAAATCAGATAATGTTGAGTTTGCCAAAGCGATCGCCGATCTAAAGCTTAAACTGGCAAATTTTGCTGAAAAAAACCCTAAAATTGATTCTATATTTGTATTGGACAATTCAGAGAAAGTTTTACTGTCTGTAGATGGATTAAATACAACCAAACCTTTCAGTACGGATAGTGAAGAATATTATAAATCCATAATTCAATTAGAAAATAGAAATAGTTCTAAAAAGAACATTCCCAAGGACAGTTCTGATCTCTCCTTCAGCTTAGCTATTAAAAATGGTAAGCCGATCATTGTTTTTGTTAATCCGATATTTGATGAGTATGGGATCGCATCAACTAATATTTTAGTGAGCATGAAGTTTGAACAAGTTTTTGAATTTCCCTCTGCTGAAAATGGCGTTGTAAACTCCTATTTAATAAGCAAATTTCAAAATAAAAATTTGATCATTTCCAAAGAATTTCAAGGAATAAAAGCGGATAATGAATTAATTAATAACCTAGGAGCTGATCTTGTATTTAAAAATACTAATCTAACTGCTGATCAAAATAAGACTGAATACAAAAACTATATGGGTGAGTTTGTATTCGGAAGCTATGATTTGATTGAAAATCTAAATGTTGCCTTGGTGTCTGAAATAAAGCGGGAAACTGTTTCTAAACCTGTTAATCAATTCCTTTATAACATGGTTTTGACTAGCACAGGACTAGTTTTATTTATGACGGCGATTTGTTACCTAATTGTACGTCAAAGGATGCAGTCGGTATTTGCGATGACAGATGTGGCTTTAGCGATCGCCGAAGGAAATATTGATTCTAGATTTCCTGCAAAACAGCAAGATGAAATAGGTGCATTAGCGATCGCATTTAATAATATGCTCAGTCACTTTAAGTATCTCAATAGTCAATTTATCGAATCGCAGTATGTATTCTCGCAGCAAGTTAATCAATCCGATGAAATATTACAGAATTTCATGGACAGTACTAATGAAGGCGTGGGATTTTTAGACCGCAATAATTTAGTTTCACAAATTAATTTGAATCTTGCCGAAATATTATCTATATCTATTCCCGATGCAACTGGGGCTAGTTATGACAGTGTGTTTCCTGAAGAGATATGTCATTTGATTGATTCAATAAGATGGAAACATCAAGAAATAGCTGTAACTGAATTTGCAATTCCTTATCAAGATGCATA
The DNA here is from genome assembly GCA_044355035.1 of Pseudanabaena sp. GTDB lineage: Bacteria > Cyanobacteriota > Cyanobacteriia > Pseudanabaenales > Pseudanabaenaceae > Pseudanabaena. The sequence goes on along the minus strand of JBIKYX010000001.1, from coordinate 43,020 downwards.
CAAGGCAAGAGTATCTAATATTTTCTGTGAAGGTGCTTCTGGCAAAATGCAATTTCTAGGCATGATCATCATTGTTTGGCAATCAACTTCCCCGATTTTATCTGGTTATTCATCAAATGAATCATCCTATAACTCATACGACTCAGAGACTAATAATAATTATGGCACTACAGCGATCCGCAATGAGATTTCAGCTAGTTTGCGGACACCAATGACCTCACTGCTTGGATTCCTTAAGCTCACAAAAGGCAAACTTGATGGGGTCATTTTTCCCAAGTTAAATATCGGGGATGATGAGTCGCAAAGAACTGTTCGGCAAATCAATAATAACTTTGAAGTCATGATCACTGAAAGCACCCAAATTGCTATGGCGATCGAAAACATTATGGAGGGTCAAACATCAAATCCTGAACAAATCGATGATTCAGAAACAAAAATTGAAAAGGTATTAATTACTGACATTCTGAATCAAGTGAATCTAGAGACATTGCCATTATTCAAAGAAAAAGATAGTAGACTGATTTTTGATATCGTAGAATCCAGTCGAGCAGCTATTGAATGTGACCGCGAAGAACTTGTCTATGTATTTTCTAACTTACTAACACGCATATCTAACTTTTTAAATCCCTCTAGGGTTGCGGTATGTCACGCAAGACTAATCAATGGTCGAATAGCTGTAACGATCGGCGAGGTCAATGCTCTGCTGTCGCATAAACAGATATTAACAATCGTCAGTGATGTCTATAACTTGATTGATGCTGTGGAAAATATACCCCAACCTAGTAGGGAAATGGGGTTAGCAAAAGTTCAAGAGGTTTTACAGAAATACAATGGAACAGTTTCGTTGGAACAAGTAGATAGCTTAAGAAATCGTTGTAAGTTTTATATTGTAACTTTGCCGAATAAGGTTTTCTAACACGGCTTCTAGGATATTTTTCACTATCTAGAGACGGGCATGAAAATAAAGTGCCAGCGATTTAAGCGATCAAGAACGATTTAACCGATCAAGAATCGCAGATCATTAAGATATAATTACAAATAATAAAGTTTAAAAATATTGCGAAGTAGCTATTTTAGCCTTTTCTCTGGAATACCTAATAAAGCCTCAATAGGCGGCAAATAATTAGCTGAAGTGAACAATTGGCTGGGAATGAATCTATGAATTTGGCAGAGAATTCGGCAGAAAATCTTACCGATGTAATCCAACGTACTCGCACCGCCGCGATCGCTTTGGCAAAATTGTCACAGCGCGTAAAAAATGACGCATTAGAGGCAATTGCGATCGCTTTAGAGGAGAATGCCGCAGTAATTTTGACTGCTAACCAAGAGGATGTCACGGCTGCGATTGCCGCTCAATTACCCAGTCCCTTGATTGCACGTCTCAAGCTTGATCCGAACAAACTCAAGAGTATGGTCGCAGGTGTGCGCGATGTGATCCGTCTTGACGATCCGATCGGTGATCGCCAGATCCACCGTCAGTTAGATGCTGGTTTAATTTTGGAACGCTTTTCCTGTCCCTTGGGTGTAATCGGAGTAATTTTTGAAGCGCGTCCCGATGCAGTCACACAAATTGCGGCTCTGGGGATTAAATCTGGTAACGGGGTCATTCTCAAAGGCGGTAGTGAAGCTGTACATTCCTGCGAAGCGATCGCTAAGGTAATGCATGATGCGCTCGACAAGCTTTATCAAAAAGAAATTCAAAAAGAAACTCAAGCAGTATCACCAAATGTAGTGCAGTTATTAACCACTCGTGCGGAAACTCTAGCCATTTTAAAAATGGACAAATTGATCGATTTGATTATTCCTAGAGGCTCTAATCAATTTGTGCGCTATATCCAACAAAATACACATATTCCTGTCCTCGGTCATGCTGATGGAGTCTGCCACCTATATGTTGATGTCGCGGCGGATATCCATAAAGCCGTAGCGATCGCCGTTGATAGCAAAACTCAATATCCTGCTGCTTGCAATGCGATCGAGACTTTATTGGTTCACAGCGCGATCGCTCCTAAATTTCTGCCTTTAGCGGCAATGGCGTTACAAGAGCGCGGCGTAAAATTACTGGGATGCGATCCCACTCAAAAAGTTATTGATGTTCTACCAGCCACAGATGCAGATTGGGCAACCGAATATTGCGATTTGATTCTCTCGATTAAAGTGGTTGATTCCTTAGAAGAAGCGATCGCCCATATAACCACTTACGGCTCGAAACATACTGAGGCGATTGTCACGGAGGATCAAGCGATCGCGGATATTTTCACTAGCGATATTGATGCTGCGGGTGTTTATCACAACTGTTCGACTAGATTGGCGGACGGTTTTCGATATGGATTTGGTGCGGAAGTGGGTATTAGTACTAATAAAATGCCCCCAAGAGGACCTGTGGGCTTAGAAGGACTTGTCACCTACAAATATCGTCTTGTCGGTGATGGACATATTGTTGCTGATTATGTAGGCGCAAATGCTAAGACTTTCACGCATTTAGATTTATAAAAAAAAGGTTTGCAGCGCATAGCGCTGCAAACCTTTTTTAGGGACTAGTTTTTAGATTGAGCGATGAAATAAATGCGATCGCTTAATTGTCTGAGTAACTGCGCGATATCGCCATCTGTAGATTGCAATTGAGCCACCTTTTCGCAGCTATACATCACGGTGGTATGGTCTTTACCGCCTACAGCTTCACCAATTTTGGGTAGGCTAAGATTTGTGTGCTGACGCATCAAATACATCACATATTGACGCGCTTGACTAATCTCTCGCCGCCGTGAACTGCCTAATAAATCGGCAAGATCAATATTTAAGGTTTCTGTAACTACCCGCAAAACCATTTCTGCCGAGACTTCTACAGGCTCTTTTGGGGGATTCAGAACTGGCGCAACATTTTCGACAGTCATCGGCAAGCCTGATATCGAGATATAAGCCACGGTTCTTACCAAAGCTCCCTCCAGTTCACGAATATTTGAGGTGTAGCTGGCGGCGATGTAATGCAGCACATCTGTCGGAATTTTGAGATTATCGTATTCAGCTTTTTTTTGCAAAATCGCCATGCGCGTCTCTAGATCGGGAACCTGAATATCCGCAATTAGTCCCATTGAAAACCGCGAACAAAGTCTTTCTTGCAAACGGGGAATCTGAGCAGGCGGGCGATCGCTTGCCAGTACAATTTGCTTGCCCGACTCATAGAGGGTATTAAAGGTATGAAAAAATTCCTCTTGGGTATACTCCTTGCCCTCAATGAACTGAATGTCATCAACGATTAACATATCGATCGCTCGATACAGGTCGCGAAAACCCTGCATACTATCTTTGCGAATCGCCGAAATCAGATCATTGGTAAACTGCTCCGTGGACACATAGGCAATTCTGGCGCTGGGATCAATTTCCAGGCGGTAATGGGCGATCGCCTGCATCAGATGGGTTTTGCCTAAGCCCACACCACCGCATAGAAATAACGGATTAAACTCACGTCCTGGAGCCTCCGACACCGCAAGCGCCGCCGCATGTGCCATGCGATTGGTGGAGCCAACGACAAATCGGTTGAAATTATATTTGTAGTTAAGATTAATGGGGCGTGGGGCGTGTCCATTCGTTTCGGAGGAGGGACTGCTTTGATTATTGGTGATCTCTGATTTGGAGATTGCGGCGGACATCGCTTCCACGGCTTCGGCGGCGATCGCTGTTTCTAGCATCCCATCTGGGCTTGTTAACTCTTGTGTTTCAGGCTGCCCCGTGGGTGGTTCCGCAGTGGGAGCCGCAACAATATAAACTTCAACGGGATAACCTAAAATTTCGGTGACAGCATCGGTAATATTCTGAAAATAATATTTATGCAACCAATTTTTAGCAAAATCTGAGGGCGTGCGAATCGTCAAGCGATCCGCCGTAAGCTGGTCAGCCACAACAGTCTTGATCCATCCTTCGTAGGTCGGACGGCTAAGCTGGCTTTCAAGCAGTTCTAGGACTTGATTCCAGAGTGTTTCTAAGGAAATATCAACAGACATTGTGGGTTATGGTCAAGAGGACTTATGGTCGAGATGGCTAACAGCGAATTACGATCTTATCGCGTCAACTAAAATTTTGGAGGATTACTTAAATGAACATTTTGCAGAATCCCAGTCTCAAATCTAAATTCGACTCTAAACCACGCATAGCTATCACTATAGGTGATCCCGCAGGGATAGGAACAGAAATTATCCTCAAAGCTTTGACAGATAGCGCTTTGTTAGCCTTAGATGCCGAGTTTACGATTTTTGGCGATCGCCGATATCTTGACGAAACATATAATTTGTTACGAAATCATGGCAATTTGATCGATCCCGATCGCTTAAAAATTATTGGTTGCACTGATACAGAAATTTCTCTAGAAATTTCTCTGGGAATTGGAAATCGAACTAGTGGGGCAGCCAGTTTTGCTTATCTGAATAAGGCGATCGCCCAGACTCTGGCGGGCAATTTTGAGGCGATCGTCACTGCACCGATTGCGAAATCGGCATGGAAGCAAGCGGGGCATGACTATGCAGGACAAACGGAGCTACTAGCCGAGCGCAGTCAAGTTGATGATTTTGGAATGTTGTTTGTTGGTAAATCTCCCCATACCGATTGGATATTGCGAGCTTTGCTAGCGACAGTGCATATTCCTTTGAGCGAAGTTACTCAAAAATTGACACCCGCGCTAATTGAGCAGAAATTAGAATTATTGCGCCGATCGCTATTACAGGATTTTGGCATTAGTCATCCCACGATTGCGATCGCTGGCATTAATCCCCATAGCGGCGAACAGGGACAATTAGGCATGGAAGAACGTGACTGGTTACAGCCCTTGATTGAGCGATATCGTCAACAACACCCCAATGTCAAAATTACAAATCCCATTCCACCCGACACCATGTGGATCAATCCTGCTAAAGCATGGAGTGATCGCGATCGGGTTGCGCTTGGACATGACGCTTATCTTGCCATGTATCACGATCAAGGACTCATCCCCGTTAAACTTTTGGCTTTTGATCGGGCTGTGAATACAACAATTGGTTTGCCCTTTGTAAGGACTTCACCTGATCATGGCACAGCCTTTGATATCGCTGGTAAAGGTATCGCCGATCCCGCCAGTATGATTGAGGCGATTAAATTAGCGATCGAACTTGCTAAAGTTAGGCAATGCTAAGTCAGGCAATGCTAAGTCAGGCAATGCTAAGTAAATAAATCTTTTAAAAACAAAGAGATTTCTGCCCGATCGCTAACATTAAAAAAGTCAAGGGGAACGACTCCATCGATATGCCGACTAATTACGCCAAAACCCAATCTAGCGCGGCGATAGTTAAATACTAAGGGACTATTGGCGGCCAAAGGCTGTCGTAACCAATTATCGAAATTAGTAGCTTGTGCCATGCGATCGCTCATAGCTCTGACCACAGCCGCCGATCGTTCATCGGGTAAACTACCAGAGGCAAATACATAGGCGCGTTCTAATAACTTGTCACGCTGATCGGGATTCAGCCATGCCGAAATCACCATTTCTAGAGCAGTTTGCGGATTTTGCTTGAGTGATTGCAAGGCGTTTGTATCATTAGCGATCGCATTCGCCAACAAGATCGCCGTAGAGTTACCTGTCTCTCTCAATTCAACAATGGCGTTAGGCTTGCCAGTCCACCACCGTAACATTGTCAAGTTTAGCGATTTAGGAGAATAAAGACGCTCCAGATTTGTGACTATTTTTGGATAGAGTGGCTGAAAAGTCGGTTCGGTCCAAATAGGACTGGTGATAAAACTGGGATCGTTCATAACTTCCGTGGTCATGGCAGCGATCGCTTCATCAAGCTTGCCTTGACGCAATAGACTCACGCCTAAACCAAAATTTAGCGATCGCTTCAGGGGATAGAGTTCCAAACCACGGCGAAAATATGTTTCGGCATCTTTAACAGAACTTGGAGTGTTTTCTTGAAGACTGAGCCAAGCGGCGGCATTGTAACCGACTTCATTATGAGGATTTGTGGCGATCGCGGTTTTAATCCATGCTAAACCTTCCTTTCGCATGGAGATAGATTTCGGTAACTGGGGATAGTTAATCGCGAGGTCAGCTAAGTTCCATCCCAATTGATAGGGATAATAGGGTTCCCAAGGGGAAAACTGATGGGCGAGTTTGAGCCGCTCTTGAAATTTATTAATCGAGTCTTGGGCGTTCGCCATACTAGTTGCCATCTTTTCCTGTAGATTGTTCCCTTTCTTTAGAGAAATAAGTTCAGGATCAAGCTCGGCTCTGGCACTGGATAAATAGATAAAGCCCATACTTGATGCTTGCCAAGCTATATTTACAGGAATTAACCAAGCGATCGCGCCTCCCAAATAGAATGTCAACACAAGTGCTAACCAAAGTCGCGGTTGTTTGTGATAACCGAGGGTAATCAATTCATGAGTATGTACTTGTCCTAAATAAGCCAAGCTAGCAAATACAATTACTAAGCTGCCACTAATTGCAGGCACATCCAGTTGATAATCGGTAATCGCGAGGATGCCATAGCCCAAAAGACTGCCAAATAGTCCATAGGCGATCGCTTGATCCTGTGGGTTGGCTTGCCAAGTTGGAGATTTATGGAGTTTGATGACGAGACTAGAGATCGCCACTAGTAGGAATAAGAAGGTAATCACAGCGCCGATTCCCAATTCTGCCCAAAGCTGTACGGGTGTACTATGCAATTGGAACAGAATCTCGGCTTCGCGCCCAGCCCATTGTGGTCGATATTGTTGGTAGAGCATTACTGCCGAACCTGCTCCCGCACCAAATAGCCAATGATCTAAACCCATTCGCCAACCTGCATCGGCGGCGATCGCCCTAAACATTAATTCACCCACACCTTGAGTAGGATTGCTAAAACTAGCGATTAGCCCCGCCGTAATGGATCGCAAACGATTATTGGCGGTAATCAGCAAACCAAATATGGCGATCGCCGCACCACTTGCCAGAATCACAAATCCGCGATACCGCTTGACCCGAAATAAAGCCACAATCATTGCGTATAGAACTATTGCGCCTAGCCCTAAAAATCCGCCGCGTGAACTGGTGGTATACAAATCAATTAATCCCAAGCCAATTCCTGCTAGCCACAGCGATCGCCATTTTCCCTGTTGAGCGATCGCTAAACTCACAAAAAGCGGTAAAACCAACATCAAAAATCCTGCGACATAATTTTGATGTCCCATCGGAGCCCAGTTGCGTGACTCTAAATCGGAGAAGTCATAACTGAGATTCAGTCCCCATTGATTGAGTTTGGCAAGATTTGCTAATCGCGGCAACCAAGATTGAGTTACCCAGATAAACAAACTTTCAACAATTACCGCAATTCCCAATAAACCTTGAAATCGCAAAATCGGTAAAATCCCTGCTGTGGATCGCTGATTTAGATCAGGCTTATGCAAAAAATTATTAGTTACATACAGCGCGATCAAATAGCCAAAAGCAGTCAAGCTGTACCACATCCCTTGATTTGGGAATCGGGAGAACATAGTCGATAAACATAGAGTCACAAATCCCGAACCGATCGCCCAATCAAAACCATTCCCTAACAAATAAAAGGGGCTACCCTTGCGCCATAGATTTAATAGCCCTGCGATCGCAAAACATAATAATCCCATTTGCCATAACATCACCCAAGGAAAAGACACCATTTGGCTGCTGCTGTCGGGAAGTAGCGTAAATAGAATATAGGCGGCGATACCTAATTGAATGATTAATCGTCCTGTATTCATCTTAAATTTAAATTAGTAATAAAGCTTCTGCAAGTTCACGATCCATTTCTTCGGCATTGGCGATCGCATCGGTCATAATTTGCCTTGGCGAAATTCCATTGTGATAGGCTGACAGCCAGCGTTGAGCCTCATTACCTTGTTCCAGAATCTTTTTCAATGGTGAGAGGAAACACCACACCCCTGCATCCTTAGCCCGCGATCGCTGTTCTTCGTATTGATTAGAGATCCATTCTCTCGCCGTAATTTGTTCGCCTGTTTGCCAATGAGTTAGCACAGCATCTAGGCTATTAGCCGCCGCCGCGATTTCATTTTGATCGGCGATCGCCTCTAATTCACTAGAGCTAAATTTACTAGCATTGGGAGCGAGTGGGTCGAGAGACGAGCCAATTCCTGCTTCTAGAAACTGATGTAAACGCATTTCTAGGAGCGCAGTTATGGCAAGTAAAGCCACAGGATCGATCACTAAATCGGAAATTCGCAATTCCAAACGATTGAGATTATAGGGACGGTTATCACCATTGGGACGTACCGATGACCAGAGATGACGCACATTTTGCATGGTTCCCAACTGTAATTGCTGTTCTGTCCATTCCACAAAATGACGATGACTGCTAAATAAGGGAACTAACTTCGGTGTTTTGGGAAACATTTGCCATCGTGAAGAATGAAAACCCGTAGCTTTGCCATCAAGGAACGGTGAGGCGGCACTAAGGGCAAGATAAAGCGGGGCTTCCAGTCTAATCAGGCGACAAGCAGCGATTAATAATTCTAAATCAGGAATACCGACATTAATATGAATACTTGCGGTAACTACATCGGTTCCATAGGTTTGTTCAATATAGTCATGATAAGGATTTTGGGGATCGGAACGATAGAAATGATCGCCCCCACCCAAAGCAAGGGTACTACCTGGCATTAATGTATAGTCGCCGAGCGATCGCAAATAGCTGCGTAATTTTTGACGCGGCTCCACTAGAGCCATTAACAATGGTTCATATTTATGAAAAGGTGGCGTAATATATTCAACATTGCGGCTGTCTGGCTCGCGCACAAATCCATGCAAATTCGCGACAATGCGATCGCTAAAGCCAACCACATCCCCCGTTGGTGTAGAGGTGTAGATTTCTACTTCAAAGCCTTTGGATAAAAGCACGGGAGGTTTCCTTTTACTATTATGTAGTGTCACTAGAACGTTACTAGCCTACCTTAAAAGCCATATATAAAGTTATGACTTACGAAAACCTCCAATTCGCTGGCATAACAAAAAGCACAGCCGATGGCTGTGCTTTTTCGTTGAGTGGTGGTTGTTATTTAGTGTTCTGCCCTTCTTCGCGGCTAGATGTTTGGATATACAGAGTTAGCAAAAAGACGGTAGGTACAAATAGAGCTAGTACAGTCGCCAGCAGACCGAGAAAATTAGTTTCCATAAATTTGAGGTTGATTGCTTATTTTAAATATTTTGATGACTTGGTAATATTCTAAGTTCAAAATTGATTACTACTACGAAAAAATTTAAAAACCTAACAATAAAAGAGCGCTTAGCACTCTTTATATTATTTGAAGATTAAGATTCCCAGAGTTTACTGATATTCTTCTCTAGACGCTCTTCCGCCTCAGCAAATACTTGCGCGGAATTATCCAGCATTTCACCCGCATGAAGTTCAAGGATCTTGGTAGAAAGGGCGATCCGATTGCGCGACTCGTCCACATCAATGATCACCGCCTTGATCATGTCATTAAGCTGAAATACGCGAGTGGGATCGCTGACAGGCTTTTGGCTCATTTCTTTGACATGCAACAAGCCAGATAATCCTGAAAACTCAACAAAGGCTCCAAAAGGACGAATGTTCGTGACTTTGCCAGTGACTAGCTGACCCTTGGCAATTTGGGTCATTGCGGCGAGTTTAGCGGCTTGACGATTGGACAGTACCAACTTTTTGCGAGTTTCATCAGCTTCTAAGACCATGACGGGCAGAAACTTGCCAATTAATTTAGGCATGTCTGAACTGTCGGCAAGGTGCGATCGCGGCACAAATCCGCGTAATCCTACCGAATCAACGATGACACCGCCAGTATTTGTACCAATCACCTTAGTCTCAAACACCTTGGATTCCGCTTGGTAATCGCGCAGAGTTTGCCAAGCTTGTTTAAATAGCAAGCGTCTCACGGATAGTTTGACCTCACCATCGGCGTTCTGGCTACTAATAATCAGGAATTCGTACTCGTTACCAATCGGGAAAGCATCATTAGAGCGCGAAGAACCACTGAGGGTTGCTTCTTCGATGGGAAGAAAACCTAAAGATTTAGCGCCAATATCGACATAAATGCCACTACTTTCGACTGAAACTACCTTGCCCTTCACGGTTTGCCCAACTGCAAACTCGTAATTATGTTCGGCGAGGGCATTGGCAAAATCATCGGCAGAAAATGGCTGAATATTTGTTGTGGCGTTCATGAATATGAATATGCGTAGCTTTGGTTGCGTTTATTTTAATGTAATTGTCTCATAACGCTAGAAAGAATATGAAGTAAATCTATCTTTCTCGATAATTGCTACGCTTCTTAACATAACTTTGCAATAATACTGCTGCTTACCCCTAATTATTCACTGGGGAAAATTTGCTGGGAAGGCGGTATTTGTGAGCTTGCGAAAGAAACTAATCGAATTTCAAAAAATATTTGAAAAATATTTGACAAAGTACTGCTACATAGTTGTATGATGGAAATCTTGAAAAAGGGCGAGTGGCGGAATTGGTAGACGCATCAGACTCAAAATCTGACGACAGCAATGTCATGAGAGTTCGATTCTCTCTTTGCCCATTATTTGTTTATAATTGATACAGCAATCTGAAATGATCATTGGACTGGCAATGGGATTGATCCGATTGTTCTATGTGGTTTAAATTTTGCGAATCATTTCACTTGCTAATCTTATTTAATTGGGCTTGAGTTTACAATGGCAAAGTTAGAGCGTCTGATCGCGCTGGCAGAAGATGAACTGGTTCAGTACAGCACAACAGCCCGCAAAATTGAGAAAATGCGCCAAAAAATTGGCTTATCTCTCAACAAGAGGGAACAGGAGCAAGCTAAAGCTGAATTATTAGCAGAAATGCGAACCGATGAGCTTAGTCAGATCGTTGAAAAAAATCGTCAGACTGTTTCGTTGCCTCTATGGGGCATCGCTGGATTGGGGCTATTGTTGGGAATATCGATGGAGCAGCCTTTCGACTTTATTGCTACGGTTGTGGGTACGGTTGGGGCGATCGCTATTCAAAAATGGGGTTGGAAATTACAGGCTAAGCGGTTAGTGTTACAAACCCTCGAAGATATCGAAGAACGCTCTAAAGCGCCTCGAAATTAACCTCGAAATCATCATCGAAATCATCCTCAAAATTATAAGATTGCGTGATGGCGTACATTTTTACGTCCCAAGGACGCTCTTTTGTGAACACATAATTATGCAAAATTCCTTCAAACTGCATACCCGCCTTTTCCAAGACCCTTGCGGACGCGCCATTTTCCACGGCGCAAAATGCTTGAATCCTTAGTAGGTGCATTGTATGAAAGCCAAAAGCGATCGCTGCTTTAGCTGCTTCAGTCATTAATCCTTGACCCCAATAATTTCTGGCTAGGGTATAGCCCAACTCGGCGCGGCGATGGATATTTGTCGTCTGTAAACTGCAAGTTCCAATTAATTTTTCGCTTTCTTTGGCAATCACTCCCCAAGTAATTCCTGTGCCAGAACGATATAACTCAAGAGCCACATTGTTTACATATTCATAACTGTCACGTATTGTCTGGTGAGTGTCCCATAAAGTGTAGGCGGTAACTTGGGGATCGCTGGCATAGGCAAAAATGTCCCCGACATCAGAGATCGCGATTTGCCGCAAAATCAGCCTTGGAGTTTGTAAAGTTAGAAATTGCTCTGAGAGATCTAGCATGGTTAGAATTTTTAGATGTTTAGCGATACCTGCTCAACCCATGATAGAGATTAGAGCTACAGGATAAATTGCTACACTAATTGCTATAGAAATTTCTACACAATGCTTTACATTTGCCCCACACATCACAGACTGAATGTAGAGTATTTAACATTAGTTAATTAGCAAGAAACGATTATGACTATCGCTCCCATCGCCCCTAGTAAGGTTTTACGCAAGGTTCCTGTTGACTCTAAGACTCGCGTGAAACAGTTCATGCAGGGCTTGCAAGACAAAGTTTGCCAAGGTTTAGAAGAACTAGATGGCAAAGCTAAATTTAAACAAGATCAGTGGGAACGTCCTGAAGGCGGTGGCGGGCGATCGCGAGTAATTGTTGATGGTGATTATTTTGATAAGGGCGGCGTAAATTTTTCTGAAGTGTTTGGCTCGCAGTTGCCACCAGCGATTTTGCGCCATCATCCAGAAGTTGCGGGTGAAACATTTTATGCAACTGGGACATCAATGGTGTTGCATCCTAAGAATCCTTACGCGCCAACGGTTCACTTCAACTACCGTTATTTTGAAGCTGGTCCAATTTGGTGGTTTGGCGGCGGACTTGACCTAACTCCTTACTATGGTTTTGCCGAAGATGCCAAGCATTTGCATAACACCCTTAAGGATGCTTGCGATCGCCATAATCCTCATTACTATCCTGTTTTTAAACAGTGGTGTGATGATTATTTTTACCTCAAGCATCGCGGTGAGACTCGTGGTGTTGGTGGTATTTTCTTTGATTACCAAAATGGCGAAGATGGACTGTATAAGAACAGTAATGACTCCACAAATGCTCAAGTTATGAGTGATGAAGTGGGTGATGTACCCCGCACTTGGGAAGAGATTTTTGCATTTGTGAATACCTGCGGGAATTCTTTTCTACCATCCTATGTGCCGATCGCTGAGCGCCGCCGCAATATGGAATATGGCGATCGCCAGAAGCAATGGCAGCTATACCGTCGTGGACGATATGTAGAATTTAATCTCGTCTATGATCGCGGCACAATTTTTGGTTTACAAACTAATGGACGGACTGAATCAATTTTGATGTCTTTACCTCCGCTAGTGCGTTGGGACTATGATTATACTCCTGAGCCAAATACTCCTGAAGCTGAACTTTATGAAACTTTCTTGAAACCTCAAGACTGGGCTAATTGGCAAGGTTAATCACGACCCTCACCCCTAGCCCCTCTCCCGCAGGAGAGGGGAAAAAGAAAATAATTAATCTTGCTCCCCCTCGCCTTGCGGGAGAGGGGGCTGGGGGGTGAGGGCAAGTCTTCCATCTGCGTAAGGTGAGTTGTTAATTGGTTCTAATTAATTCCTGTACCCAAAATACGGTAGTGGCACTGAGAATCGCGATCGCCCATTCCACTCCATTGAGTGGAACCGTTGACATAGACTCGCCAAACCAAGGCATCTGTACCAAGAGAATTTGGCAAATGGCGGTAAAAGATATACCGATCATTAGTGGTAAGTTGCTGAATATACCCTGTCGAGCGATCGCACAGGCATGGAAAATCTGGCTAAAGCCAAGGGTAACGAAAGCCATTGATCGCGCTTGGGAAAACATTGCTGGTTGACCTTGATATTTCAACCAAAACACGACCGAAATACTTGTAATGGTCGCGGTGACGGCTAGCAAAATCCGTAGGTAATTACTAGAGCGCAACATGGTTTGAAACCGATACGCTGGTTGAAATAATAGACTTTCATGGGTGGGTTCGAGAACTAGGGGAAAAGCAACAATGGGAGTAGCGATCGCACCAATCCACAGTAATTGTAATGGCGGCATTGAGAACCCTGCGGCGGTATCCATTAAGGTGAGGACAGCGAGGGTAAAGGCACTGGTGGCAGTAAGAATGGCGATCCGTTGTAAGCGATCAAAGATGGCGCGACCTTCGAGAATGGCGATCGGCAAATATTGGAAGTCTTCTCTCGGTAAAATCAACCCCGCACTATCCTGTACTTCCTTTCTGCAAGTGCGATCGCAAATTCCCACATCCGCAAGACGCAGCAGGGGAATGTCAGCAACATCATTGCCAATTACGGCGACTGTATTATTACCTTGCCCATGATTACTTTGCCATTCTCGAATCCGTTCTTGTGGCGCATCAAAATAACTATGGGTTTCAATATCTATCACTTGGCTAAATGCATAGGCTTCCACTTCAGAAGCTCTGAGCAAACCTCGCCATGAGATGCCACCCCAACTCAAATCCGCAAAACTAACCGTCATATCCTCTTCAACATCCGATTCGATGATCGGCACAATCGTAGTTACTCTAGCGATCGCATCGAGAACCGAAGGAAATCTTGCCCATAGACGTTGTTTTGCGAGATCGCGCATCCCAAATAACTGCACTTGAGTAGCGATACGGAGCAGGTTTTGGGGATAGGTACTAACGATCAAAGCGGCGGCAGTCATGGCGTTGATCGTAATTCCCCTCTGCCATGCAAAAATGCTAGCGGCGGTAGTAATCAAGATCAATAGTCCCAACCAGACTTTACGCAGTTGACGCAGTTCGGCATGGATGACCGAAAATGGATGTTCGCGAATAATCGCTGATTGTTCTTGCGTAAACCTACCTGTGGCAACTACGATCCCCCTAGCAGTTCCTGAAGATATCTCTGTCCCTGCATAAATCATGTTTTGGCAATCTATCGATTTAGTCTTTTCCGAAAAACTCATGCTCGCATGTTTCCAAGAAATTGCCTCACCGCCCAAATTAGTCTGATTCACACATAGGTCGTTAGAGTTCTCTACTAGCCGCACATCCACATTGGGGCGATCGCCTTCTTTTAGTAGCAGCAAATCGCCAATTACTAAATCCCTTGTTGGTAATTCCATTTCTTCGCGATCGCGCAATACCATCACCGAATTGGATGGTTCATTTTGCTGACGTTGAGGGCGATCGCGGCTAACTTTTTCCCTGGTTTTAATTGACCACAAAGCGATCGCAATCCCAATTGCGCCATGCAATCCACCTACGAGAATCAGCGCCCATCCTTCGGCTCCATTCCATTGCAAGTATATCGCTGAACCGATTAACACATAAGTCAAAGGATCGATCCAAGGTTGTAATAGAACCTTCAGAACTGGACGCGATCGGGGTAGCTTATTTGCACCGATATGACGTAACCTTTGCCTTGCATTCACATAAGATAGCCCTTCCATCGAAGTTTCCAAAGCAGTTAACACTTGCTGCACATCCATTTGATGCCAAGGTTTGGAAATATCCGATAAAAAAGCGAATTTGGTCATAGTGATTTTTGGGCTTACTTTGCTTGTTGCAATAACTTCATCTGTTGCTGTACCTGAACTTTCACTTTCTGAGCTTCCAGATAGACTGTAGTTCCATTTTTAATTTTTTCTAGATCATCATTGATAGATTTAAAACTAGCATAGGCTTGATTTTTATTTAAGTCTTTACCTTCTTTTGGTAGACTTGCCCATAGATTAGTGAGCTTTTGATTAGCCAGATCAAGAAGTTTCACGGCTTCTTGTTCGTTTTTTAAACGCACCTTCACTTCAGAAAGATTGTTGCGATAGTCAGCTAAGCGTTTTTTTACTTCTAAATCATCGGAGGTAATTTTTTCCAGTTGTTGAATTGCCTCTCCCCACATCAACGCAATCTCATTCCATCGCTCGCTCGGATGGGGAGGATTCCGACCAGACTCAGCCGCTTTTTTGGCATATTCTTCAGCGCCATTAATCAATAAAAACACCTTCTCATCACCACCTGCAATTCCCGCCACTGCTTTTAAATCTCTAGTGGAGTTAGCAACAAGCTGTTGAGCCTTGCGTCCCGCCATTGTTTGAGGTGGAATTTGATTGAGACGATCGATCACAGCTTGCCAATTCTGGGCTGCAAGTTTCTTTTCAATTGGGGATGTTGCCTTCGGAAATGTTGCCTTAGCGATCGCCAGATCTTTTTCGACATTAGTAAGGGCAATCTGGGCATTTTTTTCTTGAAATACTTTCGCTTCTAATTGCCCAGCCTTAATGCGTGCAGCCTGTAAACCCGCAGGCGAAAACTCCCATCCGCCCCAATATCCGCGTGAATAATCTCCCCAATCGGCGATATACCATGCAGGAATTGAGTCTAAGGCACTTTTACCTTCTTTGAGTTTACTCTCTCCTCGATCTAAGTCCTCTTGACTAGTTGGCGACTCGATTAATTGTCGAGATTCTTCAACCGTAGCTTGTCCTTTTTTAAAATTTGCATCGATTGACATATTGCTCGGCAGCAGTAAAATCGGCGCAACTTTAGATACGGGCTGACGAATTACGGGATAGGGGAGATTAACGACATACAGGATTCCCGCAGGAATTCCCACTAAAACGCTGATCCAAATTAGCCTATTCCTTAATTTTTTTAAACCCCAATCTTTGCGCTGAGCTACGGGTTTCGTTTTGATGTTGGTTCCCATATTTTGAGGCGATCGCGCTAGCTCTGCCTCTAGCTCTGTATAACGTTGCATTGCCGAACTTGGTTGAGACGAGAGGGGATCGGGCTGGGCTGGGCTGGAATGTTGAATGGTCTGGATGTCAGGAGAATTGCCCTGTTGAGGATTTTTCCACTTTGCAAACATTGAATTGATAATGCCCATAAGTTTCTCCCAATACAGATAAGAGTGATATTCAGAGCGGATTGCACTTTAAATATCAGTCTTATGCATTATATCTCAATATATTACCCCGTTTCAAGTATTGAATTTTGGCAACCAACCAGCCTCATGCAATCGCTCCCACGCTACATGAATATGACGGGATTCAAACATCCGTTTTCTGGTATTCCAATCATAGATTTTTGTGACAGCTAATTCTGCGGTTGTCGCTTCTTCTCGCGTGGCTACCCAATGCACTGTTGATAATAATTCCATTCCAAAAGTTGTTTCAAATCCTTTAATCAGATCGGCAACACGATCAAACCTGAGCCTTGTGGACTCATGCTCTGAAAGAAAGGATTCAGCTTGCTCAAAAGCGTTAGGAATCAACTCTAGTGGCTTGTCTGGTCGATCTTCAGCATCGCCGTAGCCACTAATGAAATGCCCTTCAATATAACTGAGAACATGGCGTAGATTTTCAGCATAAGGACCATAGGGAGCCTTTTGATAATTTAGTCTCAGAGGTTCGCCAGCTTCTTGCATAAAGTACATAAGCTTATGCACTTCTAACAGGGTAACGCTAGGGTCCATAACAGCAGATAAATAGCGGCGCATCAGTCCTAATAGAGCGGCTCGTCCCACAGTCATATTTGGGACTTTACTCTCTTTGACCATTGACTTAGCTTGAGGCGCACCTACAGGCTCAAAGAGCAAAACAGCTACTTCTGGTAGGGACTGAAAAGTTTCAATAATTAGTGGTCGCACATCTTGCCAGTTCAGTCCACCTAAACCACAACCTAATGGAGGAATTGCGATCGAGCGAATCTGATGCTGTTGTACAACATTTATTAAATCTTTCAGCCCAGCCTTAATATCTTCAATGTGGCTTTTGCCTTTCCAGTGTCGCTTAGTGGGAAAGTTGATGATGAAGCGAGGAGCATATAAACGATTAAGGTCATATACAAACATTTTGCCAGCTTGCACTTCGTTAGCTTTACAAGCAGCTTCATAAATCTTGAAATTTTCTGGAAAAGCTTTTCGGAATTGTAGTGCAATACCGCGCCCCATAACGCCAACACAATTGACGGTGTTAACCAACGCTTCAGCATCAGCTTTGAGGATGTCACCTTGAGTTAGCTCAATCATGGGTTTAGCGTCTGCTATCAAAGTACCAATTAGGTTCTACGGCTATAACGGGTTTATGTGCGACATTTGCTAAAGTCGTCTTAACCTTTGTTGCCATCGTACTATTGATTATCCCAATTTTTTCGATCAATGTCCACGGAAAGACATTAAACATCAAAAACTCTGCTTGTTTGCCTTCCTTGATTTTAGCATCACGAAAATCTGAAGAAGAAACAGCGCCCCAGTCAATCTCGTTAAGTTTAGAGGGATGATTGTAAAAGTTAGTCAAGCGAGAGCCTGCATTACCATTACTAAAAGCCCAACTTACGCTGTTTGAGTTTGCCCAATTAATGACTTTATGGAAGTCGGCTTGCAGATGAACTATCGGTTGTTGACCTCCTTTATAGCTAATATCTGGATGATTTCCCATGTGCAGCATAAAAAGCATTATTGAACGTGGACAGAAATAAAAAGGCACATATTGTCCAACCATTGTTTTGGGATGACATGAGACTTCTATCTCTTTGAGTCTTCTTTCTTTGATAGTGGACATCCCCACCAATGAGCAAGAAAGATCTCTTGCTATGCGGGTTGTATCTGAAACTAATCCCATATTGGCTGCAATGTTAGGCAGGTTGTCGATATGGGTAATGTGATAAATCTTTGGACTGCGAGGAACTGAAGCCATTTAATTACCCAAATCGTTATACCGCATCATTTCGATGAACGATTTACAAAGTAGAGATAAATTTACGATTATTTGGGTTGTGTGCATAGTAGTAAGGCTTAACCGCCCAATAAATTTTTAATGTCGCCACCAATCAATCTTCTTGATGTTGATTAAAGTTGTTTATACCTTAAAAGTCCTAATACAAGAAGAATATGAATTAGCCTTTCTACAACAAATTGGGAACATTTATGCTGTAGGGAAATGCCATGACAAATATCATTAGGGATATTCCAGCCTCGTTGATCCGTTAAAACTACTTGAAAATAAAGAGAAGCATCTTCACCTAATTCACCTAATGCTTGTTTTATCTGTTCACTTCGGAGAAGATCCCCAAGTGTTATCAATTGAAAACCACCACCTTGTTTTGCAGGCTTTAAAACTGTCCCACCAGAAATCTCCACCAGTTTTCTCACTGTTGCCTCAATCTGCGGAATGAGTAGGTGAGTAGCTACAATAAAATCTTTCTCAAAATAATTTTGAATTCCTTTAAGCAAAAAGTCTCTTTGAAGAGTATCAAAAACTGGAGAATGAAATAAATAGTTGACTAGCTTATCAGAGTCAATGCTAAATTTCTTAATTGCTTGATCTAAAACCGCATTTAGAGATATTGCAGATACATCCAAGTTTCGAGATGTTTGGATTACAACATTTCCATCTAATTCTTCTTCCAATGAACCTACTGTAGCAACAAATCGTCCTTGCTCATCTATTATCCGATTGCTAAGTACAATACTAATTGGATCGATCCTTGAGCGATCGTATAGTTGTTTTTCAATCTCATTTCGTCGAGGAATATAATTTATTGCAATACGGGTAAGGGTCTCATCAAGATTGCCATCTAAAATTTGTTCAACATAAACTTCAATTTCGTCAAGAGAAATTTTTATTTCATCGGATATTGCTTTCATCTCATTTCTCACTCCAGCACCAAGTTCTCGGATGATTTTCAAAAGACGCTCTGCATCATCTACAAAATTGAACTGTGTATAGACTTGATGCATATGTTCTAACAAGGAAGAAGCAGTTAACGAATCTGCACTGCTAGATGCACTTTCAAAAGATTTCCCTAATGTTCTGACTACACGAGAACATTCTTCTTGTAATCCTTTTGAGCGATAATAACGAGCTAGTCGTTCAGCAGCTTTTTTGCATATCCAAGGTTCTCCATCTTTAAGTCTATTTAGTCTATCTTCGAGACACTCTATCACTCCTTTCTCTTCGTCTGTGGAAAGAACAACTTTTTTGTTGTCAATGAGTAAATCGAAACTGAAACCCCAGAGATTTGGTTTAGAATCTTCAGCGATAAAACGCTCGTAATCTAAAATTATTTCTTTTGCAGTTGTAATTAGTTCTTGTTTTTTAAAGGAAGTTGCAATGAATAAAGCCCGTTCAAGCTTCTGGATAATGTCAACCTCATTATCATGATTTCTTTCTTTAGCTACTTTAAGTAGTGCCTGACAATATGTAGTTGCTACTGAATGATAATGATGAGGCTTTTCACCAGTTACTTTTTGAGTAAAATCATACACTAACCCTGCGTAACGTGCTTGCATGAGCGAATTACTTGTTGATTGAAATCTCTGAGTCCAATAGGAAATAACCTTTGCATTAACTCGTTGAATACTAGGACTTTCCATCATTCTTCCATCTTTTTCTGGAGCGGTCATCATTGGTCCAAAATATGTTCCCCAACCACTGTTGTGATTTGCAGCATTCTCGTAAAAAGAGAATGCCATTATTTCGTATATCCATTCCTGACAAGGTTCCATTTCTTCGTTGTTGTTATCTCTCAGCAGTCCTAATTCCAGCTTAATATCATATTCAGAAACATCTATTAATGTTTCAAGGGCAATAAGTTTTTCATCTAAGGCATCTTTTGAGGGATTCATAGGTCTACTTTATGAGTGATAGATTTTTTAATGGATGATTCATCGTTTTGAGAAATTACTTTGCTCTCTGCCAGCAGTCGGACTGAGATTTACAAAATAGATTTACGATAATTTCTTAAATTGCTGGGATCTTGTCATAGGCTTCTGGCTCAACATCAGGGACTTTTGCCAAGATAGCCTTATACTTTGCTCGACTACCCCTCTTAGCCCGTTCACTGAGATAACTTTCCGTCATCAAAGCCGACAATTTTTCAGCAATTAATTTTAAGCGTTTAGTAAACTTCATCATGCGATCCTACATTTAGTAAAAGGATATTTTCAGGGTTAGTATCTTGAACAAACTCAAACAGTATTCGATATTTATAATCCACAGAACAAGACCAAACATCCGATAAATCACCAATTAGTTTATGAGTTCTAAGACTAGGATGGAAAGGATCTTCTGTCAGTTGACGTAAAGTTTGCTCAAGTTGTGGTCTTAGTTGCGGATTCTTGCGAATTAGCTTTTTAAAAGCTCTCAAAGATTTAGCTGTCCAATTAATATTTCTCAACGATCTAGCTCCGCTAAAAAGTCATCAACCGAACCACTCTTAAATTTACCTTCCATAAATTCTTGCCTCACTTCTTGTACTTCTTGCACAATTTGATGACGTTGACGCAGTTTCAAGCGATTATGCAAAACATCAAGTAATGCAAACTGGTCGTCTAAAGACAAAGACTCGATCGCGTTTAATGCTTTTTGAAATCCTGATATTTGTTGAGAAAGCATATAAGTGTTTACCAAAAGCTTTTATAGCTATTGTAGCAACACCTATATGCCCTATATGTTATTTTCTGCGATCTATGGCTTCTGTTCAGGGAACATACACTTATCAGAATCACAACCCGCAGGACCCGCCTCCATCAACTCACCCGAATCATAACGCAACAAACTCGCGTAGAAATTATCGGACTTGCGACGTACTAGCACCTCAGCACTGAGCTTCTCATAGGTAGCCTTATCGATTGGCTCGAAAGGCAAACGGGGGAAAGTTTGCAGGTCATCAAAACGCGCCAACAGCGCCGCCGAGATATAACCCTCATCATCACGAATTGCTTCGTAAATCTTCTTCCCTAAAGGCTCGATTTCATGCTCACGTAACTCCAACGTTGCCGAAGTATTATGACGGGTGTAATGCTTCTGAACCTGCATATAGAAATCAAACTGCGCCATCACATCGAACTTGCTGATTTCCACCTGATCCGCACCGTCAAGGTCAGCCCAAGACACGCTCACAGGAATCTCTACCAACCATTCCGTACATCTTGGATCGAAAGGATCATTGAGCAACTGTCCATTCTCATCCTTATCTGATTGCGAAGGAATGATGCTATAGCCATAGTCCATACAAGCCCGCGCCACAGGATCTTCCTTACGGAAAGTAATCCGACGGATAAAGCGCTGTGCTTTCGGAGGATGCCATCCTGGGGAAGCACCAGTCAGTAAGGATTTCGTGCCTGCTGGCTGCGTCGTCGTGCAACGATTCGGGCGACGTAAGCCATGCGAGTCACAATATTCCCAAACCGTCTGATGCACAATCTCACGCCAGCGATTTAGATATTCGGCTTCTTTCTCTTTGAAGTCTAGACCCTGCACAGTGTCAGGACGACCCGCTTCAAACCAGCGCAACCATTCCACACCAAAGGCATGAACGAAGAAGTCAAATAGTCCTGTGAAGGATACACCGACAATCGGATCGACATCACGGCTAAATTGATAGCGCTTCTCAATGAATTGATGATTAAGCAGTGACGCAACTGATAAAGCCCCTGCTTTAAATGCTGCTTCCTGTTCTTTTTCATCCTTAGGATTAATCAGATTAAGATGCACTTCTGAGAGATTGCAATGGAAATCTGCCCCCAAAATTTCACCGCATGGATTCAGGGCATAACGCTGTAATCTATGCTCTAGCTCATGTTCAGAGACTTTAGGCTGCTGCGATCGCAACCATGCTTTTCCTTCTCCTTTCACATAAGCCGCAAGAAAATCACGCTTGAGTTCGGGAGTGGTAATCAAGTCTGCGTTAGAACGGGCGATCGCCTCACCTGCCCATTGAATTGCACCTTCACCTGAATAGTATTGCTTACGAACAGCATCAACACATTCCTGCTCAGTCGGTTTGCGATGGAATACCCTCGTGTGGTTCGCCATCCGAAGTGCATCGCGCTCAGGATCAATTCTCCAATTACCTGCTTCATCCTGCTGCCAGAGATTGTCTTTTGCAACAGAACCGAGTACATCTTCAGAGGAGAACTGGCGCATACCTGCTGAGTTGTGCGTCAGATAGCCATCACAGTAGAAGCAATGAGCTTCTTCCACTTCAATGTCGTAGGTTTGCACATAGTCTTGACTACCCAAACCTTTGACGCTTACTGGAATATCCATGCTGACATCGGATTCGGCAATGTAGCGCTCATAGTTGGAATTGACCGAGCGAGAGCCTTGGAAGCCCATATCACGCATTTCGCTGTAGGTATATACTTCACGCATCATCTCACCAGCGATCGTAAACCCATACATCTTCAGTCCTTGACGGATTTCACCCTTAACTGAATGCTGAGCAATGAGTGCGTTGTATCGTTCTTTTAGAGCAGGAATAGTGAGATTATATTTTGCTTGCCAGTTTAGTTCTTTAGGCGTAGTAATACTGATTCTGCCAGCAATTCCAAGACTCGAAAGAACGGCACTTACCTGTCTGACAAATTGACGGTAAACAGAGGTTACTAGATGTGGTGGACGATTGTCAACTGCACCATCGCTATCCATTAATCCTGCAAGATAAGCAGAACGGACATCTGTAGATCCTTGTAAGATGAAAGATGGAACTTCTAAAACAGTATTTGGCTGTTTAATATGCTTATAGAAGTATTCAGCCAAACGAATTGACGAACAAACAGTTTTGGCTGTATTCTCACCATTGACAATGCCGTGAGTAGCAGTCAAGCCAAACATTGCCAAGGCTTGATCTAACCTTGCTTGCAGTTTTTGGCAAAGCTCAGGCTGAGTGGCATTCATCGCCCATTCGACTCGTCCGTATGGCTTATCATGCTTATTGCGCCCCAAAGCTACATAGCCATCACCATGCGTAAAGCCAATCAACCAAGCAACTTCAGGAGTTAACGCGGGAATAGTAATAGATTTTGCAGTGCGACTATGACTAGGACGTTGCTCAGTGTCATCTTCAGGTAAATAGGTGACAGTTCCAGAAAGGATTTGAGTACTGTGCATGAGGCGATCGCCTTCATCAAGTGCCGCCACATATTTCCAACGAATACTGCCCTTGGCATCAGCTAAAACAGCTACACGGTGGTTAATCGTTGCTCTAGGGAAAGTAGCATTGGTTTCAATTTCTTGAACTTCTTGAATTCCCTGATCAAATTTATTCAGGACTTTCCGAAATCCCAAAGGAGTCTGAACCAAGTCGCCAACTTGCACATTTTTAATCGCAACTAATCCTTTGGATGTATGTACAAGGGCATCTTCAGGAAGACAACGCCTAATATTGCCAGCCACGATGCAAACTGCGGCTTCATCGATGAGGATGCAGCACTCAACCGAGGTGAGTTGACGACCGATCGCTTTATTTAAAATATTGGCACAGCGATCGTAAAGCGTAGGCAACTTGACAGGATTTGCCATACCGCCAAAGCCTTTGAGGGGTTCACCACTGGGGCGGACATCGCTGATATCAACGGTGATTTGGACGGGTTTGGTCGCATCAAATTGTTCGTTGCTAGAGAGTTCGAGCAAAGATTGATAGGACTTAACCCAACCTTGACGACTATCGCCAACGTAGAATTTAACGGCATTGTTGGCATAGTCAAATTCAACTTCGGTATTGTGGCGACGCTTTTCGACAGGAGTTGCCCCGATCGCACCGATGACATTTACTTGCAACTGGTTACGAATTACGGGCAGTTGGCTGATGTACTGTGGCTCTAATACGCCACCCGTGCCAGAACCTTGCATGGCGAGATCCATCATCAAGCCAAAGGAGCGCCAGTCGATGACATTGGTGCTGGTGCAGTTATAGGAGCCAGAGAAATTTTCGGGACGATCAACCCAATCCGTGCCGCCAACCCACAGCCAACGCCCAGACGTGAGGGATTTAAGCTGCTTTTGCATCTTGTCGATTAGGTCAGCTTGTGCTTGCGTCAGCTTGCCTAGCGTTTTTAAACCTGTAAGTGTGCGATCGCATACTTCAGCCCAACTTTCACGTTTGTTATTATATTTACGGCTATATGTCCTGAAAAATACGGGATAAGCGGCAGGGGCGCTATCGGGGAATCTGACCTCTTTGGAGAGGAGGGTGAGTTCTTGCACCATAAGAATGCTTTTATTTTAACGTTGAGTCAGCTAATACCTTAACTCACATTTAGCGGTAAATGACCAATAAAAATTAATTCTTACGCTATTAGTAGATTTTCGCTTACTTAAAGTTTGTATTGCTATAGAAGTTTGGTGGGTAAGCCGTCAATGCTGTGCTGATTATTTTTTTGCCAATACTCATATACTCCTTCCTCACCTTTTTTCTCAGCCCATTCTTTTAAAACGGTGCGATCGCCTGAAAACTCATAAAAGGGAACTGCAAAACCACAGGATGTTTGCACGGATTCCACTTTAACGCGCACAATTTGGCGAGTACCTGCGATCGCAGGAAATAGAGATAAATATTCTTGCCATGCTGCATCTCTGGGACGGATTGGCTCACCTTGACCATAGAGGCGCAGAATGAGAGGCTTCTCCGTGAAACTACAAAGCATGACAGTAATTCGGCTGTTTTCAAGGAGATGCGCGGCGGTTTCATTGCCGCTTCCTGTGAGATCAAGATAGGCGATTTCGGATTCGTTAATTACGCGCAAAGCATCCATTCCTTTAGGAGATAGATTCACCCGCCCCTCATTCGGAGCGCTTGCTACAAAGAAGATATGTTGAGCTTCGATGAATGTTTGCAACTCAGTTGTAATGCGATCGTAAAATTTAGACATCTGTTTAACTCTCCAATCCTCTTGAACTAATATTTTTGTAATTGGTGAGTATCTTCAATAACTCCTCGTTAAGCATTGCATAGCCTTGTTCATTGAGATGCAGAAGGTCGCGACTGTAGATTGGGCGAACCTTGCCGCTCTCATCTGCTAAAAGTGCTGCTGCATCTAAGATAATAACGCGATCGCTTTTGAGGGATTTGATAAATTGATTAATCTCAATAATTGCGCGATCGGCTTCTTCTGACCAGTAAGCTCGCATTGATTGAGATAACACACTAGTCGGGAAAATCGTAGTGAGAATGACGGTTGCTTTTAGTTCTTGGGTTAATCGATCAACAATTTTTTGAATGTTTTGTTTGCTGTTATTGACTATATTCTGAGATTGATTGGGAAATGCACCAAAATCTCTCAGATCATTCACTCCGACTTGGACGACAACAATTTGGGGTGATAATGAAGCAACATGAGCCGATAACCGCCCTAGTACTTGATTAGTTGTTTGTCCATTGATACCGCGATTAATAAATTCAAAGGGGATATCGGCGATCGCTGGCCAAGCCACTGTACGCGAGTCTCCAAAAAATACGACTAAGGGCTTGTTTAAATCACGATTTGAGATGGGACCAGAAGGATACATATTCAATCCATAGCGATCGATTAGAGATCCAGTGATATCTGGTAGTTGCTTATTGTTTTCAGTCCAAAAAATTAGCCCAAAATACCCACTGATAAAGAGCAGCAAAATAGCTATGGCGAAGTATATTTTGTTCATATAATCTTTACTATATATAGCTAGATATTCTCAGCGATCGCAAATTACCTACATTGAGTTCTTTTCTATAACCTCTAAAAGTTTAAAAATGCCACGATGTATCACTTTTAAACCTTTCTTGGGGCTTGCTCTTAGCGCAGAGCGCTGTATAGATTTATTTAGCTTTAGCCTTTTGTTTCTGCTTTTCCTGACTTTTTTCAGCTTGCTTGGCTTTTTCCTTCTCTTTCTCTTTTTCTTTTTTCAGAGCTTCCTTAGCTGCTTTAGCCGCCAATTCAGCTTTATGTTTAGCCTCACGACCTTCTTCTTCTTTCTTCTCTTGATAGTAGGCATAGTCGCCAGCATAAACACAAAGATCGCCATCTCGAATTTCCACGATTTTGTTGGCAACTTGGGAAATAAAATAGCGATCGTGGGAGATTACCGCTACAGTGCCTTCATATTCGCGTAAAGCCGCTTCTAGCATCTCTTTGGCAGGGATATCAAGGTGATTAGTCGGCTCATCAAGGATTAGAAAATTCACGGGAGTTAGCAGCATTTTGGCAAGGGCAAGCCTTGCTTTTTCACCGCCACTGAGATCGCGAACGCTCTTGTATACAGTGTCACCGCTAAACAAAAACTTACCAAGCACACCGCGCACCTCTTCATGGGTCATTTTCGGAAAATCATCATGAATTGTGGCAAATACGTTTTTATGTAAATCAAGGGCTTCGGCTTGGTTCTGCTCGAAATAGCCGACCATGACGTTATGACCGAGGGTGATCTCGCCTTCGTTGTAGGCTTCTTTGCCGACAACCATTCTTAAAAGCGTTGATTTACCCGCGCCATTTGGTCCTAAGAAAGCCACCCGATCGCCTCTTTCGATTTCCAGATTTGCACCTAAAAATAGAATCTGTTCACCATAGGCATGGGTGAGATCTTTGACTTCAACGGTGACACGCCCACTGCGAGATGCGGGAGGAAAGTGGAATTTTAAGGTGCGAACATCACTATCAGGGGCTTCGATGCGCTCAATTTTGTCCAGTTGTTTTTCGCGGCTCTTAGCTTGGGTACTGCGGGTGGCGCTGGCTCTAAAGCGATCAACGAATACCTGTTGCTTTTCGATATATTTTTGTTGACGTTCAAAGGCGGCTCCCTGTGCAGCCTTAGTTTCAGCCTTTTGGGTGAGATAGGAAGAGTAATTACCGAGATAGGTCATGGAAACGCCGCGCTCGGTTTCCACAATCGAGGTACAGAGGCGATCAAGGAATTCACGGTCATGGGAGACGATGACCATTGGCGTGCTGAGCGATCGCAGATATTTCTCTAACCATTCGATGGTTTCTAAATCTAAATGGTTTGTCGGTTCATCCAGTAGCAACAAATCAGGCGATTGCAGCAAAATTTTGCCCAAGCCCATTCGCATCTGCCAACCGCCGCTATATTCGCTCACAAAGCGATCGCCATCGTCCACTTTAAAACCGAGTTCAGGCAGTAATTTATCAATGCGACTTTCGAGTTCGTAGCCATTACAGTCTTCAAACTTACGTTGTAACCGATCCATCACCTTGAGGATTGGCTCGTAGTCTTCCCCATCTTGCAAATGCTCTAGATGATGATGCACTTTGGCAAGTTCCATCTGGACTTCACGAACTTCCTGAAATGCTTGCCACATTTCTTGTTTGACGGTGCGAGTCTCTTCGACATCAAACTCTTGACTGAGATAGGCAATTTTAAGGCTAGTTGGGCGGACGATCTGTCCTGCGGTGGGTTCGATTTCCCCTGCAATAATTTTGAGTTGTGTTGATTTTCCTGCGCCGTTTACGCCAACCAAACCAATGCGATCGCCTGTTTTCACCTCCCAGTTAACGTCTTTAAGGACTTCGCCAGTGGGGTAGATTTTCTGTACATGTTCAAGACGAAGCATAGGTTTGGGCTACAACAAAACTTAACTTTTTATTAAGATTAACATTTTTTTGTAACAAATGCATCTAATCGCACAAAACCCAAGTTTATCTAAGCTTCATTTAACTAATGCGAACGTGAAGTCCCGCACTCTATCCGTTTACAAGGATGAGTGACGGGATACTTCGACAGGCTCAGTAACAGAAAGCGCAGCCCACAAATAAATTGAGCGATAGCGAATCAATAGAATTTGTCTATGCTATAATTAGCTTATCAGTATTCAATGTTCTTGATAAATGTATAAGGCATACAAATACAGGATCTATCCCACAAGTGAGCAAGAAACCTTGCTTGCAAAGTCATTCGGCTGTGCGAGATGGTTCTGGAACTATGCCTTAAACCTATGCCAAGAAACCTATAGAAATACTGGTAAGGGACTAACTAGGGGATACATACAAGGCTTACTTCCTGCACTCAAGAAAGAATATGAATGGTTAAAAGACCCATATTCTCAATGCTTGCAAGTAGTCGCATTGAATCTATCCACTGCCTACAAAAACTTCTTTGATAAACGGGCCATGTTGCCTAAATTCAAGTCAAAGCATGGTAGGCAGTCAATTAGTTATCCCCAAAATGTTAAGTTTGATGGTGACAAGATTTATTTACCCAAAATAGATTGGGTGTATTTTCAGCGTCATCGTGATTTTAAAGGCGATGTCAAAACCGTAACGGTTTCTCGCAATCCTGACGGTAAATACTTTGTATCTGTCTTGGTTGACGATGGTAAAGCTAATCCTGAATTAAGGTCAGTAGATAAAGCTATCGGTATTGATGTTGGGTTGACCCATTTTGCGATTACCAGTGACGGCTCTAAGTTTGATAATCCTAGATTTTTTATCAAACATCAACGCAACTTAAAGCGCAAACAGCAAAAGCTATCCAAGAAAAAGAAGGGTAGCCAAAATCGTAAAAAGGCAAGACTTGCCGTGGCAAAAGTTCACGCCAAAATTGCCAGATGTCGCGAAGATTTTCTGCACAAACTATCCCGCAAGATAGTAAACGAAAACCAAGTTATTGCAGTAGAAAATCTCAACATCAAGGGTATGGTCAAGAATCATAATTTAGCCAAAGCGATTAGCGATGTTGGCTGGGGTATGTTCTGCACAATGCTTAAATACAAGGCTGAAAGTGAAGGAAGGCAATATATCGAAATTGATCGATGGTTCCCTAGCTCTAAAACTTGCCATGTATGCCTAAATCGAGTTGATAATCTTACTCTTGATGTTAGGGCATGGACTTGTAAGCATTGCGGTACTCACCATGATCGTGATGTAAATGCAGCGATAAATATTAGAAATGAAGCCTTGCGGATTATCTCGTTAGGAACTAGCGAGTCGGCCTGTGGAGGGGATGTAAGTCGATCTGGTAAAACTTCGGTTTTGTTGGACGCTATCCCCGTTGAATCAGGAAGCCAGCGCTGTACCGCCTAAGCGGTCAGCGTCTGGTAGTTCACGCTTCGTCTCCCAAATAAGCTTCAATTACTGCCCGATCGCTTTTGACAATTTCGGGCTGTCCGATCGCAATTAGCTGTCCAAAATCTAAAACCGCAATCCGATCGCATAGTCCCATCACCAAAGGAACATGATGTTCGATGAGGAGAATCGTCAGGGCAAAGCGATCGCGCAAACTGCGAATAAAATCACTGAGATGTCCCTTTTCATTTGGATTCATGCCAGCCGCAGGTTCATCTAGCAATAACAGTTTTGGTTCTAGCGCAAGGGCGCGGGCGATCTCCAGACGACGCTGATCGCCATAGGAGAAATTTTTGGCTTTGACATCATGGCGATCGCTTAAGCCCACGAGTTCTAACAATTCTAGAGCGCGATCGTAGGTTTGGGTTTCTTCGAGCTTGGTTGGTGGTATCCCCAAAATGCCATTCCAAAGATTGGTGGTGGTACTCAGATGTCTGGCGATCGCCACATTCTCTAATGCTGATAGTTCACCAAACAGACGAATATTCTGGAAGGTTCTGGCAATTCCAAACTTGGCAATTTGATGGGGACGGCGATTGGTAATCTCTTTGTCGTTATAGATAACCTTGCCTACAGTGGGGGCAATTAATCCTGTAATTGTATTGAATAGGGTGGTTTTACCTGCGCCATTAGGACCAATCACTCCAAAGATTTCATTTTCCTTGACATCAAAGGAGACATCGTTTACAGCGACCAAGCCACCAAAGCGCTTTGTTACCTGCTGAATCGCTAACATAACTATTTTGATATTTTAAGAATGATGTTTTAAAAATTAAGTACCCAGAAGCCTTTCGGAGAATCCAAAATTTTTGTAGGGTGTGTTAGCGAAGCGTAACGCACTAGGCTTAGTTAATTTATTAGATAGTGGAACAGGCTTCTAGCCTGTTGACGGGCAAGATGCCCGATCCACATTTTATATTCAATTGCAAGCAGCTACTTATCAAAGTTTGAACGTACGTTACGCTAAGGCTAACTCACCCTACTGTAACCTAATTGGTTCTATAAATAGGCGGCAGGATCGATCGGTTCGCCATTAGCGCGTAACTCAAAATGTAAATGTGGTCCAGTCGAAAACCCAGTAGAACCCACAGCCGCAATCGGTTGTCCTCTTTCTACCACATCACCATCTTTGACATATAACTCACTACAGTGAGCATACAAAGTGGTCATGCCATTACCATGATCAATAATCACTGAATTACCATAGCCACCATACCAATCCGCATAAATTACCCTACCCCGCGCACTGGCATAAATCAAACTGCCATAGTCAGCACCAAAATCGATCCCCGCATGAAAGCGCTCCGTCCCCAAAATCGGATGTACCCGCCAGCCAAAATTACTGGTAACTTCGCCAATCGTAGGGTACATCAACTGCCCAGTGCCTGGAGGAAGGACTAAACCTGAGTAAGGCTGTACTTTTGCCAAAATAATTTGTGACAGACGACGAGAATCTTCAGCAAGACGATCTTCGGCTTGGGTCAGAGCTTGGCGATCGCTCTTAAGTCGATCTAATGAATTTTGTTGAGCGACAGTTTCTGCTTCAATATTTGCTTTTTGATATTTCAGCTTTTGCGTCAATAACTCAACTTCATTTTTTTGAGCAATTACCTGATTGCGCTGTTTCTCCACCCGCTCCGAGCGTTGGGTTAAATCTGATAGTAACTTGCGATCGCTATCATAAATACGTTCAATCTGGCGGCGGCGATCGGCAAACTGATTGAGATCGCGACTACTAAGCAACGTCACCCACCAACGCTGTAGTTGTTGCCTTTGCAAATAACGTAACCGCGCCGAAGTCGCATCACGCTTTTTGTTGAGGTCATACTCCAGTTCTTGCAAATTAAAACTCAGCTTTTGTAATTGCTCTCTGGCTTGCCGAATTTTTTTTTCATTATCTTGAATCTGAGCATCGGTGACACGCACATTTCGTCTTAGCGCCTCAAGTCGCGACTGCGCGGGTTTCGTTAGGGCATTAATTTGTTCTTGTTGTTTCTGGATGATTTGACGCTGCTGCTCCACATAGTTTTGATAGTTCTGTAATTCTTGTACAGATTGAGCTTGTGCTTCTCCTCCCCATCTCACAGTCAAACCAATAGTCAAGATAAAAATAATGGCGATCGCCACAATTCCTAACCTTAACCACAAAAATCGTCTCGCAGTTACTTGCTTTATTTGAATTGCTCGCATCTCAGCCTATTGAAGCTTCAAGTAGTCCAGAGAAAAATTTGATTTTAGCGCAAAGCACTTTATTTGCGACAGCACAACTATTGTTGGCGGTTGTTGTTTTTCTGAGCCGTTGTGGTTGTGGGCATCACACCATCATTATTAGGAGATGCTACTTCCGTGGGATCGAGTAGTTTAATAGTCATCTGATTGTTCCTAATCCAGCCTTGCTTTCTGAGTAGCGTTTCCTGAGACTTACCAGAATTTAAGGTTTGGGGCAACTGTTCGCGCAACCCACCGACACGCTGCTCAACCGAATTTACCTCGGTGATAATTTCGTCGAGTCTTTCTTTTTGGGCAGTTTGGTAAGGCAACAATCTCACAATCGCCGCGATCGCCGCGATCGACAAAGCCACATTGACCGCAATCACAATGATCGATTCGGTTGCTTTGGCTCGATAAAACTGCTCTCTTTTGCGTTGGACACTGTGAGCAACTGCATCGCTGTAATTATTTGCCGCACCAAATTGAGTGTTAGTTACGGATCTTAAACCACCACCAGACTGGTTGTTATAGGAATGAGTCGCAGAAGACTTCATCCCATACTGACCTTGCGATCGCTGCATGGCTTGTTGTTGTACTTCTGGGGAAAACCGCGCAGATAAATCTTGTTTGGCGACCATTCGCAACCTCTAGGTTGTAAAAAAAGGCATTGAATATTGGAAATTTTGGGATATGAGCAACTATTTAAAGGAGTTACTTAGCAAGCCCTTTAGATAATTGCTCGGTTAGTTGCTCAGGTTTGCCTACAGCGCCCAGCACTATCGACAAATGAAGACTAGGAATTAGAAAGAGCAGAACCCAACAAAGCTGCCAATACTGCGGGGAACAGTGCAACTACCAATGCTGTGAACACTTGAGTATCTGAAAGATTCATACAATATCTCCTAATATATTAAAGTGATTATTTCAACCTTAAGAATACACTGTCGCATCAAACATTGACTAGCTAGCCAAACAAAATCTAACAATTCTCATCATTAGAATGGAATACATGAATTTTTAATGTTCTAAAATAAACTGCTGAATACGATCGCAGGTTTCAGGACGAATCTCATGCTCCATTTCATATTCTTCATACTCTACAGTTACGCCTAAGCGATCGAATATTTCCTTGGTATTACGCGCCATATGAATGGGAACAACTGAATCAAGCGTACCGTGAGCGATCAAAATCGGTGGTAAATCCATATTCGCGAGTTCCAGCAAATCCTCTTCAGTAATGTGCAAATAACCGCTCAAGGAAATTAATCCTGCGAAAGGAAAGGCAAGCCCCACATCTAAGGTCATCGCGCCGCCTTGGGAGAAACCTAATAGAAATGTTTTTTCAAGAGGAATTCCTGTTACGGCTGGTAAGTCTTCCAAAAATTGGCTTAGTAATTCGCAACTTTGGGCTAAACCTTCAGTATCCATGCTTTGCAAGTCGTACCACATTTTGCCCCCGGGCATCGGATGATCGAATGGGGCTTCGGGACAAATCCATTGGTAATTGCGGAGTCCAACGAGAGGCGCAAGCGAGATCAAATCATCACAGTTTGCGCCCCAGCCATGTAGTGCGACGATCGCACCTTCGGCATCGGGGTTGGGTAATTGCGTGGGAAGCGATCGGTAATTTAATGTCATAAGCGAAATTATATATACAATGGAAACGCATGATATATGCACTTTTAAAAATCTGACTATAAAACTTTCTAAAAATTGCTGGAGAATCGCCTGAATGCAACTCGTCGCGCTTCAGAACTTACTGGACAACTCATCATTCGCCGTCCTCTTTGCGACTATGCTCATTTTTTGGGTGCATGTCGCTTTCCCCAACTTGCCCTACTTACGATCGCTAGGTAATGCGGGCATGGCGATCGCTAATCTTTGTATTGCAGCCTTATTGGGAGCGCGTTGGCTGGATGCAGGCTATTTCCCCCTTAGCAATCTTTACGAATCGCTGTTTTTCTTAGCGTGGGGCATTACGACCATGCATATCGTGGTTAACCGCATTGGTAGTAAAAGTGCCAATGACAATGCTAAACGGCTAATCGGTGCATTCACTTCTCCTGTGGCGATGGGGATCACAGCTTTTGCGGCGATCGCTTTACCTGATGGGATGCAGATATCGGAGCCGCTAGTCCCTGCCCTCAAATCTAACTGGTTGATGATGCATGTTAGCGTCATGTTGCTTAGCTACGCGGCTTTGATGACAGGCAGTATTTTAGCGATCGCTTTTTTAATCGTCACTCGCGGTCAAGATGTGGTTTTGCAAGGCAGTTCCTTCGGCACTAATTTGCGTAGTCTTGCTGATCCCGCTTCCAATAATTCTAATAATTCAAATTCTGAAACATTTGCTGCCTTTGCTATTGAAGGGATGGGTAGTGTTTTAAATTCAGTTAATTTGCCATCAACAAGTACCGCCACATTAATTCCTGAAACGCAAACTACGCCACTCTCTTTACGTCGGCTTACTCTCGGTGAAACTTTAGATAATCTCAGTTATCGAGCGATCGGTTTAGGATTTCCGCTACTAACCATTGGCATTATCGCTGGCGGCGTATGGGCAAACGAAGCATGGGGTTCCTACTGGAGTTGGGACCCCAAGGAAACATGGTCTTTGATTACATGGCTAGTGTTTGCGGCTTATTTGCATACACGCATTACCAAAGGTTGGCAAGGACGTAAGCCTGCAATTTTGGCGAGTTTGGGATTATTGGTAGTTTGGACTTGTTATCTGGGCGTAAATCTGCTTGGAAAAGGGTTGCACAGCTATGGCTGGTTTTTATAGCCTTGTGCAATTAAAAACGATATGTCAAGAGTACTCAAAACATTACAGACTGGACTGAGTTAGATAACAGGAGCTATTTTCTGTTTAGAAATTTTCCTTTTTGCTCAGTTCTTGCTGTAGTTTCGGCAAGCTTTCTAACTCCAACACTGTAATTTGTCCAGAATTAGCGCCGCCCTTACCGTTTTGTAATACCTCTATCCAATAGGCATACTGCTTACCTTGCCGCAATTCTCCCTGCAAAGCCGCAAGAATTGGTGAAGCATTTCGACTTTGCGATCGCCTTAGCATATCCGCCGTGGGATAGGAATAAACCCGTTTAGCTGTGGCATAGTCACGCATAATTTCGGGACCATAGATAGATCTCAAAGCTTCCTCTAATCGCGATCGCGTCACACTGGTGATGATATCAAAAAGATGGATTTGCTCACTCCTGATCACATAAGCATTGCCCCGAATTTCTGCTACCCCCGGTAATAAAACACTCGCCTGAAATTGAAATCGCCTTGCGGGAGTAATACTTTTTCGTACTAAAAGACGCTCACCAATGGCTGGATTGAGGACAGGATTGGTTTTTACCCAAGCAGCAACTTGATCTGGCGTTTGTCCTGGCAAGGCGATCGCGGATGGCATCAGCATTTGCCAAGCAGTTGGTACTGCCATATTGATGATTTGCGTCAAAAGCGTTGTGGCAAAGGCGATCGTTGCACGCCTAGCATTGTCACGTCTAGTATTGTCGCGTTTGGTATTGTCGCTTTTAAAGCAGTTCATGGAAGTCCTCGAACCAAGTAAATCTTGATAAAAAAAATTTAGCTGGCAAATAATGGGTGAAAGGATATCACAGTCTGAATCAATTGCAATGACTTTTTCAGACTTTATCCGACAAATTTAACGAATAACTTGCGCTGTATTTATGGCTATTGAGGGGTTAGTGATTAGAGAAATTAGCTGGAAGTGAATATTACAGTCACTTATTTAAGAGATTTCAAGAAATTTCAAAAAAATATGCTTAGAGTATTGACAAACAGCTTGTAAATCTACATAATAAGGAGCGCTTAAATGAAGAAACAAAAAAACAACTCGGAAAGAGCCTGTAATAAACGTTTCTAAAGATCAATATTTAAGTCAAAATTTGGGTTCGTAGTTCAATTGGTTAGAGCACCGCCCTGTCACGGCGGAAGTTGCGGGTTCGAGCCCCGTCGAACCCGTTCTAGTAATATTTTGAAAAAGGGTTGTAGTGCCAAGCGCTGCAACCCTTTTTCGGTTCAGGTTTCAGTTTTGGGTGAATAGTCGTCACGATTCGAGACTAAAATATACTTAGAGCAAAGTTTCTTAATATTTGGGCAGTTGTTTTGAGCAATCATTTTGGGCTAATCCAATCAGAGTGGTTAAAAAGCTTGCGAAGTCGGTCGTTTGACCTAGAACTGGGGGCGATCGCCATTATTTATTTTGTGCAAGGCGCAATTACGATCTCGCAACTTGCCGTCAGTTTCTTTCTCAAAGACGATTTGGGACTGAGTCCTGCGGAAGTCGCTTCAATGTTGGGATTTACGATGCTCCCTTGGACGATTAAACCCTTGTATGGTCTGATTTCCGATGGGTTTCCCGTATTTGGTTATCGCCGCCGCCCTTATTTATTACTATCAAGCTTTTTAGGCGTTTTTGCATGGGCGAGTATGGGGACTTGGGTGGCGACACCTTTTTGGGCGATCGCCATGATTGCCACAGGTTCGCTATCGATTGCTTTTTCCGATGCCATTATTGACGCTCTAATTGTCCAACGCGCCAGATTAGAACCAGAGGGAGATGCAGGCTCTTTGCAGTCTTTTAGTTGGATTGCTTCATCGATTGGCGCGATTACTTCCGCTTATTTGAGCGGCTACTTACTGGAGCATTTTGGCGCAAGATTTGTATTTGAAATCGCGTCCATTTTGCCGCTTTTAGTGGGGATCGCCGCCTTTGCGATCGCTGATCCACCGATGTCCACAGTTTTTATTGTCGCTCCCGATCCGATAACGGGGATCAAGCCCGAAACTTTATCGAGAAATTCGCAATTATGGATGTCCCTAAAATTAAATTTAATCCAGTTGCGCCAAGCCTTCACAAATAAAGCGATTTGGTTGCCTGCGGCGTTCCTGTTTCTTTGGCAAGCGATGCCCAGTTGCGATACGGCTTTTTTCTATTTCACCACCAATGAACTGAAGTTTAATCCCGAATTTCTCGGCACAATGCGATTTTTCGCTAGTTGGGCGGGATTATTTGGCGTATGGATATTTCAACGTTTTTTTAAAGGAGTCGCCACCCGCAAGATCTTTTTCTGGACAACGATCATTTCTACTTTGCTAGGGCTAACTAGTTTATTGTTGGTTACTCATCTCAATCGCTCTCTAGGCATAGGCGATCGCTGGTTTAGTCTAGGTGATAATTTGATTTTGACGATCGCGGGACGTATTGCCTTTATGCCTGTGTTAATTTTGGCGGCGCGGCTCTGTCCTGAGGGTATTGAGGCGACGTTATTTGCGCTGTTAATGTCCGTAATTAATATTGCATCCCTTTGTTCCTTTCAATTAGGTGCGGGTTTGACACATTTGTTGGGCGTAACCGAATCCAATTTTACGAATCTTTGGCTTTTGATTTTAATTGCTAATCTCAGCAGTGTTTTGCCATTACCACTTTTAAAATGGTTGCCTGACGATGGTAAAACATAGGTAATTACTCTAAAAGTGCCGCGAAGCGGCACTTTTAGACTTTTATTTCTGCTGTAAATAAACTATTAACGATTTCAATCTTTAACAATGCTTAATCAAGTGGATATACCCGCAAACTTAGACTCACCCCCAAAATTACCTCTGATTCAGATGTTTCGGATTGGCTTGTTCCAAATGGGTTTGGGCATCATGTCTTTGCTAATCGCAGGGTTACTTAATCGACTGATGATTAACGAGCTGACGATTCCTGCAACCCTCGCCGCAGGGTTTGTGGCGATGCCTCTATTTGTATCGCCTACCCGTGTTTGGTTTGGACAAACTTCCGATGCCAAAACTATCTTTGGCACGCATCGTTCTGGCTATGTCTGGATTGGCTCAGTCGTATTTGCGATTGTGGCTTTTCTGCTCACGCAAGTAATGTGGCAATTGGGACGTAGTGTTCATGAGATTGGTTGGAATGGCATTACTTATGGATGGGTGATTCTGTTAGGAGTTATGTTTGCTCTGTATGGCATGGCGATTAGCTTTAGTTCCACTCCCTTTGCAGCGCTACTAGTGGATATTTCCGATGAAGAGGAACGCTCAAAATTAGTGGGGATCGTTTGGTCGATGCTGATGGTCGGTATTGTGATTGGTGCGATCGTGGTTTCTCGGTTATTGCAATGCTCAGAAGCTCCGCCCAGTAATATTTCCATTTATACTGATCCTAATAGACTCGCGGGATTACAAAGCACAGTTAATTTTGTATTCACGATTATTCCTATGGCGGTAATCGGTTTAGCAGTTTTTGCGACCTATGGAGTTGAAAAGAAATATTCTCGTTACAAAGTAAGGGTTGCTGAAAATCATATTCTAAATGGAACTACAGCAACTGAGGATAAACTTAGTTTGAGTAAGGCTTTACAAGTATTGACAGCCAGTAAACAGACTGGTTTATTTTTCTCCTTTTTACTAATGATGACGATCGGTATTTTCATGCAAGACGCAATTATGGAACCCTTCGGTGGTGCTGTATTTGGGATGAGTATTTGTAAAACCACTCAACTTAATGCTGCTTTTGGAACAGGGACATTAATTGGGTTGAGTTCTTCAGGCTTTTTAATTGTGCCACGTCTTGGCAAACAAAACTCCACGAAACTAGGCTGCTATATGGTTTCAGCCAGTTGCGCTTTACTGCTAATTGCGGGATTTACTCAACAAATTCCAGTCTTGCAAATAGCCCTAACCATATTTGGATTTGCCTCAGGAATTACCACTTCAGGCGCATTGAGCCTGATGCTCGATCTAACCGCCGCCGAAACCGCAGGTACTTTTATTGGTGCTTGGGGATTGTCTCAAGCGATCGCTAGAGGTATCGCCACACTCTCAGGCGGTATTGTTCTGGATATTGGCAAGAAAATTTTCGGTATCCCCCTCTATGCTTATAGTTTTGTATTTGTCTGCGAAGCTATCGTGATGATAATTGCCGTAAGTTTACTCAGTCGCGTGAATGTACAAGAATTTCGCACAGATGCGAAACAGGCGATCGCGGCTGTATTTGCCAATGAAATCGACTAATAGATTTTTGAGCGCCAAAGGCGCTCAAAAATCTACGATCCAAATCCGCCTAACGAATTGAAGTTAGCCGCACTCTGACTTGCTCGCATTGCCGATTGTGAGAATACCTGAAAAGCCTTACGAATTTCGCCATCACTATTGGCAGGAGTGAGAATCCATTCATCGCGAATTCCCATATCCTTAAATACTTGACGGAAATTAGTAGAACCATCATCAATACCCATCGCCGCAATAACGTGATTTTCCATCCGCAACATATCATGGGCGATCGCTGCTACATCCTTAGCCGTATGACGCATCGAATGGCAATCATCACCGTCGGTAATAATCAGGGTCACGGTGCGAACAGGCACGCCATTGTCCGAGAATTCCTGCGACTTGGCTAATACCGTTCCCAACAGCACCACTGTTTGATCATAAAGCGGTGTACCTTGATTTGGGGTGTAGTTTTTGGTGTCCATACGAATTGCCTGTGCGATCGGGCAGTAGGGATAGAGGACTGTTCCATTCAGATAGCGATTGTGAATCAGAATATTATCCTGTTGCTGGGAAGAGGTCAGCGCATCAATTACGGAGTTATGTCCGCCACGCACTGCCTGAGCATTTCCTGAGTACTGAATCGAGCCAGAGTCATCGGGCATAATCGTCACTAGCACAACTTCGCTAGACATCACATCATCAACATGAATGCCAAGCCCTGCTTGAATTTGTGCGCCAAGGTCATAAACTGTAAGAGCTTGCAAAGATTCATTGGAAAGGGTTCCGTCATCTAGTGCCGATTGAAAGAGGTCGTTGATGTTTGTCATTTTGTTTGGTGATTGGTGGTTGAATAATTACGAATTACGAATTGAAATATTATTCCTAATTCCTAATTTGCTTAAACTGCTTTCTCCCAGAATTCGATGGTGGTGGGAGTGATCGCTTTAGGGTCTTCTTGGTAAAGGTCTTGCAAACAAGTTAGGAAAGCTTTGGCATAGGCTTTTAAACCTAAGAGGGAAAGGCTACGGAGAATGCGGGTGATTCTCAAATGGTTATGGTTCATTGGGCGTAACCAATATTGTCGGCGCATATCAAAGTTAGTGGCTTTGCTAATCTTTACTCCCATTTCTGGTGAGGTGACGCATTGTAATCCATAGAAATCAAGTAACAACTTGAAGGAACGATAGAGACTTCTACGCAGTTCTTTATCTTTTAGAAATTCTTCAATCACGACTTCATCCAGAAGAGGTGCGTTATTACTAAATTTGCTAGGTTCAGGAAGAGGGAACAGCCATTGAATATAGTTATGCACATTTTCAAGACGAATATAATCCCAAGCCCAAATCTCTGTAAGGGTTCGCCCTTCAGGATTAGCTGACTCGTCACGATAAAAAGATAGTAAAGCGCTCATAGAAACACCTCATGATTTTTGATTTATGTCCATGTTAGCTAGGTTTTAGCTAGACAACAGGCGCTCAAAAAATCCTTTTTTAGATTGAATGGTTTCCAAATATTCTCTGAGCAACCGTTCAATCAATTCTGAACTAGTAGTATTTTCTTTCGCAAGAATAGCCACTAGATATTTCTCTGTTTCATAGTCTAAATTGATACTCATCATAGGGTTCACCTCTTGTTAGCGATCGCTTTAAGCTAGATTGAGATCTGTCCATGTTTCCATTGCGTCAGTGGATTTGACCAAGTGCATACCAGCATCCGCAAACCGTCTAAATGCTGCATCCGCTTGATCGGTGTAGTCCACAATATTGGGAACGACTACAGGCGAAGTGCAATCTTCGAGTAGATAGACTTTCTTGGCTAGTTTTGGATCATGCGCCAAAATCTCGCTGAGCAAGTCTTGAATTGTCCATGCTACGCAATGGCTCTTGGCTTGACCTGCGATGATCACGGCATCAAATTCCAGTAACTTTTGCAAAAAGCGTGTATTCTTCTGAGCGATCGGTCTACCATCGGCTCCATCCATGACTTCAGGACGAAGTACAGAATAATTCTCAGTGAGAGGGTTGCCACCTTTAATCTCGAAATTAGTTTGACTGTGCCTTGCAATATTGTGAAAGAACATGGCTTCTTCGACAGAGGAAACGAGCGCGTGACCGATGCCGCCGAGCATGGAGTGATACGCCCAAACTGTTAGCGGAAACTTGCCTTCGTCGCTGAGTTTCTGCACATAATGCAAGGCGTGGCGCTGAATTGCCATGTAATTTCCCTTGGCAAGACTATAGGCGATCGCGGGGTTTACTTTCCATTTGCCCTTTTGGACATCTTCTAACGTAATCGATGTGGCATTAGGAATTGGATGTTCACCTGCATCATTTACCCAAAAGATGGGATGGAAAATTTGCATGGCGGTATGAGTATCCATCGTGGGCGCAATTTCGCTGATATGGTGGAGATTGCGATAGATAAATTCGCACAAGCGCACATTATCCTCGATCGCCCCAGTACCAGAGCGACCACCCACAAATAGCTCATGATTGGCAATACAAAAAGTATTCTGCACATCGATCGCCATCAAACAAATTTTCTTACGATCCTTTGCCGCAGGGACAATACCATGCTGTTTCGCCCATGCTTCGGCTTGGTTAGCCCGATCTTGATAAGGAACGCGCCAGACTGAACCGACTTTGTGGCGATCGAAGAATGTAGGAATCGGAAGTTGAGTCACAATTTGAGTAGTCATAGTTAGAGTTCTCCAGTTTGAAATTATTGAAAAGAAAGAGAAAGAATACCTAGAATTTTGTCAATGTTGCTGAGTTGATACTCAGTTAAGTCAATCTCCACAAGGCGATCGCATAGCCTTAAAAACTTCCAATCATTGCCAGTCGTAGCGGCTCCATAGATGACAGAAATATCATTCTCATGTTGTTGATTAAAGAGTTTGGCTGCCCACATTTCGGCAATACATTGTCCTAACGCGCCGTTGATATTCTCCTTTTTAGCTTCGACTACGACCACAACAGGCGCTTTGAGCATTAGTTGTGATGGCGATCGGCTTAATAAGAAGTCACAAATACCATTTAATCCAGAATCACGATCAATGTTTAGTTCCACACCTGAAAATAAACTCGCTTTGTCCAAGTATTTCTTGCGAACTTCTACTAAAATCGGCGCAATAATTAACTCTGATCGCGCTTTTTCAGTATTCATGGCAAGTGCTAATGGCACAAATTCTTTGAGAAGTTGGTTGAGGAATTCACTAGATTCACCAAGGGACGTATCTTCAAGCAAATTTGCGCGTTCAGCAATTGTAAGGTCAAAAGCTGTTTGTACTGATTCTAAGGTAAATTCGCTATATGACATCGGATATCACCTGTTATGTTTTGAAGTAATTTGTCTATATACACTGACTATGTACTTAGCACGACTTTACAAAGTAGATTTGCTAAAGATTGTCTCCTAAGTAATTTGCAACAAGAATTCGTTTAGGATAATTACCTTCTCTATAAAACTCATCATCGCGGTAATCAAGTTGATTCCTATGATCATTAAACAGTCTAAATCTAGAATTAGTTTTAATAGCATCGGACAAGTTTTCTGGCAATCTGGGATAGACGAAAACATCTCCAAAACCCCACGAAGTATGAATGGCTGTTCTGGATTTATAAACCTGAAGTAGAGAAGGACAATAAACTAAACAACGCCATGGTTTTGTATCATAAGGAGTGTGTAGAAAGTCAAAGGTTCTTTTTCCTCGTTGCTGAAGTGCTTGTTGAACATTCTTTAACGGAGTAACAGTGCAACCAAGCTGCGTAGTATCTATTCGCAAATTACAATGCCAATAAGGACTTAAATTAGTATGTTTAGAGTAGTTGTAGAAACAGTAAAGAGGAATAGCTCTATTGTTTTGAGCATATCTTTCTAAAATGTCAATCTGTTCTTCTGAATCTACTTTATGCTTAAGAGATTTATAATTAGTGAATTTTGCATCAATTTTTTTAGCTTGAACGGCATAACGAAGATATCCTATACGACTATTCCCAATCCACCACTCCCAGTCTGTACCTTGATCTTTTTCTCTATATTTATCAGTTTTTATAACTGTGACTTCTGAAGATTGAGACATTGCAATTTCCAGAAGATTTATATCTGTAATTGTTTCCTCTCCTTGAGAAACTTCATGTTGATTAGCATGGAAAATACGTTGCCAAGTGGAAGATGCTAGTTTTTCAAATAATTCCACAGATCTCATGTTAGTTAATCCTTTTTTTGTGCGCGTAAAAGTTTAGCTGGTCTAGAAAATATTCTAAACTAATTGTAACTGTAAAATCTTCTGTGAGTGAATCACATAGATACCTTGTGAACCGACAATGAGAGAACAGCCGCTATCGACATAGGGTTCGGTTTCGGGAAAGGTTTTTGTGGGTGCGACCTTGACTTAATACGAAGATAGCAGGATAATGAGAGAATAAAGAAGGAGGCAAGAAAGAAAATGTCGGCAAAGGTAATAAGTGTAGAAGGCACAAAAATAAAAATCGAACTTACAATC
>JBIKYX010000015.1:0-58999 GCA_044355035.1 Pseudanabaena sp. | reverse complement strand
ATCAATATTTTTATCGAGAATATTTTGTTTTTCGACAAATATCTCCCCTGCATAGCGGTTTCCCGAATACAGATCGTGCATTCGGTTAAAGCAGCGCAAGAGAGTAGTTTTACCGCAACCTGAGGGACCAATTAAAGCTGTAACACGATTCTCAGCTATTTTTAAATTGATGTTTTTAAGAGCTGGGACAGAACCATAAAAGAAGCTAAAGTCTTTAACCTGAGCTTTTATTCTTACTTTCCTAGTAGCTGCTGGGGTGCTAATTTCCATTTATTTCAATTAGTTAATAAATTACTCAACGAAGATTTGTGCTTAAAAACCATTACAGGGATTTGTATTACCACTTAATGCGCTTGCGGAAGTAATAGCGAAGGTAAATCGCTAATCCATTCATAGCTAGAGTCATCAGAATCAATATTACCCCAGCCGCCGCCGCATTTATTTGAAACTCTGGTTCTGGTCGAGATACCCAGTTAAACATCTGAATCGGCATCACCGTAAAAGGAGCTTCTAACCATGCAAAAGCTTTAGTCGGGAAGTCAACAAAGGGAGAGTCTGGCAAAAATGCAATGAATGTCAACGCGCCAATCGTCACCAATGGCGCGGTCTCACCGATCGCTCTAGATAGTCCCACAATAATTCCTGTCAATATGCCGCCTGCGGAAGATGGTAACAGATGATCCCAGATCATTTGCCATTTGCTTGCACCCATTGCATAGGCTGCTTCGCGCAGCGAGTTAGGAACTGACTTGAGGGCTTCTCGCGTCGTTACAATCACTACAGGCAAAATTAGCAAGGATAGCGTTAAACCCGCAGTTAGAATACTTTCACCCAACTTAAGCTGCTGTACAAACACGCCTAGCGCCAGCAATCCATAAATGATTGAAGGTATGCCAGCCAAATTAGCAATGTTGATTTCGATAATGTTGGCAAACCAATTTTTGCGGGCATATTCTTCCAAATATATACCTGATGCAATACCAATAGGAACTGTCATCACGATAGTAACTAGCATAGTTAGACAGC
Organism: Pseudanabaena sp.; assembly: GCA_044355035.1. Classification (GTDB taxonomy): domain Bacteria; phylum Cyanobacteriota; class Cyanobacteriia; order Pseudanabaenales; family Pseudanabaenaceae; genus Pseudanabaena. The sequence continues at coordinate 57,973 of JBIKYX010000015.1, read as the reverse complement.
TACCAACCCAAGCCGTTAAGACACCTGCAAGCTCTGGAGCAGGATCGGCAAAAGATGTTAGAAATTCCCAGTTAATGCGTGGGATTCCTGTGATTGACAACTGAAGTATCAGCGCAATCAGAGTCAAAATACTGACCAAAAGAGAGAGAATGGCGACGATAATAAATATGTAATCCCAGAGTTTGCGACGACTGATGTTTGCCTTTAGCTTTTGGATATCCTGTGATTGCATAGCTTTAATAAACCTCTCGAAATCGCTTAGTCAAAAAGAACCCAATAATATTAAGCAATAGCGTAATCAAAACTAAGGTTAGTCCTGCTGCAAAAATTGTTTGATACTCTACAGTGCCTCTAGCAATGTCGCCCTGCGAGACTTGGACGATGTAAGTGGAGATCGTGGCGGCTCCATCGAGTGGATTCCAAGTGAAAATTGGCTGCAACCCTGCGGCGATCGCCACAATCATCGTCTGCCCGATCGCTCTTGAAATACCTAAGATGTAAGCCGCCATAATTCCTGAGATTGCTGAAGGCAAGACCACGTTGAGCGCTGTTTGTAATTTTGTCGCTCCCATCGCATAGGAACCTTCGCGCATTTGTAGAGGCACAGCTCTCATGGCATCCTCACTAATTGAGCTAATAAATGGCACGATCGCGATTCCCATTACTAGCCCCGCACTGAGCATATTAAATCCAGGTAGGATGAAATAATCAAACTCCTCCAGTCCTGGCATAAAAAACTTTTGGACTGCTAAAATTGATTCCTTAAGCAAAGGTGTGACAAAGAGCAGAGCAAAGTAACCATATACGACTGTGGGGATACCTGCCAAAATCTCTAAAATTGGCTTGATGATTTCTCGTAAGCGATCTGATGCAAATTCGCTTAAATAAATTGCAATGATTGTGCCGAGGGGAATAGCCAAAATTAGAGCGACACCAGTGGTAACTAATGTCCCTGAGATTAGGGGCAAAATGCCATATTTGGGTTCGCTAAATAACGGAGTCCATTCAGTTGCTGTCAAAAATTCAACGATTGAGACTTTTTGAAAGAATTGCAAAGTCTCTCCAATCAGAATTTCCATGATCCCAAAGGTAGTCAAGACTGAGGATGAAGCGGCTAAAAAAAGTGCTACTTCAATCACTTTTTCAGTGATTAAGCGCTTTTGAGTGCGACTGCGTTTAAAAGTTTTTAGGTTGCCGATACTGGCTTCTTTAGTCATGAGATTGTGTGTATTTCTAGGAATGTGGCTAGACATAGCCAAAATGCAGATAAGTAAATGCTTAAAATCCCAAAAATGTAAAAGATTACATTTCTGGGATTAAATTAAATTTGATTTTGGAGATATAGCGCTTATGGCTCACTCGAAGTATGGAGATTTTACCCCATACTTTACTAGAGGAGATGCTATAAGGAATTGATGAAAAATGAAGTTTAGCGAACTTCGCGTGCAATCAGTTCGTTAATAGTCAGACCAACTTCTGCTTCACCTCCAAAAATGGTACCGAGTTTACCCTTGTTATAATTGGCAAGAATCTGACCGTAGGCATTCTGAGGGAATGGAGTGTAGCGAGCTTGTTTGACAATATTGTTACCATTGTTGAAAAGAAAGGTTACAAAACGCTTTACTTCAGGACGCTTAGCAGATTTGGCGCTGACATATATGAACATTGGGCGGGAGAGTGGCTGATAGGAAGCATTTTGCACGGTGGCATCGCTAGCCATGACTGCTCTACCGCCGCCTCTAGAAATACCAACCGCACGAATACGGCTTTTGTTTGCCTCTAAATAAGACTTGCCAAAATAGCCGAGAGCACCGCGATCGCCTGCTACGCCTCTGACCAAGACGTTGTCATCTTCGCTTGGGGTATAGTCAGTGCGGCTAGCCTTCGACTTGCCATTAATCGCTTCGGTGAAATAATCAAAAGTACCCGAATCAGGGCCAGGACCAAATAACTTTAAGGGAACATTAGGAAAGCCTCTACGAACTTGACTCCAGTTTTTGATTTTAGAACCTGGTTCCCAAATTCTCTTAAGTTCATCGACAGTCAGATCTTTTGCCCAAGTATTTTGTGGATTGACAACGACAACTAACCCATCATAGGCAATGGGAAGCTCGAAGAAACTGACTCCCTTAGCTCTACAAGCATCAATTTCTTTTTTGAGAATTGGGCGAGAAGCGTTGGAAATATCGGTATCACCGTTACAGAATTTCTTGAAACCGCCACCAGTACCTGAAATACCAACGGTTACTCTGGAGCCACCAGATTTCTGAAAGTCGCTCGCAGCTCTTTCCATAATGGGAAATACAGTGCTAGATCCATCTACCTTAATAACACTCTGGGCATTTGCCTGAGAACCGAATGATGAGATTAAGGCAGTGCTTACAGCAATAGCAGAAGCTGCTTTAAAAAAGAGCCCTTTAAACATGACAGATGAACCCATGATTTATCTACCGCGACGCAATTAGTTGTTATACAACTTAAAGTTACACAAGTATTATGGACACTTAATTAAGACAAGGAAAAACTTTGATTAACTAATGGTTGCCTACAAGTTAAGATTAAATTAAGCATTTTTCTGGAAATAGATGAAAACTATTAGCGTTGAAGAATTGCAAAAAAAATTCATGTTTCTTATATTTTAGAATCACGCGTTTTTACGGATATACTCCTGTAGTTTGTGGCATCATACATTACAGATTGTTGCGATTTGCGGCATTTGCCAATTCCTGCTGTACCTGAGTCCAAATCTCAGCCCAATTACCTTGAGTATTCGCCGACCCATAGAGTGGCTCGCGAATGCGATCGGGGCTGATTATCTGGGTTTGACCGTAGACAAGACTGCTACTGTTTTTGCCATTGGGTTTACCAGAGACAGCCAGTACGCACAAGTGGCAAGTCTAGCCTTGCCACTCGCAGGTACACCAATCAGGATAATTACACTTGCTATGCGATCGCTGCAAAATTTTAAATAAGTCTAGTCTTCACTCTAGCTAATACAGCGCTTTGCGCTAGCATGAAACGCAGATAAAAGTTTATCCAAATAGCAGCCTTCAAATATGTCTACACTTTACGATTTCAAAATCACAAACATCGACGGTCAACCTGTTGATCTTGCTCAGTACAAAGGCAAGGTAGCCCTAGTTGTCAACGTGGCTTCTAAATGTGGCTACACCAAGCAGTACAAAGGACTGGAATCCCTTTATCGTGAATATAAAGACAAGGGATTTGAAGTTTTAGGATTCCCTAGCAATGATTTTGGCGCACAAGAACCTGCCCCTGAAGCCGAAATCAAGTCATTCTGCTCCCTCACCTACGATGTCACTTTTGATATGTTTAGCAAGGTCAAGGTCAAGGGTGCAGACATGGTGGACATATACAAATATCTCACCGACACCACCGCCAACCAAGTGCAATGGAACTTTAATAAGTTTCTGGTTGATAAAGAAGGCAAAGTTGTCAAGTATTATGCCTCTAGTGTTGCACCTGAAGATGCTGGATTGCGTAAGGACATCGAAGCTTTGTTAGGTTAGAAGCAAGAGGGCGCAAAGCGCCCTTTTAGTTTTTTGGGAGCGATCGTGTTTAAGCTCACATAGAAATGAAATACATTTCGGTAATCTAGCTATTAAGAAAATAAATTTACTTGTATGACCAGAGTTAAAAAAGAGTTACCCAAGAAAACTTCAGAACTTACTGAAGATGTAGTTATTGAAGTCGAGGCAACGGTTGAGTTGTCAGAGACACAAAATATGACTCTGAAAGAACTGCGCCCACAAAAACAGCAGCAGATAATCGATCAAAATGCTCAAGCCGAGACACAAGCTGAGACAATAGAAGAGCCAGTTGACCCAGCGCTATATTTCTTTAATCGTGAACTGAGTTGGGTTGCCTTTAATAAAAGAGTTTTAAATGAGGGGATTGATCCGCGCACACCATTACTAGAACGCGCTAAATTTTGCGCGATTTTCAGCACGAATCTTGACGAATTTTTTATGGTGCGAGTGGCAGGGGTGAAAAAAAAGTTTGCCCAGCAGACTGATATCGTCACCGATGATGGACTAAAACCAGACAAACAATTGCAAGCAATTCGTGACGCGCTGGTTCCGCTTGTGACAACACAGCATGAGTTTTTTGAAAATACATTACGAGCCGAATTGCATCAAAACGGCGTAAAGCTGCTCGACTACAAGAATATTGATAAAAAACATCAGCATTATCTAAAAACCTATTTTCAAGAAAAATTATTTCCCGTACTCACGCCCTTAGCCGTCGATCCTGCTCACCCATTTCCCTATATCTCTAATCTCAGTTTGAGTTTGGTCGTGATTGTACGCGATCGCCTCACAGGTGAGCAGAATTTCGCAAGGGTAAAAGTACCGAGCATCTTGCCCCGCTTTGTAAAGATTCCTGAGACAGACGAGCATACCTTTGTTCCTTTAGAACAGGTAATCGCTCACAATCTGGAAGCTTTATTTACAGGAATGGAAATTCTTAATTATTATCCATTTCGGATTACCCGTGATGCGGAACTGGACATTGAAGAAGAAGAAGCTGATGACTTGATCTCGGCTCTGCAAGCTGAGTTACGGAAGCAGAAATTTGGGGCAGTCGTGCGGATGGAAATCGCCAATGATGTACCACCAGCGATTCGCAAAGAATTAATTGGACAGTTGGGAATTACCGAAACCGATGTGTATGATATCCCTGGGCTAATTGGTTTGGGCGATCTGATGGCTCTCGCCTTTTTGCCGATGCCTGAGTTTCAGGATAAGTCTTGGAAGTCGGTGACACATCCTCGCCTAAAGGAAGGAGACAATAATGGAAAGAACATTTTTGATGTGATTCGTGAAGGTGACTTTTTGGTTCATCATCCCTATCAATCTTTTACAACCACGGTGCAGCGCTTTATTGAAGAGGCGGCTGTCGATCCACAGGTTCTAGCGATCAAGCAAACTCTATATCGTACTTCTGGCGACTCCCCCATCGTTCATGCCTTAATCAGAGCCGCCGAAAATGGTAAACAGGTAGCGGTTTTAGTGGAATTGAAGGCGAGATTTGATGAAGCGAATAATATTCTCTGGGCAAAGAAACTAGAGAATGCAGGAGTCCATGTGGTCTATGGCTTTAAGGATCTCAAGACTCATACCAAAACCGCTCTAGTCGTGCGTCAAGAAGGCGATCGCCTAGTTCGTTATGTTCATATTGGCACGGGTAATTACAATCCTAAAACTGCGAGATTCTATAGCGATCTTGGCATATTCAGTTGCTGTGATAATTTAGGTGCGGATTTGACGGATTTGTTCAACTATCTCACGGGCTATTCACGTCAGACTGAATATCGCAAACTGTTAGTCGCGCCTGTAAATATGCGTGAGAAGTTTCTGCAATTGATTCAGCGCGAAATTGATCATCAAAAGCAAGGCTATCCATCCTATATCATCGCCAAGATGAATTCGCTGGTTGATCCTGAGATTATTAGCGCTCTCTACGAAGCTTCGCAGGTGGGCGTAAATATTGACCTAATCATTCGCGGGATGTGCTGTATCCGTCCCAAGGTTAAAGGCTTAAGCGATCGCATTCGGGTAATTAGCGTGATCGGGCGCTTTCTGGAACATTCACGCATTTTCTATTTTAGTAATGGCGGTGAAGAACAAATCTATATTGGTAGCGCCGACTGGATGCCACGCAATCTCGATGCGCGTGTGGAGGTGATTACTCCTGTGGAAGATCCATCTCTAGTTAAGGAACTTAAACAGATTCTGGAAATTGTCTTAGCTGACAATCGGCAAGCATGGGATCTCAAGTCTGATGGAACTTATACTCAGAGAGTTCCCAAGGATGATGAACCTGAGATGAGTTCTCAAAAACATTTCATGTCGCAGGGTCGTCCAGAATTTGCATAGATGTATGAGAGCGCCGCTTTGCGGCGCTTTTATAAGTTTTTTTGCTCATTAAAATGACTCGTTGACAATGCGATCGCAGTTTAATCTTCTGGTTTGGTGACAACACGGCGATAGATTTCGGTAAGGGGAACTTCGACGTTGAGGTGAGGTAATGTGATTTTCTCCTCTAGCCGATCGCTTATTTGCAATTGCCAGATATCACCATTCTCAGCCTTAGAATTGTTATTAGAATCAGATTTAGAATAATGCTCAATATATGGCTCTGATTGGCTAATGAGGAGATATTCTCTTAGGCTGGGAACAGAGCGATATTTACGGAACTTCTCACCGCGATCGTATTTCTCTGTTGATGGCGATAAGACTTCCACAATCAATAAAGGATTAAGAATTTCGTCAGTGCGCGTGGCATTAAACTCTGGTTCACCATTAATCACTAGCACATCGGCATAAGTACCACAATTGAATTCTGGAATCCAGATCCGCATATCACCGCTACAAACTTGAAAAGCAGTATCACGAAGCAGAAAGATAAGAAACCCTACTATATTTGTCCCAATGAGGTTATGAGCAAACGATCCACCAGACATGACAAAAATTTCTCCATTACGATATTCGAGGCGTTCTTCGGCGGTTTCGGAGATCACACGATATTCATCCAAAGTCACCAAATCTTTCTTTAGATGAGTCTCCTGATCCGCAATATTTGGAGTGTTTGCGACTGATGGGGGCTGAAGGCGATCGATAGCTACGACCATGACTACACCTTTGAGTTAATCTGTCATAATTATAAGCGATTAGTTAAGAGCGCGCTCTAAGTACCATGACTCAAGAGCTACATTTTGGAACCTAATATAGGGTCAACAATCCTAGAGATTCTGTGTTGGTTAGATCTTGAATATCAAGATAGTGCATTCTCAAAATGTTCTCAATTTCGTTAGTTGAGCAGTTGCCACGACGAATCCAAATTATTTTTGGCGGAAAGCCTGACAAAATTAGCAAGTCATTGTAGTCGCCATCTTTTGTAACAATCGTGAAGCCGTTAGTCTTTGCGTATTGCCAGACTTGTCGATCTTCCACTTGATCTAATCCCAAATGATAAACATGATTGGAATTTGGAAATAATTCTGCTAAGCGATGAATCAATTTTGGCGAAAGGTTGTGATCGAATAGTAGCTTCATGCTTGAATCAGGAGCGTTTGTTGTTCGCGGTCGGCGGCGTAGCTTAGGCAAGCAAAGATATCTTCTTGGGTGAGGTATGGGAAGTCTTCAAGGACTTCTTGATAGGTCATGCCAGAGGCGAGGTAGGACAGAATATCATAAACGGTGATTCGCATTCCTCTAATGCAAGGTTTGCCACTACGTTTTCCTGATTCAATGGTGATGCGATCGCGATAGTTCATATTTTTTATTTTTTAGATCATTTTTTGATTATTCATTTTTCATTATACCAAGATATTCTATTGGTTTATAATGCTGACAATGCGATCGCCGTCTAATCTTCTGGTTTGGTGACAACACGGCGATAGATTTCGGTAAGGGGGATTTCGATGTTGAGGTGAGGTAATGTGATTTTCTGCTCTAGCCGATCGCTTATTTGCAATTGCCAGATATCACCATTCTCAGCCTTAGAATTGTTATTAGAATCAGATTTAGAATAATGCTCGATATATGGTTCTGATTGGCTAATGAGGAGATATTCTCTTAGGCTGGGAACAGAGCGATATTTACGGAACTTCTCACCGCGATCGTATCTCTCTGTTGATGGGGACAATACTTCCACAATCAATAAAGGATTGAGAATTTCGTCATTGCGCGTATCGTTAAATTCTGGTTCGCCATCAATCACCAACACATCGGCATAAGTACCACAATTAAACTCTGGTATCCAAATCCGCATATCGCCGTTGTATATACGCAGATCTGTATCTCTTAGCAAAAAACCTAAATAAATAATGAAGTTAACAGCGATCGCACTATGGTTTGCGGTTCCACCAGACATAACAAAAATTTCTCCATTACGATATTCGAGGTGTTCTTCGGCGGTTTCGGAGATCACACGATATTCATCCAAAGTCACGAAATCCTTCTTTGGATGAGTCTCCTGATCCGCAATATTTGGAGTGTTTGCGACTGATGGGGGCTGAAGGCGATCGATAGCTACGACCATGACTGCACCTTTGAGTTAATCTGTCATAATTATAAGCGATTAGTTAAGAGCGATCGCACCTCAAACACCATGACTCAAGAGCTAGTATGAGATAATTAGAACATGGCACAGATAAAAGTCTTTTATGAACCTAAAATGGAACTGCTAACGGTATTTTGGCAAGCTCCGCGTAAAAATCAAATTTGTTCTGAACTGGATAATGGAATTGTTCTAATTAAAGATGCCGATACTGATGAGGCGATCGGGATTGAGTTGCTTTCTTATCATCCTAATGACGATCGCTTTGATGGGGTGTCGGTGGAATTAGGTCAGGCAAATTTCGGCATTTCATGATTTCTACATACTTGATCTATCAGTTTATAATGCTGACAATGCGATCGCCTCTCAAACACCATAAGCACCATGACTCAAGAACCAGAAAAATCAAAGCTAACTTGGGAAGAAAAAATTACTGATATCTTACTCAAGGCAATCATGACGGGTGGGATCGGCGTTGGTGGTGCAAACGCCTTTTGGGAATTGTTTATGAAAAGTGATATTCCTAAAGCGATCGCCTCGGCGTTGATTGGTGCGGGTATATCCTATGGGGCAAAGATGTTGATGCCAATCCATAAGGGTAATGAAGAACGCGCCGAAAGATTTGGCAATGCGATCAATGATGGAATTAATCGTGCTGGTGGTGCGGTTGTGGCAAAAGTCACCTCGGTTGAAGATCGCTATTTTGAGGCACAGGCGGCGGATTGTGAGCTATGTAGAACTGAGGGTGTCGGGAAGATGGATAACATTGCCACACCGATGCTAGAGGATGTGTTTGTGCGGTTGAGTTTGAATTTGAATATGGGAATAGCGGGATTTCGCAACGAGCAGAGATTAGCTCAGTTAGTGAGGTCTGAAAATTTTAATAAAGAAGACTCAAATGAAGATTTTGAAGATCGGTTCACGGTTGATATTTGGGAACTCTTAGCAAAAGCAAAAAATGATTCGATTTTTCGGCAAATTGCGATTTTGGCTTGGGGTGGCTTTGGTAAAACGACACTCTTGCGCCATGTTACCTATCGCCTATGTCGTAACAAACAAAATCAAAATCAAAAGCATGAAGTACCGCGCTATGTGCCTGTGTTGCTGTTATTACGGAAATATCGCGATCTACTCACTCAAGAAAATCCTGAAGATTTACCAACGATCATCGAGAAGCATCATATTCCTAGCCTGAATGCTAATTTGCAAATGCCGCCAAATTGGGCGCGAGATCTGCTCAATAAAGGCAGAATATTGATTTTGTTAGATGGGTTTGATGAGGTTTCTAAATTACAGCGTCCATTGCTGTCTCAGTGGCTGAATACGCAAATGCGGAACTATCCTAAATCGATATTTATTGTGTCATCACGACCAAAAGCCTATATCGAGCAACCCTTTGAAGCTGATCGCATAGAGTTAAAATCGGTATTTCATGTGCAGCCTTTTACACTCAAGCAGATTCGGGAATTTGTGAAGAAATGGTATTGGTGTCAAGAATATTATAGCTGTGGCAAAACGGACTCTGAAGCAGTTCGCCGAGAAGCAACGAATGCATCGGATGAGTTGTTGAAGCAGATCACTAATCGCGAGGAATTAACAAAATTAGCAAGTAATCCCCTATTGCTGACCATGATTGCTCGATTTCATCGCCGTTATCCGAGTGCAGAAATGCCTAAACGGAGAGGTGAGCTTTATCAAGAGATCTGTAATTTGCAATTAAAGGATCGCCCCAATGCGCGACAGTTGGAGACTATGCTTACGGATGGTGGTGATCCACAGGTGATCTTGCAAATGCTGGCGTTGGAGATGATGATCCAAAAGGAAGAACGGATAGATCGCGAAATTTTGTTAGAGAAACTAGATGCTTATTTAGCTACACAGAATGAAACTGTCAAGGCAAGTGAATTTCTCGAAGATGTAGAAAAAATCAGTGAATTGCTAGTACAAAAAGAAGATGATCTTGAGTTTTCGCATTTAAGTTTCCAAGAGTTTCTAGCGGCGATGGAAATCATTCGCACAAATCAAGAAAGTATCTTACATTCACATTTCCATGATGATTGGTGGAAGCAGGTGATTTTGTTGTATGTGAGTAAGGTGAAGCAGCCTAGCAATCTCATTAAAACAGCGCTAGATGCAGGGGCGATCGATTTGGCTTTGGCTTGCACTCAGGAAACGAGGAAACAGATTGATGCAAATGTTAAAAAGGATTTGCAAGCTCTAAATGTTAAAAAGGATTTGCAAGCTCTAAATGTTAAAAAGGATTTGCAAGCTCTAGAAGAACAACGTCTATTACAAGCGGTGGAAATTGAGGTTAAAAATTCTCTCTATCAGCAAGTAAAAGAGTATTTCAAAAAACAGCAATGGTATGAAGCGGATCAGGAAACTTGGAAGTTGATGCTCAAGGTGACGAATCGTGAAGAAGAGGGATATTTAGAGTTAGATCATATTAAAAATTTTCCTTGCGAGGATTTATTAACTTTAGATCGCCTGTGGGTGGAATATAGTAAGAGACATGGATATGAGTTTGGCTTTAGCGTTCAGAAGCAAATTTATGTCGAGTGTGGTGGTATTCTAGATTTTAGTTATCCCAGTTCTGAGACTTGGGAAAAGTTCTGCGATCACACTGCATGGCGCGATCGTGTTGTAATGAATGTGAAAGGACACCTCCCTAGAAGATATTTGAGGGGACGAAAGAACTTACTTCTCCTCTTTTCTCGCATCAAGACTTGTGAAGTGTAAACCATAAAGCTTTCACACTTCTATTAAGATTTGTAAACCGACAATTTCCTACAGCATAATCAGCATCCTAGCGTTTCGTTGCCTGTCACCAGCCTCCTCACCATCACAACCGTCCTTTTCCGAAAATTTCTGGCAAGCCACCTTGGGATCATAACAATTTGCCATTACAAATTTTTGTGATAATTAAATGTAGGGGCAGAGCATTACCTCCACAATCTATGTTACGCAGAACGCAGATGATGAATTTCTTGCTGCTAGCGTGACAGGGCAAGCACGGGGGCATTGCCCCTACCTATAATAAGTCATGATCTGTAGGGGCTGCGCCCCTTTGCCAGCCCTAAACTTAGCTATTACAGGAGTTCTATCTGCGTAAGGTGATCTGTTTATGTAGAAGGTTTTAAGCAATCAGAAGTTTATGCTGATTTATTCATGCTCGGCATTTTGTAACTCCAAGCTTGCTCATTCATCAGCGATCGCGCTAACACATGACGATATAACTCACTCAATTGAATCGATACCCCAGCCCAACTAAAGCGTTGATTTACATTTGTAGAACCTTGCTTTCTCATTTTCCTAACCCACAAATCATCAAAAAGAATGCGATCAATCCCATTCGCAAAAGCCTCAATATCTTTAGGCTCCACCAACAGCCCAGTTTCTTCGGGAATAATCGTAAATTTCAAACCACCAACATTAGAAGCAACCACAGGCACGCCACAAGCCATCGCCTCGATCGCCACTAATCCAAAGGGTTCATAATGGCTTGGGATCACGCAAACATCCGCAGATGCATAGTACAAAGGGAGGAGATCATGTCCAACTCTACCTGCAAAAATCGTGAACTCGCGCATGTTTAACTTATCGATAATATGCTCAATGCGATCGCGCTCATCGCCATCAGGCATATTTGCGGAACTGCCACCAACAATAAGTAGTTTCAGATTTTTTAAACCCTGTTGATTTAATAAAGCAAACGCTCTCACCAATGTTTCCAGTCCCTTGCGTTCATCAAATCTCCCAACATAGAGAATCACTTTTTCACGGCTATCCAAGTTCAATTTAGCGCGGGCATGAGCCTTCGATGTTAAACGAAAGTTGTCAGTATCAGTACCACAGGGAATAACTTCAATCTGACCGCGACTAGAAACAAGCGATCGCAAAGTTTCCTGCTCCTGTGGACTAGTGGCTACCACACAATTAGCTCGTTCCAGAATCTCCCGTTCAATCCTCAGACGAGTATTCGCAACTTGAGGAATCTCTGCTAGGGATTGGTATTTGACCGCACCTAAAGAATGATAAGTATGCACCAGTTGAATACCGCTCGTCTTTTGTAATTCTAGCCCAGCCCAAGCGGAAAGCCAATAATTAGTATGAATTAATGGATAATTGCATCCCAGAGTTCTTTGGAAAGTCTGAAATGAATTTACGAATTCAGGCATATGTTCAAATAATTTATCTCTTGGAATATATGTCTCTGCTCCAGCACGGAGGCGAATCGTGCGGCAGTAGGGTGAATGCTGCACAATCACAGGATCTTCGGCACGGACTTTGCGGGTAAACATATCCACTTGCCAACCCAATGAAGCAAGAGTCTCACCAACATGGCGCACATAAACATTTTGTCCACCAGCTTCTTCTAATCCAATTTCGGCGGCGGGATCAGCATGATCAGAAATGAGTGCGATCGCTTGTCTATTTAAGCTCAACATGATGTTTATCTCCTTACCAAGTTTTGTTGTCCATTCCGAGAGTAAGCCGAACCTAAAACCTTGCGATATACCGCTTCATAACCATCCGCCATCCGCTTTGCGGTGAAGTTAATCAGGACATGATCTCGACAAGTACGGCGATCTAGTAAGGCGGCTTTAGCGATCGCATCGATACATTCATCTACGCTATGACAGAGAAATCCACTCACTCCATTAGCAATTACTTCGGGTGCAGAACCTAAACTCATGGCAATTACAGGTGTTCCCGTAACCATCGACTCAATCATCACGAGTCCAAAGGGTTCTTGCCATGTAATCGGAAATAAGGTTGCTACGGCTCCACCCATGAGAACACTTTTTTGGTTGTGATTTGCCTCACCGATAAATTCAATTTGCTGATTATCGATATGGGGGCGAATCTGAGTTTCAAAATATTCAACATCGATTGGATCGATTTTCCCCGCCATCTTCAAGTGCCAGCCCGAACGTTGGGCAATGGCGATCGCTAAATGCGCTCCCTTTTCAGGCGACATTCTCCCTAAAAAAGCCAGATACGGTGGTTGTTCTGGCTGAGGATAGAAGTTATAAGTATTAGGCGCGATACCGTTATACACAGTGGAAACATAGTTTAAACCTAACTCTGTATCTCTTTGCGAATCAGAAATACTAATAAATGGTTGGTTATGAACATGGGCAAATAATTTCTTATTGTCGGGCGTAAATATCCCGTGTAAAGTATGCACTATCGGCGTTTTGACTAGATGGACATAGGGTAGCGCCACACAACCAACATGGGAATGAATAATATCAAAGCGATCGCCTTGTTCACTGACGCGAATCATATTCAGCATGTCATAGATATGGGGATCTTTAACCGTAGTATCTAGGCGTAAAGCCCGATGGTGGACTGATTCCAACTTGGCTTGAGTAGTAGAATCTCCTGACGCAAACAATGTCACTTCATGACCGCGATTGACCAATTCTTCTGTAAGTAAACTGACTACAAGTTCAGTACCACCATAGGCGGGCGGCGGAACCTGTTCCCATAGGGGAGCAACTTGAGCTATTCTCATAATGAATTTCCTCGCAGACTTATGTAAGTGAGTGCGTACTCAGAGGATAAGAACTGCAATAATGCGTTTTGGTGTGGATACAGCAACTTTAACTGAGCGATGTTTAAGATGATGTATATGCAAATTCTGGCAATGATTGATTTGTCCAGAAATGTATTAAAACTTTATGAAAATGTTTATGAAAACGGAAACTTCAAAGCGTTCAGCCTTAAAAACAATAAATGGGTACACCATTTTCTTTTTTTAAACCCATGTTGTTGCGTTAAGATATCTGTAAATTATGTAGTTTACATCCCCAAAATATTTGTGAAACCTTGGCGACTTATTGCCCCTGATCTCGTTCTGTCAGCACCGATTCATGCGATCACGCCGCAACTGATGGAAAAACATGGATTGCGTGGTCTGATTTTAGACGTTGACAACACCCTGATCGGTGACGACGAAGCCGATGTATCGGAAGAGATCCGTGTATGGGTGAACGTGATGCGTCAAAAACATCCAATTTGGCTCGCAAGTAATAATTTCAGCGATCGCCGTATACGAAAAGTCGCCGAAAGTCTCAATCTGCCCTATCGCAGTCGTGCAGGTAAACCATCTCGCCGTGTGGTGCGCCAAGTTCTCGAAGCGATGCAGTTGCCTAGTGCAGAAGTAGCGATGGTGGGCGATCGCCTATTTACAGACACAATTGTAGGCAATCGTTTGGGATTATTTACGATCTTGGTACAGCCACCCTGTGAAGAACTCGCCTTTAAACTATCGGTGTCGAGCATATTTAAGGCGCGATCGAGTTTTTTGCGTAACTGGGAAATTTGGCTAGCGCGTAAAACTGGCGTAAAAATATAACCATAAAGTTTAAAAGCGCTGCTTTGCAGCACTTTTAAGCTTACATCCGTTCTAAAACGCGAATACCGAGTAAATTTAAACCAAGTTTGAGAGTTTTCGCAGTGATGTTACACAAACTCAGGCGAGAAATCCTTTCTGCCTCTTCAGCTTGCAAGACTGGACATTGCTCGAAAAATTGATTGAATTTTTGACTAAGTTCAAACAGATATTGACAAAGACGATTGGGGAAAAGCTCTTCAGCAACCGCATCGATCGCTTCGGCAAATTGTAATAAATGCTTAGCCAAAATAATTTCTGCTTCTTGAGTCAGCTTGACCGCATCCACATTTAAGCTCTCAAAATCAATCTCGCCCTTACGACCAATTCCCTGCACGCGCACATAGGCATAGAGCATATAGGGCGCGGTGTTACCTTGCAAGGCTAGCATTTTATCAAAACTGAAAATATAGTTGCTAGTGCGATTTTGCGAAAGATCGGCATATTTCACTGCACCTAGACCTACAGCTTCGGCAACATCCTGTTTGAACTCGTCGGATGCTTCAGGATTGCGGGTTTCGATATCTGCACGGGCGCGGACGATCGCTTCTTCTAACAGACTTTTGAGGGCGATCGTATCTCCAGACCGCGTTTTGAATTTCTTGCCATCATCACCCATTACCAAGCCAAAGGGAACATGGGTAGTCTGCACAGTGTCAGGAATCCAGTTTGCTCTCTGGGCAACTTGGAAGACTTGGGCAAAATGGCCTGATTGTCCGATATCGGTTACATAGATAATTCTCGTAGCCTTGTCTTCACGGATGCGATAACGCAGGGCAGCGAGGTCAGTGGTCGCGTAGTTATAGCCGCCATCAGTTTTCTGGACAATGAGTGGCAAGGGTTGACCATCTTTATTGCTGAATCCTTCTAGAAACACACATAAAGCACCTTGATCTTCTTGCAGCAAACCAGTTTCGCGCAAATCGGTTACAACATCAGCCAAAAATTGATTATAAAAAGATTCACCACGCTCTTCTAATTGAATATTCAGCTTGTCATAAATCTTTTGGAACTCACGGCGCGACTGTTCACAAAGCAATTGCCAAGCAAGTTTCGCTTCTGCTCCTCCCGCTTGTAATTCCACCACCGCACCACGAGAAATTTCCTTAAAATCAGCATCTTCATCAAAGCGTTTTTTGGCGGCGCGATAGAGTTCCACTAAGTCACCGATCGCGATCGCATCAGCTTTCGTGAGAGCATCGGGATAGACTTCGCGCAAATAGGTAATCAACATCCCAAATTGAGTTCCCCAATCGCCAACGTGATTTAGGCGCAGGACTTCATGTCCCTGAAATTCCAAAATTCGGGCGATGCTATCACCGATAATCGTCGATCGCAAATGTCCCACATGCATTTCCTTAGCAATATTCGGACTAGAGAAATCGACGATTACGCGATCGGGTTTATCGACTTTATCAATCGCGAGGCGATCGCTTTTTTGCATTTTTGCTAATTGGGTTTCTAAATAACTAAGTTTCAGCTTTAAGTTAATAAATCCCGCCCCTGCGATCGTGGGAGTTTCAAAAATATCGTCAAATTGGAGATTGGCAATAATTTTTGCGGCAACGTCTTGAGGTTTTTGTTTCAGTTTTTTAGTTAAACTCAAGGCGGCATTACATTGATAATCGCCAAATTTAGCGTCCTTAGAAGCAGCTACGGCGGGATCGTGATTGGCATACTCTGCACCAAAAGCATTGGTGATCGCCTTGGAGAAACGAATTTTTAAATCGGATAAAATGGAAGTACTCATGTTTTTGTTATCGCTATTTAGCTAGTTCATCAATATAGCGTTTTTAATTAGTTCTTAAGATATGATTTTTTAATATCACTGCTTAGCTTTGAGGGATTATGCCTGTAATTACCATTCGTGAAGGACAACAGACGGATTCGGGCTTTGGGGCGACTCTGAGTATTGAGGGGCGTAACTATGCGATCGCTGTTAGTAATCCTCTAATATCGGCAGTGGATGAGGCGAAGTGGGAGTGGTATTTCGAGCAGTGGTTGCAATATCCGATGCTGGATACGACTAGGGCTGAGCAGGTGGCGGCGAGTATCAGGGACTATGGGGAGAGTTTGTTTGACCAAGTGTTTGGCGATCGCCGTGCGTTTGCAGACTAACAACTTGAATAAGCATTTTAAGATCGAATTTAGTGTAGAGTTAAGTATAGCAATGGCTTATTAATTATGCTCCACAAAGATCTTCAGTTAGAAGAAGAACAAATTCAGCTTAATCTAGGAAGCGATCCTGAAGAAAATGAGGATAGCATAATTCAGCCTTTCGACCCTGAAAAAATCAGAGTTGATACGCGCCCTTATACCATTGACCTACTCCTTAATCGGATTAAATACGGTGAGCTTAATTTATCCCCTGATTTTCAACGTGCAGATAATATATGGAATGCTAAAACTAAAAGTAGATTAATAGAATCTATTCTTGTTCGCATACCATTGCCAGCTTTTTATATGGATGCTACTGATGAAGACAAATGGGTTGTCATTGATGGACTACAAAGGCTTACAACTTTAAAACAGTTTGCTATTGATAAGTCTCTAAGACTTAGTGAACTAGAATTTCTAGAGCTTAATGATAAGAATTTCGACGATCTACCTCGAAATCTCCAAAGAAGAATTACTGAGACTCAAGTGACAGTATATTTGATCGAGAAGGGGACACCGAATGAAGTCAAATTCAATATATTTAGGCGTATTAATACTGGAGGACTACCTTTATCTTTACAAGAAATAAGACATGCACTCAATCAGGGTAAATCTGCAAATCTTTTGAAGAGGCTTAGCAACTTAAAAGAATTTAAGAAAGCAACAGCAAATAGTATTTCTGGACAAAGGATGGCTGATCGTGAATTTATACTCCGTTTCTTAGCATTTTTTATAAATCCTTATCATGATTACAAAGCAACAGAGTTTGATAGCTTTCTCAGTGATGTAATGAAAACTATTAATAAGATGGCTGAAAAGGAGATCAATGCTTTAGAAAATCAGTTTATTAAGGCTATGTTTACAGCATATGAAATCTTTGGAGACGATGCTTTTCGCAAACGATATCGAATGGATGCTCCACGTTCTCCGATTAATAAAGCATTATTTGAGTCTTGGGCAGTAAACCTTAGTAAACTGAATGTAGAACAAACATCTAAACTAATAGAAAAGAAAGATATTGTGAAGACTAAATTTATTGAATTAATGAACGATCGGGATATAGAACCTAGATTTGATTCAGCAATTTCACAAGGGACAGGCGATATTAGAAAGGTAAAGCGTAGATTTAGTGCGATCGAGCAATTAATTCAAGAGGTTTTAGCATGATTAATCAATTACGGTTACGGAATTTCAAGCGTTTTGAAGACTTATCGCTTGGAATAAAACCATTGACCCTTCTGTCAGGATTAAATGGCATGGGTAAATCGTCGATTCTACAAGCGTTACTCCTACTTCGCCAATCTTATCAGCGAGGTTTACTTGAATCCTTAGGCTTATCATTAAATGGTGATTTAGTTAGAATTGGAACTGCTAGAGATGCACTATTTGAAAATTCTACAGAAGATAGGATTTCTTTCCAATTAGATTTTGGTGATACTAATAGCGCAATTTGGGAGTTTGATTATGATCCTGAAAGAGAGATACTTGAATTAGTTGCATCAAATAAATCACCTGAAGTATACACAGAGAACTTATTCACTGATGAATTTCAGTATTTACAAGCTGAAAGAATAGGTTCTCGTACTTCTTTTGAAATGTCTGACTTTCAGGTTCGCGAGCATCACCAATTAGGGATTATGGGTGAATATACGGCTCACTTTTTGTCAGTTTTTAGAGAGTCTGAAATTCCAAATCCTAGCGTAAGTCATCATCAATCGGAATCTTTACAACTACTTCGACAAGTTGAAGCATGGCTTGGGGAAATTAGTCCTGGCACTAGAATTTATGTTGAAGAAAATTCAGGAATGGATTTGATGCGTTTAGAATATTCTTTTGGACTTAGTAAAAAATATCGCTCTACAAATGTTGGCTTTGGAATCACTTATACACTACCAGTAATAACAGCTATTTTGGCAGCTAAAGCTGGATCTTTAATTTTACTAGAAAATCCTGAAGCTCATCTTCACCCTAAGGGACAAGCTCAAATGGGACAACTGATTGCGCTTGCAGCATCTCAAGGGGTACAAATCGTCCTAGAAACCCATAGCGATCATGTACTCAATGGTATTCGTTTAGCTGTTCATCAAGGAAAATTAGATCCTGAACTGGTTCAATTACATTTTTTTCAACGTCAATCTGCAACTAGTGAGGTCATTTCCCCTAAGATGAATCGGAAAGGACGCATAGATCGATGGCCAGATGGATTTTTTGATGAATGGGATAATAGTCTGGCAGAATTACTTCAACCAATTGAGGAGTAAGCAATGACAGTAGAAATTGTTCTAAATGATATTTCTTTACCGACTTCCGTAAAAGATAAGGGGACTGCTATATCTCTTATGTCTGATTTGATTGGTGTTTTGAGTACAGCATGGACATATGGCGTTAGAACTTTGCGTACTCAGGATAACTTCTACAATGTATTGCTTGCCGAGAATTATCCTGTAGCTAGTTGGTTGAATGATAAACAAGTCGAAAGAGAAGAAAGAAGTTTTATGCGTGGGCAATTAGATATAAAAACTCCGCTCTTAGCTGATGTGACAGCAAATATTCATGATGAAGATGCCTTGTCTGAGTTTCGCTGCCAAGGCATTGTAGCTAGAGCAATTGGCATTGCCTATTTGATAGACGCTTTAGCAATTAGCTTTCTCTCTGATGCCAAATGGGATGTTGAAAGTTTAGAAATTGAAATTGAATCTTTGGATGAAATTTCTGAAGAGTTGATTACACGAACTGAATCTATAATTCATGCAAGCCGCAGAGAGCATATCCTCAAACATAAGCAAGAAATTCAGAATCGTCTTACTTCTGAGCCTTGGCATCCTCAAGACGACATCCTACCCTGTTATTTTAACGAAAATGAAATCAGTCCTCTGTCAGAATGGTTAGATTCTTTGAGAGATTTGCCAGCAAAAAAGGCAATTTATACTCGACTGCAACAGGTAAAACGTGGAAGTTTAGGTGATTGGAAGGTACTTGAAGGATATGAAGGAATAAAGGAATTAAGAATTCATATTAATGCAGGGTATCGAATTTATTTTAGTCAAGTTGCAACAGATCGATATTTGCTTTTGTGGGGAGGAAACAAAAGTACTCAAGAAGATGACATTAAAATAGCAAGTGAATATTGGATAAATTTTCGGAAAAGGCAAAAAAAGTAAAAAGCTCATTATTGATCTGAAAAACTATCATCAGGCTCTGGCGATCTTTATCGAATTTGGTGATCGCTACTCCCAAGCCATGACATACCAACAGTTGGGAATCGTTGCCCAAAAATTGCAAGAATATGGAGAAGCGCGACAAAATTATCAACAGGCGATCGCGATCAAAATCGAATTTGGCGATCGCTACTCCCAAGCTGGCACATACCACCAGTTGGGAAAAGTAGCCCAAGAATTGCGAGAATATGGAGAAGCGCGGCAAAACTATCAACTGGCTCTCGCAATCTTTATCGAATTTGGCGATCGTTACGAACAAGCTGACACCTACCACAATTTAGGAGCATTAGCCCAAAAATTACGAGAATTTGAGGAGGCGCGGCAAAACTATCAACAGGCTCTCGCGATCAAAATCGAATTTGGCGATCGCTACGAACAAGCTGACACCTACCACGGGTTAGGAATGGTAGCCCAAGAATTGAGAGAATATGGAGAAGCGCGGCAAAACTATCTACAGTCTCTCGCGATGAAAATCGAATTTGGCGATCGCCACAAACAAGCCAGCACATACCACAATTTGGGAATGGTAGCCGAAGAATTGCGAGAATATGAAGAAGCGCGGCAAAACTATCTACAGTCTCTCGCGATCAAAATCGAATTTGGCGATCGCTACTCCCAAGCCAGCACATACCAAGGTTTAGGAAGTGTTGCGGAAGACTTAGAAGAGTTTCCAGAAGCAAAAAATAATTTTTTACAATCTCTGAACATTTGGCTTGAGTTTAAGGATGAATATATGGTTAAAACCTATTCCATTCCTAGCCTCTCTCGCCTTTATCAAGCCACTCAAGACGATAACCTATTACAAGAAATATCTCAGGTTTTAGGAATAACTATTGAGGAAGTTCGACAAAAGTTAGAGTCAACTTAAAATTTGATGAATTGCGAGAATATGGAGAAGTGTGGCAAAACTATCAACAGGCGATCTTATCAAGGCAAAATTCAAAAGGAAAAAGGAAAAAATGGGTGATGATTTATCGCGATTTAGCTGAAGTATAATAAATTCAAGTGTTTAGCTGTCCAAAAACATGACACAAAAAAACTTTCCAGAATCTAAAATTAACCTCGTCAAGCGAGCGCCCGATCCCAACACAGCACTAAGCCAAAACTGGATCAAAGCAAATCGCAAACAATTTAGCACTTAGGGAGCAATTACATGAACTGGGAAACCTATATCCACTCCGATCCCGATATTTTAGTTGGCAAGCCAGTCATCAAAGGCACAAGGCTTTCCGTCGAATTTATTTTGGGCTTATTGTCCGCAGGTTGGACAGACCAACAAATATTTGAAAACTATCCCACGCTAAACCAAAATTCACTCAGAGCCGTATTTGCCTTTACCTGCGAATGTATGCGCGATATGACGCTATACACAATACCAACACCTCGTAAGGCAAGTTAATGCAGTTTTTAGCAAACGAAAATTTCCCCCTAGTCAGTGTCAGAAATTTGCGAGATTTCGGCTTAAACATAGCGTCCATCATGGAAGATTCTTCAGGAATCAAAGATACTGAAGTCTTAGCAAGAGCAGTTAGTGAAAATAGAATTATTCTGACATTTGATCGCGACTACGGCGAATTAATTTTTCGGCGATTTTTACCAAAACCCATAGGAGTCATTTACTTTCGCTATCAGCCGCTAACCCCAATAGAACCTGCCCAGCATCTAATCAGGTTGCTTAATGAAAACAACATAAAATTAACGGAAATGTTTACCGTGCTAGAGCGAAATAAAATACGACAGCGAACATTGCGATCGCGATAATCCCTATGATCCCCCCCGAAATATTAGAACAACTACCCACCGATGGCGCAGCCCAACACGATCACTACATCTATGGCACACCCAAACGCTAAAGGAAATAATATGACCTTCACCTTAGACCCATCTACCAATCCTCTCACTCTGCCAGACCATACACAACTTCCTGACTCTGACGGTACATTTGTGAAAAACTTTCAAGAACACCCACAAAGTATTTTACTCACCGACTCCATTGAGCCACATTTACAAAAACAACATCCTGACGGGCAATATGCGATCGGGCAAGATTCGGGAATCTATTGGCGCATGACCGAACCACCCGAAAAAGGTGCAGAAGCGCCCGACTGGTTTTATGTGCCGAATGTACCTCCAAACCTCGATGGAAAACCTCGCCGTTCCTATGTGCTTTGGCAAGAATTTATTGCGCCCCTGATCGTTCTCGAATTTGTATCAGGTAGTGGCAAAGAAGAACGAGATCGCACACCTTGGGTAGGCAAATTCTTCGTCTATGAGCAAGTAATTCGCCCTGCTTTTTACGGTATTTACGAAGTAGAGAAATCGAACATCGAGTTATATCGCCATGTAGCCAATAAATTTGAATTAGTCGCGGCAAATGAGCGCGGACATTATCCCATTGATGGACTGGGCGTAGAACTTGGCATTTGGCAAGGAATCTATCAAAACCTCGATTTGCCTTGGCTGCGTTGGTGGGACTCATCTGGTAATCTACTACTGACAGGCTGGGAAACCTCCGAGCAGGAACACCAAAAAATTGAAACCTTGATGGCACAACTTCGCGCTGCGGGAATAGAGCCACAGTTGTAGCTTACAGGTTTCTGTCGTTCACTCGGTTGGTGTTCCGATTGATCCTGCGATCGCAACCGTCGTCGTTCTCTATATCCTAAAAGTCGGTATCAACATCTTTTGCGATTACATCAATCCAGAAGCAACCAAAAAGTAAATTACAAAACCCAACATCGTACAAATTGGCAAGGTTAACACCCAAGCCAATAATAAATTTCTCAAAGTATGCATCTGTAAGCCAGCCCCATTAGCCACCATCGATCCTGCAATCCCTGATGACAGAATATGGGTAGTACTAACGGGCAGTCCAAAATAATCACCCGCAGCGATCGTGGTCATGGTTACGATTTCAGCCACGGCTCCTTGAGCATAATTAAGATGTTCGTTCCCAATCTTTTCGCCAATAGTTACGACAACTCGCTTCCATCCGATCATCGTTCCCAATCCCAGCGCCAAACCAATCGTAATCTTCACCCAATAAGGAATTACCATTCCAGAGGTGACATCTGGACTAACACCCATATTTAGAGAAAACAAGCTAGGTAAAATACCGACTAGAACCAACATCATTAATCCCATGCCTTTTTGTCCGTCATTAGAGCCATGAGCAAAACTGACTCCCGCACAGGTCAAAATCAATATTCCCCTTACCCAAAGCGAAGGAACTTTCTCGTCAGGAGCGGTATATAGTTCTTCTTGTTTGATTAGTGCTTTCACAATGAGAAATAGGATCGTTGCGCCTAAAAATCCTGCCAATGGCGAAATCAACAACGAGAGTAGTACTTCCTGCATTTTTGTCCAATTAATCCCATCCTGCCACTTTCCTTCTGATAAAAAGGAGTTAGCGATGCCAATTCCTGTAATTGTGCCGATTAAGCTATGGGTACTAGATACAGGCAATCCAAAATACCAAGTTCCCAAATTCCAAATAATTGCTGCACTCAACAGGGCTAAAACCATCAATAGTCCATTTCCTGAAGATGCATTTAACGATACATTGGCGGTTAGTTCCATCGGTAAGAGAGAAATAATTGCAAAGGCAACGGTTCCACTGGATGTCAATACGCCAATTAAATTCCAAATTCCCGACCAAACGACAGCATAAACAGGTTTAAGTGTATTGGTATAGATGACGGTAGCCACAGCATTAGCGGTGTCATGAAAGCCGTTGACAAACTCAAAGCCAATTACTAAAGCGATCGCTAAACCAAAAAGCAAATGTTCCATAATGTTATGAATTAAGCCGATTATCTTTAATTATCTAGCTTTTGAGAAACGATTACCACTACCAAATTGTTTGAATATTGGATAAGTTTCATATTTCAATATCCTTGGGAAAGTTTGCCCACATTTCTTTTCTGGTTGCGGCGAGTTCTTCTTCGGTGAGGTTAATATCTGCATTTGCCCATAAGCCTTTGATACTTTTACTTGGGGCTTTAGGTGCTGTTTTGGCTTGCAAAAATTCGGCAAATTCTAATAGTGCTTGCTGTTTTTCGGTTGGTAAGGTTTTGATAACTGCGATTAATTTTTCTTCGGTTTTAGGTAGTGTTTGCATAGTTTTAAATTTTTTAAATTACTTTTCTCTGGGTGGTTTAGTTTTGTCTTGAATCAACAATGGCAAGCGTTTATAAGTCGCAATCATGAGAGTTAGGAAGTTTGACTCATTTAGTTCTCCATCCATCCGAAGTTGAAATGCTCCAATGACTCCTAAAGCTATAATTGCAGCTATGAGAAGAATAGGAATAATGTACAAACCCATTTGATCAAGCGATCGCTCATAAAAGCAGACGTAGTTCCAGTGTCAGTTATATCTTGCTATGAAATCGCTCTAGCCTATAACAAAGGCAGATTGGCAATACATCTTCCTGTTCAAGATTGGCTTACTGATTCTTTAGCCCCCGCAGGAATCGAGCTATTGCCACTAACTCCCGCAATTACCGTCAGAGCCGTAAACCTATCACCCATTCACAAAGATCCCTTTGATCGCCTAATCATCGCCACTGCATTAGAATATGAAGCAAAACTTGCTAGTGTTGACAGTTTATTTTCTAAATATCCTGAGCTAGAAAATTATTTGATATAAATTAGGGAAATAGTAGAAAACTTGAGATCTTCAATTGCTGACAAAAACAAGAAAATGAAGCCCATAGGAAATTACCATGACTGCTACAACACTAAGCAAACCCATTACTTCATCAGCGATCGCTGAGCAAATTAGACCGATCGCCGAAGAGCGCGTGATCTTACATAACGTTAGTTGGCAAACTTTTGAAAGTTTACTCACCGATATAGGCGATCGCCGCAAAACTCTATTTCATTATCTCAATGGCACTTTAGAAATTATGTCTCCACTATCACTCCACGAAGGTAGCAGTCGTTTTTTTGATAGATTACTAACAGTTTTTGTCGATGAACTAGAAATTGATATGCGCTGTCTCGGTTCTTTACTGATGAAAATACCTGAATTAAAAATAGGTGGTGAACCAGATTCTTGTTATTACCTCAAAAATGAGTTAAGGATTCGCGCTCAAGAGAATGTAATTGTCGGACAAGATCCACCTCCTGATCTAGTTTTAGAAGTGGATATTACCAATCCTAGCGATCGCCGTTTACCGATATATGCCTTGTTGGGTGTGCCTGAAGTGTGGCGTTATGATGGTTATAGCTTAGAATTTTTAGCTTTGCAAGATGGCGAGTATATTGCAATTGAGAAGAGTTTATCCTTCCCTGCTTTACCTGCCGCGATAATTGTGGAATATGTGCAGCAGCGCTTAATTTTAGGAGAGAGTGGAGCCTTAAGGGAATTTCGGAAATGGGTACGGGCTAATATTGTAAGGCTGTAGCCATTAAAAGAAAGGAAGCACCCAATGGGTGCTTCTTTTTTTAATATGCGTCTTGTAACTCGTAAAAGTCTGGAGTGACATAATCCTTTCGCATCGGAAAGCCAATCCAGTCTTCGGGCATGAGAATCCGCTTGAGATTAGGATGTCCTTCGTAGATGATGCCATACATATCGAAAGTTTCGCGCTCCTGCCAATCCGCAGTCTTCCAGATCCAATAGACCGATGGACAACGCGGATCGGTGCGAGGCAGAAATACCTTAATGCGAACTTCCTCAAGGCGATCGCTTTTCGCAATTCCCTCATCACTGAGCTTAGCGATATGATACATACTCACCAAACTATCACCAGCACCTGCATCATAACCACATTGACACATCATGTAGTTAAAGCCGTAAGCATAGAGCGCCGTGGAGAATGGAAGTAAAAACTGACGCTCCACCTTGAGGATGGGAACGCCCTGTTTATCTAATCCTAGAAATTCATGTTCAAAACCGTTACTGGTTAGCCATTGAGAAACTGGGGCGGTTGCCTCAGTTGTAACTAATGCTTCTTCTTGATTATCTGCCAACTGTCTCGACCTCCTTCTGAGCCATTTGCAAAGCGGGTAATGGAATTCCAGATTGGACTAACTCCTGTGGTGGAGTTGTACGGCTAGGCATTTCTAGATATTGTCCAGTTAGGATCGGGCTGACCACCTTCATTTCATGCTTAACCGCATAGTAACGATGGGTAGTGTTAAGGTTCGCTCTTTCGTTAAATCCTTCTGTGCCAATCTTTTTCCGCAATTTAATGATTGCATCCATGATCGCTTCAGGGCGAGGAGGGCATCCAGGGATATAGACATCAACGGGAATCAACTTATCCACACCGCGCACCGTGGTATAGGAATCAGTGCTGAACATGCCGCCAGTGATCGTGCAAGCGCCCATCGCGATTACATATTTTGGTTCTTGCATCTGCTCATAGAGACGGACAAGGGCAGGAGCCATTTTCATCGTCACTGTGCCTGCGGTGATGATCAGGTCAGCTTGACGGGGGCTAGAACGGGGCAGTAGACCAAATCTGTCAAAGTCAAATCTGGAACCAATCATCGCAGCAAACTCAATGAAACAACAGCTAGTGCCGTAGAGCATTGGCCATAAGCTCGACATTCTCGACCAGTTATAGAGGTCATTGAGAGTTGTCAAAACGACATTATTGGATAAGTCTTGGGTGACTTGTGGGGTAGCGGCGGGATTGATGAGGCGTTGGGTTTGTTCTTCGATACTGAAGTCCAATCCCACATTTTCGGATTTCATGACCATTCCAATGCTCCTTTTCTCCAAGCGTAGACTAGACCTAATACGAGAATGCTAATAAATATAAGTGCTTCGACAAAAGCGAGTAAGCCTAGTTTACTAAAGGCGATCGCCCAAGGATATAAAAATACCGTTTCTACGTCGAAGATCACGAAGGTGAGCGCGAACATATAATAACGAATATTAAACTGTATCCATGCTCCCCCAATTGGTTCACAGCCAGATTCGTAGGTAGTACGACCTGCTGCTCCCGATTGTTTTGGACTGAGTAGAGCCGATAATGCTAGCCCCGATAGGGGGACAAGCGTACAAACAATGATGAATACCAATAAGTATTCGTATCCGCTTAATACCAAGATGTATTACCTCTTTCAAGCTAGCTTGACTAAATTCTAAGTTGTATCGACAAAAATTCTTGCTTACACAAATTAGGAGATCCTGACTACATTATATGGGAGCTATGGTAGATGAAAATTTGTTACAGACTAGAAATTTGTCTATGACTTGGCTTATATAATTAGAGCTTATGTAAAATGCTTTTGATTTGAGGCTTTAGCAGCGATCGCAATACGGCGATCTGCTGTCACTTTAAACCAATAGCTTCAGAATATATTCTTAAAATTGCTTTTATTGCTGTTTTTACTACCAATTTATTGCTGATTTCTAGGGCAAGTAGCGAAATGTGCTAACAGCCTTGGTTGAGGTAACTATTTTTATTTAACTTTTTATTTAACAAAGTTTAGGAGAAACCATGAGTCAAGGTTTAGCAACGCTTTTGCGTGTAGGTACACAAAAATCTCACTCGGCTGCCGAGAGTACCGATTTTATTAAGTGCTTTTTAAAAGGCGTAGTTGACAAAACTTCCTATAGCAGACTCGTCGGCAATCTTTACTTTGTGTATAAGGCGATCGAAGCTGAGTTTGAAGTTCACAAAAATGATCCAGTTCTCAGCAAGCTGTACTACCGCGAACTGTGGCGGGAAAAGAGTCTTGAACTAGACATGTTGTATTATTTCGGTCCTAATTGGCGCGAAGAATTCAAGCCTACACCTGCTTGTGAAAAATATCTGGCGCGTATCCGTGAGATTTCAGCTAACGATCCTGTGTTGCTCGTTGCTCACGCTTACACCCGCTACATGGGCGACCTGTCAGGTGGACAAATCCTCAAGAAAATCGCCAAAGAGGCGATGGGTTTGCAGGACGAAAATGGTACAGCTTTCTATGAGTTTAACGATATTCGCAATCATGGCGAATTCAAAAAGCGCTACCGTGAAGCTCTAGACACACTTCCTGTAGATGCTGAGACTGCTGAGCGCATCGTTGATGAGGCAAATGCATCTTTTCATCAAAACATGGCGATGTTCCGTGAGCTAGAAGGCAATTGGTTTGTAGCTCTAACCAAGTTTGGTTGGAATTCTCTACTCACCAAGATCAAGGGTGAACCCAAAGAAAATACTTCTGTTCGCCGTGAAACAAAGCCTGTTGGCTAACCAGTCTTAATAAAAAAGGGGCGCTAGCGCCCCTTTTTTATTGCAATACTTTTTATTGGAAAATTTGTCCGCGTCCTAGCCATAGCTCTAGGAGCAAGATTAAAAAGCCTAACATGGCTAAACGACCGTTCCAGACTTCCGCAGAGGTGGTCATGCCCCATTCCCAACGCTCTTGGGGATAGAGTTTAGTGTTCTTTTGCGGTTGGATCGTATCAGTAAAAGCGATCGGGCGATCGCTTAGAGCTTTTGTGACAATATCAGCTAGAGCTTGGATAAAAGTGGGATCGGTATCGGGAGCAGGTACTCTGGCAAAAGTCTCAATTCCTGCATGTTCGGCAATTTCACGGTATTCCATATCAATTTCTTCAAGAGTTTCGATATGTTCAGATACAAAACTAATCGGAACCACCACTAATTCTTTTACGCTTTGTGCAGCAAGCTCAGCGATCGCCACATCAGTATAGGGTTGCAACCATTCGACGGGACCGACACGACTTTGATAAGCAAGTGTGTAAGGGTTGGCGCGACCAAGTTTTTGCATGATCAGCGCCGCGCAAGTCTCGATTTCTTTTTGATAGGGATCGCCTGCTTCTTCGATATAGCTAACAGGTACACCGTGAGCGCTGAAAAAAATATGAGCTGTAGTCGGATCTTTGACTTGATCGAGTTTTGTAGCAATCAGGTTTGCCATTGCTTGTAAATAGCCAGAATTTTCATACCAAGAAGGTACAACTGTATATTTAATTTTTTTCAATTCAGGATCATTTTGCCAAATCCGATCTAACAATCGAAAACTGGAACCCGTAGTACTAATCGAAAACTGCGGATATAAAGGTAAAACGACTAATTCTTCAATCTTGTCCCGTTTAATTTGGGCGATCGCTTCTTCGGTAAAAGGATGCCAATAGCGCATACCGATATAAACATTAACATCAGTTCCATTTTGCTGAAGCTGAGATTTTAATGCTTGCCCTTGAGCTTCGGTAATACTTCGTAGGGGGGAGCCACCGCCAATTTTCTTGTAATTCTCTTGAGATTTTTTAAACCGCAGGGTGGAAATTAGCCAAGCTAGAGGAGCCTGTAATAGTGGAGAAGGCAAGCGAATGATTTCTGGATCAGAAAATAGGTTATACAAAAATGGGCGGACATCTTCTAGTTTGTCTGGTCCACCGAGGTTCAGCAGTAAAACTCCTAATCGCCCCATAATTAATCGCTCTGTCCTTTCTCTAAAGTTTTGGCAAAATGCTGAAAAGCATAATTATTATTAGTCCTTAATATTTAAACAATACCTTTATTTGGCAGAAACCATAACTAAAATTGTTGCAAATGATTACTATTTATTTACGAGTGATGGCAAAGCAATTATGGATAAATTATAAAATATTTAAGATTAAATAAGCTAACAACCTTTTCTTAAGCATTGTTTGTCTAGATAATTTGTTCTCTGAGACATATTTACGGAATACTTAGTACTAGGCTGTTTAAATAAAATATTTTAGAAGTGCGATCGCATTACTAAGGTCGCTGGGATGAGTTTGACATGAAAAATTTAGATGTAGATACTGTCAGCACATATTTTC
Organism: Pseudanabaena sp.; assembly: GCA_044355035.1. GTDB lineage: Bacteria > Cyanobacteriota > Cyanobacteriia > Pseudanabaenales > Pseudanabaenaceae > Pseudanabaena. The sequence goes on along the minus strand of JBIKYX010000015.1, from coordinate 28,338 downwards.
GTGCTTATGATGCTTGCCAAGTAAGGATTGAGTTTACGGGTGGGTATCCAATAGGAAAAAGCCAAGGTAACAATCCTTGTCAGGTTACAGTTCCCTACTGCTCTTTTTCTAAAAAACTCCAAACCATCCAGCGACTCGGTGGCAAGATTGTCAGTGTATCTATTCTTGAAGGCAAGCTTGCATCTGCTCACACAAGCTCAACAGTTGTAGAAGCCAAGGCGATCGCACCTGAACCAGATCCTGTAGTTGAAATTGAGGCGATCGCTCCTGAAATAATTCCTGTTGTTGAACCTGAAGCGAACGCACCTGAACCAGAGCCTATTGTTGAAACTGAGGCGATCGCATCTGAACCAGAGCCTATTGTTGAAACTCAAGCGATCGCACCAGAGCCAGAACTTGTTGTTGAAATTGAGGCGATCGCTCCTGAACCAGAACTTGTAATTGAGCCTGAAACGATCGCGCCTGAAATAATTCCTGTTGTTGAACCTGAGTCGAGCACATCTGAACTAGAACCAGTTGTAGAAATTGGGGCGATCGCACCTGAACCAGAGTCTATTGTTGAAATTGAGGCGATCGCACCAGAACCAGAGCCTGTTGTTGAACCTGTTGTAGAAATTGAGGCGATCGCTCCTGAACCAGAACTTGTAATTGAGCCTGAAACGATCGCACTAGAGCCAGAACCTGTTGTTGAAATTGAGGCAATCGCACCTGAGCCAGAACCTGTTGTTGAGATTGAGGCGATCGCACCTGAAAAAATTTCTAAGAAATCAACTACTAAACCGAAAAAGCCCAAAAGTGCAAATCATGGGTTTAATAAACCTTCTAAAATCGCCACAGAAACAATGGTCGCCCCCATTGCAAATATCGGTTTAGATGAGTCTGTAGAGCCAATTCCCCAAAAAGAAGAAGCACCTGATGCGATCGCCATTGAGTCTGTTATCTCAGAAACTCCTGTAAAAGAAACTATTGTGGAAACCATTACAGAGAGAATTGCTGAGCCTATTGTAAATATTGCTTCTGAAGAGATTATTGCCGAACCTGTAGCTAAGATTGTCGAAGCTGAACCTGAGATTATTGCCGAACCTGTAGTCGAAGCTGTATCTGTAGCTAAGATTGTCGAAGCTGAACCTGAGATTATTGCCGAAGAGATTATTGCCGAACCTGTAGTCGAAGCTGTAACTGAACCTGAAATTATTTCTGAAGAGATTATTGCCGAAACTGTAACTGAACCAGAGATTATTGTTGAATCTGAGAAGACTCCCGAACCAGTTGCTGAAATAGCTGTGACACAGGTGCTAGAGACAACCCCTGATGTCGATAAACCAACACCTCCCGCAGTAGATTTACCAGAGGCGATCGCATCTTTACCAAAATCAAACAAGGCAAAAACCTCGACTAAATCCGCAAAAGGATTTAACAAACCGAAAGACGGCTCCAAAACGACCAAAAAGACGAAAGGTTAGAGGATTGCAGAAACTATGGGATGGATTATTTTTCGGTAAGTCTCCATACGCCATCCCATTCATCATCGGGCGGGTTGAGCAAGAAATGTTGACAACGGGTAATATGCAGATTGGCAGCTTTGTTATGACTGTCCAGTTCTAGGACTTCCGCAAACGCAGCCACGGCTTTACTAAACTTACGGCTGAGGTAATGTTCGCGCCCTGCATGGTAATGCTCAATAATTTGATTTTGGATGTCGTTAAGCGGATCGGATTTTAGCCCCACTAATTCATAGACGCTGACGGGTTGATTTTTGCCCTTGACTTGAATGCGATCTAGCTCACGCACCCTAACGCGATCGCCACAGAGTTTATAGGTGCTTTCACTAATCACCGCATCGATGCCATATTGTTTACTTGCACCCTCTAACCGTGAGCCAAGATTTACACCATCACCGATCGCCGTAAATTCCATGCGTCGCGTAGAGCCAATATTGCCACTAATCACCGTATCGGAATTGATCCCGATTCCGATTTTGATCGTCGCCATGTCCAGTTCTTTCTGATTTTGTGGTCTTAGTTTTTCGATACGTTTAATATTAAATTCTTGGAGACGATGACGCATATCGATCGCCGTTTGGACAGCCATCCATGCATGATCGGGAATTGGTAGCGGCGAACCAAACACCGCCATAATCGCATCACCGATATATTTATCTAATGTGCCTTTGTAATTAAAGACAGCTTCCACCATCGTTTCAAAATATTCATTCAGCATCATTACCACATCCTCCGCCGCAAGCGACTCGGTAAGCGTGGTGTAGCTGCGAATATCGGAAAACAGTACGGAAACTTCTTTGCGATCGCCGCCCATTTTGGCATCACCACCTGCAAGAAGCTGTTCGGCAAGCTCTTGGGTCATGTAGCGATACATGGTACTCTTCAGACGTTTCTCTTGGCTAATGTCTTCCATCACCACTAGCGCCCCGCGCACACCTTCGCCTTCATCGCTCTCCGACATTGTATTGATCGAAATATTGATGCTATGTTGTTCGCCATCGGTAGAGCGTAGGGTTTGGTCGGGATAATATTGCTTGCGACTTTTTTCATCACCACCACCCAAACTGGTGTCAAACCATTTTGTGAAGTTGGCTTTTTCAATATTGATCAGTTCGTAGACTGAACGACCTTCGAGCAGTTCATCACCCATGCCCAATAAATCATAGGCACGTTCGTTTGCGGCAATCACTTTACCATGCCTATCGGTGGAGATCACCCCATCGGAGAGGCTTCGCAAAATATCCTTTTGCATTTGCTGCTCTTGTTTAACCTTAGCGAATAACTTCGCATTTTCTAGCGCTACCCCAGCTTGGACGTTGAAGACTTTCATGAATTCTTCATCATTATTGTTAAAGCTTGCTTTGAAGCGATCGGGGGCTGTGGGCCAAATAATGGGATCGTATTCGGGAAAGTCACCACGTTGAATTTTGTTAACTAACTGCGTTACACCGATTAACTCTTTATTGGAATTAAAAATCGGCATACAAAGCAAGCTACAGGTGCGATAACCATTGGCTTGGTCAAATTTTTTGGAATTGTCAGCATCAGGGTGGGAATAAAGATCAAAGGGGATATTTAAAACTTCGCCCGTAACCGCGACTCGTCCCGCAAATCCGACACCCATTGGCACGCGCAATTCTTTGGTAGTGCCATCTTGATTAACAATTTGTGTCCAGAGGTCATTCCGATCGCGATCGATTAACCATAATGTACTGCGATCGGCATTCATCAGTAGCTTGGCTTCGTACATCACCTTGGTAAGCGTGGTTTCGAGATCCAAACTTTGACCAAGGGACATGGCAGCTTTCATCAAGGCATCTGCCGCCCGTTGCTTTTGGGCTGCTGAATAAAAAGCCTGTGAGCTTTCTAAAATTAGACGCATCGATGGCGCAAACTGGGCAAATAAAGCTTGATCCTCTTCAGTGAAGCCAATATTATCTACCCGTTCTTCAAGGGGAATCGAATTGTCGTTAATCCGTAATTTGTTGAGAAGCTGCACCACCGCGACTAAGCGATCGTCATCATTTAATAGGGGCATCGCTAGCATCGAATAGGTGCGATAGCCCGTGAGTTCATATTGCTTTTTTGCCTGTGTCGATCGCGGATCATCAAAAAAGTCAAAAGGAATATTTACGATATTGCCGTAGGTGGCAACTTCACCCGCGATGCTTGTCGGCGCTGTGGAAATTCGGATTTCGATATTTTTGCCATCTTCGCTCGGCACATTTGTCCAGAGTTGATTTTTATCCGCATCTAACAAAAAGATCGTGGTGCGATCGGCGCATAGTAGTTCGCCAATTTTGCCGCGAATTGCTTGCAGCATTTCATCGAGGATCACATCAAAGTCGGTATTGAGCATTCCCAGCGTTTGGTTAACAATTCGCAATCGCTGCTCAACATCATTAACGACTTGGCTAAATTTTTCAGGAGTAAGGGGCGCGAGGACAGACGCAAAGCTCCCGCCTGATGAAACGGCTAAGGCACTGGAGCTATGGTCAGAGCTACTTTTAAAAGATGAGATTGATTGCGTAATTGGGGATGAGAGGTTGTGCTTGGCAGATGAAATGTCTTTGGAAGATTCGCTTTCTGCAATCACATCGATCGTGGTATTGGATTCTACGGATGGTATGCGAGAAGGGGATGATGGTGTCATAGCTGCACTAAAATTTTCGGTTAGTCCCAACTTTTAAGAGTCTAGATAGTTTAGCTAGATCCTCTGGCTCCAAGGCTCAGTTATTCATTTGGCTGATGTAAAGGCGCTATCAGTCGAACTGAAGAAGACATCTTAGCATTCTTAAGTTTGCGATCGCAAACTCCAAACTTAAAGGCAGCGCGTTGCGCCGCCTGTCGGTTAAATATTTTGTTTAAGGCGATCGGGGGTGATTCGCGATTGAATCATGGTTAATAACCGATCGCATACTTGTTGTGAGGTTTCACCTTCACTTACCATAATTGAGATATCCGCTTGGGCATAGCGATCGCGTCTTTGGTTATAGATATTACTGAGGGTTTGTGAGGGATTTTCGGTTTGTAAAAGAGGGCGTTGCCCAGATTCATTTTTGAGGCGATCGTACAAAATTTCTACTGGGACATCGATCCAAACCACAATGCCATCATGTAAATGAGACCAATTTAGCGATCGCATGACAATACCGCCGCCTGTGGCTACAACTAGGCGCGTATGGGCGGAGACTTGGGCGAGTACCTGTTGTTCGAGGTCACGAAAGGTGTTTTCACCATCATTGGCAAAAATTTCAGGGATTGATTTGCCAGCGCACTGCTCGATGAGGGGATCGGTATCTAAAAAGTTGTAGTTGATCTTTTGGGCTAAGAGTTTACCGACAGTGCTTTTACCAGCACCCATCATCCCAATTAAAAAAATATTCGTTCCGTTCAGCATTATTTTGTATTACTCCCAAAAATCAGCATTGAGCATCGTGTTAAGATCGCGCCCAAATTGCCATGTATTCGGAAATTGATGATCGGGGTATTCAATTTTGATCCGATTTAAAGAAGTTTCAAAGCAATCATCAAACATTTTTAAGAAATGACGCTTGAGGCTTGGGGACTGTCTAAGCAATTTGTTAATGTCCCTACGTTGATCGAATATCGTTAGCAACCAACCTCTATAACATTCAGGCATATCGACATAGCATCGTTTGAGAATATGCTCGATCAATCGCTCTAACCTATGCTCGATCTCACGTTTGTTACTACCTGACAAGCCTTCTAACTCCTCTATTAAATTTTCGACATCAAGATTGTGAAAGTCACTTGCTTTTAATTGGGCGATCGTTGTCTCTAACCACAGATCCAGATCGCGATCATACAAGGTCAATGGTGGTGCTATTGCCTGAGTCATTCACTTAGCTCCTTTACTACTACTAGATTTATAACACCAAGTAAATCCCTCAATTCTCATTATGAAAATTTTGTCTTAATCTGGCGGCAACTATTCATAACAAAACAAACTACTAAGAAAGATACCGAAAAATCACTTAGAATCAATTATTGTCAAGTCTCCCCTTGACATTTATCCTGAAGCTGTATCTTTAAATTTTAGATTTGAGTACGTTGTTAATGCTGAACTCTCGCATGGTCTTGTCTCACAAAGGTTGGTTCTTAAGTTTAGGAATTGTCGGTATGGTGGCGATCGCCAATACCATATTTTCGCTGGAACATGACTGGCATTTGCTGAGCGTGATCACGGTGATGATCGGCGGTACGCTGTTATTTGTGAATGTACGTCAGAGTGTCGCGGCTGTAATTGACGAACCCAAGGTGATCGATCGCAGTTTTTTGTTTAAAGAATTGCAGCAGGTTCAACAGGCGATCAATAAGGTTAGTAATTCCTCTCGGCGTAAATTGCTGCAAGAGCAAGCCGAAAAAATAACTCATAACTTGCAAAAAAATCAGTTTCAGATCGTTGTTTTCGGTACAGGTTCGGCGGGGAAAACCTCAGTAGTTAATGCTTTGCTAGAGCGCAAGGCTGGTAAAACTGCGGCAACCATTGGCACAACGATCGCTCGTCAAGAATATTCTTACCAAGGGATTGATTTCTCGGCAGTTGGTATTGCACCGATTCATGTAGAAACGAAATTAAAGCGTAAAATATCTTTGTTAGATACATCGGGAACCCAAGAAATGGGCGCGGCGGGACAGCAAAGGGAGCTTGAATCTTTACAAATGGCGCGATGTGCCGATCTGATCCTATTTGTGACGGCGGGAGATTTGACTAGCAGTGAATATAATGAACTCGATCGCCTTGCAGGATTAGGTAAGCGGGTAATTCTTGCGTTTAATAAGACGGACTTATATTTGCCTAGCGATCGCCAAGAAATTTTAAACAAACTCAAAGAGCGCACTCAACAATTTTTAGGTGAAACCGATATCGTGGCGATCGCGGCGCATCCTAGTCCGATCAAAGTGCGTCAATATGCAAATCCTCACGATTCCAGCAATAATGAAGCTATTCAAGAATGGTGGGAAGATGTGCCGCCCAATGTAACGGCTCTCAAAGAACGGATTGAGACTATTCTTTCTGATGAATGGGAAGAGTTATTAATTGAGAATACGCATCTGCAAATCCAAAGTTTGCTACAGGAAATCAACGGCACAATCAATCAAGAACGCCGTCAAGATGCGACTACCATCATCAATCGTTATCAATTAACCGCCGCCGCTACAGTTTTTGCGAATCCTATCCCCGCGATCGATTTGCTAGCAGGAGCCGCCATTAATACACAAATGTTAATCGATCTTGCCAAAGTTTACGATCGCCCCTTAAAGTTCCATCAAGCTAAGCATTTTGCGCTGACGATTGCCCAGCAATTATTACAGCTCGGTTGCGTAGAGATTGCCACTTCCGCGATCACCTCTTGTTTTAAAACCAACGCGATTACCTATGCGATCGGTGGTTCTATGCAAGCTGTTACTGCCGCCTATTTGACACATATCGGCGGATTGAGCTTTGTAGAATATTTGGAAGTTCAACCTGAATCACAGTCATCAATTACCGCCAATTCCACTCTACAAAATATCTGTCAAAAGACTTTTAAAGCATTACAAGGCGATCGCTTCCTAATCGATTTTGTCACGAATATTTCTAATCGCATTGCGATCAATTCTTAACTTGCTAAGATCGCTACTTTCATATTTTGCCATAGGCTAGCAAATATTTAGATTGCCTGCTCTCTGCCCCAGCGCTCGCTTAATGGTATTTCAAATTTGTACTGATTATTGATTTTCTCGATATTGCGCTATTCTAAATAAAGTTTCTTAGAAAGATACTAGGTGAGAAATGATTACCCAATCAATGGTACAGCCATCGTCACTGATACCCATAGGGATGAATATTGTTCCTTTAGGTAATGTCTTTCTATTTCATCTCACGGATGATTTGCAAGATCGCCTAGAAAACCTTCTAGATCGAAAGAAAGCAGATGCCCTCACTAATGAGCAAATCGCTGAACTCGAAGGTATTACTGAACTGTCTCGCATTTTTACTCTGATTAATGCCCAAATTGCTGAAAAAGCCGCATGGTGTCCTCTCAAGCCCGAAAATTTGTCCGAGAACGCGCCCGAAGTCTCTGTGAATACTGTCATTCACCAGAATATCTAAATAGCGATCGCTTTACAATGGAACATCTTCTGCCGCAATCTTTAGGTGGTAAGGATGATGTGGATAATCTTGCCCTTGCTTGTTCTCGATGCAATAGTCGCCGCTACAATTTTATGACTGGTATCGATCCTGAGACGGAAATGGCAGTAACTCTTTTTAACCCACGTCAACAGAACTGGTCAGAGCATTATGTTTGGTCGGTTGATAAATTACAGCTTGTTGGCAAAACCGCAGTTGGTCGCGCCACTTGCCACAGATTAGATCTCAATGACGATCGCCACAATGACAGATTTATCATCCGAGCAAGAGCGTTATGGCTCAGAGGTGGTTGGCATCCTCCTGATGGTGATATTTGTTTGTAAACAGCGCTCATTACAAAGTTCTTGCAATACTACTGTTAAATTTCGTTGCTACTAACTGTTGACTGCTCAGATTGTTGATTTATCAGGATCGTTACGCAACAAAGCCTTAATGTAAGCCACCAAATATATGACATCAAAGGACTTGTGAACTCACTATCACTAATTAACCCGTGAGCCATTCGATTTCTTAAGTTACTACCAGCGTGTTCAACTAGTAAACATTTCAAGTCAAACAAGGTATTTTCATCAAAGATAGAGGTTATTTCTGAACGATAAAGAGTAGAGTTCAAACTATGTTCGTTCTGAATACCATTGTCGTCTAACCCAGATGTAATTATGCCTCTTTGCCACATGATATAGCGAATAGAGTTTTCAATTTGAGGGATCAAAATATGAGTTGATGTAAAAAAGTCTCCAATGAGTCCAGCATAAATACCTTTGGCAAAAAGATATTCACGGTTAGGGGGAATAAATGGACTATGTGACACAATTTTCAAAACATCATTGAGTCGAATATCATGTTCTAGGTTGATTTGATATCTAGCAGGCTCAATATATGCGTGAGCTTGTAGACTTTGATAATAAGATGCATTCTGGCACATCTCAAAATAAATTGCTGTCTCTGCTTCTTCAGGATTGTCTGATATAACCAGACTTGGCTGTCGAGCAATAACTTTGCCCGTTTCGTTCATTATGACAGCAGGAAAAAGATGAGAGGCTATAAACTCATGAGCTTGCCTATGTACTTGTTGTCTTAGTTGGATGATATTGGTTGGGCTATCTAAAAGAGCTAATGTAAAGAGAGATTCTTGAAAATTTTTACCCCTTACACGACTTCTCGCATCTTCAACCAAGTCGCTAATGTCCATCTCATGAGAACTAGTAATCATCTCGTTACGGGTTTGTTCTTGATATTGAAGAAGAAGCCTATGAACTTCTTCATATCTTGACTTTGCGTCCGCAGTTTCAGTCCTCGTTCCTCGAATACTTCTAAAAGCTACAGCCGCAGATTGTAAGAAACATGATGCCGTTGTATAACTTGCTGGAGATCTTTCTAGAGCAGACTCTGCTTCTTTAACATAAGTCTCAGCAGACAACATGGAAGCTTCAAACTCCTTACTTTTGTCTTTCTCAATGCGATGCCATACTGCTTTAATATTCCAAAGTTCTCTTGCCTTATGCCAATTAGAGTTTAATTCGGCTAAATCTGCTGCTTTTTCAGAAAGGGCTGCATATCTAGCTGGATTTCCTAACTTATGCTCTTGTAATAGCTCCATTAGTTTTACTGATAGCCACAGAGAATCTTCTCCCTGATAGCGGTCAAGCACTTCTTCTATATGAGCGAAAACATCTATATGTTTATATCTGATTTTGCGTGCGAGTCGAAGCGCCCTTTCAATTCTGTCAACACAGTGTCTCCAATGATCAGGGCTTTCTAAAATAGTGGCTGATTGCAGGTAAGCTGAAACTGCCAACTGAGCCATTTGAAAGTTGCGTTTTCTGACCCAGAGAATATCTGCTACTCGTGCTTGAAGTTCAGCATCTGATATCTCAGGGGTAATTTCAGCAAGAAAGTCTAGATGCTCGTCTGTCAAGTTTTTGAAAACATCTGCAAAAAATTCTTCAGTAGATTCTGGCTTAATTTGCACACCAGTCACACATGCCAGAATTTCACAGACAGTTTGTTCTCTAATATTTCCTGAGTCTTTATATTCTTGAGCTTTTCCCCAAAAAAGACCGTGATAAGTAAGACAATCTCTTTGATTGCTTGTGTTTATTAAATTTTCCCAGCAAGTGTTACTAAAATCGGCTTTTGTAAGAGGTGGGTTTAATTGAGACATAATAAGATTTTATTTTTTGAGTATACCAAACTTTTATCTCTAAGGATTGCCTCACGCCCAGTCTGCGTTACCTCAAACCGAATAATCGTGCCATCCTCAAGCTTGACAGGAATATTCTGAGTGCGATCGTTTACATTTCATCAGGATCTAATCCGAGTGCCCTCAGTCTTTCGGCAAGCCGTTGAGCTTTTTGCTCAGCTAGTTGTTTAGCCAGCCGTTCTTCGATTTTTTCATTTCGTTCCTGCTCAGCGATTTTACGCTCCTGCTCAGCGATCGCCTCCGCTTCTTGTTGGGCAGCCTCCGCCTCACGCCTAGCCTGTTGCTCATAGGCTCTTTCTAATTCTGCCTGAGAACGCTCCAACTCAGCGATCTCGCGATCGTGTTCCGCCTCAGCATAAGACCGCAACATCTGATTAGAAATTGGGTCAAAGAAACGAAAGTTCAGATTTGGATACAAATGTAAATCTAAACCTAACACCTCACTATGTAATGACAAAGTACCATCAGGTAGAACTAAAGAAGCGATCGCTACATACTCACCATTTTCTAAACGCACCCCATTTAAAGATTTCGATAACTTGCCCGAAGGATCGTACTGAAAATATTCCTTTACACCTAGATATTTATAAATTAATGGATTCTGTTTACGATCTTTTGTTCTTGTTCCCTTTGAAATGACTTCCAAAACAAAATCAGGCGCTTTCCCACCATCTTCCCCTATCGTATAACTAACTCGATCTTCGTTACTCATACCAAACACAACAAAAATATCGGGTGCGACTCTTTTTTCGATTAAATCTTGCTCGTATCGAATAAACAAATTTCCCGAAACGTAGACATTCTCTTGTTTCTCAAACCAAAGTTTTAGTGCTTCAGTGGCATAGCTTAAATTTCGCCGTTGTATATCGCCTTCGGGCATTGGCTCAAAGTCCTCATCAGGCAGTTCTATTTTTGTAATTAGCTTGCGGCGGGACGCATCCGCTAAGGACTCGCCAGAAATAGTCATAACGGCACTCCAAGTCAGATCAATCCATAACCTAACTTAGCATATTTGCAAAAACATGGACAAAAATCACCCTTTAAATTTCATCAGGATTCATCCCCAGAGAAACCAAAAAATTACACATTTTTCTTTGCGTTTAAAATTTGTTGAATACTAGTAGTCAGTTGCTTAAGCTTTAAAGGTTTTTGGAGATATTCATTTGCTCCAGCATCCAGACATCTTTCGCGATCGCCTGTCATTGCCAAAGCTGTCAGCGCAATAATTGGAATATCAGCTACATCAGGATCGAGACGAATTTGCTTGATTGCTTCTAGCCCATCCATAACAGGCATTTGAATATCCATCAAAATCAAATCAGGTTTATGGGCTTTTGTAATTGCGATCGCCTGTTGTCCATCACTCGCTATTAACATTCGATAGCCCTTGGCTTCGAGATAGCTTGTAAATGTCCTCACATTAGCGTTGTTATCTTCAGCTAGTAAAATTAAGGGCGGAACTACTTCCTTTCTTTGATTTTGTTCTATTTGAGCCTGTTCTATTTGAGCCTGTTCTATTTGAGCCTGTGCAGACAAGTCATACTCTATTTGCAAATCTAGCTCAGGTGAGCCGATGTTAAATGGCAGCTTAATTGCAAAGCAACTGCCAACTCCGACTTCACTAGTCAGTTCTACAGTCCCTCCGTGAAGTTCGACCAGCTTTCTAACCAAAGCCAACCCTAAGCCAGTGCCATTATATTGACGATTTAGCGCACTATCAACTTGGATAAAGGGCTGAAATAGTTTCTGGATATTCTCCGCCGAGATGCCTATACCTGTATCAATCACAGCTATTCTTAGGTGATTGGGATTTAGGACAGGGTTCGTACTTGCTTCAGATGGAACTAGGGATACTTGTAACGTAATTGTTCCTCCTTCCATTGTGAATTTCACTGCATTATTTAGCAGATTGATTAAAACTTGGCGAATCCGTCTCTCGTCTACGGTGATTTCTGGTAAATATTGGGGAATTTTATGGATGAGTTGGATGCGTTTAGTTGATGCTTGCTGCTTAATAAATGCCAAACTTGATTTACATAAGCTTTCTATATTGATAGCCGCTAAGTCTAGGTTAATCTGTCCAGATTCAATTTTTGCAACATCGAGAATGTCATTGATCAATGCTAAAAGATGGGTGCTACTAGTCTCAATTGTCCGTAACGCTTTAAGTTGCCGTTCATTAATGCTGCCAAATATTTCTTCCTGTAGACCCTCGTTCATTCCTAAAATTGAATTGAGCGGTGTGCGTAGTTCGTGACTCATATTTGCAAGAAATTCGTCCTTAAGGCGAGTGGCTCGCATCAGTTCTTGGTTAGCTAGCTGTAATTTCGCTTCGGCAGATTTGCGATCGCTAATATCCTGCACACTAGACCAGATCAAAAATTCTCCATTTCTGAGAATCATTAATCCAGACAACATTACTGGCACAAGATGCCCATCTTTATGGATGTATTCTTTTTCATAGGGACCATAGCGACCTTCTGTTTGAATTAATCGCAGTTGTTCGGCTTCCAGCTCGGCATATTTACTAGGCGTGATATCCCAATAACTTAGAGACATCGTTTCTTCAACTGTGCGTCCTAAGATTTGGGCAAAGGCTGCGTTAACAAATACTAAGTGTCCATCTAAGCGACAGCTTGCTAAGCCAATCGGAAACTCTTCGACTAACTGACGATTAAATGCTTCGCTCTCGGCTAAGGCTTCTTCGGCAAGCTTGCGATCGCTAATATCTTGATAGGTTCCCAAAACACCTATTACATTACCTTGTAAGTCACGCAAAGGAATTTTATTAGTTTCTAACCAAATAATTTGTCCATTTGCCTGATTTTGAGTTTCAATAATATTTAGTTTAGGTTTGCTTGAGGTTATGACTTGCTGGTCATCATTTCTATATTTCTCCGCATCACTTTCTCCCCAAGGCATATCATAGTCAGTCTTACCTGTTATTTCTGATGACAGACTTAAACCTGCGCTTGTAGCAAAGTTTTGATTGCAACCTAAATAAACTGACTGACGATCTTTCCAAAATACAAACAATGGAAATGTATCCAGAACTAGTTGCAGAAAACGCTGTGATTCAAGAAGATCGTTTTCTGCTTTTTTGCGATCGCTAATATCTTGAAAAGTACCGACTAAACCGATGACTTGTCCCAATGCATCGCGCAAAGGAATTTTATTAGTTTCGATCCAGCTTATTTCACCATTAGCTAAGGTAATCGTTTCTTCAATGCCAATTTTAGAAAGTCCAGACACCATTACAAAGTGATCGTCTTCTACATATTTACGGGCTTCTTCTTCGGTGAAAGAAAAGTCAAAACTCGATTTACCAACGACATCTAAAGGTGATTCCAATCCAGAAGCTTGAGCAAATAGCTGATTACTGCCTAATAGAATTGATTGGCGATCTTTCCAAAATACTGCCAATGGGAAAGAATCGAGGACAGTTTGGAGAAATCGTTCCCGTTCTTGTAGTTCTTGAGTACGTTGTTGTACACGCATCTCTAAATCTTGGTTTAGAGCTTTGAGGGCTTCGTTGACATTTTTGCGCTGTAATTCTGCCGATGCTCTCGCCGCAAATACTTGCAAAAGCCCCATCGCTTCAACCTTTTTTATTTCGGAAATAGGTTGTGTGTCTAAAACACAGAGATTACCAATCGCTCTGCCATGATCATCTTTCAAGGAAATTCCCAAGTAGCTTTCAGCTTGCATGGTTACAAGATCGAGATCTTCTGCAAAGATTGATTGGACAGCTTGCTCGCAATGATATTGTCCCTCTTGCAAAGAAATTTCGCAGGGAGTCTTAGCTGGTAGATAGGAAATAGAAGGTTGTAAGCTGCCATTTGCCCAAAATCCTAACGTAACCAAGTGATCGCCAACAAATTCGGTCACGACCGCGTAGGTGACAGCAAGAGCCTCGGCAATGTGACGCACCAATTCCACAAAAAAGTCTGCTCCTGTAACGGCGGCAGTTCCTGTTACTAGTTTTTGCAGGATGGTCTCAGCGCGTTTGCGATCGCTAATATCGGTAATCGTCCCCACATAGCCAATGATTTCGCCATAGATATCATGTTCGGCTCTGGCTCGTGAAAGTACCCAAGTTATAGTGCCATCGGGCTTTTGAAAACGACATTCAAGCTCAAACGGGCGATGCTCTTGTACGGAGGCATACCATTCTGCACCAACCTTTTCGCGATCGTCAGGATGCAATGCTCTCGCCCAGTTAGGTCCAGACGCTTCTGCTAGGGTCAAGCCTGCGATCTCACACCAGCGATCGTTGAGGTAGATCGCGTCACCAGTGGTATTTGTGCGATAAATGCCCACAGGCGCAACGGCGGCTAGAGACTCAAAGCGTTTCTGGCTCTCACTTAAGGAAATCTCGATCTGTTTTCGAGCCGTAATATTTACGCCAACTCCCAAAACCCCATCTGTATTGCCAAATATTTTAATCGGACGCTTTTGCCACTGGAGCCATTGATAACCAAGATCTACATGAGGTATTTTCTCTTCGGGCAGGAACATCTCTTGCTGGCTTGAAATTATCTGACGATTTTCTTCAAGAAATCGCTCTGCATCTATAGGGTTGGAATGAAAGTCAGCATCTGTCTTACCCACCAGATTTTCGACTGTGGTGTTATAAAATTCAGCCATAGTCTGATTAGCAAGCAGATAGTGACCATCCCAATCTTTCACAAAAATCAAATTAGGATTGCTGTCAATGACTAATTTAAAAAATTCCTGTTGTTGCTGAAGTTGATCCCGACTTGCTCGCAATGACTCTTCGATTTTTATGCGTTCTTGATTTTCTTGTCGTAACTCGGCGATCGCTTGTTGGAGTTCGGCAGTTCGTTCCTTAACCGTATTTTCTAAACTTTCCTGATAATTTCTTAATTCCTGCTCAACGGACTTAAGAGATGTGATGTTGCGGATCACACCAATCCTATGTAAATGGAGATCTTCGACAACGCAAGTTTCAGAGACTAAAGCCGCGAAACTTGTGCCATCGGCTCGACACATTACAATTTCCGATTCGGTATTACAGTTCTCGCCCACACAAGCACGAGTACTTTCCAGCCATTCTGCTAGATAGGGTTGTTTTAAAAATTGAATCGTTTGCCCGATCGCCTCTTCAGGAGAAATATTACTAAACTCGGCAAGAGTATTGTTAATGTACTGTAACTTTCCTTTGCAATCTAAAACGTAAATACTATCTTTGACGCTCGTTATAGCACGGTTGAGTAATTGTAACTTTCCTTCGGTTTGATGACGACTTATGGTTTTACTAATGGTTACGGGTAAGATTTTCAGATAGTTGCGTTCGGGATCTTTGATCAGATAGTCCGCCGCCCCTTGGCTCATTAATCTTGCCGCCGTTTCTTCGTCCCCACTACCTGTGGAGATCACAAATGGACAATTTTGTTCTTTAAGAATCGGAAATAATTCACTAGATCTTCCATCGCCTAAGTTGTAGTCGAGAATTGCGATTTGAAATTTGCGATCGCGCAGAATTGCTAATGCTTCTGTCAGTGAGCTTGCTAAGGAATATTCATAGGGCAGATTATATTGTTTCACTGTGCGAGTGAAGGCAAGGCGATCTATCTGATCGTCTTCGACTAGCAGAAGTTGAATTTTTTCTGAACTATCGGTAGTGGAAGCCATAAACTTATTGGGAAATATCTACATAAAATCAAGAAACAAAACTCGGAATTTCGCTTAATCGCCAATATTGATAAAGAATCTGTAACTTCTCCACAAAAGCGGGATATTCTAGCGGCTTGACAATATATCCCGCCGCACTTAACTCAAAACTAGCAAGACGATCTTGATCTTCTTGAGAAGTCGTCAAAATGACTACGGGGATTTTGCACCAATCGGGATCGGATTTGAGGATTTTGAGAAACTCTAGCCCATTCATCCTTGGCATATTCAGATCTAATAAAATCAATGCAGGAACTGGATTGTTAGGATCTCGCAAAAAATCTAGAGCTGATTCGCCATCGTATCTGACATGGAGAGGATTTTTAGCATTTATATCCCTTAAACCACGTTTAAGAGTCATAATATCCAAAAGATCATCTTCTACAAGCAAAATTGGGTCGAAACTTCTCATGATTCTTGCACCTCAATCACAGATCCTGATATGGGTAATGTAAGCCAAAATGTACTACCCTTCCCAACTTCAGAAGTCAACGAAATTTTACCACCATAGGTTTCGACAATTTTTTTGACGATCGCCAAGCCTACTCCAGTACTCTCAGACTGATCTCGCGGTACTAAGGTTTGAAAAATCTGAAACACCTTATCAAAGTGTCTAGCCTCAATTCCCATTCCCGTATCACTGACATAAAATTCCCAATAGTCATCTTTTTGGGAATGACCGATGTGAATTTCACCTTCAGGATTACCCATATATTTTACAGCATTACCAATCAAATTCTGAAATACCTGTTGCATTCGCGTCTTTTCCACCCACAAGGTCGGCAACTCGCTATCGATCGCAATGTGAATTCCATTGGGCGCGGCAATCATATCAATCGTTTCGTTAAGTAATCGTGAAAGATTTACTTGGGTTTTATTTTCCTTTACCCGTCCCACGCGGGAATATTCCAATACGCCATCAATGAGATCGCTCATCCGCCTTACACGCCCACTCATTAGCCTCAGCATATCGCGTCCCTCGTCATCAAGGCGATCGCCATAATCATTTTGCACCCAATCAGCAAGAGAGGCGATGCCGCGCAAGGGAGCCTTGAGATCATGGGAGACAATATAGGCAAAATCTTTAAGTTCTTGATTGACGGCGGCTAGTTCCGAAACTAATTTTAGCTGGCGATTTTCTGACATTTTTCGCTCGATCGCATGAAGAATGGAGCGCTCAAGTAAGGTAGCACTTAAAAATTTCCCCTTAACTAAGTAGTCCGATGCGCCTAATGTCATGGCTCTTTGGTCAATTTCGCGATCGCCTACTCCCGTCAGCAAAATTATTGGCTTGGTACATCCCATTCTGATTGCTGCCTGCATCAGTTCCAATCCGTTTTCTTTGCCAAGGCGAAAGTCAAAGAGATAAACATCATGGCTGTTTTTGGCAATTTCGGCTAAGCCGTCATCATAGTTGTCAACCCAAGTCAGTTTAAAGTCTAATAATTCGGCTTCGCTTAAAAAATCACGAGCCACAATATAGTCATCTTCGTCATCGTCAACGAGTAGAACTCGACAAATATCTAAGGTCATTGTTTTCTGGTGAATTAATCATTTATTTAGAAGCTCGATCTGGTAATTCCACAATTTCAAACCAATAGGTTCCTATCATCTTCATGATTTGTACCATCGAATCAAATACAACAGGCTTGGCAATAAAGGAACTCACACCCAGATCGTAGGTGCGGAGGATATCTTCCTCAGCCTTAGAAGTTGTGAGTACTACGATGGGAATTTGGCGCAGATCGGGATCGGCTTTGATCTCTTTGAGGGCTTCTCGACCATCCTTGCGCGGCATATTCAGATCTAACAGGATTAGGCTAGGACGAGGCGCACTTAAGGGATCGCTGTAATCGCCACGACGTTTTAGATAGTCTAACAACTCCACCCCATCGCCCACAAAATGTAAATCATTGGCAAGGCGATTTTCTTCTAAAGCCTCTTGCATGAGTAGGCGATCGTCTTCATCGTCTTCAGCGACTAGAATCGTAACGCTTTTTCCTTTATTAGTCGGCATCCTGTAGATCTCCTTGAAGTTGATGAATGGGTAAGGTAAAAATAAAAGTCGCGCCTTGGTTGAGTTCGTCCTGTGCGATCAAGGTTCCATTGTGCCTCTCTGCAATTTTACGGCAAATAGCTAACCCAATCCCCGTACCTTCAAAAGTCTTTCGCCCATGCAGTCGCTGGAAAATCTGAAAGATGCGCTCAGCATATTGCTGCTCAAAGCCAATGCCATTATCAATAACCCGAATTTCACACCATTCTTGCTCATTTTCCATGTAAACCCGCGATCGCACCTGCACCACAGGCGTAACCCCTTCGCGTACAAATTTCAGAGCATTGCCGATCAGGTTTTGCAGAATTTGCCGCATTTGTAGAGCATCCGCTTCGACGATAGGCAGGGGATCGACTTCAAGGATTACACCTGTTTTCTCAATCCGCACCTCTAGATCAGAGAGAACTCCATCTAAAACCTCAGATAAGCTGATCGGTTGAAAGGGCTGCGCCTTGGTCGTCACCCGCGAGAAGTCGAGCAAATCATTGATTAAGATCTGGGCGCGACTCGCCGCATTTAACATTCGTTCTAAGTAATCCAATCCTTTTTCGTTTAAGGAATCTTGGCAAGTAGTTTTGAGGCGATCGCCAAAAGCCTGAATTTTGCGTAAGGGTTCCTGCAAATCATGGGAAGAAACATAGGCAAAGTCTAATAATTCGCGGTTACTAATTTCTAGACGCTCATTCATCACGTTTAACTTTTTCATCACCCCTTCCACTTCCTTTCGCAGTTTGATCTCGATTTCTTTGCGGGTCGTGATTTCACTCTCGATCGCAATGAACTGCAATAACTTACCATCGTCATCAAAGACAGGGTTGATATTTAGCGATAGCCAATAAGCTCTGCCATCCTTGCTGTAGTTTAGGATTTCGCCAGAAAATGGTTCATGCTTTGCCAAGGCATAACGAATTGAGGCAACTGTCTCCTGTGAAGTTTTCGCTCCTTGCAAAATATCCCCAGGTTTTTTACCAATGACTTCAGCCAAGGTATAACCCGTCAGTTTATGGAAACTATCGTTAACCCATTCAATCTCGCCATGAGCATTGGTAACGATCGCCACATTATCAGTTTTGCTAGCAATTAGAGATAGCTTTTGTAACTCAATATCCGCAGCTTTACGAGCCGTGATGTCCTTCCGAATCGCCAAGTATTGATAGGGCTTGCCCTCTTCATTTAGAAAAGGAACAATGGTAGTATCAACCCAATAAATAGAAGCATCCTTAGCGCGATTTTTGATTTCAGCCCGCCAAGTTTGACCACTAGCGATCGTTTTCCACATCTCCACAAAAAACGATCGCGGATGATAACCAGAGTTAATCAGACGGTGATTTTGACCGATTAGCTCCTCTCGGCTATATTTGGAGATTTCACAAAATTTATCATTGACAAAGGTAATCGTTCCTTGGATATCGGTAATGGCTACAATTGCAGTCTGATCGAGAGCCGATGTGATATCTTTTACTTGCTTCTCCGCTTGCTTTTCTGTCGTAATATCTTTGGCAATTCCCATATATCCATTTATTTCCCCGCTTTCGGTGCGAATAGCCGTAATCGTCAGCTCTACAGGAAATTTCGATCCGTCTTTACGAATATAAGTCCATTCTCGTTCGTATACCTGTCCCAATTTCGCCTTGGCAGTGAAGACTTCAAACCCAACAGGAATATTTGTGTTTAGCTCCTCCGATAAATGTTTGGCTTGGGAGGCAATTTCATTAAGCTCGTGAAAAATCGCTGGGCTAGTTTTGCCCACCATCTCTGATGCGGCATAGCCTAGCATTCTCTCTGCTGCGACATTAAAAGATTGGATCGTTCCCTCCAAATTAGTCGCAATGATCGCAAAGTTGGCATTGTCTAAAATGGCTTGCTTAAGGGATAAAACTTCATCTAGTTGTGATTCGGTGGAATTGCGATTAAGCCTTAACTCTAATTGATTAACTACGAGACGGCTAAGGGCTTCTAACTGTCGAATTTGGGTGTCGGTGAGATTGCGAGTTTGGGTATCGATCGCACAGAGCGTCCCCAACGCAAAATTATCGTGGGTAATTAAAGGAACTCCCGCATAAAAGCGAATATTTGGATCGCTTGCCACCAAGGGATTATCGGCAAAGCGAGGATCTTGACGCGCATCAGGGATATTTAAGGTCGCCTTGGCAGCAACGGCATGACCACAAAAGGAAATATCACGAGGGGTTTCCGTGGCTTCTAGCCCAACACGAGATTTAAACCACTGGCGATCTTTGTCAACTAGTGAGATAAGGGCGATCGGCGTGCCGCAGATATCCGCCGCCAGTTGCGTCAAGTCGTCATAGACCTCTTCTGGCAAGGTATCGAGAATATGGTAACGATCTAAGGCAACTAAGCGATCGCTCTCATTGGCGGGAATTTCAGGTGTTTGCATGGCACAAATTATGGTGAATAAGGAAGCGGAATCTCTAGAGCAGATCTTGGATTAAATGAACTAACTGCTTGAGTTTAATCGGTTTGCTGATGTATTCATTTGCACCAGCCGCTAAACAGCGATCGCGATCGCCTTCCATCGCCAAAGCAGTTAAGGCGATAATGGGAATGTTAACTAAACTAGGATCGAGGCGGATTTGCTTAGTGGCTTCGAGTCCATCCATCACTGGCATTTGCACATCCATGAGAATTAAGTCGGGCTGATGAGATTTAGCTAAGGCGATCGCCTCTTGACCATCTTTTGCAGACATGATGCGATAGCCTTTTGCGCCAAGGTAACTAGAAATCGTGGCAATATTGGCTTCATTGTCCTCAGCTAGCAAGATCAAGGGTGATGCTAATGGTGTTGAGGAGCTAGGCTGAGGATGAGAAACTGGATTGAGTTGAGACTCAGATTTAGGGCTAGCAACAACGGCACTTCCACAGGGTAGCTCAACTGTAAAGCAGCTGCCCACACCCAACGCGCTGGTTAAACTCACACTGCCATTATGCATTTCCACGATCCGCTTAACGAGGGCTAGCCCTAAGCCTGTTCCTTCAAATTTTCGATTTAAGGCGCTATCAATTTGGATAAACGGCTGAAATAGTTTTGTGATATTTTCTGGAGCAATGCCAATACCAGTATCCTTTACAGACATCCTCAAAACAGAATTCTCTGCATACTCTTCTCCTGACAATAGAGTGACGGTCAAAGTGATGCTCCCGCCAATATCAGTAAACTTGACAGCATTATTGAGTAGGTTAATCAGAACTTGACGAATACGCCTCTCATCTAGGATCATGTCGGGTAGATTTGGCGAAATCTGTTCGATGATTTGAATTTGTTTGCGGAGAGCTTGTTGATTGATAAAGACAATGCTCGATTTACAGAGATTTTGAACCGATGTGGCATTTAAATCTAGGATCATTTGACCAGACTCGATTTTGGCGACATCGAGAATGTCATTAATCAGCGACAAAAGATGATTACTGCTATTTTCTACAGTTTTCAAGGCTCTGATTTGCCGATCGCTGACATCACCAAACACTCCTTCTTGCAATCCTTCAGTCATGCCTAAAATTGCGTTGAGGGGAGTCCGCAATTCGTGGCTCATGCTGGCGAGAAACTCATCTTTGAGTCGAGTGGCACGCATCAGTTCTTCATTGGTGTGTTGCAATTGAAATTCAGCTAATTTGCGATCGCTGATATCGCGAATAAAAAAAACAACTTCATTATCGCCGCAGGGAGCAACACGCACTTCTTCATAAACTGGTTTACCATCAAGTAAAACTTGCTGTTCTTGCATCTGGAGGGTTTGGGTGAGAAGTGCTTGCTGCATTAACTGGGATTGAGTTTCGGCTAAATCGTAGGGCAGAACTTCGTGAAGAGATTTACCAATTACTTCCTGTGGATCGATGAGATTTTTGCCCTGAGGCGACACCAAAAAATCGACATACTGACTATTGCTATTAACACGGTAAACGATATCAGGCAAAGCTAAAAGTGTGGCGCGGGAACGTTCTTCACTAAGTTTAAGAGCTTCTTGCGTAGCTTTGCGATCACTAATATCCATGAGAATCCCAAATAGCCGAGTTACCTGTCCCACTTCATTGGCGATCGCTTCCGCTTTGACAAACACATAACCCCAAGAACCATCGGCGCGAATAATTTGTAAATCTGTTTCAAAGGTTTCTCCGATCTGAATGGTTCTATCAATGAGTTGGAGAAATAGGCTGCGATCGTTGGCGGGAAAATAAGACAGCATCTCTTCATAGTTTGGCTCTGGGCTGTCAGGATCGAGCCTGAAAATCCTAAAAACTTCCGTTGACCAAGAACTTTTCCTAGTTGATACATCCAACTCCCAACTACCGAGGTGGGCAATTTGCTGAGCTTCACGCAACTGGCTTTCACTTCTTTTTAAATCAGCCGTTCGTGCCTGTACTCTTTTTTCCAAAGTTTCATTAAGCTTTTGCAACATCTCAACGGATTGCTTGCGTCCACTGATATCAAGATGAGTCCCTGTCATCCGCAGTGGCTTTCCATCCGTATCCCACTCCATTACCTTGCCACTCGCCAAAACCCATACCCAAGCGCCCATCTTGTGACGCATCCTCATTTCACACTCGTAAGTCTCCTTTTCTTTGCGAAAATGTTGTTCTAAGGCTAAGGTGGATATCTGGAGATCATCAGGATGGATCTTTTCCTTCACTGTTTCCGCATTGAGAAGTTCCAGTTCTTCGATGCTGTAGCCGATTATCTCCGCCCAGCGATCGTTAAAAATCAAATTTCCAGATGGGACATCCCAATCCCATAAGCCGATCCCCGATCCTGCGATCGCTAGTTGTAGGCGTTCTTTGGTGCGAGTAAGTTCGAGTTCAGCTTGCTGACGCTCTAGATGAATTTCAGCTTCTCTAAGTTCTCGGCGCACCACCTCTGCTAGTCGGGTTAGGTTCCCCTTCATCAGATAGTCATTGGCTCCTTGTCGCATTAGTTCTACTGCCGAGGCTTCCCCAATTGTGCCTGATATAACGACAAAGGGTATATTAGGCTCGATTTGTTTGACAATTTGGAGAGCCATAGGAGCTTTAAAACTGGGGAGATTGTAATCTGACAGAACAATATCCCAAGAACGGCTTAACAGGGCATTACGAAGTGCCTCCGCAGTTTCCACCCGCTCCCAAACAACATCTAAACCGCCACGCTTTAGTTCTCGCACGGTTAAAAGCGCATCATCTTCCAAATCTTCAATGATTAGAGCATTTAGTGGCTCGCTCATGGGTTATTAACTCCTGACGGCAATGCTTGATTGATCAAAGCCCAGTAAAGCCCCAGTTGGCTCACAGCCTCCGTAAAGCGATCGAACTCAACGGGCTTGCAGACATAACTGTTAGCCCCCAAATTATAGCTCTCAATAATATCGCGATCTTCACTCGAAGATGTCAGTACCACGATTGGTAAAAAGCGAGTGCGTGCGTTGGCTCGAATCTGTCGCAGAACTTCTAATCCGCTAATTTTAGGTAGCTTTAGGTCGAGGAGGATCACGCTTGGTAATGGATCGGCATTAAGTACCAGCGTCAAAGCCTCTTCGCCATTACGAGCGATGAGAATCTCATTGGCAACGTTTGCCTTTCGGAGCGCTCGCAAGGTCAACCTTTCATCGTCAGGGTTGTCTTCAACTAAAATAATTTTACTCATATTCATTACCTATACTCCTTTCTTGATCGATGTATTGGGGACAGTAAAATAAATGGTTGCGCCTTGTTCTACAACTCCTTCAGCCCAAACTTTGCCACCGTGACGATGAATAGCGCGTTGAACGGTGGCTAAACCAATGCCCGTTCCTGGAAATTCGTTAGTGTTGTGCAAGCGTTGGAAGACACCAAATAACATATTGGCAAAAGTCATATTAAACCCAGCTCCATCATCGCGCATAAAGTATGTTAAACGCTCTTCTTGTTGCAAAACTCCAAACTCGATCAGTGCCGAGTCATGGTGGCTGGTGAATTTCCAAGCATTCTGCACCAGATTGCTGATGACAACCTGCATCAATGTGCGATCGGCGGAGACTATAATATTGGGGGCGATCGCCAATTTAACCTGCCGCTCTGGATTGATTGATTGCAATTCATCGATCTGCTCTTGTACCAAGTCGCTAAGGTTAACCTCACTATATTGCATTTCCGATCGCGACACGCGGGAGAGTCGCAACAGGTCATCGATCAGCGTACCCATGCGTTGAATGTTCCGACGGATGCGATCAAAGTAATCTCTAGCATCATCATCAAAGCGATCTCCATAGTCTTCAATCAAGGCATTACTAAAGCCATCGATTGCTCGTAAAGGCGATCGCAGATCGTGGGATACAGAATAGGCAAAGGCTTCTAGCTCTCGATTGGAGGCTTCTAATTGAGCGGCAGTTTGGTGAAGTGTGACTTCGGCTTGTTTGCGATCGCTAATATCAAAGTTAGCCCCAATCATATGCTGCGGTTCGCCGCTCTCATTTCGCTGCACTATGGCATAGGCTTGAATGAAGCGGATCGTGCCGTCAGGATGGACGACTCGAAATTCTTGAGAAAAGTCTTTTTCGCCTGCGAGGGCTTGTTGGATTGCTAATTCACCAGCTTGACGGTCATCTGGATGTAAGCTGTTTGTCCAAGCTTCATAGGCACTTGAGAATTGACTAGATGTAATGCCATAGAGTTCGTACATGCGATCGTCCCAAGTAAGGATATTATGCACGACATCCCAGTCCCAGATGCCCATAGCTGAGGATTTAGCGGCTAAGGAGAGGCGATCGGAGAGGTTTTGGAATTGTCTTTCCGCATCTTTGCGATCGCTTATATCCTGTGCAGTCCCGATGGTTAATTTAATCTGTCCGCGATCGTCTCGACTAAATACTGTGTCTCGACTATAGAGCCATCGCCATTCACCGTTAGCATGACGCATCCGATATTCTATTTCAAAAATCTCTCCATCTTGAGAAGCTTCCATTTGTTGATAGTAGTCAGGTATTTTCGCAAGGTCTTCGGGATGCATCAAGTTGGCAAAAAATGCCGATCCCATCGCCTTAATCTCTGTGGCTGAGTAGCCGAGGACGGATGCAATCTCGCGATTGCTATAAACATTGCAATGTTCTTGTAGATCGTAGAGATAGAGAATATTCGGCGATGCTTCAGCAATTTTTTGAATGAATTTTTGGCTTTCTAAAATCTCCTGTTCGACAGCTTTGCGATCGCTAATATCAGTACAAGTACCGATATAGCCCAAAAATTCACCATCAGCATCAAATCTTGGAGTACCCGTATTTAGGAGCCAGCGATACTCACCGTCAAATCTTCTGAGACGATATTCTATTTCAAAGGATTGATGTATCTCAAAGGATGTTGTATAGACATCTGAATATAATTGCAAATCGTCAGGATGAATGCCTTCAGTCCAACCTTTTCCGTAATCCTGCTCCATTGTGCGTCCTGTGAAGTCTAGCCAAGTTTTATTAAAGTGGAAGCAGAATGTGTCTAATCCTGACATCCAAATCAATACAGGAGCATGGTCTGCCAAATAGCGAAATCTGGCTTCACTTTCTTGGATAGCTAATTCAGCTTGTTTGCGATCGCTAATATCTTGGGCAATACCTAAAAATCCAATAATTTCTTGATTAACATCCTTTAAAGCCGTAATGGATAGCAATACAGGAAACCGAGAACCATCTTTGCGGATGTAAGTCCATTCATCTTCACTAGCCATGCCTAGACGTGCTTTGGCGATAAATACTTCAAAACCGACAGGAATATTCTGCCCTAACTCCAAGGAGACTATGGGCGCTCTATTAATTACCTCCTGCGGATCGTGAATAATTTCTGGAGTGCATTGACCAACCACTTCAGAAGCGCTGTAGCCTAACATTCTCTCCGCAGCTTCGTTAAAGGTCTGAATAACGCCATTTAAATTGGTGGAAATAAACGCATAATTAGCACCATCCAGAATAGCCCGTTGTAAACTGTTGACTCGCCAGAGCGCTTGGGTGCGTTCTTCGACTTTGGCTTCTAGATCTTGGTTGAGTTGCTGTAGAGATCCCTCGGCTTGTTTGCGATCGCTAATATCTGTAATCGTGCCAACATAACCAATGATTTCCCCAAACTGATTGCGCTCAGCCACAGCCTGACCATATCCCCAAGTGGTATGCCCAGACTTGTTTTGAAACCGATACTCTAGGCTAAACGGACGGTTTTCGGTAACAGAAGTATTCCATTCCGTAGAAACCAATTCGCGATCGCTGGGATGAATGCCATCGATCCAACCAAACCCCGATGCTTCAGACAGGGTTAATCCCGAAACTTGAAGCCAGCATTCGTTCACATATATACACCTGCCCTCAGCATCTGTCCGAAAAATCCCCACAGGTGCGGCTGAGGCTAGAGAGGCAAAACGTTCTTCACTATCTCTGAGTTCGATTTCATAACGTTGACGTTCTGCCATAGCATCGGCTTGCTGGATCGCGATCGCAATCTGTACTGTGATCTCATCCATTAGTAGCAGATCGGTATTCTGCCATTCCCGATAGTTCATGCATTGATGCCCGTCTAGAAATCCCCACAACTCTCCAGACACCATCATCGGCACAACAAAATTTGACTTCACTTGATATGCTTTTAACCAATGCAGGTAAGCATCAGGATAGCCAGCAGTAAGAATGTTTTCTTTGGCGATCGCTCGACTATCTGAATGGCGCAGGGCAACTTCCTCACGAAAATTAGGATCAGCGATCGCTTCTTGC
Organism: Pseudanabaena sp.; assembly: GCA_044355035.1. Classification (GTDB taxonomy): domain Bacteria; phylum Cyanobacteriota; class Cyanobacteriia; order Pseudanabaenales; family Pseudanabaenaceae; genus Pseudanabaena. The sequence goes on along the minus strand of JBIKYX010000015.1, from coordinate 2,012 downwards.
ATTGCTACTCGCCAATCCGCACCCACAGATTCGGAAATAACTTTTCCGCTACCATCAGACTGAAACTGCCAGATTAACAGGCGATCGCAACCAAGAAGCGATCGCAATTTCTGCACAGATGTTTCGAGAATTTCTGGCAAAGGCAACAAGGCGGCAGTCTTATTGGCGATCGTGGAGATCAATTGCTCTCGCTCAACTCTCGCCTTAAGGTTGGCGGTACGGTTTACGAGGTCTTCACCGCTTAGCCTGAGTTCTAACTGACCGACTGCCAAACGGCTTAGGGCTTGGAGTTGCTGAATTTGTTTTGGGGTAAGGTTTCGGGGTTGGCGATCGATCACACACAATGTCCCCAAAGCATAGAGATCTGGAGTGATTAAAGGGACACCAGCATAAAACCGAATGTTCGGATCTTGAAGCACCAATGGGTTATCAGCAAAACGGACATCTTGAGTAGCGTCTGGAATATTCAAAATCTCGCCATCGGCAACCGCATGACCACAAAAGGAAATATCGCGGGGTGTTTCCGTAGCGTCAAGCCCAACACGCGATTTAAACCACTGCCGATCATGATCAACCAAAGATATTAAGGAGATCGGCGTTCCACAAATATCAGCCGCCAGTTGAGTCAAGTCATCATATTCTTGCTCAGGCAATGTATCGAGAATTTTGTAGCGATTGAGGGCAAGTAGGCGATCGCTTTCATTAGCTGGAATTTCAGGCTGTTGCATAGGACAAATTGCGATGAGTTGATAATTACAAAATCTTGATTAGTAGTTTCAAAGTAGTTTGAAAGTAGCGATTAGTTAGCCCCCCTTTTTTTAAGATACCCTGTAAACCCAAGTCTATTTGTCTACGTTTCGAGATTTCGATTTCCCTAGCCCCCATAGAGAAAGAAAGAGTAATTTAACTCACCTTACGCAGAAGATTATAAGCCCCTCCCTCACCCCTAGCCCCTCTCCCAAATAGACGTTTTTGACTAGAACCAGTTTAAGACATGGCAAAGCGCTGTATAGTACAAATTATTAGCTTCACTAAAGTTCAAGATGCTGAATTTAAACGAAATCATGTCCCTTGCTCGCCCGATCGCATGGGGTGCGGGCGATATCCTGATGAAGTACTACCAAGAGCCTCAAGATTTGGAAATCAAGTTTAAAGGTGTCGAAGATGGCAATGTCACCTCAGCAGATTTAGCCGCCAATGATTTTATCTTGAGTCAATTGAAGCAGGCGTTCGGGACTGATAACTTTGCCTATTTAAGCGAAGAAACCGAAGATAGTAGCGATCGCCTTAGTCATGAATGGGTCTGGATCATCGATCCGATGGATGGCACTAGTGACTTTATTCGGCGTACTAATGAATTTGCGGTACATATTGGCTTGAGTTATCGCCAGCGACCTGTACTGGGATTAGTGGCTACGCCTGCTCAGGATCGTCTGTTTCAGGGATTTTTAGGTAATGGCGCATTTATTGAAACGCGATCGGGTCTACAACAAAGCATCCAAGTCTCTAACAAAATTGCCCTCGATCAAATGGTCGTAGTCGCCAGCCGTAGCCATCGTAATCCGCAATTAGAGAGTATTCTCCAAAATTTACCTAAAGCTGCTGAAATTGCGGTGGGGAGCATTGGTGGTAAATTTGCGGCGATCGCCGAAGGTCGAGCCGATGTATATATCTCTGTTTCTGGCAAATCTGCGCCCAAGGATTGGGATTATTGCGCCCCCGAAATTATCCTCACCGAAGCAGGTGGACAACTTACGCATTCAGACTTGTCTTTGCTGTCTTACAATAATCTGGAACTGCGGCAATGGGGAACCATTGTGGCAAGCAATGGGCATTGTCACGGTCAAATTTGTCAAATTAGCCAAGAGGCGATCGCTAGTAAGTAATTAGGGGCTTGGGAGAAAATAAGATACCAATCAAGTAGGGAGAATGGTTATATCCCATTTGGGTAGAAAATCAGAACGTAGCCAAGAAGGGAAATACTGTTTCAAGTCTTCGGGAAGAACTTTAAC
>JBIKYX010000158.1:0-6026 GCA_044355035.1 Pseudanabaena sp. | reverse complement strand
TGATCATTTGTGAGGTCTGTGTCGTATGCTGGTCTTATCATAAATTGGGTCTCCTGTAGACCCTTTTACTTTATTCCCCCTTCACGCTTTTTCCTAGGTATACCCACCTTTTCAAACAGCCTCTAACTTGTTTTTGCATTTAAAAAAGCAATAGAAAACGCTGAACGTTCGCTATTGCTTTTGAGATAACTATTTTTAAGATAGGTTTAAGGAATCATGGGAATTGTCGCACTGCGAGTAAACTCCTCGTAGGCAGACTCTAAATTAGTCGAATATAGTGCTTGAAATTTGTAGTCTTTGTAGGCATCAGGAACTTCGGCATACTTCTTCAGAACTTGCTCCTTGGATAAAACCTGACTCTTCCATTCCAAAGCAGTACGCTCTAGCCAGTTGAAATAAGCTTGTTGAGATTGCAAACCAGTCACATCAGTTACATCACCATGCCCTGGCACAACCTTAGCGTCAGGAAAAGTCGCAATTAGACGATATAAACTACCCTGCCATTGACGAATATTGCCATCACCAGTGTAGGGAATTCGCTTATTGAAAACCATGTCACCCGTAAATAGAACCTTGGTATCAGTGACAAAAGCCACCAGATCAGTTCCTGCTGAATGTCCATCCACACGCTCAATTCGCACTTGGCGATCGCCTAACCAAATATCAGTTTGACTATTGATAACTATATTTGGAGGTAAAACCCCAGCCGTGTTATTTTGACCGCGTTGGATATATTCGCGAATCACACCACGTCCCATAATCGGCACGTCACGCTTGATAAAAGCAGCATTACCGCCCGTATGGTCAAAGTGATAATGGGTATTCAAGACATATTTAATCGGTTTATCTGTCAGCGATTTCACCGTAGAGATCATTAATTCGGCAAGCGCTGGTGATTGGAAAGGATCAATTACCAACACGCCATCACTACCAATCACGATGCCACCATTGCAAATTGCCAGTAGAGGACTAGCAGGGGGGAAATCGGTGCTAGCAACTAAGGCATAAACTCCTTGAGCAACTTCTTGTAGTTGTAAACCTGCTTCTTTGAGGCTAATTGTTTTAACATTTGGGTCTACAGGATTAGCAGGAAGCTGCTTTGAGGGTTTTACCTGAGTTTGAATGTCTACCTGAGTTGGTGACTGAGTTTGTGGCTGAGTTTGTGACTGAGCAGGACTCCAGCTAGAGCCAAACATCAAAGCACTCAAAGCGGCGATCGCTGCTAATGCGAAGGCTAGAAGATACTTAATTCTTAGCTTTTTCAGCATCGTAATTCCTCAGAGCTTGATTTAAAAAGTTCTTATATTTCTCATTCAGTTTAAACTATCGCCATCGCTATAAACACTCAAAAAGGAAGGGAGCGCTTTAGTACTCCCTTTCCTTTTTTGGGTTGAAAAAATTTAGATCGTGCCTTTAAATAAACCTTGGGGCTTAAATAGCAATACCAAAATCATAATAATTAATCCCACACCCAACTTATATTCAGTACCGATGCAGTATCTCTGCCATTCGCCCAGAGCCGCAGGACAAGTTGTTGCCACCTCTTGGGAAATGCCGACAATCAGCGCCCCCGCGATCGCACCATAGGGATTGCCAATACCACCGAGAATCACCGCCGCAAACATTGGCAAAATCAAAAACCATCCCATATTTGGGCGCAAATTTGTAATTAAGCCATACATACTGCCACCAAAAGCGGTCATGCCACCCGCAATTACCCATGTCCATAAAATCACTGCATTGACGTTAATCCCTGCCACCTTCGCTAGTTCAGGATTATCGGCGACCGCCCGCATCGCCTTACCGATTTTAGTATTTTGCAATAAATAATATAGTCCTGCAATTACCGCGATCGCCGCGACAATAACGACCATTTTATTGCGGGTGATTGCCAATCCGAAAACATCGATCGCAGGGAAAGTCGGCAAATTATATTTCTGAGGCTTTGCGCCCCAAATCAGCACGATCGCATTACGAATTACCAAAGCCAAACCAATCGAAACAATCATCATGGTTGTGGATGTTGCTTTTTTGGCGCGTAATGGTTGCCACAGGATTTTTTCGCATATCAAGACTAGGGCGATCGAGAATGCACTTCCCAAAGCGATGGACAGCCAAATATCGAGCTTGAGCGTAGTATTGGCTAGAAAAGCCAGATATGCGCCGAGAGTGAGAATGTCACCGTGGGCAAAGTTGGCAAGGCGGAGGATCCCATAGGTAAGGGTCAAACCGACTGCGGCAAGGGCAATAATACTGCCGACAGCGACACCATCAATGGTTGATTGCAGGACTTCCAGCATTAAGAGAATTAGATAAAACTTTATAGCTATTTATACCCCAAAAGGGGGATACAGTGCTTTGCACTGATTTAATTAAACCCAAGAAAAGCTTGCGAAGCAAGCTTTTCTTGGGTTTTAAGTTGCTATTTATAATGCGGATGGAGAGACTCGAACTCTCACATCAAAGATACTAGAACCTAAATCTAGCGCGTCTACCAATTCCGCCACATCCGCTCAGCTACAACAATCAGCTATGGTGTTTTTCACACCGATTAGCATCATACAGCAATTTAAGTTAATTACTGCACAAATATTTTTTTTATTATTCCTGTGGTGATTTTGTTGTTTAGCTTTTTAGGTTTGCTAATATGGCGCTTGGTTATGCTGCGTCATCGCAACTTTTAATACTCTAGTTACCTATATGTCACCAGAAGACCTCACAGGCTTCATTTATAAATCTCATGTTGCGGCTCACCAACTAGCACAGATCTCAACTAGAGAACGCGATGCTTTGTTACTGGATCTAGCCGAAGCGGTTAAAAAAAACAAAAATGCAATCCTAGAGGCGAATACCCTCGATTTAGAAGCTAGCCGTGAGATGGCTGTACCAGACTTGGTATTGGAATGGCTGAAACTAACTCCTGAACGACTTAATCATGCGATCGAATGCATTAAACAACTTTCGAGCCTGCCCGATCCACTAACGCTACATGTGGGATTAAATGGTTATCAGCGAGTGCCTCTAGGTGTGGTTGCTTTTGTCTCTGAAGGGTTTCCTCAGCTAGGGCTAATCGCCGCGAGTATGTGCCTAAAGGTCGGCAATGCGATCATCCTCAAGGGGGGGAATGAAGGCGTGAATACTCAAGATACGATCGCCGCGATCGCTAAGGATGTGCTGATTGCTAGAGATTTTCCTGAAGCCTGTATTACTTCTGTACCGAAAGGGTTGGTACTAAAAGAATTAATCGTCCAAGAGAAATATTTACGATTGGTCATTCCCTATGGTCGTCCTAGTTTTGTGCAGCAGGTTAGTAAACAGGCGACAGTTTCGGTTTTACCGATCGCGATGGGCAATTGTTATTTGTATTTGTCAGAATCAGGGAATTTGGACTTTGCCAAAGAGATTATCCTCAATAGTCGTAAGGGTGATCCCGATGCTGTCAATGCGATCGAAAAGGTGATTATTCATCAATCATGGCTCGATCGTGGTTTAGGTGAGTGGATCGGGCGTTTAAAAAAGCAAGGCTTAGCGGTACGCGGCTGTCCAGCAGCTACCGCTTATTTTCGTCATTTTCTCGAAGAAACCCATAGCGATGAAACCGATAAACCCAGTCAGGTACTAATTGATAAAGCGATCGAGGCTGAAGATGTGTGGGGTCATGCTTATTTGGACGAAACGATCGCCATTAAGCTCGTAAACAATACAGAAGAGGCGATCGCGTGGATCAATCAATACAGTAGCGGTCATGCCGATGTATTGCTGACAGATTCGCTGTCTGAGCGCGATCATTTTGTGAGTCGGATTAATAGCAGTACGATTTTTGTGAATGCCCATAGCCGTTTCTATCGCTATAGCAAATCTAGCGATAATGGCAATATCAAAATCGCATTGGGTATGTCGAGTCTGAAAACTCGTGGCGCATCCAGATACCCAGGCTTTATTGACATCTATGCCTTGACGACAACTAAGCAAGTTTTAACAAATTCTTGGCTGCTATAGAATTTTTACAGAAGAATTTTTACAGATATCGCTGAAGTAGTGCTTCGAGTTTTTCGACAGGCGATCGCGGTGGAAATCTTGGTAATTCTTGCTCCTGTTGTTCAGCATTGAGTTTACAAAGTACAGGTATTTCATACTGATAGCGATCGAACCAGTCGGGATTAGTGGTAATGTCCCTGATTTCTAGCTCAAATTCCACATTTGTAACCTGCTGCAATTTTGTTAGCAAACCTTCACACAGACAGCAACCTTGCTTGCTATACAAAACTAATTTCATGGATTTGAATATTTTTTGTTTAACTTTTTGTTTATTTTACCGCCACTATGTTATATTATTAATCCGTCAGAACGCATAGCTCAGTTGGTTAGAGCACCACGTTGACATCGTGGGGGTCGATGGTTCGAGTCCATTTGCGTTCATACATAATACCCCCTCTCAGTCCCCATGCAACTATATGTAAAAGTGAAATAAAAATCTCGTAAACAAAAAGTGCTTGGGAAATTTTTACCACATCAATACTCTACTATGTTAAGAATCATTGCGGTAATTTTTTCCCACTTGGTTTTGTGGTATTGACCGACCCTTTATCACAGAAAAGTCTGCACTCACTATATATTTACTTATTTGTTGCTTTTATCTCGAATATATGATGCTTAAGATGAAATACTCTCTAGCCATAGAAAAGAAACAAAGGATGAAGCACAATCAACCTTTTCTTTCTACGGTCAACCCTTTGTATGTAAGTTTTCTAGTTATGTTAAGTTTCAAAAATGCACAGAGATAGCTATTTTTAGCCATTGTAAGCTTTTTAATACCTAAAACGCAAGAACGTAAGCAAACAGCCTTACAAGTCTTAAAATGCGAAATAACCATAGAAGAGAAGGTTTAGTTTTATAGTGCGTTGATCTTTCTTTCTTCTACGGCTAACTCTTGATATGTAAGGTTTCTATCTATAGCTTTATGAGTGAGCATAGACAGCTATTTTTAGCAAATTTAGGCACTTGGATATCCAAAGGGAAACATACCCGAAGTGTCTTCTATATAATCAACAGCATCTTGAACAGTTTTAATTTCTTCAATATCTTCATCTGGAATCTCAATACCAAATCCTTCTTCTAGCGCCATCATTAATTCGACTATATCAAGTTCATCAGCACCCAGATCATTCGCAAAGCTAGTTTCTGGATTAATTTCGGTTTTGTCAACACCTAATTGAGATGCAACGATGTCTTGAACTTTCTCAAAAGTTTGTAGATTGTTTGTTGCAAAACTAACTTCATCTAGCCTAGCAGAAACATTAATAGTACAACCGCATTTAGTACATTTTATAATATCTGTGAGATTATTAACGGCATTAACGTAGTTACAGCTTGGGCAGTTTATAGAATCTGTACTAATTATCTTCTGGAATCGTGTATCTTCTGCAATACAGTTGAATTCTTCAGTTTGAATTATATATGCTCTTGCTTTACTTGGATTGACTCTAATAGCTTCAGCTAAATTGTCTATAGACTTATCAAAATCTTCTAATTGAATATAACCAACTCCTTTCATGCAAAATATAAGCCATAGACTTGGATTTTGATCGTTGATCTCAATACATTTATCAAAAGATTGCAAAGCTAACTCAGGTTGTTCAAGATTTAAAAAGGTGAATCCTTTGTTCCACCAAGATTGATGATTTTCTGGATCAATTTTGATGCATTTATCATAAGCATCTATAGCTTCTGAGTACTTATCTAATCCATAAAAAGCATCTCCATAGTTATTGTAAGAACCGACAAAACTAGGATTAATTTCAATTGCTCTTTCTAGTACTATAAGTGCTTCTTCATAACGTTCTAACTCATTTAGAACATAACCTTTATTATTCCAAGCTATAGCTAATCTAGAATTAAGGCTAAGAGAGTGTTTGAAAAGTTTTAGAGTAGGTTAAATAGGGATGGATTTAGGGCTTAAACGACGAACCATCAGATGAACCATAGCGGCAAAGAGCATCATTTCGCTAGTGGTAGACAAAAATTCA
>JBIKYX010000083.1:0-18729 GCA_044355035.1 Pseudanabaena sp. | reverse complement strand
GTTACCCCTAGTAAGCCGATAGAATCTACTACATCAATCGCAATGCGATCGCCTGTCCCTGTTAATCCCATTCAATTTGAAGCATTACCCGATGTACCCAAGGTCGTTACCCCTAGTAAGCCGATAGAATCTACTACATCAATCGCAATGCGATCGCCTGTCCCTGTTAATCCCATTCAATTTGAAGCATTACCCGATGTACCCAAGGTTGTTACACCTAGTAAGCCGATAGAATCTACTACATCAATCGCAATGCGATCGCCTGTTCCTGATAAAGGGCTAATTACTGATATTGCTAACACACAACCGAATACCAATCAAAACCTAATTGAAGCAATTAATTCAATTGAAATCAACCGATCTCCTGAGACATCTTTTAACAAACCTGTAACTCCTCCAATTGCGTTATCTCCATCCAGTAAAACTGTAATTCTTGAACCTTTGCCTGATGTCCCTTCGCCAGTCTCTGGAACTAAACCAATCTCCGCCAATACACCAAACCGTGATAACAAAATTGCTCAAAATCCATCAAAAGAAAATATAAACGACATTCTCATTGACCGCGATCCAATTCCGATCACGCCGCCACCACAGGTAAATCCACCCAAATCACAATTTATCCCCAATAATTCACCCACGCAAGTAATTACCAATCCAAGTACTACCCAACCAATTACGCCTGCTACTCCATTTAAGGTAACTAACCCTATTCAATCGAATTCAATTCCTACTAATTTACCCCAGAGGTCAAGAATTGCAGCGCTAGTTCCACCACCCGCGATCGATACGGCTCCTTATTTGGTTGTAATTCCATCTTCAGATAGCAATGTTCTTAATCAAGTACGAACTGTTGTCTCTACGGCTAAATTTATTCCCTCTCGGTTTGGCTATATCATCATGATACAGGGGTATCCCGATCGCAATCGAGCGGAAGTATTAAAAACAATTGTGCGATCGGAAATGGGCTTAGATGCTCGTTTAGTTCATCAAAACAACCTCTAGCAAATTATTTGCTATTTCCTAATTTTTAGTAGAAGAAGTCATCAATCACCATGCAACAAACATTAGCCGAAAATCCATCAATGACTGAACCAATGATTGTCGCTAAGGACGTGCATAAATGGTATGGCAATTTTCATGTCCTCAAAGGAGTGAGCCTCACCGTAAATCGTGGTGAAGTAGTGGTGATTATGGGACCTTCTGGTTCGGGTAAATCGACTTTTGCGAGAACTTTTAATGCTCTCGAAGAATATCAACAGGGTAAAATTGTGATTGATGGCTTTGAGCTATCACCAGAAAATCATCGCAATATTGACGCAATCCGCCGCGAAGTGGGGATGGTATTTCAGCAATTCAATCTATTCCCGCATCTCACAGTTCTCCAAAATATTACCCTCGCTCCATCATGGGTTCGCAAATGGTCAAAGACCAAGGCTTCTGAAGTAGCTACCCAATTATTAGAACGGGTTGGCATTTCCCAACAGGCGCATAAGTTCCCTCTCCAGTTATCAGGTGGTCAGCAGCAACGGGTAGCGATCGCCAGAGCTTTAGCGATGCAACCAAAAATCATGCTCTTTGATGAACCAACTTCTTCTCTCGATCCTGAGATGGTGCGCGAAGTTTTAGATGTCATGCGATCGCTAGCGGATTCAGGAATGACGATGGTGGTGGTGACGCATGAGGTTGGCTTTGCGCGTGAAGTCGCTGATCGCATTGTGTTTATGGATGGCGGTGTAATCGTTGAGGAGGCAACGCCTGAAGAGTTTTTCCAAAATCCTAAAGAAGAACGCACAAAGAAATTCTTGTCACAAATTTTATAGCGACTCACCCAATATCCATAATGAGAATTGCTGGTGATTTACCATACCTTGACATATTTTCCTGAACATTTGCTAAGCTATCTTGAGTTCTCACTGTACTTGGATGATCTTCCCCTAAAATCTTTTTTCTTAGAGCTAAAGCTCTAGTCAATAAAGGTTCTGCATCCTTAAATCGCTCCATAGTCGCATACAGTACTCCTAACCCATTGAGACTGGTTGCAACATCAGGATGATCTGCTCCAAGTTGCTGCTCTCTGATTGTCAATGCTTTCACATAGATCGGTTCAGCTTCTTCATAGCGTCCTTGGGCTAAATAGAGTCCTCCTAAATTATTAAGACTTGCAGCAATTCGAGGATGATTTTCTCCTAAGATTCGTTTTTCAAATTCTAAACACTTTAATCGAAGTGTTTCAGCTTCTTCATAGCGTCCTTGAAATATGTAGAGATTTGTCAGATTATTCAAAACAGTTGCCATAAAAGGATGGTTATTCCCAAATTGGTGTTCTAAAGTTTCTATTACTCTCAAATAGATTAATTCAGCTTCATTGTATTTCCCTTGCGACATGTAAAATACTGCAAGATTATTGAGACTAGATACAACATGTGGATCATTAGATTTTTCTCTGATTTCTAGCGCTCTTGAATAGAGTATCTCAGCTTCATTATATTTTCCCTGAGCATAATATAATTCCCCCAAACTATTAAAACTGAGAGCAATAGCAGGGAGATCTTTATTTAGTGTTTGCTCTCTAATTTCTAATGCTCTCAAGTATAAAGGTTCTGCATCACTATATTTCCCTTGAGCGTAATAAAGACTCGCAAGACGATGTAAGCTCGTTGCTAACTCTGGAGAATTGGTCTGTTTTAAATGTTTCAATTGTCCTAATAATCCCTCAACTTGTAATATGAGATCTTGCAGTTCTTTTTGTGCGCCTACTTCTACTAAAACTTCTAGGGCAGGCAATAGGTAAATTGTTAGTAGTTCTATATCAGGTGTACCAGCTAGCTGAGCTTGTTGAAAACGTTGTAGCAAGTTATGAACGCGGCGACGGGCATCATCGATATTAGAATAAGCTCCGTCAGAACTAGTTGAAAAATTTCGATTAGAGTCTAAAGGAGCTAATTCATTCAAAATCATTTCCGTTAACTGCAATCGTAAGCTAAACCAGCTATTGATATCTGGCATTGCATGAATAGAAGTTTGTAGAAATGAAGGAGTCATCCACCAAATTTGATTTAGACTTGGCGTAACTAAGCGATCGCGATGAAAATTTAAAATTCGTATAGATTCTTCTAAAGGAATTTTATTTGTAAAAGCTGTTGAGAATCCTGTAACTGAGACTACTCCAGAGTTGATCTGATTTAATTCTTCTAATAATTTTTCTACTACTACTATTGCTTCTTGCTGACTGGGTAGAACAATCTCGTGCAGTTTAATCTTAGACTCTGCCAAGGTTGCCGTCATTTCATCTAGTACTTTTTGCCGTGAAAATTCAGAAGAAAATTCAACACGAGCTAAACCTTTAGGCGATCGCTTAGCCCATAGTAGCAAACGCTTTTTAATATCATTAATACTACCCGCCTCTGAAAGTTCAGGATGTTCCACCGATTAACTCTCCTGTACTAGTGCGCTCAATCTTATAGTTTTGAGAAGCCAAAATATCTACTACTAATGGATGCACCCCAAACCATCGCTTACCATTAAACTCCTGTATAGCCCTTGCATTTAGAAGTGAATACATGACTGGATCAGTAATTTGTGCCATTTTCTCATTGTTATAAATTAGAAATAGGCGATCGGCTTTATCTTTATAGCTGACAGTCTCAGGATCATATGGACTTTGCCCTAATCTTCTCTCATAGTCACTGCGAAGATTGACGATCGCACCAAATACGTCATCAGCATTAATTGTTTCCGCATCTCGTAACGTTGCACTATCAGCAGCATAGTTAACTAGAGCAAAGAGATCGCGCAGATTTCCACCAGATGCGACGATTAAGCGTTCCATTTGATCTTTCTCAAATAGATTTATTGCCATCCGCGCTTCTAAAACCGATCTCAATGCAGATCTGCCATTGACATTAGGAGAATGGTCTTGGCTAAATACAGGTGTATCAGGTAAAACAAAACAGCGATCGTTTGTAAATGGTAGTTGAGGTGCTTTACTGGAATAATAGAGACTAACTGGCAAGTTGAAAATTAAGTGAGTTCGTAAATCGCGAAAAATACTAGCGTTCTGAATAAATAAATCTTCAATCTTTGTACTCGATATACCCGCACGATCAAAGTCTTCGCCGACAAATAGCCATTCACGTCCAGTCTCCTTTCGCAGTAAATCATTGCAATCATCTAACAATCGGTTTGCAACTTCGATTAAAGAAGTTAAGCGACTCACCCGATGTTCCACAACCTCATTTTTACGAGTTGAAGCAAACTTAATTTCTCCCTTAAGATTTGCAAACAAACCAAGAATTTGATTCCATAAAGAGTCTTCCTTCACTCCTGCCCCTGCTTCGAGACTAGCATTAAAATCTTGTACTTTCTCCCTTGTCTCAGTTTCTGTAGCAAACCAGTCCCAAATCTCTTGTAATCTTTCTTTAGGTGGTTTCTTATTCGCACCGCCTTCATTTTTGGGTTTAGCGGTTTGCTCCGCTACATCTACCATCATCATTAGAACAACGTCTAAAGGACGAAAATTACTAGGATCAAGGGTACTGAGAGCGCTAAATCTAATAGTGTAAAATTTGTCTTTAATCCGTTCAATTAATCGACTCAATTCTGTAGACTTCCCCACCCCTTGATGCCCCATAAAGAATGCTTTAAAGTAATTGCGATCTTTCATAAGCGCGTTTCAACCCTAACTCTAGTCGATCCATTTTATCGCCACCACGAACTCGGTTCATATCTTCTCTGTAGAAAGCTTTGAGTTCTTCTATAGTTTCTAAAGGTGAAGGTTGGAGAGTCCGATAAACTTCTTCTAAGGATTGGGCTGGCGTAATTTGTAGGCTAGGAGTATTGGCATTCATATTTAATCAACTGAATCTAGACCATAATCTATTGTGTCATAAATTGTTATAAGCTAAAAAGCTGCACCCCAGTAGCCCCGTCATGCGTAGTAGTAGACCCCGATATTCCCCCTCTTGGCATTCCAAACGCAAATCATCCTCTTGGTTGCGAAATATTTTACTTTTAATTTTCGTTGGCTTGCCATTGCTATTTATCTTGGCTGAACTGATTGCACGCGGAGCAGTTTTGGCTACAGGCAGTACAAATCAACTAGCACCCAACAAAAACGTAGCGATCGCCCAATCCTATGCATTTAAATTGCAGGATGTCAACGGCAACAGCTATCCTGGGCTGCCAGATTCAGGGCGATTACAAGTGAAGCGTAGTCCCCTATTGGGCTATGAATTGATGCCTAGCCAAAGTAGTGAATATTGGCAGATTAATGCTCAAGGCTTCCGTCAAGATTCCGCCGTCCCCATTGATAAACCCCCTTCAGAAATCCGTGTATTTTTAGTGGGTGGTTCGACCGCTTTCACAAATATGGCGGAAAAAAATCAAAAAGCCCTCGCGTTTAAAATCGAAAAATTGCTGAACGATCGCGTCCGCGCTCAAAATAGCAGTCCTGAAAAATTTAAACCCAAGGAAACACCCTATTTCGCTGATCAAATTGAAGCGACGCGGATGCTGCCGCCACGGATTCGGGATGGTAGTTATCGCGTAATTGCTTCCGCAGTCCCTGGTTATAGCTCTGGCAATGAACTCGCCCTGCTTGCCCACAAGGTCATGGCCTATAGTCCCAATGCGTTGATCATCCTTGATGGCTATGAGGACTTGCGATCGCCTAGTAATCAAACAGCGCGTGAAATTGGCAATGTGGAGCAGATGCTTCGCGATCCGATCGCCCAATATCGTCAGCATCAAGCTCAACAGTTTAATAATTGGACGAATTCTTTATATTTGGTCAAGGCTTGGCAAAAATGGGTAGTCCCCGCCGATGTCACCACATTCAGTTCGGAATACCAAATTTTTAGTGCCGATCAATTTAGCAAAGATGCCAAAGAAGTTCAAGCCAGAGTAGATCGTTATCTATATAACGCTCGGCAAATGAATCGATTGGCGGCAGATATTCCAACTTTAATTGTGCTGCAACCTGAGATCACGGGCAAACAAAAATCTTTAACTAAGGAAGAAGATGGCATCCTCAAGTCTCTGGGCAAAGATTATAGCGATCGCGCCATGAATTCTTACAAGATTGCGGAGAAGACCTTAAGTAGTAGTTTAACCAGCACCAAATTCATCAATTTCTATCAACTATTTCAAGACTCAAATCAGCAAGCCTTTATCGATCCGATCCATCTCACCGAAGGCGCAAACGAAATAGTCGCCCAAAAATTGTACGAAAGTATTGAGGGACTATTTTCTGTACAACCGATTCCGAGTTCCCAAAACGGCGAAATCGTAGCGCCACCAATACAGCCGATCGCACCACCGCCAACTAATCCCGAAGCGATCAGCAATCCCCCTGCAAGCCTTTCGGAGACATTGCAACGTGTTCAAGGTCAATAAAAGCATTACGAAAAGTCATTTAGATCGCGATTAGTTCGCGATTGGTTCGCGATCCAAAGTAAACTATTACAATAGTGAGTTTTAGTAAATTTTTATGGTAGAACCAATTTTGTCGGGCATTTGCCTCGGTCTTATTTTCATTACCCTTGGCGGTTTGTTTTTTGCTGCTTACCAGCAATATCGTCGAGTTTAGTACCAAACACCAAGTAAAAGGGGCGCAAAGCGCCCCTTTTACTTTATTCTTCCTCAGGCTGAACTAAGTATCGACAAATTTCATTGATTTTCATTCGATAAATATGTGGCCATCCACCATTTGTCTCTATGTCACGCAGGAGATTAAATAGCTCATGGCGACTGATTGGTAAAGCGGGTTGAAACAAGTCGTCTCTGATCCTCTTGTGAACTGATTCTAAGACCCTCAAAATTTGCAAAAGCCTAACTGGATCGTCTGGTTGAGCCTCAGCAAATTGCCATAGGCGATCGGTAATCACCTCTAGCTCAGATAAATCAGAAATTTTTTCCTGTTGCAATGGTTTCTGTGATGGGATTTCTGTTTGTGCCAAGCTAAGTACCCTCGTGCGCGATAATATGGTGATTGGAATTTTACAGATTAAGTCTTTAGAAATCTGGTCTCTATGGCTAGTCTAAATTACACCAAACCCCTTAACGATCTCAATTTAAAATCCAAAACTAGATCGTATTTTTGACAGTGGTAGGAGAAGCCGCATAAAGCAGTGTTTATCCTAACTCTAAAATACTACTCATTAAAAATTAAGAAGAGGTTATTTATGAAATTTCGTAGTTTTACGAAAGCAATTTTTACATTGTGTATCAGTTTCTGCATGTTAGTAGCAAGTAATTTGTTTACAGGTACTGCGATCGCTGGCACTCAGGGCTTGACCTACGATCAAATTGTTAATACTGGTTTAGCCAACAAATGTCCTGATATCTTGGGATCTTCTCGCGGCGGTCGTAACTTTATTCCCCTCGGCGCTGGCGAAACTGCTAAAATCACTGAACTTTGTTTAGAGCCAACATCTTTCTTTGTGAAGGAAGAAGTTTCTAATAACAAACGCAAAAAAGCTGAATTCGTAGCCAGTAAACTTTTGACTCGTTCGACCTCTAGTCTCGACTTTGTCAAGGCTACGGTGACAGGTAACAGTGATGGCAGCCTATCCTTGGTGGAAACCGATGGGCTAGATTATCAACCCATCACTGTCAAGATGCCTGGTGGTGAGCTAGTTGCTATTTTGTTCACAATCAAGGGTTTCAAAGCTACTACTACCCCTGGTGTCAATGGCATCACAACATCGGTTGATTTTGTCGGCTCCACCGAAGTTCCTACCTATCGCGGTTCTGGCTTTATCGATCCTAAAGGTCGTGGTCTAGCGATCGGTTATGACTCGGCTGAAGCTTTACCTGCAAAGCGTAACTCCTTTGACAACCGCAGCGTTAAGGATGACTCAACTTCTAAGGGTACTTTCTCTTTACAAGTTGCCAAGCTCAATGCTGATACTGGAGAAATAGCTGGTACTTTTGAGTGCGAACAAACCTCTGATAATGACCTTGGTGGTGTTGAACCCAAGGAAGTAATCATTCGTGGCGTGTTCTACGGCAAAGTTAACGCTTAAGTTTTAAACACAAAAAAGGGTTGCAGCGCAAAGCGCTGCAACCCTTTTTTTAATTAGATTTGTTGGCTAAAAAGTCTAGTAAACGGCGGGAAATTAACTCGCGGCTACCCATTCTGCGCCCAAGTTCTTTTTCCAAAGCTCCAACTGGCGTAAGATTTTGAGGCGCACGCGGATCTCTGGTGGGATGCGATGCATATTGAGGGATCAGATATGTACTTTGATCGGCGATCGCTTTAGCCCGATCAATTGGCAGTCCGCCATCCAGATCAATGCGAATAATACCATGTAGGTCGTGATAGCCGAGTCGTTTGTAATTTAACTCACTACTACCCGATCGCAAATACCAACTGAGATTAGAGCCATGCGTATTAGAAATCCGAAAAATAGGTGTGCGTTCACCTACTTTTAGCGATCGCAAAATTTGAGCATTTTCACCTCTTAGATAAGCCTTACCCATAGTTTTTACATAGCCAATGGTGTCGTAGGGAGTTTGATAAACTCGATAGAGTAGGGGACCATCCCGCACAATCAGAGTATTTTCTTGGATTAATTCCTTGTCTAAGGAAAGCTGATTGGCAATTCGCAATTCTTCATCCAGCATGGCACTTTGCACGATTTGCGCTGGTGTATCTGGTTCATTATTGCTACTCGTCAGACAATTATCATATTTTAAATCGCCTCTACCACTCATAGGACAAGGAATCACCGTAACAGGAGCCGCCAAATTTCCGCCTAAGGCAATAATCCGCTTGACTTCAGTAGCAATACATTTTGCCCTACTAATCGTCCTATCGACTAGCACCGCACCCACGGCGATCGTGGCAAAAGCCCCATACAAAATTTCATCATCCCTTCTCCCCAAAAACTTAGCATCGAGACGTAATCTCCCATCAATAAACAAGATTTGATTGGGAAGCTCAGGGGCGATCGCGGCGCGGATGGGTTGCCATGAGCCATTAGTAACTTCAAATTCTGTATTTACTTTGTCAGCACTAGGAATCTCTTCAGGATTAATACTTACAGGAGCGTCATAGCCAATATTCCAAGGTTCTAAGCGAATATTGTATTCACTCCAAAAGCTTGCGGTAAGTGGGGTGGCGAAATTATGGATCATAGCTTCCTAATTATATGTAAATATGCAGGTTGAAAGAAAATAAATTTTCTCGAATATAAGCTACTAACAGTTTCTAGGTTTTATGAGCCAGATATGCGATTATTTATAAGGTCATCGAACTTAACTCCGAGGTTCCCCTATGCCGAAAGCGATCGCTGAAGTAGAAACTTTTCTTAAGAAAAAGATACTTGGCTCAACGGATTTAGCTAATTCCGAAAAAATTCTTATCAAAAAAGGGCAGGCTTTTTATGTCACCGAATATAGCCCAGACCGCAATCAACACCTTGCTCTGACCCTTGCATCTCCTTTTACGGCTCTGGATGGCAAAAGCCAACTGCAAAAAGTCTATGCCTATGATCCCCATATCACCATTGAGGGGGAAAATCTGAATAAACTGATTAAGCTCCCAGTCAAATATGCTTGCCAATTAGATAATGACGAGGCAATTTTTGGACCGGGTTGGCGGCAGTGTAATACAACTAGCAACACGATGCTAGCCGACTTTTTGTTAAATGGCGAATTGAGCCGCAAAGCTAAGGAACAGGGTTTTCCCGAACCCGAATCCGTATTCATGCGACTCGTGGGTAAGTACGGTGATACGACCGATCATGATGCTCAAACTTGGGCTTTAAAAGAATTGGGGATCGAGTCTTACTTTAGTTACAGCATCTCCGCTAACGATTTATTATTGTCGCTCAAAGCCAATGTGCCTGTGGTCGTGGGATTTGCCTATAAGGGCAGCGGTCACATTTGCATCATCGTCGGACATGATCCCGACAAGAAACAATGGCTAGTTCACGATCCTTACGGAACTCGTCATGGTGCTGATGATAGCTATGATGTGGGCGTTGGTGGTGTGTATGATCCCTATGACTATAGTGTGATGCAACAAATTTTCTGGGATAGCGGCGGTGAGGCTGGCTGGGGCAGAATTGTTACTAGCGTTAAGGGCAAGCCAACTGGTTTACCTTCGGGGCTGTAGTTCTCTGTATAAAAATTGCTATTGCGCGGCACAAGGTGTCACGCAATGGCTAAAAAACGTAGGAATGATTCATGGATTCTTCCTACGTTTTTTGTCACACTTAACTGAAAATAGTTCCACAAGCTTAGCCTAAAAATAGCTTATAGACAGGATTTTGACTTTCATCCCAATAGCGATAACCGAGACTAGAGAGAAACACTTGCCAATCTTCCATTTCATCTGGTGGAACTTGTACACCGACAACGATCCTGCCATAGTCCGCACCGTTGTTACGGTAATGGAAGAGACTAATATTCCAATTAGGACTCATCGAACCGACAAATTTCATTAAAGCGCCTGGACGCTCAGGAAATTCAAAACGGTACAAAAGCTCATTATGGGCAAGGGGCGATCGCCCACCGACCATGTGACGCAAATGTAGTTTTGTGAGTTCATCATCAGTTAGCTCGATCGCCGTGAAGCCATTCTCAGCAAAGGTGATGGCGAGTTGGGTAGCATCGGCACGATTGACAATCTGCACACCAATGAAAATATGCGCGATCGCTTGATCGGCAATACGATAACTAAATTCAGTCAGGTTACGACTGCCTAATAGTTCGCAGAACTTCCGCAAGCTACCCGCCTGTTCAGGGATCGTCACTGCAAAAATGGCTTCACGACTTTCGCCTAATTCCGCACGTTCAGCAACAAATCGCAAGCGATCAAAGTTCATATTCGCGCCACAGGCGATCGCCACGAGGGTTTGTCCTGAGATCCCTTCTCTAGCTATATAAGCTTTTGCCCCAGCGATCGCCAAAGCTCCCGCAGGTTCCAAAATTGAGCGCGTATCTTCAAAAACATCTTTGATCGCCGCGCAAGTATTATCCGTATCCACCAGCAAAATCTCATCGACATATTGCTGACAAAGCCGAAATGTTTCTTCCCCAACTTGACGCACCGCCACACCATCGGCAAAGAGTCCAACCTGTTCTAGTCTGACTCGATGTCCTGCCTGTAGCGATCGCGACATCGCATCCGAGTCCACTGGTTCTACACCAATAATTTTAATCTCAGGACGTAGGCGCTTCACATAGGCGGCAACTCCCGAAATCAAGCCGCCACCACCGATCGCCACAAAAATCGCATGGATTGGCTTTTGATATTGGCGCAAAATTTCCATAGCGATCGTTCCCTGCCCCGCAATCACATCGGGATCATCAAAGGGATGAATAAAGGTTAAATTCTTTTCGGTTTCGAGTTGACGCGCATAGGCATAGGCATCATCGTAGGTGTCACCATGCAAGATCACTTCACCACCGCGCATTTTGACAGCGTTCACCTTCACCTGTGGAGTAGTCACAGGCATAACAATAATTGCGGTTGTCCCTAACTGACTGGCGCTGAGAGCCACACCCTGAGCATGATTTCCTGCGGAGGCGGCAATCACTCCTTGAGCAAGCAGTTCTGGAGGCAGTTGCGCCATTTTGTTATAAGCTCCTCGCAACTTAAAAGAAAACACCGATTGCATATCTTCTCTTTTCAGCAAGATCCGATTATTAAATCGTGCCGATAGATTAGGGGCAAATTCTAATGGTGTTTCTTTGGCAACATCATATACGCGAGCTTTGAGGATTCGTTCTAAATAGTCAGATTGCACAGCAACATCAACTCAGTGATCAAATTTAGGGAGATCCAATTTTACTCTCTTTCTCGTGTTTTTATATTTTTGCATTTTTAAACACTTACTTTCTTCTCAGCCAAGGATTAGCGGTGTGGCTCTCTGCGCTAATCTTTGAGCTTTAATGCCCCGAAGATAGAGTTGCGGCTTGTTTGCTATATTGTTTAGAGTAGATCGCAGTTGGGTTTAGGGTAAATCTTGGATTTAGATAGGTATACATATATTTTATGTTTAATGCAACTGAACTACTGATCGGTAATTTTGTTGAACAATTGAAGTTAGGCTATCGCCGTACCTATGGCGGCTATATGCATGACTACGAAGATATCATCGGTTGGGCTGGTAGCATGGCTCTAGAGAATATCGCCAATAGCGATGCGCTCTATCACAATGTGGAACACACCATATTAGTGACATTGGTTGGTCAAGAGATTCTGCGCGGTAAGCATATTCGAGAAGGACGTGTCTCCCCTGAAGATTGGTTGCATTACATTATTTCCCTTGTTTGCCATGACATTGGCTATGTCAAAGGTGTGTGCCTTCAGGATGGCAACGGTAAATATGCGACAGGGATCAATGATGGAATGGTGGAGTTACCGCCTGGGGCTTCGGATGCAGGGCTGACTCCATATCATGTCGATCGCGCCAAGTTATTTGTGAATCAGCGCTTTGAAAATCATGTTTTGATTAAGGCGGAAAAGATTTGTCGCAATATTGAACTAACAAGATTTCCTGTACCAAAAACTGGGGATCATCAAGACACCTCACATTTCGCGGGACTAGTGCGATCGGCGGATTTAATCGGTCAACTTAGCGATCCCCGCTATCTCAAAAAAATTGGGGCGTTGTTCTATGAGTTTGAGGAAACTGGTGTAAATGCTGCCCTTGGTTATGCTCACCCTGGGGATTTACGTCGTAACTATCCTAAATTTTATTGGACGAGCGTATATCCCTTTGTTAAGGATGCTTTGTACTATTTATCCTTGACACAGCAGGGGCAAGAGATTGTGGCGCATCTATATTCCAATGTGTTTGTGGTTGAACATGAAAAACCAGAGTATCAACTATCAGTCCCCAATCTAGCGATCGCGAAGCATTAATTCAATACCAAAACATTAAAAGCCTCGCAGTGCGAGGCTTTTATGCATTGACAATCTTACTCTTGTAGGGTGTGTTAGCGCAGCGTAACGCACTATCTAAACTTTGATGATGCATTACGCTATGGCTAACGCACCCTACATTTTTTTGCTACACACTAACCGAACTATTTAAAGAGCTAGAGATTGAGGATTTGTTTCGATTAGTTTTGCGAGATCCTGTAGGAACTGGGCAGCGTGAGCGCCATAAATGACACGGTGATCGGCGGTGAGATTAACCTGCATTTGGCTACTGACCTTAATAGCGCCATCTTTAGTGGCGACCACTTGAGGACGAGATCCACCGATCGCCAAAATTGCACCAGTACCAGGGGGAAGAATTGCATCAAAGCGATCGACACCAAACATGCCCAAGTTGGAAATCGTAAATGTGCCAGAGTTGTATTCATCGGGCTGCAACTGTTTCGCACGAGCGCGTTCTACCAATCCTTTCCAATCGCGGGAAAGACTATACAAATCGGTTTGATCGGCATTCTTGAGTACAGGTGTAATCAAGCCGCCGTCATCCATAGCTACAGCCACGGCGACATTAATACTGCTCTTGTACTCGATGCCGCGATCGCTAAAACTGGCATTGACCAAAGGATGCTTTTGCAAAGTTACAGCTACCGCTTTAGCCAAAAGTGCGGTCATGGTCACGCCCTTAGTTTTGACTTGTTTGTAAAGAGCGTCAAGGGCATCTGTGGTAATCGTATAACCAACATGGAATGTCGGTACGGAAAGGCTCTGATTCATATTATTGATCACCGCCTTTTGCAAGGTGGTTAGGGCTTGAGCCGTACCTAATGCTGGTGCAGGTGTAGATGATTTTGCGGCAGGTGCAGCAGTGACGGATGGTGCAGGTGTAGCGACCTTGGCAACAGGAGCAACAGCAGGCTGTAAAAATGCTTCGACATCAGCAGCCGTGACTCTGCCATTTGGTCCTGTTCCTGCAATCTTAGCTAAATCAACCCCGTTATCTTTGGCAATTCGTTTAGCTCTTGGGGATACGATTTGGCGATCTGATGTTGGTGATTGGGTTTTGCGTGGCGAGGATACAACAACATCAGGGATCGAGGCGACCGAGGCGACCGTTGGAGCCGAAACTAATTTAGCGGGAGGCTCTTCAGATTTTGGTGCTGCGGCTCCGCCAGTTTGTCCAGCCGCCTTTTGCTTGGCTTCGGCAATTTCTTCTTTGGTTTCAGCAACATAGGCGATCGCGGAACCTACAGGAGCAGACTCACCTGCGGGGGTAATGATTACGCCGAGATAGCCTTCATAAAAGCTTTCGACATCCATGTCAGCTTTGTCAGACTCTACGACCACGACAGTTTCGCCTTTTTCTACCTTGTCACCAGGGGATTTCACCCAAGAGGTGATTTTTCCTTCGGTCATGGTGGAGCTAAGCGCAGGCATAAAAATTTCGTAAATCATAGGAAATTTATAAATATCTAAATATTAATATGTAATCAATTTGCATGTAGAACTAACAAAGTCAACGTCTGAAGTCGAAATGTGATCTCGAAACGCAATCTCTATAAACCATCATAAATCTTAACGTGTTTTGGTCGTCTATTGGCGATCGCATCTCTATCAATGAGTTCTAAAATACCTCTAAAAAATTGAGGCTCACAACGCGAGTCTGTACTTTTAGTTAAAATCGAGATGGTTACAATCAAAATAAAGTGGCAAAAGTTCCCCCGCATGGTAATCCAAGAGTGTCAGATTGACATCTTAGTTTATGACGCAAAAAATGAGGTAATTGTCAAATGGAAAATCTAGAGAAAGTCCAAAATTATCGCACGATCATCAAACAAATTCTCAACCAACATGCCGCTTATAAACCCTCATACAGCGAAATTGAAATGCAAACTCTATTTGATAACGAACAGGATCGCTATCAAGTGCTAGCAATTGGTTGGAATCAAGACAAACGCATCTATGGTTGCTCCATGCATCTTGACATTAGAGCAGGGAAAATTTGGATTCAAGCGAACAATACAGAAATAGATATTGCTGAAGCCCTTGTTGCCAAAGGAGTCCCCAAAGAAGATATTGTGATTGGTTTGCAGCCAGACTATTTGAGACAATATACAGGATATGCGATCGCCTAGATAAGATCGCCCATGTTAGAATTTCTTCTAATCTCTACCAGAAAATCACAGATACAAAAGAGGTTGTCTATAAAATGCCCTCTCCCTTTCCTGGCATGAACCCTTATTTAGAAAACCCCGAATTATGGTCGGCTGTGCATAGTCGATTGATTGTGGCGATCGCTGATGTCCTCGCTGACACCATTAGCCAAGACTATCGGATTGAAATCGAAAAACGCACTTATTGGAGCGATGAAACGGGAGACGATCTGCTAATTGGGATACCAGATGTTGCTTTGCTTAGTCGAAGTAAAACAAGCAGCGAAAAAGATAATGCAACCGCAGTTGCCGAACGAACAGCGATCGCCCCAACTCGCATTCTCTTGCCAACCTATGAAGAAATTAGCGAACGCTATCTCGAAATTCGTGAAGTCCAAACTGGAAAAGTGATCACTGCGATTGAAATACTTTCTCCTAAAAACAAAAAAACAGGTGAGGGACGTGAAGCTTATCTTCGCAAAAGAAGGCGAGTTTTACAAACCCAAACTCATTTTGTGGAAATTGATCTCTTAAGAACTAATCCATCCTTTTTACAAGGACAACTTCCTGCGTCTGATTATCATATTTTGGTCAGTCGCAGTCACGATCGCCCTGCTGCTGATTTATATGCGTTTTCAATTCGCGATCGCATTCCTAATTTCTCTATTCCGCTACGCTTAGATGAACCAGAACCGATACTAGACCTGCAAGTTTTAGTAGATCAGGTTTATCATCGTGGACGTTATGACTTAGCGATCGACTATTCTCAACCCACACAACCACGTTTGAATAGTGAAGATGAAATTTGGGCAAGCAGCCTTCTCACGAGTAGCTAACATTTGCCGCAATATCGAAAACTCAACATCCATATTTTCATAAGCCGTAAGAGTTTCAGGATTAGATAGAGCTTTAGCTTTTAGTTCAGCGTGATTCATTATTTTTAACCTCCAATAGACGCGATTCCGCTATAAACACTCTAAAAAGCGATCGCACCAACCATCATCTCAAAAACTTCACACAACAGCTATTTTTTGATAAAAACAACTTTGCTTAGAAAAGCACCATTGTTAGCTCTTTTAACTTCAAAACCCACTAGGTTCAAATATTCATAAAAATCTGCCGTAAAACATTTCCCACTATCTGAACAGAATCCTCTAATATAAAGATTGAATTTTTCATTAATGGAATCAACACCGCGCCATTTGTAACCTTTTTTGATCCAATTTTTTATAAAATTAAGAGCCTCTGGTTTTAAATATTCAAAGTCTTCTGGACTAATTCTCTTCTCAAGCCATAAAGCAGGATAAAGTTCATACTCTAAACATTGCATAGATTGACATATTTTTTCTATCCATTTTCTTCTTGTTGCTTCTTGAATACCTTGAGGTGGATGATCAACAAGTAGCATCATCTTTTTAATTATTCTAGAACGAATATTTGTTTTCTGACTCAATTCGATAGGTGATATGCCTTTTTCTTCCATTAACTTCCCTAAATTCCAACCATACTCACTATCTAAATCTGGATAATTTAAGCAATGAATTTCCATATTCCACATGGGCTGAAAATGCCAGATAAGTTCTGTTTCAATAGCAATCAAATATTCTTTGTTACATATGTTAATTTCATGCCAGTAAATATCGATAATACAATTATTTTTTTCGAGCACTCGCCTAATTTTTTTGATATGATGATGACCTTGCCAACGTTTCTTTAAATTAATAGTTTCTCCGATGTAAAGTAGATCTCCTCTCTCTCTACTTATATTTTCCCAAACAATTACAAAATATATCCCGATAGCTGCGGGAATATTTCGAGTCTCTGGAAACTGAATGTAAGGCAATTCAATTAAATCTTTAAGTTTATATTGAGAGATTACATTCTCTAAGGTTGAACTTTCAGAAATATCAATGTCATTCAGTTTAATCATCGCTAATTTAGAACAAAAAATAAAAATAGATATATGAATCTATCTTCTCAAGCCAAGACATTTAAACCCTAGACATCTAGACTTCTGAACAAAGCACTAATTACTTTAGAAGTTTCTTGTAGAACTTAAATTAACCCGATTTTCATACTCAGTCAAAGCGATTACTCCTAGCCCTCATCTTCTAAATTTGGGTATAGGCAATTTAAGCATGAAGATCGGGAGGAGCAAAATCAAATGGTAATTCGTTGTTAATCGCTTGAATTTGCTGAGCCTCGTATGCATTAACCTCATTAATATGGGGAATTAAAATTTGCTTGAGCCGATCGCGATAAAAGCGATGCAAACTGTAATTTGGTGTTGCAGGAAATCCGCGCCGTTTTTTATGTTGACCACCTGCCCCTGGATCAAAACGCTTAATGCCTTGCGCGATCGCCCATTCGATCGGCTTGTAATAGCAAGCATTGAAATGTAAACAATCAATTTCTTGAATCGATCCCCAATAACGTCCAAAAAGTTGATCATCCTTACGAATGCAAAAAGACATCCCCACAGGTTGCGGATGATCCTCAATTTCACCTGCCACAAACACAAGGCGATCGCGAAAACTGTGAGCTAAATTTTCAAAAAACTTGCGATTTAGATATTTGCTGCCGCCCCAAAACTTATTGCAATGATCGTTATATAGCTCATACATATAGCCATAGAAATAATGGGGAATCTCTTCATCTGTGTAAACCCGCATCGTGATGCCCGTACTTTCGACCGACTTACGCTCACGTTTAATATTGCGGCGCTGATTCGCATTGAAATTTTTGAGGTAATCATCAAAATCCGTAAATTCTTGATTTTCCCAAACATAGCTATGGTGCATCCAAGTAGTGAAGCCCCGCGACTCCAACTCGTGCTTCCAAATAGGATCAACGTACAGAAAGTTACAGCCTGACACTTGATACTTGTCGCAAAGTTTGTCAATCTCGGCAAGCATCAAGTCATAAATTTTTGATAACTCATTGGGATTGTCTTGTAAATCAGGATGCACCAAAAATCGATAGCCCACCGCAGGCGTAAAGGGAGCCATCCCCAATAATTTCGGATAATACTCAATTCCCAACCGATAGGACAAATCCGCCCATTGATGGTCAAACACAAACTCGCCTTGACTATGCCCCTTCAAATACAAAGGCGCAGCCGCCACTAATACATCCCCTTGCCATATCAATAAATGACTCGGTAGCCATCCTTGTTGAGCGATCGCGCAACCCGAAGTCTCTAAATTCGAGAGCCATTCCCACTCAAAAAAAGGAGTTGCTAAGGGCTTTGCCAGAACATTCCAAGCCTCAGCCTTGACCTTATTTACCGTATCCACCCAAGTCGTTGTATAACGCGGAGATTGTTGCAGCATAAAAGTCTTGGCAATATTCTAGAAAAATTTTGTATACATATCTTAACAGATCCCTTTTCTGATCCTGTCGCATATTTCGCGCAAGCGCACTTTAAGATCGGGCAAATGCGATCGCACAAAAAATCTGTTTTATGATTTGAACCTATTCGCAGATTAATTTGTCTGAACTAATGCGATCAATTAAGATTGCAAAAAATTCAAAAATAACGGGATAGGTAGGGAATTATTATGAAAATTGGAATTTGCACCTTAGAGGCTGTTTGAAAAGGTGGGTATACCTAGGAAAAAGCGTGAAGGGGGAATAAAGTAAAAGGGTCTACAGGAGACCCAATTTATGATAAGACCAGCATAC
>JBIKYX010000082.1:0-19201 GCA_044355035.1 Pseudanabaena sp. | reverse complement strand
ATCATTTGTGAGGTCTGTGTCGTATGCTGGTCTTATCATAAATTGGGTCTCCTGTAGACCCTTTTACTTTATTCCCCCTTCACGCTTTTTCCTAGGTATACCCACCTTTTCAAACAGCCTCTAACAGTTCAGTTAGGGGAAACTTGATCATATTTATGTCTGTTGTAGCGTCAAACTTTTTTCCTGTTTTACCATTTCACCTGTTTACCCCATGAGCTAATTTTTTAATCGATAAAGATTTATAGGTAGTCGTCTGCATCATTTATTCAAAAAGATAACTCTTGAAATAACTCCGATAAAGGAAGATTAAAATTGGGAACTACATCTTCACCATCAAGGCTATCTTCTAACTGCAAAAGCTTAGAGGGCTTAGGTTTGCGATAAACCAACACACATTCCTCGTCAGGCAAAATCACCCATACTAACCGCGTTCCATTCTCAAAATACTCCACCAACTTGTTATGGATTTCCTCAAAAGTATTATTGGGAGAGATAATTTCTACAGCCAGATCGGGAGCGCCATCAAAAAAACCCTTCGGTAAACGCTTTAGCCCTTGCAACCGTTCCTTAGCAATAAAAGCAAGATCAGGCGATCGCTTATTGCCAGTCTTCATTTTAAAAGCCGTACTCGAATCACAAGTCACCCCAAGCCGATGAGTCCGCACAAAACCCGTCAAAAAATATCCGAGCGTAAGCGCTAAATAGCCATGCTCGACACCTGAATTTGCCACAATGACTAACTCTCCATTCACATATTCATAACAATTGCTATCTTCAGGTAATGACATGAACTGCTCATCAGTCAAAGCTTTTGAATTAGATAATGGCTGAATTAAGTCTAGAACATTCGTTGCGATCGCTTGAGTCATTAGATTTAACTCCACAGATTAAAC
Source organism: Pseudanabaena sp. (assembly GCA_044355035.1). Lineage (GTDB taxonomy): Bacteria > Cyanobacteriota > Cyanobacteriia > Pseudanabaenales > Pseudanabaenaceae > Pseudanabaena. Next base: position 18,308 of record JBIKYX010000082.1, on the reverse strand, counting down.
TAATGGGATTTCTACAGGATTTATATAGCCAAATATATCAATTAAATTAGCGGGGTTATTGTAAAGGTGGGGCTTGCCTATCATCACTACTGATTAGCCATGACGTTTTTGATGCCATTGCCATGCGTGTTGCAAGATCAGATTGATATCCGCATATTTAGGCTGCCAATTCAAAGTTTTTCTTGCTTTATCCGCACTACCAACTAATGCAGGTGGATCGCCCACACGCCGATCGCCCATGACCACCTTAATTGGTTTACCCGTAATTTCCTTAGCAGCATCAATGACTTCTTTGACTGAAAATCCATTACCATTGCCGAGATTAAAAATCTCACTCTTGTTGCCATCAAGTAAATATTGCAAACCCAACACATGAGCATCGGCAAGATCGGTCACATGGATATAGTCGCGAACGCAAGTGCCATCGGTAGTTGGATAATCGGAACCAAAAACCGATATTGCCTCACGCTTACCTAGAGCCGTTTGTAAAACCAAGGGAATCAAGTGGGTTTCAGGATTGTGATCCTCACCGATCGCACCATCAGGATCGGCTCCTGCGGCATTAAAATATCGGAAAATTACCGACTTCAAGCCATAGGCGACATCAAAATCTTGCAAAATTCGCTCGACCATCAACTTTGTTGCTCCATAGGGATTGATCGGCGCTTGGGGATGATCTTCCGTAATTGGGGTTTGCTGCGGGACACCGTAAGTGGCACAAGTGGAAGAAAAAACAAAAGTTTTGATGTTAGCCGCCACCATTGCTTCGAGTAGCGATAACGTACCAACGACATTATTGCGATAGTACTTGTCAGGCTGTGTCACCGATTCACCGACATAGGCATAGGCGGCAAAATGTATAACTGCGCTAATCGGACGATTTTGGGAAGCGCGATCGCTAAATAATTTATCTAATAAAATGCGATCGTTGGTATCACCAATAATTAATTCTGCGCCCAAGGTTTCGGCAATGTCTTTGTGACCATATACAAGATTGTCCAAAATCAAAACTTCATAACCGCCCTGTTGCAGCGCCTTGACTGCATGGGAACCGATATAACCTGCTCCACCCGTAACGAGAATTATTTGCTTGCTCATAAATTCAATTAATTTTACTACTGGCTAAATCTCTAAAGTCGTGAGTTAAGGGTAATAGTACCGCGCTTTGCGCTTACCCTCAGTTTTAAATTCGTGATTTGAGAATATCAAAAATTTCTGGTGAAATCGCAGTGCGTAGCGATCGCCCTAGACGATTTTTCTTGTGAGCGATCTGCAAACACTCTAATTTTTTACAAACATAAGCCGATCGCCCCATACCATCATCAAGTTGAATGCGAAAACTTTTGGGCGGAGTTTCATTCTGAGAATTATCAGGAGAAGCGATCGGCACTCGTACTACACGCCAAAAATTATCGCGCAGGGCGATACATTGACAACTAACACAACGACGATGCAACTTGAGAGGCAACTTAATTTACTCCTCTTTCTAATAGTTTTAGCTCAGACACTTATCTGAACAAGGGGCTTAAGCCCCTTGCATACTAGAAATATGGCAGCGCATAGCGCCGCCGTATTTTATTCTTCTTCGTATTCTGATTCTTCAAGCTCTTCTACAACTGTAGGAAAACTTTCCTGCATTCTGCGATCTTCTTCTTCGTAGTTGTACTTTGCGGAATTCTTGATGTCGATTTTCCAACCAGTCAACCGCGCTGCTAAACGCACATTCTGCCCCTCTTTGCCGATCGCCAAACTGAGTTGATCCTCAGGCACAAGCACATGGGCAATCCTTTCATTGGCATTAATCAAACGCACATCTTGAATTCTGGCTGGGCTTAAAGAATTAGCAATATAGGTCGAAGGATCGGGCGACCATCGGATCACGTCAATCTTTTCCCCACGCAATTCCGACACTACCGCCTGAATTCGGGAACCACGCGAACCAATGCAAGCACCCACGGGATCAACATCGCGTTCTAGGGTATCCACCGCAATTTTGGTACGTGGTCCGACCGCAGGTGATGGCGGATTGGCTTCTCTTGCCACAGCCACGATCCGCACAATTTCTTCTTCAATTTCAGGTACTTCATTGGCAAATAGATATACCACTAGCCCAGCATCAGCGCGGGAAACCAACAATTGTGGTCCTCGACGTGAACCCTCAAATACCTTCTTAAGATAAACCTTCAAAGTCATGTTGGGGCGGTAGGGTCTTTCCCCAGCTAGTTGTTCACGTTTTGGTAATTCTGCTTCTACTTCAGGTTGTCCAAATCCACTACTGACAGAGACAATCACCGAAGTTGTTTCAAAGCGAAGTACTCTCGCTTGCAAAACCGTACCTTCGATTTCTTGAAACTCTTCTTGAATGATCTTGCGTTGTTGATCGCGAAGTTTTTGAGCAAGCACCTGCTTCGTTTGGATCGCCGCCATCCGCCCAAAGTCATTTTGTTCTGGTGTGACATCAACTACAACAGTTCCGCCTGCTTGCGCTTCGGGAGCAACTTCACGCACTTCCGTTAACCCAATTTCATGATCGGACTCACTGACTTCATCGACGATGGTTTTTGTCGCTAAAACCCGAAATCCTTCATTTTCGAGATCCAGTTCCACATCAAAATTATTAAAATGCTCTTCTTCAAAATTAATCCCATCAGAGCGATAGGTCTTACGGAAGCGCTCGTAGCCCTTTAACAGAGCCTCACGCAGCGCATTTTGGACAGCATGTTTGGGGAGATTGCGCTCCTTACTAATCACTTCAACCATCTGCCCCAATCCAGGTAAACTCAACAATGACATAATTTTTTCTCGCTATTTCTCGCTATTTGTGATGCTATTAACAAAGCCTTTACTTATTCCATTTGTGATAACTCAACCCGATCGCATTGATCGCGAGGAATATTAACAACTCGACCTTTGACGCTGATACTGACATGGGTTTCGTTGCGTGAGATTAGATGTCCACTCCAACTTTTGGGCTTACCTTCATCAGCGATCGCTGTCGTCACCGTCACCATAAATCCTTTAAAAGCGATAAAATCGCGATCGTCTTGCAGTTGACGCTCAACTCCTGGGCTAGAAATTTCTAACTGATAAGCATCGGGAATTAGATCCATCTCGTCAAGGATTGGCTCTAGCGATCGACTCATCCGTTCGCAGTCGTCCAGCCCTGTATTTTGGTCTGGATTACGAATATCGACTCGCAATACCACAGGACTTTTATTGGTACTTAACACAACATTGACAACCTCTAACCCAAGGGGAGAGGCAACTTCTTCAGCAATTTGAAAAATTTGCGGAATTAGAGGGTGAGTCATAGATTTTATAGTTAGAGCTTAGAATTTTGACTTTTATTGGGTCTTTTATTCAGAAATTTAGGCAAAAGTTTTGCAGCCAAGCTTAAAAAGATAAATCACCGCTAATTTTAAGTTAATTCCAAGTTAAGGCTAAGAACTCACTTAAAAAACAAAAAAGTGGGACGATCGCCCACTCTTTGAGTGCTTATATCTGTAAACCGATCGCACCAAGCCTAATCACGGCAAACTAGCATCACAGGTGCGATGCCCTTGGTACTATACACATCAACGACATTTGTATGATACACAGCCAATAGGTACAGGCTATATACAACAGATCGCAATTGATGAATGCATTAGTTCGGAGCTTGTGTACTACAGGAAAAACACAAATATCTCAACGCCGATGTCTCAACGCAGATATCCTAGTGCTTACTCTCTCCTACTTACCTAGCAGTACTAAATCCTATCCTATCATGCCAAATCAGCAATTAGCATTTTCGCGCATTTAACGTAATGCTTCGCGTCACGTTTAAACTTTTGTCTGGTTTTTATGTCAGCGCAAAGCGCTGTAAGATTAAATTTGTAGCTTGCGAAGATTAATGTGAATCCTGCTAGAACAATTTGTCTTGGTTTTTTTGCGGTCATCACCCTCGGCGCATTGTTGTTAATGTTGCCAATATCTTCTAGCAACGGCACATGGAGTGACCCGATCACCGCTTTGTTTACATCCACCTCGGCGGTATGCGTCACAGGGCTATCTGTCGTAGATGTCGGTAAATTTTATTCCTTTTGGGGACAGCTATTTTTAACGATGTTAGTGCAGGTTGGTGGCTTGGGCTACATGACTGCTACAACCGTATTGCTGTTGCTGATTGGGCGCAAATTTAGCTTGCGCGACAAAATCACTCTGCAACAATCTCTGGATACCCCAGGCATTCGCGGCGGATTGCAATTGGTGCAGTCGATCATCGCTGTGACCTTACTGTTTGAATTGACGGGAGTATTTGCACTGATCCCCATCTTTAGTCAAACAATGAGTTTTCAAGAAAGCGTGTGGCAAGCAATTTTCCATAGCGTCAATGCCTTTAACAATGCAGGATTTAGTCTGTTTTCGGATAACTTGATGGGCTATGTGAAGAATCCGATGGTGAGTATCATTATCGGATTGCTGATTATTTTTGGAGGAATAGGCTATCAGGTGATTTTGGAAGGATACCTCTGGCTACGCACAAAATTTTCGCGTAACCGTGACTATATATCTTTTAGCCTGACATTTTGCGTGGCAACTAGCACCACGATCGCTTTACTCTTATTCGGAACAGCATTCTTCTGGTTTACAGAATTTAATAATAGTGAAACTTTGGGCAATTTGTCGATATTCGATCAACTTATTGCCGCTTGGTTTCAGTCGGTTACGACTCGCACCGCAGGTTTTAATACGATTGACAATGGCAAAATGACAGTCACAAGTATATTTATCACGATCGCTTTGATGTTTATTGGCGCTAGTCCTGGAGGTACGGGCGGCGGCATTAAAACGACAACAGCAAGGATTTTGGCTAGTTGCACAGGTGCAGCTTTGCAGGGTCGAGATCAGGTGAATTTATATAAATTACAAGTGCCGAATGGTTTGATCTTAAAAGCGATCGGCGTAGCGGTTGGTTCATTATTTACGGTCATTTGTTCGACGGGATTGTTATCCTTGACCGATCGCAATCTCAACTTTATTAGTATTCTGTTTGAGGCGACTTCGGCTTTCGGTACAGTTGGTTTATCAACAGGCATTACTTCCTCGCTATCTTGGGCAGGGCGGTTGATAATTATTGCCACGATGTATATCGGTCGAGTGGGTGTATTACTACTAATGGCGGCGATCTTCACGGATACCCGAACTAGTTTGATTAAATACCCGCAAGAGTCAATGTTAGTCGGCTAGAGTTTTCTGAAATTGGGTTTACTTACAGTTAATTTAAAGTGAAAATTTGTGGATATATCTTCTTTAAGCTTTTTTCGTAGCCTCCGCCCTGAAAACAGACAATTTGCCGTAATAGGCTTAGGTCGTTTCGGGAGAGCCGTATGTTCGACACTCGATCGCCTTGGACATGAAGTATTAGCCGCCGATAATAATGAGGAGCGGGTTAGTCAAGTTCGTGCTGAGAACCTAGCAGCCCATTGCATTCAACTAGATTCGACTAATCCGCTTGCGTTGAAAGAATCAGGAATTTTAGAAATTGATACGGTGATTGTGGCGATCGGCAATTTCTTGGAAGAGAGCATCGTTACTACTCTCAATGTCAAAGAAGCAGGTGTTCATCATGTTGTCGCTAAGGCTTCATCGGAAGTACATGGCACATTGCTAAAAAAGGTGGGCGCGGATTTAGTCGTTTATCCTGAAGCAGAAATGGGTTGTGCTTTAGCGCGATCGCTAACTCAACGCGGTATTTTGGAACGGTTTGAGCTAGATCCCGACAATAGCATTGTTGAAGTAATGGTTCCTGAAGAGTTTGATGGTAAAACGATTTTAGACTTAAAATTGCGAGCCTATTATGGTGTCAATGTGATTGCGGTCAGCCATGATCAAAAGTTTGAAATTAATCCTGACCCACAGCAAAAGCTCCAAAAAGGCGCGGCGATCGTTGTGATTGGCAGTAATAAAAATATCAGTCGGTTGCCAATTTCTTGTGATCTGTTTAATCCTGATGGCACTTCTATTACTACCCATTTACCACTCCATCGTTCATCAGAAGTCAAGCTCAAATAGTCTTTCATGGAAACCGAATTTAATCCAAAAACTACTGCACATATAGATTTTGAACTAGAGGAGTTTCCAGAGATTCGTTTAGAAGCAGATAAATTTGAATTATGGTTTCAACCAGTTTATGAGTTGTTAACGGGTAGCGTTTTACATAATGAAGTTCTTGTGCGTTGGCGCGATAAGGATGGTAATCTTCGACAACCCGAAGAACTCTTAACGGCGCTGAAAGACACTCAATTATTATGTCAACTCGATAGGATCGTTGTTAAAAAATCCATCGAAGTCCTATCAAAAAATATTAAGGTCAAGATTTCGATTAATTTATCTAATGACATCTTCCCTGATCTCGATTTTCCCGATCAACTCCATAGATGGCTCACTCAATATAAGGTTGCTGCAAATCGCCTTAGTTTTGAAATAGAGGAAATTAGTCTAGAGCAGAATCAAATACAAGCGATCGCTTTGATTGAAGAGTTACAAAAGATTGGTTGCAATATTGTAATTGACAACTTTACAGGAAAACACTTTTCCTTATTTCAACTACAGAATCTTCCATTTAACATCATTAAGCTAGATCGCAGTTTTGCCAGTCCATCTATACCGCCAGTCCAAAAGCAGATGGTCAAGGCGATCGCCAACATTAGTAAAATTTTTCAGAAGCAATGTGTTCTCAAAGGTATTGATAATAAATATTCTTTGAAGTTTGCTAGCGATTTGGGAGTGAAAGCGGTACAGGGTTATTCTTTAAGTAAACCTCAAGATAAGCCTAGAACATTTGCGATGCTTGGCTTGCTGATGGTCAGAATTATTGCGCTTTTAATTTTGTTATATATTCTCAAAAGTCTCCTTGGCATCGATCTTGTGAAAAATTTCCATGCTTGGGAGGTGATCAGAGATTTCTTTCAATCCATCTTTGACGACAAATAAATAATCGGGCATACTCCGTAATGCAACGGATGTATAAATTGAGAGATATTGAGACATGACTAAAAAAATATACAGATTTACTTAACGAACATAACCCTTATTGAGGCTTTATGTTTTGCAGAAAATCTTGCAAAAGAAAGAATTTGCATTAAGTCTTATTTATTTGGTTCCATCTGGTCGTTTAATCAATGTTGCGCCTCCAGCACCACCTAATACTCCAGCAGCTACATTAATTAATTTTTCTGGCAAAGCATCATTCTTAAATATTCCTGAATAAAGTAAAACTAAAGCTAGGGATAACACACACATACCGAAACCAAATTTAAAGTTGGATTCCCTAGCAACTTGCTCCTTATGTCTGTTTTCATCTCTAGAAACCTGCTCTTTGTGCCTATTATCTTCTTTCAATTTTGATATATTTACCAGATTGTCTCGCCTTTTATTTTCTCCCTCTATAACAGTTGCTATGATCGTCGCCATGACTGCTGGTTCTTTACTGGCAGTAGTTTTCAACAAGTATGAGAAATCAGCCTGACTAATAGGAGGAAAAAGAGTGTTCTCTAGAATTGATGAGTTGTTTTCCAGTTTGTTGATATCAATATCTCGAACAGTTAAATTATCTATCTCTGTTGGATCTATTTCTGGCGGATCGATACTTTCGAGATTTTCATCTGGGAATCTAATATCTGTCATAACCACCTTCAAAAAAACTAGATAATGATTGATTAATTACATAAGCAGCTTGTCTACTCAAATAATTTCCATCGCCTTTGTAGATCATTACGACCGCTTCTTCTTCTCCAGACTTAGGTAATTCTGGACTGATTTCCCATTTCGGGTTGGCTCGTCTGACAATCTCAACATTTTGCCTAAACTCAACAAATTGCTGATTAGTTGCTGGCGCAGGTAGATAAAATCGATAAATCTTATTTACTGATTTACTAAGGTCAGGCGATCGCGTTTTTTTGTCCCTTGCAGACAGATTATATGATGACAGACCATCCCGCAAAATTTCACCTACTCTTCCCTCCGCATGGTCAAGAATACTTTTCACAGTCACATAAGCATCTTGAGGGATACTAAGATCTAGGCGTTCATGCTTTGACTGAGTGATTGCTTTTGAGAAATCAGCATTCATATAACTTTACTAAAGGTGGTTTTATTTATTTGCGTTCACAGAAAATTGATTTATGCGGAAACAATTATTTTCTTGATTTCGTCATTCTCAATAATCGCTAGTTCTCGACCTTTTTTCTTTTCTTCTTGAGCAATATTATAAATAGCTAAAGCTGTCCTCAGAACCTCTGACATATTTTTGTCGGATTCATTGGATATTGTTTGCAATATTTCATAATCAGCATTGCTCAAATCGAGATTGAGTCTCTTCCTTTTTGGATTAGGTACGTTTGACATATTCACAATCAGGTTAATATTTGCATGATCGCCCAGTTTGGGCTAACAGAATGCTCATGATAGCACATATTTTTTGTGGGTTATAAAAATAAATTACTCAATCTCACAAAAAAATAACTGCCATCTTCGGATTAAGCAGTTACCTATATGTATCTTTGAGTTTTTACAAACAATTTAGTGATAATACCGATACTAAACTCACTGATAGTATTCGTTGTATCCATAATTTCTTAAAGATTTTATCTTAGCCCTTCAACAATAGTTGCGATCGCGCCTAAGCCCAGCAGAAAGATCCCAACTACTCTAATCACTTGCCAGACAAACGGAATGGTAACTAAGGTCATCGACAATAGTCCCAAGCCAGTAGAAATAATAAATACAAGTCCATACCCAAGAACAAGCAAACAAAAATACTTGATTAATCGACCCGAAAGACGGAATAGCCAATTATGGCGAAATGTATGTTGCTGAAAATCTTGTCTAAACATATGATTCTCCTTGCTTGCACGATTTTTTAAGTAATAAATTAGGGTAAATAGCTATGTTCTGGCAATGTGGAAGCAATTGCAACACAAGAGTATGTCAACGATAGGCGTACATAGTATGTATCTACAACTTGATCTACAAACAATTTATACATAAATTTTGTGTATGTCAAGCCGTGTATATCAGAATAGTCAAAATCATATATTACAGTGTTAAATTCGCTTTATTTTTACCAAAAAACAATATTTTGCTATCTATGCATTCACTTGCTTTGGCAAAACATAATAATGCTTTGGGGATCTGTATTAATTTAGGGAAATTTAGCTATGATTATTAATTAGATAAGGTGCTTTTAAGAGAAACTCAATGATTGCAGATGATTTCAAGCCGAATGCAGATGATTTCAAGCCTTATGGAGATTGCAGCAATAAACACTGGTCTGACCTCGATCTAAGCTATAAAAAATTAGAAGGTATCAACCTGAGCGGTGCGACTTTAGAAAACATTAATTTACGCAGAGCAGATCTTAGTGATGCAAATTTTACTGGGGCAACTCTCAAGAATGTTCGACTTGGTGCAGCAAGGCTATATGCAGCAAATTTCACTCATGCCAAATTATCTGGTACTTGGATGAAAAGTGCCAATTTACAAAACTCTGATTTCAGTCACACTGATTTAAGTGAAGTCACTTTAACTGGAGCTAATCTGCGAGGAGCTAACTTCCATAAGGCTATTTTATATAAGGCAAAACTAAATCGATCTGATATGCAAGAAGTTAACCTTTCAGATGCGAACGTGAAACGGGCGAATCTCAAGAATGCAGTTTTGATAAAGGCTAACTTAAGTCGCGCAAATCTTGGTCAGTCCAATCTGAATGCATCGGATCTGAGCGAAGCTAATTTAGAGAGTGCCAATCTTCAATCTGCCTCACTCAATGGAGCTAAACTAGTCAATGCAAAATTAGACTATGCAAATTTTAAATTTGCTGAGTTATATGCTGCCAATTTAGGCTTTGCAAGTTTAAAGCGTGCGACTCTAACTTCAGCTAAGCTAATTAGAGTGCAGTTAAGATGTTCAGACTTGAGTGGAGCAATTCTAATCAATGTCAATTTGAGTGGAGCAGATTTAAATCGCTGTAATTTGCAGAAGGCTGATTTAAGTAACGCTCATCTTGATAGTGCTGATTTTCGTAGTGCCGATTTGAGTGGAGCTAATTTATGCAATTCGGTTTTGAGTAGAGCCAACTTTACTTATGCCAAGCTCGATAACGCTGATTTGAGTAATGCACGAGTTATTGGAGCCAATCTCAGCTTCTCAAGCTTAAGAGAAGCTAAATTAATTGGAACTATTTTAACAGGTTCTAGACTGGTGCTAGTAGATTTACAAGAAGCAGAACTACTTGGGTCTTTTCTGATTCGAGTGAATATGAGTGATGCTAATCTTCAAAACACTAATTTATCTAAAGCCGACCTCAGTCGGATATATTTAAGCAATGCGGATATGAATTACGTTAATTTGACTGAGGCAGAATTACATGGAGCCAATTTACTGAGAGCAAATTTGAACAATGCCAATTTAGCTCATTCCTTAATGAATCGTGCATTTTTAACTAGTGCTGATTTAAGTGCATCGGATCTAAATAGAGCAGATTTAAGATCTTCTGAATTAACTGAAATCACTTATAATAGTAGTACAAATTTGATGGGAGTTATACTTGGAGGAAATCTTGGTGTGTCTCCAGAAGATCGGAAAAAATTGGAGTCAATGGGTGCAACCTTTGTTAGTGGTTCAGTATATCAAAATGAAGAAGAAGAAACGCTCCGCAGACTAGAAGGATTTAGAGCAAATTTTGAAGAACGCATCCTTGATATAAAAGATGTTATCCGTCAACTTCAATCCATTATTAATTTATTAGAAGAGAATGTTGATGAATTAATGAGTGTTGACAGGTTGGAAGATTCTAAAAGTTTACTCTCGTTTATTCGGTTCTCGAAGGATATGCATAAAGAATTTACCCGAAAAATCGAGAAATACGAACTGGAAATTATAGAAGATCTGGATAGTGGGAAGATGCATAATTGGAAAGCATCTGATTTCAAGCAAGAATACGATGATACCCACGATGCAATTTTGAATGTGGCTAAGTTTGCCAGATCTGTCCAAGAAGTTTGGAAAGGACTAGCCCGTTTTACTCCGTCAGTAAATTAATTGATAAAAGAGGAAGGGTATAAAAAATTCACAGCAATTCTCCTGTTTCTTGCAGTGAATGTAAGCGGTGATAAATGCCGCCTTGAGAAAGCAGTTGTTGATGTGAACCAATTTCCACGACTTGACCTTTATCTAAAACTACAATTTTATCGGCTTCACGTACAGTACTAAGACGGTGAGCAATCACGATTGTGGTGCGCGTTCCCTGAATGCGGCGCATCGCGAGTTGGATCGATCGCTCTGATTCGTAATCAAGGCTAGAAGTTGCCTCATCAAATACGAGAATGTCGGGATTGACTAACAGCGCTCTGGCAATCCCTAATCGCTGACGCTGACCACCAGAGAGACGCACTCCACGCTCTCCCACGATTGTGTTATAGCCCAGTGGAAAGAGATGCAAAAACTCATCCACACTCGCGATCGCACAGGCTTCTTGGACTTGGGCTACAGTTGCGTTAGGGTTTCCATAAACTAGATTATCCATCAAGGTTCCATTAAAGATGTCAACCTCTTGATGCACGATCGCTAAACGTTTACGATAACCCGTAATATCGAGTTCGGTGATAGCCTGACCATCAATCAGAATGCCACCGCTAGATGGCTCAAAGTAACGAAACAAAAGCTTTACTAAGGTTGATTTGCCTGAACCCGATCGCCCCACGATCGCCACAGTTTCATAGGGTTCGATGATGAATTGAATTTTTTGGAGGACAGGAAGATCCCGATCATAACCAAAGCTGAGATTACGGAATTCCACTTTGCCATTAAAGCGATATTGAGGATATTTCGTATTTGGATATATGGCGATCGCTGCGTCTTGACCAGTAGCTTGCTTCATGAACTCATGGAAGCGCAACATAGAAGAATAGCGGCGGGCGAAGACTTCCGCCAATAAGCAAATTGGTTTAATTTCCGAATAAGCCATACTTGCTAAAGTGGAAACCGTAATAAAATGTCCAATCGACATCGTACCGCCAACGGTAGCGAATAATGCGGCTCCAAACACCACAAATTGACAGAACTCTAATACGGTATCTCGCACCATTCCCAATTTGACATAGCCGATATGAATCCCCCACAGAGAGACTTTAGCCTCCCGTTCGAGGCGTTCGCTTTGACGCTTATATTCCTTGGCTTCATTCGCAAAAGCTTTAACAGTTTTGATGTTGGTAATAATTTCTGAAGTGCGACTTTCCGTATTTTCTTGATGGATATCTAGTCTTTCTTCTGTCGCTGTCAGATCTTTCAGCTTTTGCAAACTTGCCAACAGCACCACAAAAAATGATAGTAAAAAGAATGCCGAAATCCACCATGCGATCGCGCAAATAATCACAAAAATACCGAGAATTCGCACAACTTTGGGAATCAATTGTCCCGCGACTTCAGGATATGACCACATGTGATTGCCCAAACCTCGCGCCACCCTTCCTGCAATTCGTCCTGCGTTATTATCATCATAAAATTCAATGGGCAAAGTCAGGATTTTAGCGATCGCCCTTTTGGTTTGATCACGGCGGGTTTTGAGGGCGATATCCCAATGAAAATTATTGGCAAACCATACTTGAATCGGCGCTCGGATAACTGTAACGACAAAAATTAATCCAGATAGAATGATCAAGGAACTGGTTTGATTAACAGGTTGTCCGAATAGCCCCGCCGTTCCCAATACAAAATAATTAATCTCTTGATCTAGCGATCGCTCCGACAACACATTCAGAATCTGTCCAACCGTATAGGGAACGATGAGATCGATGATTTCAAATAGACTTGCTGCGGAAATACTCCAAATTGCGAGTACTCGATAGCGTTTAAAGTAACGGACAATGTCCCAAAAATTAGCTGTCATGCTTTTTCAAGTCTCGAATTCAGACGAATAAATTAACTACAGCGTTAAGCTTGAGCTAATGATAGACTAACAGATATTTATCGAAACTGAAGTATGGGAGTTAACTAAAGTGGCGACAAAGACACCTAATCTTACAGATCTCAAGCAATATCTCAAAAAATGCTCTCCAGAAGAATTAGTTCTAGAAATTGCGGAGCTTTATAAGCGTTTTGATGGGGTTAAAGATTACTATCAAGTCAAACTCTCTCCTGATAGTTGCAGTGATGTAATTACAAAGTATAAGAAGATTATTGGAGATCAGTTTTTTCCCACAAGGGGTTTGGGAAAGGCTAAACTTTCAATTGCCAAAAAAGCAATCACTGATTATAAAAAAATTGCGGAAAATGCAAGAGATGTGGTCGATATCATGCTGTTCTATGTAGAACAAGGTGTGCTTTTTACGAATGAATATGGTGATATTAGCGAGTCTTTCTACAGTAGTATGGAAAGTGTATATGAAGATGCTGTTGAATTGATGATTAATAATAGACTTCATAATGTCTTTCAACAACGTTGTCTGAAGATTGTCAAAGACACCTCACATATAGGTTGGGGATTTTATGATACATTGAACGGTATATATAGCAACACTTTTGGCGGAGTATAGTGTATAACAATGTTGACAAATATTAGAATGTTATTAAAGGCTTGCAAAAAGCTATCGGTTGAATATGAGATTTTACATCCTAATCAAAATTTAGTTAGGGTGAGACTTAGCGATCGCGATTACTATTTCACCAACTATTCAACGCCCTTAATACCTCAGGCGATCGCAGAAATATTTAAGGATAAGCAATATTTTTATCAAGTCTTTCAAGATGTTGTAAAAATGCCAAGAACTCGCTATTTTATTTCGCCCTACTGTAGCGAAAAATATATTGAGTATTTAGAATTTCCCACCATTGATCAAATTATGTTGGAGATTGAGAAAGATTTTGAACTGCCAGTTATTATTAAAAGAAATCGCGGTTCTGGTGGTAGTAATGTGTTTAAATGCTTTGACTATCAGCAATCGCGTCAAGCGATAGAAACGATATTTAATATTAATTTCAAAAGCTACGATTATGTGGCTTTAGCCCAAGAACCAATTAATATTGTCAAAGAATATCGCTCTGTCTGCCTCAATCATCAGCAAGTAATTCTCTATGACAAAGACTTTTCTCAAGCAGAGTTTACAGGCAATCTTAGTCCCTTACATTGGGAAGGGGCGATCGCTAAACAAGTAAATGATTCCGCAATTATTAAGGCGATCGATGATTTTATTCAACCTATTTTCCAGAAGATGCCTTCAATTGCCTATGTGGGCTTAGATGTAGCTCTCGATGATCATGATAATTATTGGTTGATTGAAGCAAATTCCCATCCCAACTTCGATATCTTTATTCGCGATAATGGCGAAGATGCGATCGTGGGACTTTTTGAAAAGATTTTGGAATATCTTAAATAAAAAGAGTCGGCGCATCGCGCCGACTTTTCTTATCTGGAAGTGACTACCGCTTCAACATGAGCAGTCCGAGTTACAGTTTTGGTAGTTGCATCAACATCATTTGTAACAGAAGTGATCGCCCAACGTAAGGGTTCGCCCTGTTTGGCTAGTTCTTGCTCAATCGTCTTAGCGATCGCTTCTTGATTTTCATTAATCTCGATTTCAGCCGTAATAAAATGTGTAGTCATGCTTAATTTTATAGTTGATTTTTTAAGTTGATTAACTAGGATTGTATAGCATATTTTCGTTTAAGCTCCAAAAAGTAAGCAAAAAAAAACCACCTTGGAAGTAGACTTCTGAAGGTGGACTGTTTAGGATAAATTTTTAATCTTGTTTTTAGGCGATCGCTTTGGCTTTTTCCACGATCGCAGTAAAAGCAGCAGGATCAAGAATCGCAATTTGCGAAAGCATTTTACGATTGATTTCAATATTTGATTTTTTCAGTAAACCTGCAAACTTGCTATAGCTCAAACCTTGTTGGCGAGCCGCAGCATTAATGCGGGTAATCCAGAGACTACGGAAATCGCGCTTCTTCTTGCGGCGATCGCGGTAGGCATTACGCAGAGCTTTCATTACCTGCTGATTAGCAGTGCGGAACAGCTTGGAGTGCGATCCGCGAAAGCCCTTGGCTAATTTCAGTACTTTGTTGCGGCGCTTCCTAGCTACGTTACCGCGTTTTACTCTCGTCATGGCAGTTGGTTATTATCGTGAAATCGGTTGAATTTTTTTGAATTTTTTGTTTTTTTAGGGCGCAAAGCGTCCTAAAAAAACTTTAAGCGTAAGGCATCATTGCACTTACTCTGTCATTATCAGTTTCATCAACTATAGCCATCTTACCCAATCTGCTCTTACGAACAGTGGGCTTATGCTCTAGTAGGTGGTTGCGACCAGCGTGGCGGCGAGCAAACTTGCCGCTACCCGTCACCTTGAATCGCTTGGCGGCAGATTTACGAGTTTTGAGCTTAGGCACTTTTTTAGTCCAATTTTTTGACCTTTACGAGTGTACCATAAGAAAATGCGATATGTTGCTTTTGTTTTAAGTAAAAAATGAAGTGAAATAATATGGCACAGGCTACTGTCTCAACCACTCTCACCGAGCGGATGTTTACTTTAGAGGATTTTTATAACTATGACGTTAAATCCTTAAAAATCTCCAGACAAAACACCAAATTAACGTTAAGAGCGATCGCATGGAATCCAGTTCAAAAATCAGCATGAAACGTCGCATATTTATTAGTACAGGGGAAGTGTCAGGTGATTGGCACGGGGCGATTTTGATAGAGGCTCTTCACGAGCGTGCGGCTCTAAAAGGAATTGAGCTAGAAATTGTGGGGCTTGGCGGCGATCGCATGGCGGCGGCAGGTGCGAAATTACTCGGTAATACTGTTGGGATTGGCTCAATTGGTGCAGTTGAAGCATTACCTTACATTCTGCCCACGATTCAGGTACAGAGAGAGGCTAAAAAATGGCTAAAAAATTCACCGCCCGATGTCGCTGTGCTAATTGATTACATGATGCCTAATCAAGGCATGGGCTATTTTGCAAAGCGGACGCTCAAAATTCCCGTGATTTATTACATTGCCCCACAGGAATGGGTCTGGTCATTTGATGATAAAAATACCAAAGCGATCGCTGCCTTTACCGATAAGCTTTTAGCAATTTTTCCTCAAGAAGCGGTTTATTACGAAAAGCAAGGTACAAACGTGCAGTGGGTGGGGCATCCCTTTGTGGATTTAATGGCAAAGGTTCCCGATCGCGCTGAATCCCGTAAACAACTTGGTATGCAAGATGATGATTTAATCGTCACCCTTCTACCTGCTTCGCGCACACAGGAACTGCGATCGGTCATGCCGATCATCCTCAAAGCTGCCAAGATCATCCAAGCAAAATTACCCCATGTTAAATTTTGGTTGCCCCTATCTCTGGATCGCTATCGACCTGCGGTTGAGAAACTGCTAGCAGAATATGAAATTGAGGCTACAATCATTTCGGCTCAGTCCCAACTGGCGATTAGTGCGGCGGATTTGGTGCTGAGCAAGTCGGGAACTGTCAATTTGGAAACGGCTCTGCTAAATGTACCGCAGGTGATTTTGTATCGGGTCAATGTGATCACGGCTTGGATTGCTCGTCATGTCGTCAGGCTGAAGTTACCCTTTATTTCGCCCGTCAATTTGGTGAATATGGAGGAGGTTATTCCCGAATTTGTGCAGGATGATGCTGTTCCCGAAGCGATCGCTGAGACTGCCTTAGATTTACTAATCAATCCCCAAGCCAGACAAAATATGCTGGATGGTTATGCCAGTGTCAGAAAGAGTTTGGGTGAAAAAGGTGCAATTAACCGTGTAGCCGATTCTATTCTTGAATTTGTAGAATAAACGAGTCAAAATAACCGCCCCAAGAAATGCTCCAAAAAATAGTCCGCTTCTTTGCCAAAATTGATTACCTGCTACGCGAAACCTTTTTGGGATTGAAACGTGGTGGCTGGATGAATTGGGCTGCAATTAGTACTGTGGCGGTGTTGTTGTTTTTGTTTGGCGCAAGTTTACAAATTTCTTGGCAATTAGAGAATGTACTGGGGCAGCTTGGCAGTCAGCTAGAAATTTCCGTGTATCTTGACGAAAATACGACGGGTGAATCGATGCAGTCCCGCCTCTTATTAGTAGATGGCGTTGCCTCAGCCAAACTGATTCCCAAAGAAGAAGCATGGCAAAATCTGATGAAGGATCTCGGCAAGAATGATCTTAATCAAGCTACCAAACAACTAGGTGGTAATCCCCTAGTCGATGAGTTTAAGGTGCGGACGGTATCTAGCGATCGCGTGCCAGATGTTGCTAAGCGAATTTCGGGTTTAAAAGGCATTAATGAGGTCTGGTACACCAATGAAGTTGTCGAGCGGATTGGGCAATTGCGCCAAGCCCTGAGTAATAGTAGTGTGGCGATCGTGGCGATTTTTACGGTGATTGCGATCGCGGTGATTACGACGACTATTCGTTTGATTGTGTTGGCAAGGCGGCGCGAAATCGAGGTGATGCAACTGGTAGGGGCAACGGCGATCTGGATCTATTTCCCCTTTGTCCTGCAAGGTGTAGTATTTGGGTTGGCGGGAGCAGGGACGGCTTATTTGATGCTGATTTTGAGTCTTAATCTCTTAGGTGGGGCAATTATTAATCAACCAGAATTAATTAAATCTTTGACTTTGGGTTTAACAACCGATGTGCGTGTACAGTTCTTTTTACCTGCGGTATTAGCCATTTTCGGCTCAGTAATCGGTGTATTAGGAAGTTTGCTAGCGGTCAGACGTTTTTCCTTCAATTCATAAAGTAATTCGTAAAGATTCAGCACCAATCTGAACTATTGGAGAACTGGGAAAATGCTCGTCAAAGAAAACCTCTTAACAAAATTAATCCCCTTCCATAAAAAGGAGCTATTGCTTCATGTTGTCTTTGTGGAATATTTGGAAAATTATCAATTAAAACTAATATTTAATAATGGGATACAAGGAATCGTAGATTTAGAGCAAGAATTGTATGGAGAAATTTTTGAACCTTTAAAAGATAAAAGTTTATTTAAAAAGGTATTTGTAACTAGTCGGACTATAGAATGGTCAAACGGAGCAGACTTTGCCCCTGAGTTTTTATTTGAAATTGCTTTCGACAAAAAAACTATCAGTGAGTTTGATCTGTAATGTAAATAATGCGATCGCCAATCTCGTAAGTACATAGAAAATCGGCGATCGCACTGTAGCCCACTCAATAGACCTCTTGCAAATTAAATTTGAGCAGCCACTTGATTCAATTCATAGTTGTACAAAGCAGCAATTAAATTACAACGTAATCCATAACGACGACGACGATT
>JBIKYX010000081.1:0-19248 GCA_044355035.1 Pseudanabaena sp. | reverse complement strand
GATCATTTGTGAGGTCTGTGTCGTATGCTGGTCTTATCATAAATTGGGTCTCCTGTAGACCCTTTTACTTTATTCCCCCTTCACGCTTTTTCCTAGGTATACCCACCTTTTCAAACAGCCTCTAAGAAATGATGTCAATCAACACAAGGATGCGGTTAAATGGCTGAACAATCATGTTACTTGGGTTCATGAAAAGTACAAGGAGGTTAAACCCTTCTTAGAAAATTGCGATCCAATTTGGTACACAAGATTGCAAGAAGCTACTGATGCTCAGTTAGCAAGGATTAGTCAGTTAGTTTCCCTTTTGAGTGCTGTTCCTGATATTTGCGATTTGGAGGGAAATGTCATCAGACCGAATGATTTGGTTACTTATCCCAGTAAAGATCAAGAGGATAGAACATATGACCATTATGGAATTGTAAGGGCAACTCCTCATGGTTATACTGTCGCTCATTTCTTTACGGGTGAGACTATCAGACCAGAGGGGCGGATCGCTGAGGTGGGGATTGGCTATGTTCATTTCACTCCTTACAAAGCTGAGTGGCTTTTTAAAGAGCGTCCTGAATCTATTTCTGACAGTCAAATCGAGGCGCGTATTCATGAATCAAGGCAAAAGTTTATAGATGCGAAAGATAAGCTATGGAATAAGCTGCTTTATAACTGTGAGCATTGGGCTAGAGAAATGGTTTACGGTGAGGCTAGGTCAATTCAAGTTGAAAATTTACGAAGTAAGAAAAGTTCATAACAAAAAAATTGTCAGTAATCAATATCCATTTATTGTTTTAGGAGTTTGAAATTTAAGATGCTACAAAAAGGACTTATTACATTAGTTGCTAATCCCCAAGTTATTGGCAAATTCTGCGAGTACATAGGCTCTATGCCAAACGTAGAATCTCCTACTATGGGTGGTAAAGTTTTCTGGGACACAATTACTTCATATGAAGGTTGGCGATTACAAAAAAACAAGCTGACAGGTCATTGCAGATTACTTGATCCTAATGATGTTAGAAAGGCTTGGGGATCTTTCGCTGCTATGAGTGATGCTTTTGAATGGCTGGTTGGTGTTGAACAAAAATCTATCAGTGAAGGTAAAACTGTTTATCTAGAAGCATCAAACAATGTAGATATTCCTAATCAGATTAGAAAACTAGGCGAATTACTCAAGGACAATCTAATTACCCAAAAGGAATTTGACGAGAAAAAGAAAGATTTATTAAATAGACTTTAGATTTTTTATCCAAAATACTTTATATAGACAAAAAACAATATTTATTATGTTAGGTAAAAACACATATCTCTTTCTAGTCATTGTCATCTCATTCGTAGTTACCATGACGGTCATATTTTACTGTCTTTACTTGCCTGAAACAGGCCATGACAAAATTCTATGGATTAAAGATGTGGCTGGTGTCACTGGTATCATTACTCCATTCATTGGCGTTCTACTTTTTGGAAGAGGCATTGATCAATACGAAAAAGAACAAAAATGGAAAAGATCTGAGTTCGTAGCTAGAGAAATCAAGGAGTTTAGATCAGACCTAGCAGTTCAAAAAGTAATGTTGATGCTTGATTGGGATATTCGAGATATAAAACTTTCAGAAGATATAGAATTCTATTTAGGTGACAATATAAATAGTGAATTATGTCTATCTCTGAGAGCAACTAGAGAAGGAGACTTTTCACCTCGTCAATCTTTGATTAGAGATTATTTTGATGTTTTCTTTGACTATTTAGAGAGATTTGAAGCTTCTATTGAATCTGGTCTATTAGATAAAAGTGATTTTGAGCCTTATCTAAAATACTGGCTCAATATAATTGGCAATAAAAATAGTAAGAAAAAACCACCTGAATTTTATCAAAGCATTTGGGGATATATTGATTGTTTTGGTTATACAAATGTTCAAAGTTTTATGGCTAGATATAAATATGATATTAGACCAAACTCTCTTACGCACAAAGACTGAAGCTAGTGTATCGCAAAATATAACTAAGATAAGAGTATGATCAAGATCAGTCTATACAATCGTTTAATTTCTCTGTTGTTAAATTCCATTACCAATCATCAAGCCAAGATACTATAAAAGCTCCACCAAAAAAATCGCTAGAAACCCCATAAAAGATGAAGCACTTGTCAGCATAGAACTTCCATATACAACAAGATAATAAATTACTGAAGCAATCCATATAAAAGGGACAGCCGACTTAATACAAGTTTTTGGATCTTCTATTATTAGAGGTATTACAATCCAGATAATAAACGCAAGTCCAAGAATTCCTATTGCAATCAAAGCTGGGATTACTATCCCAGTTAAAGCGGAAAATATTTCTAACATAACGCTTGCAGAAGATTTTTAGCTCTCAAAATTGTTCTTGAACTTTTCTAAAGCCTCATCCTCAGATATTGGATAAGATAGAAGATGTGTCCAAACTCTCTCTCCCCTGATAAACCCTTCGACTTTTAGAACTTTCGCTTCATCATTAATTGAGAGTTCTAACTTTTTTAGATTCGATATGTTTACAACTTTCACAGATTTGATTGACATATGTATAAATGCCTAAAGCTGACCATTGTATATTGCTTTAGTGTAACTTAAAATTGCTTTAGTATAACTGCTGAAAACTTAATCTCAACCTTCTGATTGAGAGCGCCAGCAATTTTCTGTAACATTGACAGCGATCGCCCATCATAATCAGCCTCCTCAAGCGATCGCCGATTGTTTAGTCCCAACGCGATTATTAGGTTTTGTTTGGGTTTGATGAGAGGCGATCGCGGTTAGATACTGAAGATTTAGGCGATCGCTGTACAATATTAGCAATATCCTAGTTCTAACGGAAACATTTATCAATCTTTTTACTAGCGATCGGGCAATCAGTATAAATTAAAAATCTGGAAGACAAAAAATGATCGAACTAACTCTTGAGCAAAGGCAAGATGTCATCAAACAGGTCGAAACTCCTCCTCGTGCGATTGATCCAGATACAGCAATAACCTATGTACTTATTCGAGAAGAAGTATATGCCAAAATAAAAGCACTTTTAATCGAAGAGCAGAATAATCAATTCTTGCAAGATATGTATCTACCTGTCATGGCAACCTTCGGAAAAGAAGGCTGGGACGATCCAGCGATGGATATATATAACGATCTCGATCCGCGCAGACAATCATGAATATTCAACGTGGAGATATTGTGTTAGTTGATTATCCTTACACTTCAAGTAGTGAAACTAAAGTTCGTCCCGTCCTTGTCATCCAGAACGATCGCGACAATCAACGGCTCAAAAACACAATCGTAGTCCAAATCACAAGCCAAACCCAACGCTCCTTAGAACCAACGCAATTATTAATCAAGATGACAACCTATGAAGGACAACAATCTGGATTAAGACAAGATTCTGTCATTAACTGCGTCAATCTACTTACGCTCAGTAAAGATAAAATACTTAGAAAATTGGGGCAGCTACCGAATTCCTCACTCCAAAAAGTCAACGACTGTTTAAAGGCAGCACTGGAGTTAACATAGAGGATCTAAACCAAATATGAAACGCACACAAGTAAAAGTAAATTTATCCCTTCCGTTCAAAGCTCTCATAGAAATGATGAGTTCCCTAGAACTGCGAGAGAAAATCAAACAGCGAGAACTATTAGATCGAGATATTGTCATAACTCAACAAAAAACTCAAAACCTACCTTCACAAGAAACTTCAGAGGAACTAGAACCTCCCATAGAAAGTTTTCGGCGTGGTTGGGATGATGTGATGAATGGCAGAACTAGACCAATTTCAGAACTATGGGATGGGATTGATGTCGATTGATCCATTAGTTGAGCTTAAATTCTCAGAAGAGTTTAAAAATTAACTTCGCGATTTATCAAAAAAGTATCGTAATATTCGCGCAGACTTACAGCCGATTCTTGACGATCTTCAAGCAGGAAACTTTCAAGGCGATCATTGAGTTTAGTTTAGGTTTGGAGGCGATCACCCTTAATTTCCAGTAAACTCAAATAGCGATTATTTGCTAAAGTTCTATTTTAACCAACACAATTCCTTCTTGGCGAATATTGCGTAACAGAGGAGAATTTTCAGTTTCAAACCGCGATCGCGATAGGAAGAGACGCGAAACCAATAAATTATACTCTAGACAAAATTCGGCGATGAAATGACTGGTGCGGCGTAGCTCCGTACTGGAATTAACAGGATCTTGCAGCACAATCAAGATATCGATATCTGATGTAGGTAACGCTTCTCCTCTAGCTTGAGAACCAAATAAAATCAGGCGATCGAGACGAGATTGATATTCCTGCTCAAAATATTCTCGCAAAGGCGCAAGCATACTTGAAAGTTGTTTATGTTTTTCATTTATCATTGGTATTTTTCTGCGAGCTTAAATAGTGATTATTAGCTAAAATCCCATTTTAGTCAACCGTCAAGTTTTGTAGAGCGATTAGATACTGATGATTTAGGCGATCGCCTTCTGCTTGATATTCTGAGATAGGCGATCGCAAGCTATATCTGCTAATCAAGTTTTTTCGACTAACTCACCTTGCAAATATTTATGGATGATCTCTTGAGCAAAGCCAGACACAGACTTACCAAGTTGACTAGCCAAACCGTAAATGCGATCGGCATCCTGTCCTGAAATTTGAAATTCGATTTTCTGCCTTGCAACTTGCTGTATAGCGATCCCCTGAAAACGTTGAATTTCCTGATCGACATTTGCAACACTCACCCAATCATCATTTTCGATGCTTGCCAATAACTCTTGCTCCTCTTGATCTAACTTAAGAGCGACAGCAAGTTCATTAATATTCATATTATCAAAATCCAAATTTTGCATAGTTGTTAATCTCCTAAGTATCTTTTTTTCATTTTTCGACTAGGGAAGATAGTCTTTAGAAAAATTATCGAATCGCTTTCAATATAAGGTACACAATATATATAGCCCCTGATTTCAATGATAAAAGTTAATTGATTGGGATATTGTTCGGAATTAGGATTTTTAATATCATCGATTAGACTTCCATCACTAATTGCTTGAACAACATCTTCAAAAGAAATACCTCTCTCTTGTTGTAATAATTGATTTTTATCATCGTTCCAACGGTACTCATTCACAAGATTTATCCCTTTCATCCAATCAAAACTCTAGCATGAAGTGAAAGCTGGGTAAAGTAGAATTCCATCTTGGCGAATATTGCGTAATAGAGGCGAATTTTCAGTTTCAAACCGCGATCGCGATTAAATACTGATCAGCCATCAAATAGAACCATTACATAAAGTTTGCCAATGCTTCCAAATAATCACCATCGCCATCGTATCGAGACGACAATATTGATATAGCAACTCCTTCCATTGCGATCGCACGGCTTGATTGACTGCACCTTGATCGCGATTTTCGCCATACATGAGATCTTGATAGGCTAACATCGCCCCTGCGCCTTCATTCACAACTTGAATGCGATCGCCGATTTGTAACTGCGGCAAAACCTCGTATGGACTAAGAATTTCGCCATCAACTTCGCGATAGTATTCTTTGAAATAGGGGATTTCGTGGAGATAGGGATTAGTTTTCCAGACCGAAGGTAACACACATTTAAGAGAAGTTCTTCCTTTCATTAAGGGATGGAAATAATGCTTGAGGGTGAGGGCATTCATATCGACTAAGTGCGACTTACCTTTATTCCCCAGTTTGGCAGTATTCGCCAGCCATATCTGTAAATCAGAATTTCGATAGTCAAGCGCTTCCATTTGGTAATAGATATCGCGTAATACGCTATTTTCATGGGTTGCCCATGTCAAGATCGTACCCCGATCGCCTAAGCATTCCATGAGAGATTCTGCAAATTGGAAGTTTGGAAAGGTATTTTCCAGATCGAGCCATTCTTTCTGCACTGGTGGCGCATCTGGCTCAGCGATCGTATGACAACTCCATTGAAAAGCAACCTGTTCAAAGGGTTTCATCCCTGCACGATAGGGAACCGCCATTCGCGAAGTCTCAAAATCAATAAAATGAATGGGATATTCTACCTGCTGGATAATTTTAGGCAAATGTTCTGATATCCATTCTTTATTTTTTTGCGTATATTCAATTTGAATTAACTGGCGATAGCCATAGGTATAATCATTGAGTTCTTCTAAAGGAACATGAAACATACTTACTTGTTTTTGTTGAATTAATTCATTAACTAAAGGCGTTTCATTACCGCCAATTCGTCCCATTTGATACAGATCTAACACATGATTTTCGACATCGGCAAGATCTCCCCAACATTCTCGAAATCCATCGCGTGAGTCGCGATCGCTAGCTCGATATTCACAGCCTTTACAATTTTTACCAATAGGAGCAAAGATTTCAGGCGATCGCTGAATCAGATAATCTATATATATTTGCGCTTGATCAATTGTTGGTGCGATTAATTCCGTAACTTCGGTAGCGATGCTAACCTGCGTAAGCAAGCGATCGCGCAAAATCTCATTAACATCACCAGTGAAACTAATTTCAATTCCATTAAATTTAGAAAAAGAATTACGATGGGTAGATAATTTTTGAATTTGGAAATAGGAGGCAAGATGATCGATTGCTGTCGTTTTGGCGCGATCGGGAACCAGCAAATAGGGGGAAATCTCGGCTTTAAGTTCAGGTAGATATTCCGTTAACATTTCCTGCAAGATGCCCACCTGATAAGCAACATCTTCAATAATATATCGCCATTCACCGCCAACTTTGCCCGTTTTTTTATTGCGAAAGAGCGAAAGATTGCGATAATTGACTAGATTCTCATGGGCGACACTATCAAATCCCTTTGATCTAATCTCAATAATCTCAAGGCGATCGCCTTTTTTGATCAGAATATCCGCCCGCGCCAGTTTATGTCCCGCATACAACACAGGCTCAAAGAGAACTACCTCCTCTTTTTGTAATTGGGCGATCGTTTCTTGGACAGCATTAGCGATACTTTCTTCAGAATTGAGATTAGCGGAAACATAAATTCCTTCAGGAAACAGAAGGTGAGCAATCTTGGTAATGATGAAATTCCCATCAGCTAAAATTCTGGTATACGCATCCACGCGATCGCCCGTGGGATAGCCTAACTTCTTGTAATACAGCTTGGTTGTGCAACTACGCGCTGTCTTGAGATCGGATTTCGTCAGATAAATAGGATGGGACATACGACCTAAAAAACTTCGCAGTATAAATCTAGCATGAACCACTAGGTAATCAGGTTTATTTCATTTGTGCTGTCAGTTGCTTGAGAACTTTTTGATATTTTTCGAGACGCTGAAAATCTCTGACTGTGGGATTAGCAATCCGACCTATATCCATGTTGTGACTCACGTCCGCGATCTTGACTTTGCGAGCGATCGCATTAGCCATGACCCTCAGCAAATAATCATCATACAATTCGCCGTCTAACTTGGTGATGGCAGCGATCGCCTCAGTGATCAATTCGGGAAATCCTTGCTGCGATAACTCGGTAATGGTCAGATCTGAGTCCTCGATCGCATCATGCAAAACCGCCACAATTTGGCTCTCCACATCCTCCATTTGCGCCATCACCGTCAACGGATGCAAAATATAGGGCTGATCAGCTTTGTCAAACTGCCCCTCATGCGCTTTTTCCGCGATCTTGATCGCCAGATCTAAAAGTTTTGCATATTCTTGACTTGTAGTTTTAATCATGTCTGAGAGCTATAGTGACGAATGCAGGTAAGCGCGATCGCTACCTTAGATCCATATTGCTGAATAGCGACAATATTTTCCATAGTTACAGCATCAGGTGATAGCCACTGCATTGACAATATCCCTAGCAATTCTTTGCGAAAAGTAATGGCGATCGCCAAATTTGTCTTAAATTGCTGATCTTCTTGAGATTGCTCATCCAGATCAGAATTCAAATAAAATTGTGATTTACCTGTGGCGATCGCGGTTTGTACTAACGGATCATTGGACAAATCCCAAACATAATCGCCACATGCAGCCTTCACATCAGTCAAACACCCCTGCTCAATTAACTGGAGTGTCACCATGTCCGCACCAAAATTTTTGGAAAAGGCTTGAGCCAAGGGTGGTACACAATCAGACAAATATTGAGAATCTTGAGCAATTTCCACAATCGCTGACAAAAGAGCATTCTGAGCCTGTGATCTACTCAATTCCTCCGAACGTTGTTTCAAAACGTCATAGGTTTGGGTCGCCTGCGCCACAACTAACTTTAAATGTTCAGGCTCCCAAGGCTTCGTGATATATTTATGCACTTGACCTGAATTAATCGCCTCGATCAAATCAGAAATATCCGTATAACCGGTCAATACAATCCGCATCGTGTCAGGAAAATCTGACACAGTACGACTCAAAAATTCTGTGCCATTCATTTCAGGCATACGCTGGTCAGAAATAATCGCCGCCATTTCTCCTTCTCGTTCAAGGATTTTGAGCGCATTGAATCCACTATCTGCTCGAAAAACCAAAAAATCTTTACGAAAGGTGCGATATAGCAAGTCAAGATTATCTTGTTCATCATCAACCACCAACAGCTTTGGTTTTTTGGCTGAAGTTGCTTTATTTAACTCAGCAGTAGAAAAAAAAGTCATGGGCAGGGCTTAAGCTAATTGATTACCGCAACTGTACCAGTAGTATCCAAAAAGTAAAGGGCGCAAAGCGCCCTTCACTTTTTATGTTAATGAAACAGGCTTTACACAGTAAAGCTTATTTGAGGTCTAAACAGCAACAGCTTTACGGCTTACTTGTGTGAGTTCGCCCTTAGCGTACTTAGGAACAAAGTCATAAATGCTAACTTGCTTGATCTTGCTAGCTTGTCCAGCCGCTTCAAATTGAGTATAGCGATCGGCACATACTTTTTGCATGTACTTGATCGATGGCTTGAGGAAGTGACGAGGATCGAACTCTTTAGGATTCTTGGCTAGAGCTTCACGAACAGCCGCAGTAATCGCTAGACGACAATCGGTGTCGATATTAACCTTACGTACACCAGACTTGATGCCCTTTTGAATTTCTTCAACAGGAACGCCATAGGTTTCAGGAATTGCACCACCAAACTCGTTGATCATTGCAAGCAAATCTTCAGGAACCGAGGAAGAACCATGCATTACAAGGTGAGTATTCGGCAAGAGGTTATGAATTTCTTCGATACGGCTAATGGCAAGAATTTCACCAGTAGGTTTGCGAGTAAATTTATAAGCACCGTGACTAGTACCGATCGCTACAGCTAGAGCATCGACTTGAGTACGAGTTACAAAATCGGCAGCTTCTTCGGGATCGGTCAACAGTTGAGAATGATCTAAAGCACCTTCAAAACCATGTCCATCTTCAGCTTCACCCTTACCAGTTTCAAGGGAGCCTAAGCAGCCTAATTCGCCTTCAACGCTTGCGCCGAAAGCATGGGCAACCTTCACAACTTCAGAAGTAACTTCTACGTTGTACTCATAGCTAGCAGGAGTCTTAGCGTCAGCTTGTAATGAACCATCCATCATTACACTGGTGAAGCCATTTTGAATTGCTGAATAGCAAGTTGCAGGCGCATTACCGTGATCTTGGTGCATCACGATCGGTAGATGGGGATAGGTTTCTGCTGCTGCCAAAATTAAGTGGCGCAAGAAATTTTCACCTGCGTAATTACGAGCGCCGCGAGAGGCTTGCAAGATTACGGGGCTGTTGGTTTCATTCGCAGCCTGCATGATCGACTGGATCTGCTCCATGTTGTTGACGTTGAATGCAGGAATGCCATATCCATTTTCGGCTGCATGGTCGAGCAGCAAGCGCATTGGTACTAAAGCCATATATAAAATCTCTCCTAGAGGAAATCGAGCTTTTCCGATTGTTAACAATATTAAATCATTTTGAAGCCTTAAACATGGTGATCTGCGTAATGCTTAAGACGAATTAAAACTCAAAAAACAAGTGGCAACGCTTTACGCCACCACTTGTTTTTTTGTTTAAGTTAGCGATGCCAAATATGGGGATGGCGATCGCTAAGTTTGCTAGGAGCAGTTTGGGTTAGATATTTTTCTCGCTAAGTTCGCGGCTCATGTAATCAAAGGGAGAGGCTAGCCAATCAGCACTTTCGCCAACCAGATCCATAACCGCTTGTTTCATAATTTGAATACCCTGTACGGTTGGACCGATTGGTACGCCCAGAGAGCTATAAGTATCACGCAATCCCTGTAATACTCTTTCGTCTAGGACATCATTGTCGCCAGCGACTAGGGCATAGGATGCATAGCGCAAATAATAGTCCATGTCACGCAAACAAGCCGCAAAACGACGGGTAGTATAAGCGTTACCACCTGGGCGGATTAAATCAGGGACTTCTTCAAACAATTGAGCGCCAGCTTTACGCACGATCGATGCAGCGTTAGCGGTGATCGCCGAAGCCGCAGCTAGACGAGAGCTACCCGTGACAAAATAGGACTTGAGAGTATCGAGCGCGTCGCGATCAAAATATTTACCCGTGGCATCGTAACTGCCGATCAAAGTGGTGATTGCATCCCGCATGTTGTTTTCTCCGTTATTATTTAAGGCTTAGTATTAATAAATGTATCTGTAACGTATTTGTAAAGTTTGTAAACTATATATAACTTAAAGTTGATAATCTATTCTGTAGATGATCCGTAGACAATTATCCAAATTATTCTACTGTGATTTCAGTCGCTCACTAACCTCTGTTTAACCAAACGCCAGATAAGTCACATAAAAAGCTACATAAATATCTAAAATAAATATCTAAATATTATGCGTATTCTTGCTCTAGCTTGGGAATTCCCGCCGCGCATTATTGGAGGAATTTCTCGTCATGTAGCAGAGCTATATCCTGAAGTTGTTAAGCTTGGACACGAAGTACATTTGATCACCGTGGCGATCGCTCGTGAGTTATCTGCCGAGCAGGTGGATGGTATTTATGTGTATCGAGTTCCTATGGAAATGCATAGCGACTTTTTTCCGTGGGTGGGGCAGATGAACACGCACATGATCAAATTTGCCAGAGGGTTTTTATCTCAAAATTCAATGGATCTCGTTCACGCCCATGATTGGCTGGTCGAGGAAGCCGCGATCGCTTTGACCAGAGAATTCTCGCTCCCTTTAGTTACCACGATTCACGCTACAGAATATGGGCGTTGCAATGGCATTCATAACGATACTCAAAGATATATTCATCAAAAAGAAATTTGTCTAACTCAAGCATCTCAGAGAGTAATTGTTTGCTCAGAATATATGCGTGGTGAGGTACAACGGGCGTTAGGTTGTGCCACTGAAAAAGTAGATGTGGTTTACAACGGCTTGAGTGTAGAGCGCTGGCAGAATATTGCTAATGCTCGTGAGCAGGGGTTAGGACGGATTGCGCTCAGGGAAAAATATGCTGCATCCGATGAAGCGATTATTTATTACGTTGGACGCATCACCTATGAAAAGGGGCTTTATGTATTGCTGAATGCTCTGCCGAAGGTGATTGAGGCGATGAACGATAAGGTGCGTTTAGTGATTATCGGCACTGGTGAAGCCTATGCAATCCTGTTACAAAGACAGGCATGGGATTTGGGAATTTATCACAAGGTTCTGTTTACAGGGTTTATGGCTGATGTTGATCTATGGGAATTTCAGGCGATCGCTGATTGCGCGGTTTTTCCGAGTTTATATGAACCCTTTGGTATCGTGGCGCTAGAAAGTTTTGCTGCCAAAATTCCGCTTGTGGTATCTGATACGGGGGGACTGCCAGAGGTGGTGCGTGATGGGATTACGGGAAGTGTTACCAAAGTAAATGATGCAAATTCTTTAGCCGAAGGCATTATTGCGATTTTGCGAAACCCCGAATATGCGAAGTCTTTAGTTGATAATGCTCAATCAGATCTAAGCGATCGCTTTGCATGGGATAAATTAGCAGCGCAGACGGAAACCATCTTTTTAAAAGTTCAATCCCAAGATATAAGCTAAAACTTCAACCACCCAAAAATCTGCTCAGCCGTTAGCTCTAAATTAATTCCATTCATAACAGGGATCTGGTCTATCCCTTGAAAAATTTGAATACGGCGATCGCCAGAAATCACCAAAATGTTCTGATCTTTGGGATCGAGCAACCAGCCTAACTCCGTGCCATGATCAACACAATGCAATAAATTAGCTAAAACTTTATTTTGTCTTTGGTCAGGCGAGAGAATCTCGATCGCCCAATCTGGATAAGTCTGAAAACGGTTCGATACTTGACCAGACTTGTCACGCGGAATCCTTTCCCACCGAAATACTGCTATATCGGGAACAATCGATGCTCCGCCAAAAGTACAGCGTAGTTCAGGAAAAGCATAGGCAATCTTTGTAAATTGAGCTACTTGATTAATAGCTATGCAAAGCGAACCCTGTAATATACTGTGTTTACCTTGTGGCATAGGTTTTTGAGTAATTTTTTCGTCAAGGAATTCACAAGCAGGCTTAGTCTCAGGCAGACTGAGAAATGACTCTAAACTAATAGGCTTTGTGGTTGTGCTGACCATGCTTTTACCTTTGCGTCAAACTACATCTAAACATATCATCTAGAAAAAAATAGGCGATCGCCATGCTTTAAAAAGACTAAAAGCCCGTTGTTGTTTCGTCGCAGCGATCGCAAACACCACTCACCGTCACCTCATAGCCATCAATTTTTAAACCCGCACGGATGTTTTGAAAACCTAAACCCTGAAAGGCATTCCAAGCAATATCTTCGATTTCACCGCAGCATTTACAACGGAAGTGATGGTGCGGCTCGACATTGGCATCATAGCGACAGACACCTTGCTCTAATAAAACTTCGCGCACTAAACCCGCGTCTCTCAAGGTTTGTAACGAAAGATAAACGGTCGCCTGTGAGGATGTGGGCGCATTCTGGTTGAGGTCGTTTAAAATTTGTTCGGCGGTGGGGTGATCAGTGCGATCACATAGGTTGGCATACACAGCAAAGCGCTGAGGAGTGACGCGCAACCCCTTAGATTTAAGTATTTGAACAACTTGATCCGCTTGCTTTTGCATATCGATTGAAGCTTGATTTGACAAGTCTTAGTTTGCTAGAACACAATCATAACATCTTCATTTAGGAATGACAAATATATTAAAGTTTTTCAAAGAATTAAATCATTAAGGCTATTGACTTATTACTATATAAGAATTATTCTTAAATAAGTTCGGAAACTTAAATCTTCTGAATCACTTTTAATCACAACTTTTGACACCAACTCAGAGAAAAATATGGCAGTTATCGAAACCGTACCAAGCGTTGTTTTTAAGACCCGTGTGCGTGACGAGTCCGTTGAAGGACCTAACCCCTACCGTTGGGAAGACAAAACCACTGAAGATCTTTTTGCTGGTAAAAAAGTAGTGGTTTTCTCCTTACCAGGTGCATTTACTCCTACTTGCTCCTCCAATCACTTGCCTCGTTACGAAGAGCTTTATGCAGAATTCCAAGCTCAAGGCGTTGATGCAGTTATCTGTGTATCCGTTAACGATGCTTTCGTAATGTTCAAGTGGGGCAAAGAAATCGGCGCTAATAATGTATTTTTGCTTCCTGATGGCGCTGGTGAATTCACTCGCAAGATGGGAATGCTCGTTGACAAATCGAATATTGGTTTCGGACTTCGCTCTTGGCGCTATTCGATGTTAGTCAATGACTGCAAAATCGAAAAAATCTTCGTAGAACCAGGTTTCTCGGATAACTGCCCTGTCGATCCTTTTGAAGTTTCGGATGCTGACACAATGTTGGCTTACCTCAAGGGTACTGAATCGGCTGGTGTATCGGCTCCTGTTCTAGCCTTTGTTGGTTAATCATTAAGGCAAGGGGCTTAAGCCCCTTGTTTTAGTAAAGTAAATAATAAGTAACTTATGTTTGGTTGCCATGAAACTCTCTAGCAAAAATCTTGACCAACGCCTTGATACTCTCTACGATGCGATAGTTGTCGGTGGAGGAATGGGCGGACTATCCGCAGCGATTTATTTAGCTCGCTATGGATTGAAGTGCTTAGTGATCGAAAAAGGAAAAGGGCGATCGCTATGGATGCAAGATTTGCGTAATTATGTCGGACTTGACCCCGATACCCCTGGCAGCAAAATTTTGAATCATGGCACAAAACAGGCTGTGGAATGGGGAGCCGATCATCTGCGTGGCTATGTGGAAGATGTCACCGACGAAGGCGAAACTTTTGCTGTGAAAGTAAAAGTTGGCAAGGAAAATAGTATTTATCCCGTATTTCGTAGTAAGTATCTTGTCGCCGCTTCAGGAATTATCGACAACTTGCCACAATTGGAAGATATGCAGAATGTCTACGAATATGCAGGTTATACCCTTCATGTCTGCATGATTTGCGATGGTTTTGACATGTGGGATCAGAAGGCAGTTTTGATTGCAAATACAGAAGGTCAAATTGGGGCTGCCTTTGTATTGAACTGGTTCACGCCTTATATTTCCGTTTTGACGCATGGTTTATGCGAAGTGAGCGACAAGACAAGACAGAAGTTAGCTGAGCATGGCTATCCCTTATACGAAGCACCGATCGCTAAGTTTCATGGTGAAAATCATCAGCTTAGTGGAGTAGAACTCACAGATGGAACTATTGTCGAAGCGACCACTGGTTTAGTGGGGATGGGTTCTGTTTACCACAACCATTATCTGAAAGGGATTGCAGGGTTAGAATGGGATGGTGAGAACTTGGTAACGAATGAGATGGCGAAAACCAGTCACGATCGCATTTTTGCCCTTGGTGATTTGAAGAAAGGATTGAACCAAGTCTCGATCGCCGTTGCTGATGGTACGGTTGCAGCTACGCAAATCTGGCGCAATATTCGTCGGGCGAGTGAACCACGCAAATGGGAAGAGAATATTAAAGTTCCAATTGTATAATTCCCTTCGATAGAAATCCATTTGAAGCTTTACCCAAATTAATCATCCCGTCCGTTTGAGGCTACCTTATACAC
This sequence comes from Pseudanabaena sp., assembly GCA_044355035.1. GTDB lineage: Bacteria > Cyanobacteriota > Cyanobacteriia > Pseudanabaenales > Pseudanabaenaceae > Pseudanabaena. The sequence goes on along the minus strand of JBIKYX010000081.1, from coordinate 4,304 downwards.
TCAATTCGGTAGAACCAAGAACTAAAGTTCTTGGCTCAAAGCTAAGTTTTAACCCGTTTCAACGGGTTTTAGCTTTCAGCCCGCAATTTATTGCAGGGTATTCAGGACGAGGTGATTAATTTATGGCTTTTGTCTCACATCTTCGCAATAAGCCTTAACAGCCTGCGTAATCGTATTCTGCAAATCAGCATACTTCTTGGCAAATGGTGGTGCGTAATCCGACAATCCCAAAACATCATGGGTAACTAAAATTTGACCATCGCAATCTTGCCCCGCACCAATCCCAATCGTCGGTACGGGAATTAACTGTGTAATTTTAGCGGCTAACTCCGCAGGGATATTTTCTAATAACAACGCAAAAATCCCCGCATCAACCAACTCTTTTGCCTGATGTAAAATCACTTCGGCAGTTTCAGGTGTACCACCTTGAACACGATAACCAATGCGATGCACCGACTGCGGCGTTAATCCGACATGCCCCATCACAGGCATCCCTGCTTGGACAATCTTGCGAATCGTTTCGACCATATCGGGATAGCCACCTTCCAGCTTGATACCCTTTGCATCGGTTTCCTTAAAAATGCGCCCCGCTGATCGCATTGCCTCTTCCGTACTAACCTGATAACTGAGAAAAGGCATATCGACAATTAGTAAGGCATTGCTAACACCACGCCCCACAGCTTGAGCATGGCGGATCATGTCATCAAGGGTTACAGGCAAAGTATTTTTATACCCAAGGGCAACCATTGCCAGAGAATCACCAACCAAAATCATGTCCACACCCGCTTTGTCTAAAAGCTTCGCGATCGCATAGTCGGTCGCGGTTAGGGCGGCGATGGGCTTTTTTTGCTGTTTCCATTTTTGCAATTGGGCGATCGACACTGACATCGGGACATTCCTCATAGGTTGCAGCCTAGCTGCTGGTCATCAAAAAATTAATAGGGCTATCTTCTACTGTAAACTTTTTAAAGCAAACGCAAAAGATTAATCGAGTTCGGTACGAGAATCAAACAGTATGAAAGTTGGACAAAGAGTTAAAGTTCGTGGTTTTAAAGATGGTAGCGGTAAAGCGATCGCTAGCAAAGTTGGCGAAATCGGCGTAATCAAAGAAGAAAAGATTATGGACGGTAGTAAATGGGGCTTCGTTGTCAAATTTCCTGACAGCACCAAGTCTTGGTTCTTTGCCGATGAGCTAGAATCCGTAGCCTAAAATAGGTTAAGGTGTTGCGCTCTGCACGACACCTTAACTACGACCAAGTCCTATGGCAGATATTAACCGTCAAGATATCATTCGTGGCATGATGGCGGAAGTCGATGGACTGAGCTACAGCATCGCTTCAGCAAGTCTGGAAGCTGCTCTCACTAGCATTACCAACGCCCTTGTCAACCGCCAATCGGTCATTTTGAGTGATTTTGGTAAGTTCGATGTGCGTCATCGTCGCGCCCGCTTAGGCAGTCATCCGCGTACGCATCAACCAATCATCATACCTGAAGTTTTTGCACCCCATTTCACACCCAGCCCACATCTAAAAAAGTTGGTGCAGCAGCCCAATGAGTCAACCCCATGAGTCTAATCCTGACATTTCTCGGTAAAGGTGGTGTGGGCAAGACCACAACCGCGATCGCTGTGGCTCGTGCTTTTGCCAACCAAAACAAACAAGTCCTATTAGTCGGACAGCAAGCAGGGGATAGTCTCAGTACAAGGCTGAGCGCCGATCTGACTAGCGATCCGCAACTGGTTTCACCTAATTTTGCGGCTGTGCATTTACAGTCAACGGTTTTACTAGAAAGATATTGGGACAGGATGAAAAATCTGGAAAACCAATATTTGCGGACTCCTTTTTTTAAAGAGGTCTATGGGCAGGAATTGGGGATTTTGCCAGGAATGGACTCGGCGTTGGGGTTAAGCTTTTTGCGCGAACGTGATGCTGAAGGCAAATATGATGTGATTATTTACGATGGTCTTGGCGATCTCGAAACCCTACGCATGTTAGGAATGCCTGAGATTTTGGGCTGGTATTTGCGCCGCTTTAAACAAGTATTGACAGGTTCAGCGATCGGGCAAGCGATTTCACCGTTTGTGGAACCAATTTTAAGAAGTATTCTCCAAGTTTCCAGCACCGATGATATTTCGCAACAGGCGGGAGAAATGTCGTCCGTATTAACACGCGGTCAAAAAGCGGTAAATGATCCGAGTCGCGTGGCAGCTTATTTGGTGACAACCGCCGATCCCTATGCGATCGCCACAGCAAAATATTTATGGGGCAGCGCTCAACAAGTTGGTTTAACCGTCGGTGGTGTGTTTGCCCGTGAAGCGATCGCGGAATTTGAAGCTAAATCAGACTTTGCGCCCTTAGCGGTATCTCACATTCCCGATCAAGTGACCGAGCTAACTATTCCTGATCATCTCAATCCAAATCTCGCTCCCAAGCCAATTGAGATTAATACCTTAACCAAACAAGTCAAACTATTTTTGCCGACTTTTAACAAAAAGCAGGTGAAGCTGATCCAGTTAGGTCCCGAAGTGACGATCGAAGCAGGGGATCAGCGCCGCAATATTTTTCTGCCCAATGAACTAGCAGGTAAACAAGCTACGGGCGCAAAATTTCAAGACTCTTATCTAATTATTTCGTTCGGTTAAAAATCTATGTTCTTTCGGTTAATCAGTCCCTTGCAATCATGGCGCGAAGGTAGTCGATTGCTGAGTGCAAAATTTTTGGGCGGTTTACTAGTCGTTTTGCTAGCGACTTTGCCATTTTTAGAAAATGCTCAGACTGGGGTAATTGGCGCTGCGGTAGCGATCGCATGGTTGATGATGTGGCTAAGCGATCGCCGTGATGGGGAAGATCAAACAGTCCCGATCTGGACACCGATTCATTTACCTTTGGTGATTTATTGGGCGATCGCTTTACTTGCTACCCTCATCTCACCTGTGCGAGTCGCAGCGATGGATGGCATGGTAAAGCTGACGATTTATATGCTTGCCTTTGTGTCACTGAGTCGCTTAATGCGCTTAGGTTGGCGCAATATTTTTATCGCCGCCTATTTAATCTCGGCTCTGGTAGCCAGTGCTTACGGGGTGCAGCAGTCATTTCTCGGCGCACCCGAACTAGCGACATGGACAGATCCCACCTCGGAAATTGCAGGAACTACTCGTGTCTATAGCTTTCTTGGCAATCCCAATTTATTTGCAGGATATTTGATGCCTGCTTTACCCTTGGGCGCGATCGCTGCAATCTATTGGCAGAGTTGGGGCATGAAAGCGATCGGCGCAATTACCGCGATTTTGGGAGCATTTTGCATCACTCAAAGTCAGAGTCGCGGCGGATTGATGGGTTTAGCTGCCGAAAGCTTTGTGATTGTGTTGTTACTAGTATACTGGTGGGGCAAACGTTTACCGAAATGGACATTGCCGACAGTTTTTGGTGGTACGGCTGGGGCGATCGCTTTAGGGACTATTCTTGTACCGACATTACGCAAGCGGGTGGGCAGTATTTTTGGAACTGAAGATAGTAGTAATGCTTTCCGTGTCAATGTCTGGATGTCGGTATTGAACATGATCAAGGCAAAACCAATTTTAGGAATTGGACCTGGCAATAAAGCTTTTAATTTGGTTTATCCGCAATATCAGCGATCGGGTTATAGCGCCCTTGGGACTTATTCCGTTCCCTTAGAAATTACCGTAGAGACAGGAATTGTCGGCGTAATTTGTTATGGTTGGCTAATTTTCACGATTTTCCGTCAAGGATGGATTGCTTTAAATCGATTGAGAAGCGATCGCGATCCTAATGGTTTATGGATTATCGGGGCGATCGCCACTTTAGCAGGAATGATAGTTCACGGTTTAGTCGATACAGTCTGGTATCGTCCTCAAGTGCAGTTACTTTGGTGGCTAGCGATCGCCATTATTAGCAGTTTTTACATTACGCCTACGATAAATAAGGAGGCAGAGAACAGCGACTAGCAAATGAAAGACCAGCTATTTGAGATGCTTATCCCTAAACGACCATTATCAGTTCAGGCAAACAAGCAAAATTTACAGAATTGGAAAGATTATATTTATGGTCGTGCAGTCAGATTCTTTGCAGCCTCAATTTGCTGAGGTACTCACCCTCATCAAAACTGCCCAGCAAAAGGTCCTTGCTACCGCCAACCAAGAACTGATCAAATTGTACTGGAGGGTCGGTAAGGAATAAAAAATAAATAACTTATGCGTTTTGAGGAATGGCTCTATAGTTCCATTTAGGAAGATATTCATCAAAAATAATCGGTAGATTTTCCTTGAATCCATCCATAACCTGTCT
>JBIKYX010000157.1:0-6266 GCA_044355035.1 Pseudanabaena sp. | reverse complement strand
TTCTCACTTAGTGATGTGTAAAACTTCAACATCTCCGATTCAATCTCTTCGCAATAGTACATAATTAACACTTATTTTTATTTATTCTATCCTTATTTGCATATGTTATTTATTTTTTATTCCTTAATACCTCTGTCCCTAATTTCGTAAGCGATCCGAAAGTTAAGAGAACTGCGAATTGGTTCATTTGCTTCTGGTTCATTAATCCAGACCAGCAACTCAAAATTAAGTGCCGAGTCACCATAGGATTTGAATTGTACCTCTGGCGGCGGCGTGGACAGAACACGCGGTTCATGTCGAGCTACGGTGAGTAAGGCTTCTGATAATACTAATAAATCGGTATCATAGGCGACGCTAACAGGAATATGAATGCGGCAAGTATGTCCTTCGTAACTCCAATTGATCGTATTGTTTTCGATGAAGCGTTGATTGGGGACAATTACAAATAAATCATCGTCTGTGCGAAGGATCGTGGAACGGATATCAATTTTTTCAATCGTGCCTTTGAGTTCGCCAATTTCAATATAGTCACCGACTTTGAGGGTTTGCTCAAATAGTAAAACCAATCCACTAATAAAATTGCTAGCGAGATTTTGCAGTCCAAACCCCAACCCAATTCCAATCACACCTGCAAATACTGCCAAAGTACTAAGGTTGATTCCCGCCGCTTGCAAAATAATGGCACTACTGACAATTAGCAGCAAGTATCGAATAAATACCGTAATTGCTTCCTGCAATCCACGATTGATACGTAGTCGATGCAGCACCGTGCGCCGAATTAGTTCACTAAAAATCTTGGAAACAAAAAAAGCAACGACTACCATCGCCACCAAAGACGCAATCTCAGCGATCGACAGCTTAGTGCCGCCGACATCTAGCATTTGTTTAGTGAAGATCTCGTAGAGCTTTGTTGATAAAACATCCATTCTTGGTGAGACTTATTTTGATAGTTTATAAACTACGATCGCACTAGCGTTTGGTATTTCTGCTTTTTTCAGTTTAGCGTTGATTTTGGCTAAACCATCTTCAGTACCAATCCATACTTGTTGATTGTGCAGTAGCAAGTTTATAACTGAACTGCTGGGCAAACTGTATACAGATGCAGTAATTGCGCCATTGTTAGTATTTGCTAATACCAAGCCATCGCGCATCCCAATCCACAATTCCCCGTTTTTGTTAGTGGCTAGAGCTACGATGTCCCGTCCTGTCACAGGATTGATGCGGGCGATCGCTTTATTCGTTTTAGGATTAATTTCGATCACATTGCGTGGTGTGCCAGCCCAGATTTTACCTGATGGATCAACGGCGATCGCTTGCACAATTTGCCCCGATACAAAGGGAATCCGCGTAGTAATCTGGGCTGTGCCAGGATTAAGTTTAAATAAACCATCCAATGTGCCAACCCAAATATTGCCAGCATTATCAATTTGCATGACATTGGCGGCTGTGCCGGGGATGTTGGGTAATCGGGCGTAGGTTTCGGCATTGATCGGACTGATGCGGGTAAGCCCTTGATCGGTTCCGACCCAAATAAAGCCAGCGCGATCCATCGCCAGACTTAAAACGCGGTTGGAGGATAGTTGGATGGCGATGTTTTTAATTTTGCCTGAGTCTGAATTAATTTGATATAAACCTGAAGTTGTGCCGACCCAAAAATAACCTTGGCTATCTTCTAAGAGGGCGGTGACGGTGGAGTTGGGTAAGGCGATCGAAGCGATCGCTTTGCCTGTTCTTTGATCAATCTGGATTAAGCCTTGCCAAGTGCCGAGCCATAGTCTGCCATCGCGATCGAGCATGGTGGTGCTGATGCGGCTATCTGCTAGGGATGATGGGTTGCGAGCGATCAGGTTATTTGTCTGTGCTGACTGGGGCAGAATTTCAGCCGCGATCGTATTGGCGATCGGCAAATTGGCTAGGGCGCTAACCACTAGGCTAATGGAAATTTTAGCTAACGAGATTGATATTGAGCTTGAGATAACTTTCTTTGCGAACATCCTTATTACCATAATCTAGATGCCTATAAACCCTTTTTAAGGGTCAGATATTAGCACAAGATGAGTTAATCTAATTTCTAGGTTTGGGCGCAACAGGTTGTGGCTCAGGGGCAGGTATTTCAGGTTGGACTGGCTGCGGTGGTGGTTCTAGGGGGGCGGGTTGGGATGGTATTGGCTCTACAGGAGGAGCGATCGGATTGGTGGTTACTGGTGGTTCGGGAGGATTAATCGGCGCAGGATTATTGGCTGGTGATGGCTCACTAGTCTTTTCGGGAGCAGTTGGCTCCGAGTTTCTCGCGGCGGTTGGCTCTTCACGACGAGGCTCTACGATTGGTTCTTCACGACGCTCCTCACGCCGATCATTGCGATCGCTCTTTTCCGCAGGCGCACCTGATGTGTAATTTATCTTCGGTGGCTTGGTCGCCTCAGTGGGTTTAGTCGGCAAATCAGAACGGCGAAACTCAAGTGTACGGGCTTCTTTTACGGTAGAGGTGACTCCAAACTCAGCGACGATCTGGTTTAAACTCGCCAATTGACTGCTGAAGCCAAAAATCAAATTATTATTGGCAATGCGTTTTTCGATGCTTTCTTTCTCAACTCTGGCGGGTGCAGTTGCCTTACCATCTGCTTTAATTCTGATTTCTTCTCCCTTGCCAATCGTCACGATCGATGAAGACTGTTTTAATAAAACTGTCACCGTGCCATCAAGGGCTATAACCCGCCGATCCTCAGCCGCTTTGGGCGGGATCTCTATATATATCGTGCCGCCATTACTAGCGATCTCACCAAAAGGCGTTTGAATTTGCGATGTAGTTTTGCGATCGCTTGCTGACCAAGCCACCAATTTTCCCGCAGTAAATTCAACTTGGTTTTGCGGTTTAATTTTTAGGTTAGAAACTCCGCCAATGCGAATGATTACACCATTTCGCATCGTTAACTGTGCCGTGGATGAGTCTTCAGTGCTGACACTTTCATCGACCTTGAGCGAAGCTCCCACAGAGGCAGGCTTTGCCGATGTTGCATTCAGGTATTTCACCCGCACAGGAAAGCTGCGAATTTCACTGATTTCGGCGATCGCTTCGGTCGGTAAGACTTCTGAGCTAAAAGGTTTACTGGGCTGACTGATCGCGCAACTATTCAACGCTACGGGTGTAAGCGACATGAGCAAAACAGTCAAAAATCGCACAGGCAAAAATTGCAAAGGCAAAAATCCTTGGGCGATTTTTGATGATATTCTAAGAAACTGCCAACGCTGCATCGTAAATTTTTTGTAGGTTCTACAAAGCCAGTTTTTTCGCTATACTAGAAAGTCTGGTTAAAACCGTAAATCCTAGTATCTCTATATTAGGTCTAACATTGTTGTTTGACCATAGTTAATCGCAACTCTCATTATGATTTACGCAAGTACGCTTAGTGCAACCTTTCGTAAATATCAATTGGGTAAACATCAATTTATTTTTAAACGAGTAAGAGTCAAAAGCACATGGCAAAGAGTAATTTGCAGGTCATGCTGACCAAAAATGTCACAAAATTAGGTAAACTCGGCGATTTAGTATCGGTAGCACCTGGTTATGCCCAAAATTACCTGCTTCCTCAAGGTATGGCAATCCGTGCCACCACGGGTGTAGTTAAAGAGGTGGAAAGACGTAAAGAAGTTGAGCGTCAACGTTTGATCGCCATTCGTCAAGAAGCTGAAAGCCGTAAAGTCGCGTTATCGACTATTGGTGGCTTTATTATCAAGAAAAAAGTCGGTGAAGGTAATGCGATTTTTGGGACTGTAACTGATCGCGAAGTTGCTCAGTTGATCACTGCGAAGTCGATGTTAGAAATCGATCACCGCGACATCACAATTCCTGAAATTAATCACACGGGTGATTTTGAGGTTTCGATTAAGCTCCATGCTGAAGTCACAGCCACAATCAAAATTCAAGTTATTCCTGAATAATTACAAAAAAGCGGCACAAAAAAAGCGGCGCATTGCACCGCTTTTTTTGTGCCAATCGGATTAATTAGTAAAAACCACTGACTGATTTCGTCCCTGTTGTTTAGCATGATAGAGAGCTTGATCGGCTTGACTAATTAAAACAGAAGGCGATCGCTCAAGGTTGGGAATATTCGAGACGATACCCATACTGACGCTCACAAAATCATTCACATCTGAACATTCATGCGGAATTTGTAAATCAGCGATCGCGCCATGAATCCGCTCAGCAACTGCGATCGCCCCTTCAATATTGGTATTGGGTAAAATCACAATAAACTCTTCACCGCCGTAACGTGCCACGAGATCCGCCGCACGACCCACCAGACGATCTACAGCTTGAGCAATTTTGATCAGACAATCATCACCAAGCTGATGTCCATAGCAATCGTTATAGCGCTTGAAATAATCGACATCAAACATTAGCAATGATAAGGGTTGCTGCTCCCGATGTAGTCTTTGACATTCTTGTTCTATGCGTTCATCAAAGCATCGACGATTGGCAATTTGGGTGAGTCCATCGAGGTTAACTAACTTTTGTAATTCCCGATTGACTCGCCTCAGTTCTGCTTCTGTTTGCGCGAGATCTAAATCTGCACGTTTGCGATCGCTAATATCGGTCACTCTTACCAAATCTATCTCTTTCCCCGCAACTGTAATCGGCTTAATTGCTAAATTCCCCCAGAAATATTTCCCTTTTTTGGTAATGTACTCTATTTCTCGACTCCAATATCCAAATTGCTCAATGTCATCATTAATTGAGATCATTTCAGCTTTGGTAAACTTATGCCTATGTAAAGTTTGCCCTTCAATACCGATAAGTTCCTGTTTGCTGTCTGCTTCAAACATCTTCACAGCACGGCGATTGCAGTCAAATATCAACAGAGTAAAAGGATCAACTAAAAAAATTGCATCAGCCGAGCCATTATAAATTTCTTCTCGAAGGTCATAGTTGTAGGCTAGCTCTAGTTCGGCATGTTTGCGATCGCTTATATCTAAATAAATCCCTGCTAGAGTCTGAACTTTATTTTGATCATTGATGATGGGAAATTTGGACATGATGAAGGTATGCTCTCCATCGGGTAGTTGTACGGTTTGTTCAAAGCTAATAGCGATCTCCTCAAAAATCGCCTGTTTTTCCATACCGCGTAATTTTTTAATAACTTTATCAGGGAAAAAATCCTGATCTTTTTTACCGACAATTTCCTCTTTAGGTCTTTGCATCAAATAGGAAAATTCGTTATTGATTAATAAATAGGTTCCTTCTAAATCTTTAATACAAATTGGTGTTAGTGCATTTTCCAAAAAAGAATTTAGTACTGCTTCACTTTGACTCAATGCTTCTTCAGTATGTTTAAGATCGCTGATATCCATATAGGCGATCGCTACTCCATATCCTTTTAAAGGAATAGGAGCCGCACTAACACTCAGCCAACGCACATTGCCATTAGCATCAAGTAGCCCCATCTTGATATTATCGATCGCTCGATTCTCCGTTAAAGCCCTGACGCTAGCATATTCGCTGGTGGGCATAGGCGAGCCATCAAAGCGAATGATTTGCCATTCAGGAGAATCGTAGGTACGCTCTGTTAATTCTTGGTTCGGTACGGTTAAAATTGCCTCAGAAGCAGGATTCCCTTCAATCAGGTTTCCTTCAGGATCAGTTACAGAAATACCGATGGGTAAACTTTCAAAAAGAACTTTGTACTTCTGCTCTGATTTTTTGAGAGAAACTTCAATTTTTTTGAGTGACTGCCTAATCCAATGGTTTGCTAAAACGGCAAAAAACATTGATAAAATTAGCATGATCCCCGAAATACAAAGCGTCCAGTAATAGTTGGAAAAACAACTAACTAACCCTACTGCCCCAATAATTTGCATCCCAAACGGTATAAACATCAACCATTGCAAAGGGATGCCATATATATGCGATCGCTGAATTTGCCATTTAAACGCCATAAAAAGAAGCCTCTGGAGCTAGCCTATATACAGATATATGCGCGTCTATCTACAAGCTTACCAATAATCGCTTTCTCATTATTTAACAAATAAAAAAAATTCACTATTCACTCTAGTAAATTGTCTAAACTTTATAACAGGTAACTTTCATTTTATAGAAAATTACCTGTTAATTTATTTCAGAATATCAACTAGATCTTTGAATAACAGTAGACCTCTTGCAAATTAGGTAGGGAGTCGGTTGAAAGTGACTTTTTAAGAATTAAAAGTAGCTAAAAGAGTGAAAATATCAGGACTTATCCTAAAGTACATAGTCCTCATGCTTAGCAGTC
>JBIKYX010000156.1:0-6316 GCA_044355035.1 Pseudanabaena sp. | reverse complement strand
ATCATTTGTGAGGTCTGTGTCGTATGCTGGTCTTATCATAAATTGGGTCTCCTGTAGACCCTTTTACTTTATTCCCCCTTCACGCTTTTTCCTAGGTATACCCACCTTTTCAAACAGCCTCTTAAAGTTAAGGCGATTGGTATAGGAATCGCACTTTTCAGTTAAACGACTATAGCTTTTATTTTGACAGATTTTCGCCTAACATAACTTGAGATATTTCTCGGAAACAGCGCATGACTTCAGATGTCAAAACTTTAGCGGCGATCGATGTGGGTACAAATTCCATCCACATGGTAATCGTGCAGATTAAGACTTCGATCCCTAGTTTCACGGTCATCGAGTCGGAAAAAGCAACAGTCAGGCTAGGAGAGCGCTGCCCCCAAACAGGGAATTTAACCGAAGATGCGATGAAGCGATCGCTAGAAGCTTTACAACGATGTCAGAAAATTTGTCAAACTTTTAATGTTGAAGAGATCGTGGCGGTGGCGACCAGTGCCACCCGTGAAGCTCCCAATGGGGCTGACTTTATGGATCGCATTTATGAAGAATTAGGATTACATGTTGAAGTTATTTCGGGGCAGGAGGAAGCTAGGCGGATTTACCTAGGCGTAATTTCGGCGATGGAACTGAAGGATGAGCCACATATTTTGATTGATATTGGCGGCGGTTCTACGGAGATAATTTTAGGGGATGGGCGCGATCCCAGCTATCTCAGCAGTACGAAAATTGGGGCAGTTAGGTTAACAGATTTATTTATTAGCACCGATCCCATTTCATCAACGGAATACGATCGCTTATTAGGTTATATTCTTGGCTCGATTGAGCGCCCCACTGATGATGTACGATCGCTGCTGAAAAATCAAAATCTCAAGCCATTACAAGCGATCGGCACATCAGGAACCATAGAAACTCTGGCGATTTTACATTCCAAAGAGAAGACGGGGTTAGTTCCGAATCCTTTACAGGGGTATGAGATTCCCTTTGCTGATTTAGAAAATATTGTCTGGCGCTTACGCCGCGCAAATTTAGAAGAACGCACAGCGATGGTACGCCAAAAACGAGCAGAAATTATTTTGGCGGGGGCGATCGTTCTCTTAGAAACGATGCGTTTATTAGGAATTCCCAAAATTACGTTATGCCAAAGAGCCTTGCGCGAAGGTTTAGTCGTCGATTGGATGATCCGTCATGGCTATATCGAAGATGGTTGGCGCTATCAAAGTTCGATCCGCGATCGCAGTATTTTCAAACTTGCCGATAAATATGGGCTTGACATTAAATATGCCAAACAAGTCGCTGACCATGCTCTGAGTCTATTTGACCAAACCCTGAATATTTTTCATGCATGGGGAGAAGAGGAACGACACTTACTTTGGGCGGCGGCGATGTTGCATAATTCAGGGCATCACATTAGCCACGATGCTCACCACAAGCATTCTTATTATCTGATTCGCAATGGTGAATTATTGGGCTACACCGAGTCAGAGATTGAGGCGATCGCCAATCTAGCTCGATACCACCGCAAGAGCGAACCCAAGAAAAAACATGAGAGTTTCCAACAATTGGGGACTGAGCGTCATAAATCCTTTGTGCGTCAGGCTAGTACATTTTTGCGTTTAGCCACTGCATTGGATCGTCGTCAAATTGGGGCGATCGCCTCGATTCGGGTAGTTTTCGATCCGCGTACCCGCGCTTGTTCGTTAAGACTGACACCGAGACAACCTCAAGATCCTTGTACCTTAGAGCTTTGGAGTCTTGATTACAAGAAGCAACCCTTTGAAACTCAATTTAACGTTACGCTATCAGTATCATTGGAGTAGATAGAGTAGGCGCACAGCGCCCACCCTATAGTTAGATTAACGTTACCCTATCAGTATCATTGGAGTAGATAGAGCAGGCGCAAAGCGCCCACCCTATAGTTAGATTATGGAAGGGTCACTCTCTCTAATCATAATTATTGCGATCGTGGCAGGTATCTCTGCTCGTGTCATTGCGAACTTTTTTCGTGTGCCGAGCATTGTCTTTCTACTCCTTTTTGGTGTGGCTTTGGGGGGAAATGGCTTAAATCTAGTCCAGCCAAGAATCTTAGGTGATGGATTAGAAGCGATCGTTTCCATTTCTGTCGCCCTAATTCTATTTGACGGGGGACTTAATCTCAAACTCAATGAATTAGGGAAGGTTTCCGCAAGTTTACGCAACCTAATTACGATTGGGGCATTAATTACCCTGATTGGTGGCGGCATCGCCGCCTATTGGCTCAGCGAATTTCCTTGGACGATCGCCTTTTTATATGCCGCGTTAGTCGTAGTCACGGGACCAACCGTAGTTAATCCGATCATCGAAGAAGTAGGACTCGATCGCCGCCTTGCTACGATTTTGGAAGGTGAGGGAGTGCTAATCGATGCGATCGGTTCGGTTCTTGCCGTGGTCGTCCTCGATGTGGCGCTGAATCCCACTGAAGGTGTATTTGCGATCGTTGCGGGCTTAGGCGTGCGCTTGGGTGTGGGCATTGTGATTGGAGCGATGGCGGGTTGGCTGCTGGGGGGATTTTTGCAAAGGGCAACATTTTTAGCGGAAGATACTAAGAGCGCGGTCGTGGTGGCGGCGGTATTAGGACTATTTGGAATTGCTCAAGAAATCCAAAGCGAATCGGGACTAACGGCGGTGGTGATGATGGGAATCATCCTCCGTGCCTCAGAAATCCCCAATAGTCGCGCCTTACTTAGATTTAAAAGTCAATTAGTGGCGCTGATCGTTTCCGTTCTATTCATATTACTATCCGCAAATTTGTCGATTCCCAGTATTTTCGCACTGGGATGGGGCGGTGTGCAGACAGTTCTATTTATGATGTTTATCGTTCGTCCGATTAACGTAATTGTCAGCACATGGAATAGCAGTTTCACATGGCGACAGAAAGCTTTTTTATCATGGTGTGCGCCCAGAGGCATTGTCGCGGCTTCCGTTGCTTCTCTCTTTTCCATTTTATTAACAGAGCGCGGAGTCAATGGAGGAGAATCAATTAAGGCTTTGGTATTCCTGACGATCGCTATGACCGTATTTATTCAGGGGCTTTCGGCGAAGTTACTGGCGAAACTATTGGGACTAGATCAATCGGATATTTCGGGCTTAGTCGTTGTGGGCGGTAATCCCATTGGTATCCTAGTCGCGAGACTGTTTCAAGCCAATGGTCAGCGCGTGGCTCTGATTGATACTAGTGCGGAGCTATGCAAACAAGCTACGGAATATGACATTCCCGCCTTTGTCAGTAATGGACTTAATTCGCGATCGCTAGCCGAAGCAGGGCTAGATGCAATGGGAACATTTGTGGCGCTAACCATCAATACAGATGTGAATATTGTCATTGCTCAACTGGCGCTGAAGGAGTTCAATCCACCTAAAGTATTTGCGGTTTATGTCAAAGAAGCGAGTCCTGATAATGATAGCGATCGCAATGGTGAAGCCGCGATCCAACAAGCATTTAGTGCGCGTGTACCGATTAAAACATGGAATCAATACATTCTCCAACGGGAGGTGAGGGTAGGAGAGTTTCTCCTGACAGAAGAAGAACTATCAGAACAGTTAAATCGTTTTAATACGATGTTTAATGCAGGGATATTACTGCCATTGCTATTTGAGCGCAAAAGTCAATTACAAATTGTGTCGGCAGATATGTCATGGGAAAAAGGCGATCGCATAGTTTATTTGCTGCATACGCCCAAGACGTTACCCTCGGCACAATCGGAGGTACTTCCACCGAGTACTTTGGATATCACACCCATAGTTCTTTCTGATTTGGATATTGCTCAAAAAACGGGTGATATTAATTCTAGTTCTCGGAATAGCACTAAAGACGAGGCTAGCACCGATCCAGATTATTTCCTCAACATGGCAAAAGATATCCTCAAAAAGCGATCGACTTAAGAACTTTGTCTAGTTTTGTCCTCACTATTTAAGAGTTGGGCATATTCAGAAATTCCTGCTTCGGCTAGTTCTCGATCTTCTTGTGCAAATTCTTGGTAATTTCTGAGAACTACTACTATGCTTCTTCAATTTTTTAGATTATAAGATTTGTCCTCGTTTTTGCTCTATTGATACCTTAGCGATTAAGTTTTTAGGTTGCTATGAGTAAGTTTAAGTGATTGCTAATGATGCTGAAGGTGCGATCGCGATTGCAAACAAATTAATGTGCAACTGAGCTAATTCACATAGGTTCTATAGAACTTTCAGGACGGGATTGGTTGGCATGGCTAAATGGCGTTCAATACAGACTGCTCAAAATTAGCGGCTTGACTACAGAGTTGTTTGACTTGTTGCCACTGTTGGGTAATTCTTGGAGCATGATTACGGTACTCTGTCAATTTTTTCTTGATGCGCTGATTTTTTGGCAGTTGTTCTAGCCTCGACTCAAGAGTGAGATTACACTCAGCATTAATCAGTAGGAGATCAGATGGAGGGAGTACAGCCGATGCTAACCAAGTGCCTGAGGACTGAGCGGGTAGGCAAAAGACAGTATGGTTTGGTTTGATTCCTCCTAGCCAGCTTTTGATGACATCCTCTAAAGCATTGCCTGTATCGGATACAGGCGGACATGGCTGTTTGCAGGGGAGATTTTTCCAAAAATTTTCATTTGCCCAATTTTCGACTAATGATCCACAGTCTGCATATTCTTGAGTTGCAACATCAATATCTACATGAATAATAACTAAGTCAAAACCGAATAGGATGGGATTGATTTGTAATGGGCTAGCTCCATGCTGTCGCTCCTGTGACTCATTGCACCATTTTAGTACACCACACCAACCCGTCCCCATTTTGGGCTGAGTAGCTTCGGGTTGTAGTTGTGACATCACAAACGGTTTCTGTAGTATGGCTTTGAGTGCTGCCTCAATCACTACATAATCCGTTGGCCCTTCTGCTACTAGGGCAATCCGCAACTCGTTAGACATTTGGTACAGCTCCTAGATGCCCCATTAACCACAAACGAGATAGGGGATACTCTTGATTGAGTTTGGTTAGTTCGGGTGTGGGAGACAGACGGCGCACGCTGGTTTGTCCATTACTGTTTCTCTCTACTACGAGCAGGCGCACTTCGGGATCGTCTAAGTCAAGTCCGTCTAGGGTGGCGGGATTGTGGGTAGTAAATAAGAGTTGCCGATCACTGGCGTTGTGCTGGAGCCATTGAGGAAGATGGGAGACGAGTCTGGTCAATAGGCGGGGATTCAGGGCTTGATCGAGGTTATCGATCGCTAATAGTCGGGGTGATTGTGGTAGTAGGGAGAGGATAGCGGTAAAAAGTACATAAAGCGCTCCCTCACTGGCATCGTAGGCAGTTAGTTCGTTGCGGCTTTTGTTCATAAAGCGATCGCTAAATTTTAAAATCAATTTAGTGCGAGGAACTTTTGGGGATAGCAGCGCGGCACTGTGACTGGTAGTCTGAATATCTGCGACCCAGTCGATTAGTTCCAAGATTTGCTCTAGGATGTCATTGCTTGATTCGTTGCCTTCTTCTAGGTACTTACGCAATGCGGCAAATCCTTCGGCGAGTTGTCCGCCACTGAGTCCTATGGGAAAACGGGATTGTTGATCTGGGACAATGCCGCGCAGGGTGGGGGTATTAGGACAATAAATGGCGAATTCTTGGAGACACTGCATCAACTGGGCGGCGGGGTCGGCTGTTTCGAGATTGACGAGTTGTAGAGCGGCAAATCCTACTTTTGGGTTGAGTTTTTTCTTGTTGCGGACTCCCTCAGAGATAATCTTTTTTTGTCCGTTACTGAGAAATTCGGTTTTGTAAGACCAAGCTGGTTCTGGAGATTCTAGAGGGTTAAGCAAGGTAACACGATAGGCTGCTTTGGATTCGCTTTCGACGCTAATATCGATGTGGGCAGGTGTGCGTTCGGTGGTAAAGGAGCTTTTGTATAGGCGGGGTAAGCCTGCACGAACGCCTCGACGGAGTAAGCTTTCATCATCTACGACTCCGTTGGCGGCAGATCCTAATACGCCTATGGCTTCCAATAGGTTGCTTTTTCCGACTCCGTTGGCTCCTATAAAGCAGTTGACTCTCCCCAGTTCAATGTTGGCGGAGTATATCGATTTAAAGCCGCGAATTTCTACTTTGCGGATCATAGTCATACTAATTGTGTCTTTCCCGTCAGCAGTTCTTGCATCATACCTTGCTTGAGGGCGCAGGTTATGTATTAGGGTGCGACCTTAATATAATACACTTATTAAGTGGCAACAGGAAACCCATACTGATTGAGATTTTGCCAGAATTGCTCCCAACGCGTAGAAGTTAAAACTAAAGCTCTTAAACTCAGAA
>JBIKYX010000080.1:0-19463 GCA_044355035.1 Pseudanabaena sp. | reverse complement strand
TTAACTTCTACGCGTTGGGAGCAATTCTGGCAAAATCTCAATCAGTATGGGTTTCCTGTTGCCACTTAATAAGTGTATTATATTAAGGTCGCACCCACCCAGATGTCCAAAATCCGTATCATTCAGTTGATTCATATCTCTATTTAATTCCTGCTTCAAAAATCTGATTAGCTGTCAAATTTAATTCTGGAAAAGTTGGTGATATAACGCGATCGTCCCCTCTAAAAGCAGTCACCTGATACTCTCCATCAATTAACTCATGCACTAAAATCGTCGGCTGCTTCGGATTGCCAATAAACCTTCTCCCGCCAATTCCTAAATAATCCACAATCCAATATTCAGGAATCCTCATCTCTTCATAATCTTTCAATTTGGTTAAATAATCATCACGCCAGTTAGTACTCACCACCTCAATTACCAGCACAATCGATGCGCCCTGCACAACCGTCGCTGATTTTTTCCATAGCGGCTCATTTACCATGTTCGAGCGATTCAAAACCAAAACATCAGGAGCGTAAGCAGATTCGGCACTTGGCGGCTTTACTAAAACAGTTTTAGGAATTCTATAGGGCAAATTCAATCGTAAATACTCAGCCGTAATAGTTTCACCCAAAAAACTACCAACATCCTCATGATCTCCCGTTGGCTGTGGCATTTCAACAATTACTCCATTATATAATTCACAAAATTTACCCTCTGGCTTCCACTCCGCAAATTCGACAAAAGTCACCAGTTTAGGTTGCGCTAAAACTTGTACCATCTGTTTTTCGACCTCGTAATGCACTATCGGCAATTATAGCGGTTTTCAGTTGAGCGTGACAAAAAACGTAGGGTCAATTCATGTCTTCCCCTACGTTTCAGGGTTTTTCTTAACCCGTTTTTTCTTTTCGACTTTGGGCATTGGCGCACTTGAAACGCAAACAGAAAGTCTATATATTTTACTTCTTCATGTCAGCGATCGCTTCATAAAGAGGTTGCCAATCATCATCAACAGCAATCCGTTCCCAAACTTCTTCGATTTTTGGGCGCAAAAATATTACAAGGGGATTGGCTTGCTGAAGTTGTTTAGCGATATTATCGAGTTCAGCGATCGCTACACGAATTAGTAATTGATGATAGATGACGCGCCATTTATCTAATAAAGTTGTTTGTTCATCATTAAGTTCCCAATCATGATCCGCAAAAATATTACTAGCATCTTCGCGCCAATTCGGTTGGAAAGATTGACGTAGTTTTACAAAAAACTGGTTGTAACCAATCGCTTGCACCGCCGCCAATAATTCCACGGTTGCACCAATCAATTCCTCCGTTTCAGGTTCCGAAAGCGTAGTAAATCCTAAACGCTTCAACATCAATTCACAATAAGCATCGCGATAGAAGTCTTTAAACTTCTGTAATGATGACTGCATATCATCTTTATCCATCACCATACTGAGAGGATCTTGCAGCTTTTCGAGATTCCAATAGCAAGCGGCAGGTTGATTGGCATAGCTATAGCGCCCTGCATGATCGAAATAAGCCGCCGTAAATCGAGGATCGTAACTAGGAATAAAGGCAAAAGGTCCATAATCAAAACTTTCGCCTGTAATCGACATATTGTCGGTGTTCAACACCGCATGACAAAATCCCGCCACCATCCATTGAGCGCAAAGAGTAGCGACTCGTTCTACGAGTTCTAGATAGAATATGCCATCTTGATTTTCTTGACCCCAGATATGCGGATAGTAAACTTGCAGCACATGCTCTAACAATTTGCGAGTCAAGTCAGCGCGTCCAATCCATCGCAAACGCTCGAAAGTGCCAAAACGAATATGCGATCGCGAAAATCTCACCATCACCGACGATCGTGTAGGCGAAGGCTCATCTCCACGATAAAGATCTTCACCTGTCTCAATTAAACTGAGTATGCGCGAAGTTTTCACGCCCATCCGATGCAATGTTTCTGAGGCGATTATTTCACGGACACCACCTTTGAGCGTGAGCCGACCATCGGCGGTGCGGGAGTAGGGAGTCCGCCCTGAGCCTTTTGTACCGAAGTCATAGAGTTGCTGATCGACACCACGTACTTGTCCATACACAAAGCCGCGTCCATCACCGAGTTGGGGATTATATTCACCAAATTGATAGCCGTGATAGCGCAAAGCCAAAAAAGGACGCACCGCCCGAAAATGCCCAAAGGCTTCGATAAAGTCATCATCGCTAACTTGTGCGGAATTAAGCCCTAAAATCGGTAAAATATCATCATTACGCCACCGTAATTTGTGCATTGGATATTCGGCGGCGGTGACAATGTCGTGATAGTCTGCTAGGGACTCGATCGCAGGTTCATAATTGAGATTCAAAAAAGGGTTGCTAGGGTGACTCATATCGAAAAAATAAGCGGCGAAATATTAGATGCTTCTGCCATGATACTTGGTTCAGGCATTAGTGCTGAGGGCGATCATGATGTCACCTATTGGTACGAGGGGATTTGTCCCTATAGTGGTGAAATTTTGCGGTTGCCGAGGACTTTGCAAGTGGAGGTGATCGCCCAAAATTTAATGCAAGAAATCAAAATTTATGGGGATAGGTGGATAGAAGGAAAAATGTATGGAGTGTTATTAGTAGAAAATTCAGATGGAGAAAAATTTGTTCTCAAAGCTTTTTCAGGTTTACTAAATGGTGAAAGTCAGATTGCAGGATGGGTTCCACCGATCGCAGGTCGTGAAAAAGTTGCCATTGAAGAAGCGATTACCTTAAGTAAATTGGCAACTATTAAACAAGAACTAATTGAATTAAGCGAAATTCCCGAACGGTTAGAATATGCTCAAAAATCTCAAGAATATGTATTACAATTTCAACTCCTTCAAGACCAACATCGAATTTCTAAACAACAGCGACAAATAAAGCGATCGCAATCATTGCCATTATCAGAAGTAGATTTACAAGAATTAGAACGTGAAAGTCAGCAAGAAAAAATGCTAAGGCGTGACTTTAAACGCGATCGCGATCAAGTTTTGCAACCATTACAAGAGGCGATCGCTATTGCTGACAGTAAAATGCTTACGCTCAAAAAACAACGTCGTGAGTTGTCTCGCACTCTGCAAACACAGATGCATAATGCTTATGTGCTAACAAATTTTGCAGGGGAAACGCGATCGCTGCGAGAGTTAATTACGGAAGGCGCAATGCCTACAGGTATGGGGGATTGTTGCGCTCCTAAATTGTTGCATTATGCCGCAATTCATAATCTCACGCCTATAGCAATGGCTGAGTTTTGGTGGGGATTACCTTCGGCGGATGGATACAAAATTCAAGGCGAGTTTTATGGTGCTTGTGTGGAGCGATGTCAGCCATTGATGGGATTTTTGTTGTCAGGAAGGAGATCCCCCCCAGCCCCCCTTATAAAGGGGGGAGAAGAAATTCGCAATCAAGTCCCCCTTTACAAGGGAGATTTAGGGGGAACTCTTCAAATTATCTTTGAAGATGAGTATCTACTGGCGATCGCTAAACCCCCAGATCTACTCTCTGTCCCTGGGCGATACTTAGATACTCAAGACAGTGTGCTAAGTCGATTACGTCAATATCTAGGCAAAGAAATGGATGAGCAAATGGAAATATATCCAGTCCATCGCCTCGATCGCCAAACTTCAGGAGTTCTATTATTTGCGCGTGATTTAGATTCTCTTCGTCATCTTCAAAAACAATTTCAAGATCGACAAGTCCATAAAATCTACGAAGCTTTGCTATCAGGCAAAATTACGATAGAGAAAGGAGCTATTGATTTACCACTCTGGGGCAACCCTGAAAACCGCCCACATCAACAGGTGGATTTTGTCAAAGGGAAACCGAGTGTGACGCAGTTCCAAATATTACGACAGGAAGAGAATCATACGCGAATTGAATTTATTCCCTTAACAGGACGTACCCATCAATTGCGAGTTCATGCGGCGGATGCTAGAGGTTTAGGAATGACGATTTTAGGCGATCGCCTCTATGGTTGTCATGCTGAAACTAGTCGTTTACATCTACATGCGCGGGAGTTGACTTTTACTCATCCGCGATCGCAAGAAATGATATGCCTGCAAATACCAGTGACTTTCTAGATTTTATTTAGATTTTAATTTTTGTAAATTTTTATTTCAAATAAATATGCTTAGACTTAATTTAAAGTAAAAATTATAGGCAAATCACTGAAAATTTTTCTGTCATTAGTTATTCAGTTAGCCATAATTATCCCGTCTACGAGAAATATCTACCAAATTACCAACCCATCAAAACCATGCCTACTCCTTATCTTCCATCTCAAGATCCTGATCCAGCAAAACGAAATCAGAGGCTTCTCCAACAACAGAAATCTTATCAATATGATAGACGTGATGAAGATGATCCACTATCTGTATTAGCCCTGTTGAAGGAGGTTCCAACTATTGAGAATTTTTCGTCTCAATACATTACGGAACGTCTAGTTGCTAGTAGTGAGCTTTTGCCAAATATGCTTGCTGCCAAAGCCAGAGCTTTTTTCGATCCGTTGGATGAACTACAAGACTACGAAGACTTGTTTACTGTAATCCCTTTACCCGCCGTAGCCAAGGTTTATCAGACTAACGACTCCTTTGCAGAGCAACGCCTCTCAGGTCCGAATCCATTGGTGATTCGGTTGCTTGATCACAATGATCCACGCGCTAGGATTTTAGAAGATATTCCTAGTTTTAAACAAGACTTTGAACCCAAATTTGATGTTCTCAAAGAGCTAGGTAACAATAATATCTTTGTCACCGATTACACAGGTACTGATAACAATTATCGTGGTCCATCACTTGTGCAAGGGGGTACTGATGAGAAAGGCAAGCGTAAATATTTACCGAAGCCATTGGCTTTCTTTCGCTGGAAACGTACTGGAGATAGAGATCTCGGAAAGCTTGTACCTGTCGCTATTCAACTGAATACCATTACGGGCAACAGGGTCTATACACCATTCGAGAAAAATCCTCTTGATTGGTTGTTTGCTAAATTTTGTGTGCAGATTGCCGATGGAAATCATCATGAGATGAATAGCCATCTATGCCGAACTCACTTTGTGATGGAACCATTTGCGATCGCCACAGCCCGCCAACTCTCAGTCAATCACCCTCTCAATATTCTTTTGAGACCACATTTCATGTTTATGCTCGCCAATAATCATCTTGGTCAAGAGAAGTTAATTAATCGCGGCGGTCCTGTTGATGAGTTACTGGCAGGGACTTTGGAAGAGTCAATGGAATTGGTCAAAGATGCCTATGAAACATGGAACTTCAATGATTTTGCTTTCCCAAAAGATATTGAGAATAGAGGCATGGGTAATATTCCACATTATCCTTATCGAGATGATGGAATGTTAGTTTGGGCTGCAATTCATACCTTTGTAGCGGGTTATCTCAACTTTTTCTATCCAAATTCTGAGTTGATCACTGGTGACAATGAACTTCAAGCTTGGGCTTCAGAATTGTCTGATCAAACTAATGGTGGCAAAGTGAAGGGAATGCGATCGCATATTGCTACTGTTGATGAGTTAATTGAGATCGTGACTACAGTGATTTTTATCTGTGGTCCCCAACATTCAGTTGTCAACTTTGCCCAGCAAGAATACATGTCTTTTGCCGCGAATATGCCTTTAGCTGCATATCAGAACCCTGATGAGAGTGGCGACACAAACCAAACGAAGATTATGGCTTTATTGCCTCCTTACAAAAGGGCGGCTGACCAACTGCAATCTCTCTTTGTTCTGGCAGCCTATCGATATGATCGCCTTGGCTATTACGATAAAACTTTTAAAGATTTCTATAATCAGAAACTTGAAGATGTTTTTACAGGTGAAAATGATCGAATTGTGGAAATCGTTAGGCAGTTTCAGCAAGATTTAGCTGAAGTAGAACGCAAGATTGATATGAACAATCAAAAACGCATTGTTCCCTTTCTGTATCTCAAGCCTTCTTTAATCCTTAATAGCATCAGCATTTAAGGTTCGGCTATTTCAATAGAGTAAATGATCGAAAAACATAGCGATGGACTACTCCCTCTGCTATGTTTTTTGTTTCACCGCAACGCGCTGTAATACTGTGCCAAGATATTGATGTGCTTCTGTCCAATTGGGAACAAGCTCGATCGCTGACTGAAAACAGGATATAGACTCGTCAAGTTTACCGATATTATTCAAGACAATACCCAAGTTGAAATAGGGCTGTGGGAAATTTGGCTCGATATCGATCGCTTCTTTGTAGGAAATGATTGCATCTTTAATTTGATCCTTGAGAAGGAAAGCATTACCGAGATTGCAATGTGCCTTAGCGTAGGCTGGATTAATTTGAATTGCTTTTTCAAAACAGGCGATCGCTTGCTCTAATGACTCAGTATTATCATCTGTGAGTGTTTGCTCTGGGGATGATTTTCGCTTCTGCAACCAAACTACCCCAAGAGCGTTGTAATCCATGCTTTCCAGAAGTTCCGAATTATAAGCATTAATCCGTTCAAATAGTTGATTGACCGATTCGGGATCATTCTGCTCTAGATATATCTGCACGATCGCTCGATAGCCATTGATATCATTGGGATTTGTGGCAATTGCTCTTTCATAACTAGCGATCGCTTCGGGAATACGCCCACGATCCTTGAGACTATCTCCCAGTTTACAATGATATTCGGAAAGAAAGCGATCGGGAGCCAGTTCCAATGCTTTCTGAAAATGGATAATTGCCAGCTCGATCCAGCCCTTTTGTTGATAAGCATTTCCCAGCCCTATCTGTGCATCCAATAGTTGGGGATCATTTTCGATAGCACGACTAAAACTGGCGATCGCCTCCATCAGATTTCCCTGCTCTAGATACATAGCCCCAAAGCGCTCATTAGCGGGCGCAAAATCAGGATTAATCGCGAGGGCGCGTTGATAGTTATTTAATGCGAGGGGAATATTTCCAGAGTCTCGATAGCGATCGCCTGCTTGTAAATATTTTTCAGTGGATTCAGTTGATGGATGGATAACATCAGTCATAGCGATTTAAGTCGGCTGTAGTATTTGGATTTCTGATATAGTGCTTGGAGTGTACTTGGCGCTATGCCAAAAATCTAATATTATGTTTCCCAAAAAGATTACTGTAATTTCAGCCACACTTATAAAATATTTGTAAATCCGATTGTAAATCTGATTTAATTTCATGAAAAAGCCGATCTTGGTTGTGACTTTATTCCATCTTTGGACAGATCCAGTTTATGGACAAATATGCGCGAACGGTTACTTTAATCAGAATTTAGAGGAAATAGCTCCCGTCCAGCGAGTCGGCACTGCGCTTAATCAGAAAGAACTAGAATTACATTGGCTTCCGCCAGCTAATTATACAGAAATCCACCCTTTCATCGGCAAATCTTATCAACTCGCTAAACATGAGGGGCTTGACTTTATTAATACCAATCAGTCAATTACTCATGTTTCAGTACACTCGGTCGCAGATGGGAAAGTTGTTTATATTCGTAGTGGTTGTCCTCAATCTAGTCTATTTAGCTTTAATGAGAAATTACATAACTGCGGCGGCGGATGGGGGAACCATATTGTGATCTTGCATCCTAATGGATTATTTACAAGGTATGCTCATCTTTATCCTGATAGCATTCAAGTTCAAATTGAGCAAAAAGTTCGTCAAGGAGAAGAACTAGCTAAAATGGGAAACTCAGGTCGCAGTGATACGAGACATCTTCATTTTGAATTGGGTGTTGCGGTTAAGTTCAATTCTTGCGAGCCAGCGCAATCTTTTTTATACATTTACAATCCAGCATCAGTGTTTTTCAATGGCGATCGCTAATCTTAATAATCTGCTTATGTCAGTAACATTCCTAACTAAAGTCTTCACCACTGTTTTAGTTGTCAACTTCTTGGGAATAGGGCTTAACCAGCCAGTTTCTGCCCAAGTTGGTGAATATTGTCAATTTGAAAGTGAAGCGATCGCTAATAAAGAAAAGCTACGAAGATTGGCTTTTGATAATATTAACGACCTCACCGCACCTCAAGCTTATCAAGAAATTTTACGACAACATCGGGAATCCCTTAATAACTGTCGGCAAAAATCTTGGCTAAAAACTCAAGGGATTTGGTTGCGATTATATCCATGTGATTTGCATTCAGGTAAGCTTGATGAAGTGATGGATCGGATTGTGAATAAGGGCTATAACCAAGTATTTGTGGAAGTCCATTCCAACGGTAAAATCCTGCTGCCCTATGCCGACAATATTAGCGCTTGGGAATCACTCGTTGACTCGAAGCAGTATAAAAATGCTGACTTATTGAAATTAGCGATCGACAAGGGAAGAGCGCGGGGACTAAAGGTTCATGCTTGGCTATTCACTATGAACGTGGGAACTGGCTATGGTCAAGGAGTTGATCTCCAAGGACTATCGAAACAAACGGTGGCGCGACAACAGGCGATCGCTCGCAATGGTGATGGAGACAACACAGTTTCGATCATTGAGAACTTGGGCAAAAATCCTGAAAGCGAAGTCTCAACTAAGGATCAACTATTTATCGACCCCTATAATTACCAAGCCCAGAAGGATTTGTATTTGGTGGTAACTGAAGTCTTAAAGCGGAACCCTGACGGTGTAGTTTTTGACTATGTGCGCTATAAACGTGGCGCTGGGGCTGCATCAGT
Source organism: Pseudanabaena sp. (assembly GCA_044355035.1). Taxonomy (GTDB): domain Bacteria; phylum Cyanobacteriota; class Cyanobacteriia; order Pseudanabaenales; family Pseudanabaenaceae; genus Pseudanabaena. The sequence continues at coordinate 10,809 of JBIKYX010000080.1, read as the reverse complement.
TGTCAATAACATTCGCTATCTCTGGATTTATGGAGAAGCTTCATTACAAGCCCTACGCGATCGCGCTAAAAATTTCCAAGGTCGAGAAATAATCAATCGCTTTCTCAGGCAAGGTTTTATCACCCAAGCCGATCTCCAAGCTGCGAAAAAGCTCTATCCCCAAGAATCTGAACCACTCTGGCAAGGTCGTCTACCTTCTAATCAAACTGTTAATCAAAAGCAGCCAGCGATCGCCTATTGGCAAAATGAACTCTGGCGATTGGCAGTTGGTCATGCTTTTATCGGCATCACCTATTTTCTTGATTATGTTGCCAAACCTGTTTTCCGTGAAGGGATTCCTGTAGGCATTGCTTTTTTCTCCGATGGCAATCAACCAGTAGGAAATGGATTTGACTCACGAATGCAGCCTTGGCACTTATTTACGCGCTCCTATGATTGGCAACCGATGGCTTATGCGGTTTGTGGCAAGCCCGACTGTATTGTTGCTCAAGTTCGCAAGGTGTTTCAATCTGCTCCCAAAGGAACGAAGATCGCGCCGATTTTAGTCGGACAATGGAACGAACCCTTTACCAATCGCCCCTCACTGGAAGTACAAATGCAAGCGATTCGTGCAGCAGTTCCTGCTATTGATTCCATTAGTCATTTTGCTTTTGGTTGGCAAACTCAGGAGGTAGATTTTTCGCGATCGCGGCAAGTATGTAAGTTGTAAGTTTAGTAAAACAATAATTAGCTTAATATTTCCTATAATTAGCGGTCTCCTCAAACTCTGTTAGTGCTTGCTGCTAGTATGATTAAAGACTTTGTTAATTCGTATGTTAATTCGACTGTTTCAACCCCAAGATAGCGATCGCATTGCCCAGTTATTTCATGACACAGTGCGCGAGGTGAATATTCGTGACTATTCACTGACCCAAGTGCAAGCTTGGGCTCCCGATGATTTGTATTTTACGGATTGGACAGCAAACTGTAGTAGCAAGTTTACCTATGTTGCTGAAGAATCAGGCGAAATTATTGGTTTTGGTCAACTCGAAACTAATGGGCATATTGACTGTTTCTTTTGTCACAAGGACTATCAGCGCTGTGGTGTGGGAACAAGACTATATCGAGCGATCGAAGCACAAGCGCTTGAGTTAAAAATAGAACGTTTATTTGTGGAAGTTAGTATTACCGCCAAAGATTTTTTTAAAAATAGAGGTTTTACGGTCGTCAAAGAGCAGCAAGTAAGTTGTCGTGGTGAGAACTTAATCAATTTTGTCATGGAAAAGTCTCTGAAGAAATATTTAGAGAATCCTGAACCAATTGTAATCGCGACTTTCTATCATTTTACAAAGTTGGAAGATTATCAATCGCTGCGTCCCGTGATTGTTGATTTTTGTAATCGTCACGATATTAAAGGTATCATTCTACTCGCTCAAGAAGGAATTAATGCCACGATCGCAGGTAGTCGTAGCAATGTTGATGCTTTATTGAGTTATTTGCGTTCCGATCCGCGCTTACAAAAGCTAGAACATAAAGAAGACTATTGCGATGTCATGCCTTGTCACAAACTGCGCGTGCGGTTAAAAAAGGAATTGGTTAAGTTTGGAGTGGAAGGAATTGATCCTAGTCAAGAAGTGGGAATTTATGTAGAACCCAAGGATTGGAATGCGTTGATTGCCGATCCTGATGTGTTGGTGATTGATACTCGCAATGTCTATGAGGTGGATTTTGGGACTTTTGAAGGAGCGATCGATCCTAATTTAGACTTTTTCTATGAGTTTCCTAAATATGTAGAAGAAAATCTAAGCGATCGCAAGCACCAAAAAATCGCGATGTTCTGCACAGGTGGTATCCGTTGCGAAAAGGCTAGTGCCTATATGTTGGCTCAAGGTTTTGATGAGGTATACCATCTCAAGGGCGGCATTCTCAAATATTTAGCCGAAGTTCCACCCGAAGAAAGTCTTTGGCAGGGTGAATGTTTTGTCTTTGACGATCGCATTACCACGAACGCATAGAAATTAATTCTTCGCTAAAAATTTCTGAATGGTGATATTGAGTTCTCGCAACTTGACGGGCTTAGATAAGTATTCATTAGCTCCCGCCGCTAGACACCTTTCCCGATCGCCTTCCATCACTAGAGCGGTTAGGGCGATGATGGGAATATTAATCAAGTTAGGATCGAGACGGATTTGCTTAATTGCTTCTAATCCGTCCATCGTAGGCATTTGAATGTCCATGAGAATGATATCGGGCAAATTGGCTTTAGCTTGAGCTACAGCTTCTAGACCATTGCGACCGATGATGACGCGGTACTTGATCGCAGTCAAATAGGAATTAAAGGTTTGGATATTTGCTTCGTTGTCCTCGGCTAATAAAATGAGTGGTGCTTTATCAGGTAGGGATTCCAGTGATGGTGCGGTTGGAGAATCTGGTACAGAGGCGATCGCCTTAATTATTGTGTTAAATGCTGATATTTCATAGGGTAGAGCAACGGTAAAGCAACTACCTTTACCAACTTCACTCTCAACCAAAACTTGACCGCCATGCAGTTCGACAATCTGCTTAACTAGGGCTAGTCCTAAACCCGTGCCTTCATATTGACGATTAAGGGCGCTATCGATCTGCATAAAGGGTCGAAACAGTATAGGCAAATCTTTCGCAGCAATACCAATGCCCGTATCCGCTACTTGAAATATAACTTGCGGCGTATTTATATCTTTGAGTTGTTGCGGAATTGTGGCTTCTCCCTGCCATACATTACCATTCCCGATCGCAACTGAGAGGCTGACCCTGCCGTCATTGGCAGTAAATTTAACTGCATTTGTCAACAGGTTAATCAATACTTGTTTGATGCGACGGTCATCAACATTGATATTAATATTATTTATTTGCGAAGGAATATTACTATAGATTTGGATGCCCTTGGTAAAGGCTAGCTGCTTGACGAGTAACAGACTGGAACTACAGATACTTTTGATGGAAACTGATGTAATATCGAGTGTGATCATCCCTGCTGAGATTTTTGATATATCGAGAATGTCATTAATCAGGGATAGCAGATGTTCGCCGCTTGACTCAATAGTAGAGATCGCCTTTAATTGCTTTTCGTTTAGCGAACCCAAGATTTCTTCTTTCAGAGATTCGGATAGTCCTAAGATCGAATTTAGCGGTGTACGGAGTTCGTGGCTCATATTAGCCAAAAATTCATCCTTGAGCTTTGTGGCGCGAAGTAGTTCTTGATTAGCCGTTTGTAACTGGAGTTCCGATTGTTTGCGATCGCTAATATCTTGCCTGACAGTCAAAACCCCAATCGGTTGATCCTGATCATCCTTAAGGACTGTCACCGAAATGGATACGGGAAAGCTCGAACCATCTTTGCGAATATTTGTCCATTCTTCATCAATTAAACCTGCCATTGCCATCAGCATTAATGATTCAAATCCCAAATCCAGATCTCTACCCAATATTGTGGAAGCTTTGGTGATTTTTTCGCTCATCTCTTGAGGATCGCAGAAAATTTCGGGTGTAACCTTGTCGACGACTTCTTCCATGCTGTAGCCCAACATTGTTTCCGCACCCGCATTAAAGGTCTGAATGATGCCATTGAGATCGGTAGAGATAATTGCGTAATTCGTCCCATTGAGAATAGCGCTTTGGAGTTGATTAACCTGCCATAGTTCTTGAGTGCGGTCTCTGACTTTTGCTTCGAGAAATTGATTGAGTTGTTGCAATTCTCGCTCAGCACGCTTGCGATCGCTAATATTCCTAATTACCCATAATATTTGAATATTATTGGTTTCAGCGATAACATTTTTAGTGGCGATAATTTCCGCAGGAAAAGTCTTCCCCTGATACGGCGCGATATTAATCTCCCAAGTTGAGTTGAGCTTGTTTTGAGATAATAGAGAATTGAGTTGGTTATAGAAAATTTCCAAATGATGGAAGTCAATAAAGGCAGTAAAAAGCTTCCCTAAAATACCCCCATGACTAATCGCAAGCAGAGCTAAGACAGTTTTATTTGCTTCCAATATCCGACCTGTTATATCTGTCACTAGATAACCGTCAGGAGAAAAGTTGAATAGATTTTCGTAGCGGCTCTGTTCGTATTCTAGTTGTCGATGCTGAGAAATCAAATCTTCAGTCGTGACCCGCAACTCTTCCACAGTACATTGCAATTTCTCAGTTGTCCTTTCCAACAACTTATTGCGATTTTCTATTTCCAATTGCTGCTCTATGAGCAGTTTTTCAACTCGTTTGCGCTCTGTTAATTCATCTTGTAATTGTTGATAAGCGATCGCTAGTTGCTGACTCAATAGTGATTCTCGGATGACGCGATTAATCGTAGTGGTGAGTAATTTTGCCGTAATGTCCCCTTTACCGAAGTAATCAGCCGCCCCCAGCTTCATTGCGCTTACCGCCATTTTTTCGTTTCCCTGCCCCGTTAACATAATTACAGGAACTTTTTTGCCTACACGATCGCTATTAATCGCTTCGAGAAATTCCAACCCATCGCCATCGGGTAGATTTAGATCAATCAGGACAACATCAGGTTGCTGCGATCGCCACAATTCTAGTCCTTTTTCTAATGTCTCTGCCTCAATAATCCGATATTCCTGTTCTAGATCGGACTGAAGATAGCGCGAGTAAGCTACGCGATCGCTTTCACTATCGTCGATAATCAATAAGGTAACTGGTTGTAAGCTGTTATTGGTCATTGTGAATAATGAAGACTATCTCATCGCTATAGATTAATAATATATCGTAAATACTCATAGTACTTACACAAAAAATTGTAGAGGCAATTCATGAATTACCTGTACGATGTAATTTTAGATATAAAAAGTATTGCTGAGATTAAATCTACACTAACATTTGCTGAATTGTGGAATTAAGTTGGCGGAGCTTGATGGGTTTAGCGAGATATTCATTCGCTCCTACGGCTAGACATTTCTCGCGATCGCCTTCCATCGCCAGAGCAGTTATGGCAATGATGGGAATATTAACCAAGTCAGGATCGAGACGGATTTGTTTAGTTGCTTCTAGTCCATCCATAGTCGGCATTTGAATGTCCATGAGGATGATATCGGGTAGGTGTTCTTTGGCTTGGGCGATCGCTTCTAGACCATTACGAGCGATGATGACGCGGTAATTGATGGCGGTCAAATAGGAACTGAAGGTTTGGATATTTGCTTCATTGTCTTCTGCTAATAAAATCAGTGGTGTAAGTGGTACATTGTCAGAATCTATTTCCATTGATGATGAGGTTATAGAGGTTGGCATAGAGGCGATCGCATTAAATATTGTGTTAGATGGTGAAACTTCATAGGGTAGGGCAACTGTAAAGCAACTACCTTTTCCAACTTCGCTCTCAACCATGACTTGACCGCCATGTAGTTCCATAATCTGCTTGACTAGGGCGAGTCCTAAACCCGTGCCTTCATACTGTCGGTTAAGGGCGCTATCGACTTGGACAAACGGCTGGAAAAGCATTTTCAAGTCTTTGGCGGCGATGCCAATGCCTGTATCAACTACTTGAAATAGGATCGTCGGCGAATTCATTTCTCTAAGTTGTTGGGGAATTGTCGCTTCTCCTTGCCATGTATCACCGCTACCGATCGCCACGATGAGATTAATAGTTCCGCCCTTGGGCGTAAATTTGACGGCATTGGTGAGCAGATTAATCAATACTTGTTTGATGCGCCGTTCATCGATATTGATGTTGTTGATCTGCGGGGGAATATGGCTATGGATTTGGATTCTCTTTTTAAATGCTTGCTGCTTGACGAAGACTAGACTGGAACTACAGAGATTTTTGACTGAGACTGATGTAATATCTAGTTCCATCATTCCTGATGAGATTTTGGATAGATCGAGAATGTCATTAATTAGGGATAATAAATGTTCGCCGCTTGAATCGATGGTAGCGATCGCCGTTAATTGCTTTTCGTTCATAGATCCCAAAACTTCCTCTTGCAGGGATTCTGACATTCCTAAGATGGAATTTAGCGGGGTGCGGAGTTCGTGACTCATGTTGGCGAGAAATTCGTCCTTGAGCTTGGTGGCGCGGAGAAGTTCTTGATTAGCTAGCTGTAACTGGATTTCCACTTGTTTGCGATCGCTCAGATCGGTATGCGTACCCATCATCCGCAAGGCGTGTCCATTGGCATCCCACTCAAGCACTTTACCCCGCGATAAAATCCATTTATAGCTACCATCTTTACAACGTAGACGATGTTCACTTTCGTAAAGACGGACTTCACTATTGAGGCATTTGTTGATATTTTCGTAGCATTGAGCAAGATCATCGGGGTGAACGAGATTTTCCCACACCTCAAATCTATTCTCGATTTCATCATCTGTATACCCTAGCAGAGATTTCCATTGCGGGGAGTAAAAAACCTCATTGTTTTTCACATTCCAGTCCCAAGCGCCATCGCCAGCACCTTCTAAGGCAAATTTCCAACGTTGATCGCTTGCTCTTAAAGCTTCTTCGGCTAGTTTGCGATCGCTGATATCCTGAAACGTCCCCACCACTCCGATCACATTCCCTTCTGAATCTCTTAGAGGAACTTTATTAGTCTGTAACCATTGCTGTTCACCAGATGGCAAAGTAATCAGTTCTTCGATATGTAGTTTCGCTATACCAGATTCCATAACCTGTTGATCGGCAGAAGTATAATCAAGAATTTCAGCTTCTGTATATGAAAGGTCAAAAGTACTTTTACCAAGCACATCTGAGGGTGAATCCATTCCATTTGTCGTAGCAAATAGTTGGTTGCATCCTAAAAAAACTGATTGGCGATCTTTCCAAAATACAGCCAATGGGAAAGAATCAAGGACGGTTTGCAATAATGCTTGAGATTCTCGCAGGGCTGCTTCTGCTTGTTTGCGATCGCTAATATCTTTTGCGAAACTCACAGCGCCAATTATTTGCCCATTGTCATCCCTAAGGATTGTCACTGACAATTCTACGGGAAAAGATGAGCCATCTTTGCGAATATGAATCCATTCTTCATCAAATAAGCCTTCTATCCCCATATATTTTAATGCTTCAAAGCCCACACCAATATCTTTACCCAATAGGTTGGAAGCTTTGGCGATTTTGTCGCTCACCTCTTGAGCGTCGTGGAAAATTTCGGGTGTAACCTGTCCGACAACTTCTCCCATACTGTAGCCCAACATTGTTTCCGCGCCAGCATTAAAAGTCTGAATGATGCCATTTACATTTACAGAGATAATCGCGTAGTCAGTACCATCGAGAATAGCGCGTTGGAGTTGATTAACTTGCCATAGTTCTTGGGTGCGCTCTGTAACTTTGGCTTCTAGGGATTGATTGAGATCTTGCAATGCTTGCTTGGCTCGTTTGCGATCGCTAATATCACGAATCATCCAGAAGAGTTGAGTCTCCCGATTAACAATATTAATATTTCGGATTACGGTAATTTCGGCAGGAAAACTACCACCCTGACGATTGATTAATGTGATTTCCCAAGTGTTTTTCACATAATCGGAGGATGACAGATAGTCGAGTTGTCTATGGAAAATCTCCTTATCGGAAGGATCGACAAAGACGACTAATGGCTTTGGTACAATGAAATCATGGCTAATACCAAGCAATTCTAAAATAGCTTGATTTGCTTTTAATATCTTGCCAGATAGGTCTGTCACCAGATAACCATCGGGCGCAAAGTCAAATAAATCTTGGTAGCGCTCCTGTTCGTATTGGAGTAGGTGATGCTCTATCTGTTGTTCTGCACTGACCCTTAATTCCTCTACCGTACATTGCAATTCCTCACTAATTTTCTCTAATAATTGATTGCGATCTTCTAGCTCTGCTTGATGATGTAAGAGTAAAACCTCAACTCTTTGGCGTTCTGCTAGCTCAGTTTGCACCTGTTGATAAGCGATCGCTTGTTTAATCGAGAGCGATAGCTGCACGGCTAGCTGCTGAAGTAACTGGATATCTGACTCTAGCCAAACCCTTGGAGCCGAGCATTGATGCAAAATCACCAGACCCCATAAAATGCGTTTGTTCTCATTTGGCAATAGGATCGGCACGACGAGATTGGCGCGGACTTGAAATCTTTCTAGTAGTTGCCGATGGCAAGTTGTCAAATTAGCCGCATAAATATCATTGGCAACATAAATTCGACCCTCACAATATGCACCACCGAGATTGTCTCGAAAACAAGTATCTTCAACCTGCTCATTTAAGCATGGCAGCCAAGGCGAGACGATATCTTCGGCAATAACTGTGCCACTCATATCTGGGTTGAATTGATAAATTATGGCGCGATCGGTCTTTATAAATTGACGTACCTCTTTAACAATGGCTCTGGAGATATCGTCTAAATCCGTAAATTCCCGCATCCGTACAGCAATTTCAGCCATTAATATCTGCTGTTGTTGCGATCGCCAAAGCTGGCGACTGAGAGCAGTTTCTCGCAGCACGCAACTAACTTTACTAGTGAGCAATCTTGCCGTGATATCCCCTTTCACCAAGTAGTCAGCCGCCCCTAGTTTCATGGCATTCACCGCAATTTTTTCATCACCCTGTCCCGTCAACATAATCACAGGAACTTTCTCACCTGCATGATCATTGATCGCTTCTAGAAACTCCAAGCCATCGCCATCGGGCAAGTTTAGATCGAGCAGCACAATATCAGGCGGTTGCGATCGCCATATTCCTAGCCCTGCTTCTAAGGTTTCTGCTTCGATAATCTGGTAAGTTTTTTCTGTGTCTGATTGCAAATAACGCGAGTAATCTAGGCGATCGCTCTCCGAGTCATCGATAACCAACAAGGTAACAGATTCTAAACCATGATCCATCATTGTGAAAAACTTATGCCTATTCCACCACTATAGGTTAAGTATACTGCAATGTTCTTAGGACTTAAGCAAAAGAAAGAAATGTAGAGGTAATTCATAAATTGCCCCTGCTCTCATAGGGTATGATATGCCGAATTTTATCAGCTAACATTTTTAGCTTAATAGGCTTGCTTAAATATTCATTTGCTCCTGCTTCTAAGCAGCGATCGCGATCGCCAGCCATTGCCAAAGCTGTTAGAGCGATAATTGGAATATTTACTAAATTGGGATCGAGGCGAATTTGTTTAATTGCTTCAATTCCATCAATAACTGGCATCTGGATATCCATCAAAATCAAGTCGGGATGATGCTCTTTCGTCAGGGCGATCGCCTGTTGTCCATCAGTTGCCAATAAAACGCGGTAGCCCTTAGCTTCGAGGTAACTGGTGAATGTCGCAATATTAGCTTCGTTATCTTCTGCTAGCAAAATTAAGGGTGAAATTAGTACTTTAGTTTGGCTTTGACCGATCTGAGACTGTTCCGACAACTCAGATTTAGTTTGTGGTTCGATTGCTTGGGAAACGACATTAAAGGGAAGATTAAGCGCAAAGCAACTACCGACTCCCACCTCACTTGTCAGTTCTACAGTTCCTCCATGAAGTTCTACAATACTTTTGACTAAAGCCAACCCCAATCCAGTACCTTGATATTGACGGTTCAGCGAACTATCGATTTGGATAAAGGGCTGGAACAGTTTCTGTATGTTTTCTGCCGATATGCCTATCCCCGTATCAATCACAGCGATCTTTAAATAATTTAGAGTCGTTAGATTAGTTGTACTACTTTCAAGTTGAACTTGCGATACTTCTAACGTGATTGTCCCTCCTTCTAGAGTAAATTTAACAGCATTATTGAGCAGATTGATTAAGACTTGTCGAATCCGCCTCTCATCTAGCATTATTTCTGGTAAATACTTAGGAATTCTCGGTATTAATTGAATTCTCTTTGTTAATGCTTGGTGCTTGATAAATGCTAAGCTCGACTGACAGAGGCTGTCGAGATCTGTCGCCGTTAGCTCTAGCGTGACTTGTCCCGATTCAATTTTGGCAACATCGAGAATGTCATTAATCAAAGCTAAAAGATGCGTACTGCTACTCTCAATGGTTCGCAATGCTTTAAGCTGACGCTCATTAATACTGCCAAATATTCCTTCCTGTAGCCCCTCATTCATTCCCAAAATCGAATTGAGCGGTGTCCGCAGTTCATGGCTCATGTTGGCGAGAAATTCGTCTTTGAGTCTGGTTGCACGGGCGAGTTGTTGGTTGGTTTCGGTTAATTGTTGCTGGGCTTGTTTACGTTCCACAATTTCTTGTTGAGATTGCGAATATAGACTAGCTTGCTGAATGGCGATCGTTAATTGATTCGCAATTTGTTGGACTAAATTAATTTCATGCTCTTGCCATTGGCGAGTGTTAGCGCATTGATGGATGCACAGCAAGCCCCATAGGTTATTGCCACGCAATAACGGCATGACTAGATTTGCCCGTACCTGAAACTTTCTCAAAACAACAAGGTGACAGTCCATCAGCCCAGCATTATCTATATCATTCACGACCTGCATTCGACCTTTGGCATAGGCGGCGGCATAGCCTTCGCCAAAGCAATGGTCATGAATAGGAACTTTCATAACGGAGATAAATCCATCGGCAACGGATTCGGCGACAAATTCACCATCATCAAAATTAGAATCAGGATCGAATTTAAAAATACCGACGCGATCGCATTGCAGTAATTGCTGAATTTCTTGACAAGCGGTATCAAAAATTATCGGGAGATCGAGGGATTGACGGATACGGTGAGTAATTCCAACCTGAAGTTCTAACTCAATATTGCGATTTTCTAGCGGGTGCGACCTTGACTTAATACGAAGATAGCAGGATAATGAGAGAATAAAGAAGGAGGCAAGAAAGAAAATGTCGGCAAAGGTAATAAGTGTAGAAGGCACAAAAATAAAAATCGAAC
>JBIKYX010000020.1:0-53635 GCA_044355035.1 Pseudanabaena sp. | reverse complement strand
TGATGCTCTTTGCCGCTATGGTTCATCTGATGGTTCGTCGTTTAAGCCCTAAATCCATCCCTATTTAACCTACTCTAAAACTTTTCAAACACTCTCTGACAGTCTCTGTGCCTATGCGATAAAAGTTTTATTAAAATTATTACCTGCGCCCCCTGCGCTCTATCGATTACATGGACTCGTGATGTTTTCGATCGCCTCATCGTCGCAAACGCAATGGTCAACGAAAATATCCTACTAAGCAAAGACCACAAAATCCTTGAAAACTACACCCATGCGAGATGGTAGGGATTACGAATTATTCTGCTTTATTAGATTAGCGATCGCTGTTTCGATAAATTGTTGCCAAGTAGCATTGGGTTCCCAGACTGTTTTCATAGCTGAATATGCTTCTGGTGCAGGAACTCCTAACTTCAAGTAACGATAGAGATAGATAAAGGCGGATACGCGCATATTCATCGCACAATGGACAAAAATTGGTTGCTCTTTATGATTTTCCATTACAGCGCAAAACTGGTTAAAGTCTGCCATTGTCGGATTATCCCAAACTACAGGAATGTTAATATAATCCATTCCCAAATTAGTTGCGATCGCCTGTTCTTCTGGCAGAGCATTGGACGCAGTTGGCGGTGCTAAATTGAGAATAGTCGTATATCCTGCTTGACTAATTAATTCCAGTTCTGCGGCGGTTGGTTGACCGCTTGTGGCTAATTTGTCCGAGATATATCGATAGTTCAGGATATCTTCAATACCTTTTTTGGGACTAAGACGCGATCGCAATATCTGCCATATCGAGCGACCATATAGAACAATGTTAGAAAAAATACTTTGGGTCTTCATATTTTTAAAAGCAGTGACAAGCACAGAAAATAGATTAGCTCAGATGTCCAACTTTGACATAAATTAGACAGCCTGACTTGCTAAACGGCTTATGCCGACTGCCACTAGGATTCCGTAGCCAAGTCCCCTTGGGATAAGCACCAAACTCATCTTCAAAAACTCCATCAACCACAAAGATTTCTTCGCCGCCTAAATGCATATGAGGCTGGAACTGAGTACCCGCATCCCATTTAACTAGGGCGACATTCTCGGTTCCATAGCTATGCAATGGCATTACTTGTAATCCCTTGACTAAGCCATTAGCCCAAGGCGTTTGGGCTGTGGTGATCGCTACTCGTTGTTGATCATCAGGATGCATTTGCCAGAGCTTGACTAAAATCGTGCAGCCATCTTTGCTAAAAGGCGTATGCGTTGAACCCACAGGATTACGAATATAGGTTCCCACAGGATGATCACCATACTCATCGGAGAAAATGCCCTCTAAGACCAAAAACTCTTCGCCGCCGCCGTGGGTATGTGCGGAGAAATGGCTGTTAGGAGCATAGCGCACGACTGAGGTTGCTCTAGCCACTTCTTCGCCATCGCGTTCGAGCATTCGGCGTTGGACACCAACCATAGGGGAATCAACCCAATCGAGGGATTCACTCTCGACGACAACACGCTCTCTCAAATCTGCATGGAGTTTCATAATTTTCGATTCCTAATTTTTAGAATTTCTGTCTTGCCAAGCATTACCAATCCCCTGTACCACACCACGTCCAATCAGCCCAATTCCGCGCCCAATCACATTGGTTAATACATACACAAAACCATTACCAAGAAGACCGATCGCTGATTTTAAACGTGGGGAGATCGCATCTTTTAATTCCAACACCAAAGTTACGGCAAGCTGAACTCCTTCCAATTGCTCTAATTCTTGAGTACGCGGTGCATAAATACTTATTTTGCGAATACTGGGATTGGTGAGAGCAAATAAAATATGACGGCTTTCAAAGATTAGTTGGGGATCGGTGACGTATTTCTTTAAGCGATATTTCCAAGATAAATCATTGCGAAACCGTTCGATTTCACGAGAGGCAAGCAAATTATAACGATAAAATTTATGTTTGATTTCTTCTACATCGGCAAAGTTATTTAAAAGTGGCTGAATCGCGGCATTAGCTATTTGAATAATCAAATTATCTAAGATTAATTCGGCTCTCCGCATTGCTTCAGGCGTTCCTAATCTGGCGATCGCATTATTCATCACCAAATCTGTTTTAAATAACAAATGTGAAAACAAATTATCGATCTGCGGAATTTGATTTAAAAATTCTGATTGGATAATTGGAAAATCTTTGAGAAGAACATCGACAATATTAACATCATTAACGTTTAAGTTATTGTTTAACTTATCATCTAGTTTATTACTTGATTTATAATCTAATTTATAATTAGGACTACTCAAAATATAGTACTTCCCAAAGAAATTAATAACCGTTTCTTGCCAAATATTTTCCAAAATCGTAGGTATTTTTTCTCCTAGTTGTGAGGGCTGAATTTCTGCAAAACGTAGTTCCGTCAAGCTACATTCCACCTGTCGCAAGGCAATATAGAGCAGTTCACGCTTCTTTTCATCTTTTAAAATATCTATTTCTAAAGGAGTTTTACTCAAATTAGTTAAACTTGATTGCAGCTTGGTGACAGTTATATCCCACAGGCTCGCCTGTATAGCGAGAATATCAGGATTGGGATTATTAGTGAAGCGATCGCCTATTTCTCCATTTACAGTAACCACATCTTCGACATTAGTAATTGGAATGGATTGGGTAATCACTGGCGATCCTTTGCGCGGTCCCCATAACTGACGTAATAACCACCGAGCCGATTGCAATTCACGCTCCTGACCCGCCAAAACCATCTTCGCAAGGCGATCGCCTAATTCTTCTTTAGTTGGACTATTTAAATTTGCTTTTACTTCCTTCAGTATTTGATCAATATGCCTAATTCCTGACAAATAGAAGTGATGCCTAACGATCGCGGTTACGCTCAGGGGCTGATTGGGTGAATTGGAAGTTAATTGATTTGCCGAATTTGGAATGCTGATATCGCGATCGCCAAAATCCTGATCGCCCAAATCGCGATCACCTAGATATGGTTCACCGATGACAACTTGACGAATTGCAGTAATTAGTTCTTCAGGGCTAGTTCCCTTAAGACAATAGCCCTCAACACCATAGCTCAGAGCCATTGCTAATAATTTAGGAGCCTGTGGCGCACTCAACAATAAAATAGGCAAGTCAGGATATTTGATTTTTAGTTGCTGACATAGCTCTAAACCTAGTCGGCAATTAGATTTATCGATCTCCGAATTTATCGCGCTTAAGTTTAGATCCACAATTACTAAATCAATCTCAAGTGCTGCCGAAGAGTTGTCTTCACTATCTACGCGCAAAATCTCCAAAGCATCTTCAACATAATCCGCCTCAGCCACAATTTCTAAGTCTGGAAATTGCGCCAACCACGATCGCAATCCCATCCGAAAAATGCGATCGCTATCAACTAATAGTAGCCTATACAATTTGGCATTCATTTGATTGTTGAAAATGATTGGTTAAAAAGTTAAGTAACAGAATTGACAGCAAGAATTTCAGAGCGTTTCATCATTGGATTAAAGAATATTATCCGTTCTGGATAGTGTAAGTTGCTTAACCGATTACAAGTACCAAAAGATTGATAATCTTGAATATCTAAAATAATTTTTTTAGCGAGCGCTGCTGCAAAATTTACGGGGACAGCATTACCTACCATTTTGTAGCCATCATTAATATTTTGATACTTGAAAATAAATTCATCTGGAAAAGTCTGTATTCGAGAGCATTCCCTTACTGATAACCGACGATAGGGCTGAGGTGATTTTGGGTCAAATATTCTTTTATCTTTTGCAATTAATATCATTTTATTGGCTTGAGGATGTATAGGAGCATGTCGTCCACCTGCTTGAATTGTAAAAGATGGTTCATCCCAAGTTCTTACTCGATTTCTAGACATATAAATACTAGAGAAGCTGCTATCTAGATATTCATGATTAGGAATCGATGAATGATATAACTGCTTTTTGCCAATTGCACACGGCTCCACTAAACTGAGATCTTGAATAGCATCTCTAAGGTTAGGAATTTTATTGTCACCTTGAGGAAATTCAAATATTCCTCCAAGATCATCGCGATAGCCAACAATAATTACTCTTTTACGATCCTGTGGCACATTAAAATTAACGGCATTCAAGAGCTTATAAGCTATTTTATAACCTGATTCTTTAAACATCGCTAAGATATTAGCAAAAGCCTGATGATGTCTCTCCGCCAAGATACCACTTACATTCTCGGCTACAAAGAAGAGCGGCTTTTTATCTCTAACAATTCTTATATATTCATAAAAAAGCTGCCCCCTAGAATCATTAATTCCTCTTCCTGCACCTGCTTCACTCCAACTCTGACAAGGCGGTCCCCCAATAATGCCAATACAGTCTGGAATCTCAGAAGATAGAATATTTCTAATATCACGTTTATCTAATCTTGTATTTGGATGATTAAATTCGTATGTATTCCAGATTGATTTATCATATTCATTAGCTAAAATGATATTAAATCCAGCTTTTTGAAAACCAAGATCTAATCCGCCACACCCTGAGAATAAAGACACTAAATTCATATTCATACTTTATCGTTTATAGACAATAAGTTTTGCGTTTAAGAGTTTTGCAGGATTATTAGAAGATTTTATTCTTATATCTTTGATTTCTATATTATGATCGCTGGCTAAATTTTCCAACTTACACCTAATTTCTTCAGGAAAAGATAGGTACTTGTTCTCTTGAATGATTGAGATTATCTGAAAATCATCATCATCTTGATAATCTACATCGATATAATTATAGATGTTAATTGGATTCTCGATTCCCCACATACCTCTGACTCTTAAATAAGTAATTCCCAGAGGATCAACCTTGTTAACTCTTGCTAGTTCGTTAGTTTCTGCAAATTCAATTCCTGCAATTTGATTAATGCCATTACATATACCATTTCTGATTCTGTCATAAACTTGCTTATCTGCTGCTAAACAGTCGCCGTAGACCAGCCATAATAATTTCAAGCGATTTTGAGATTTTGGAACTACACCGATCGCATAGACAATATCTTTAGATTCCCAAAACTCTTCACAAGTTCGACAAGCATTGGTAATCATGGGATCTTTAGAAAACAGCTTGGATTTTGGATATGAGCTATTTAGAGCGATCGCGGTTTTGAGTGATTCAATTTTTTTGACCTCAATGGCATCTCCATTTTTCACAATTAAATCTGGCGGGTTACTGGAATTACCGATATATGAGAAAAATTCTGGATAAATAGCTGTTTCTTTATCTCGCAAGGTGATATTGAAAGAATTACAAAATGCATCTTTAATGAAAAACTCTAAGCTGTCGCCAACAGCGTTAATCTTATTTCTACTTTTAAAATAACTTCCTAAATCTAATTCGTTGTTATTTACAATATTAAAGATTGCTTCCAATAAATTAGTCATTGCTATAATCTTTTCGGGCTTGTGAACTATTTATGCAAAATACCCGTCTTAACTCTATTGTAAATGTCAGCGTAGGACGATTATCTCAATGGTCGCGTAATCCTTGGCGACGCACATCTTTTATTTTGATTAGTCTATTACTGGGTTTCTTTTTAGCCTCAGTTATCTCGACTTCAACGGGAGCTAAGTCTGAACTTGATATTAGTGCAGCGGCGGTTGTTGTTACGATTACAGAGATCATTAATCGTTTTGTCTATAGCCATAGACGGGTTACGCTTACTGATGGCAGTTTAGCACCAAGGCTATTAACTACTGACATGTTAAATTCACTCAAGTTAGGCGTAACCTATGGCTTATTTCTAGAAGCATTTAAACTTGGTTCGTAATCAAAAAAGCTCGTATAGCGAGCTTTCCTGATCTATTGATTTAGTGGCGGCGGTGCGTGACTTGATCGGCATAATCAGAAATCAGGTCGGGCATCGAAGCACCAACCAAAATAATGTTGACTTTAGGCGATCGCGTTTCTAACACTTGCAGCAATTCTTCTTCGGTAATTAGCGATCGCGCCACTAGCAAATTCGCCTCATCAAGGATCACTAATCCCGCCTTAGCCGACTTGATCGCGACTTTGGCATAGTCCCAAAGTTCTAACACCGCCGATTTTTCGGATTCCGTGAGTTCAATGTCATTTTGGGAAAGATCTCGCTCAGCTTCGCAACGTAGCCACTCCAAATTTTCGACCAGCCGACGAGGATTGTCCAAGCCTTGATTGATCCCCGTCTGAAAAAGCTGCACTAATAATACCTTTGTCCCCTGTCCTGCTGTCCGCAATCCTTGAGCGATAATGTCAGCATAAAGGTTGCGATGGGGTGCGATAAATACCTGAATCTGTCCTTTGAGTGGAGTCACGATTGTTAAAGTTTTGGGAGGATTTGTCTTAACTTGAGCCGTCTTAATTTGAGCCACCATAAACAGATTTAGCGTTTTAGTTTGCACCATTCATCATAGCAGACACTAGATGTAGTTAATGTACTAAATGCAAATACGGTCTTACAGAGCGCGGTGCGTCATGTTTACGATCAATGTACTAAAGGCAAAATCAAGGTCAGAAAGTAATAAACCAACGGAGCTGTAAACACATAACTATCGGCGCGATCAAGAATGCCGCCATGCCCTGGCATAATTTGTCCTGAATCCTTGACTCCTGCATCCCGTTTCATCATCGATTCGGTCAAGTCGCCCAATAAACCTGCGATGCCAATTAATAAGCCCAAAATTGCGCCCGATAACCACCACTGCGCCCAACCGAGACTAAAAGCCCAAATAACCGCTGTCGCACAACAGCAAAGTAAACCAGCGATCGCCCCTTCTACAGTTTTCTTGGGACTAATATCGGAAAGCCGCGTGCGCCCAAAAACTTTACCAAAAATATAAGCACCCACATCCGAAGCCCAGATACAACAAAACGCCATCAATATGTAGATGCAACCATTGGATACAGGAAAGGTGATCCGTAAATATTGAAGCTGATCGAGATTTCGTAAATAACTAAAAAAATCAAATTGCTGAAGGCGATCGCTAACTTCAAAGGCGGAACCCTCACCCAAGCCTCTAATCCTTATCCAAAAGCTCGGTAAATAGCCGCCATAAAATAAACCTAAAATCGAGGCAGAAATATCGGAAATCGTGGCAATTCTGGGCTGGAATAGCAAATAAAAGCAAATAAATGTACCCGCGATCGGGATCACCGCATCCGCTAAGCTAACCTCTAACTGCGAAACAATCAGCAATGCCAAACTAACTGAGATTGTGATTTTGCTAGCAGGAACGATTTCTTTGGCTCGCACCAATGCAAAATATTCCATTTCACCAAAAACTACCAACAGGGCAAAGGCTGCGGTAAACGCCCAACCACCGATCGCGATCGCCGCCAATACCAGTGGAACGACTAACAAGGCACTAATAATGCGAGTCCAAGGCATGGAAATAGTACAACTAAAAGAATGGGCAGGAAAAATGAATTAAAAATCAATTAAAAAAGTAGATCGGGGCAGTTACAAGACTAATCATTATTAATCATTGTTCAGCATACTGCTATCAAATGTTTAAGCAACGAAATCGTTATGCAAATTTGCGAATTACTACTTACACAGTGAATAATTAGTGGTATGAAGACTATTCTTTTGATGGGGAGAGTATGACGAAAACTTACTATGCCATTTTAGGCGTTACACCTTGGGTAAGCGAAATCGATATCCGCCGCGCCTATCGCGATCTGAGCAAACTTTATCATCCTGATACCACAGAGCTATCAAAAGATATCGCCGTGGAAAATTTTCGACAAATTAATGAAGCCTATGCCACGCTGACCAATCCCGATCGCCGCAGCGAGTACGATCGCCTAATTCAATTTTCACGATTTCAATATACTAACCAAGCCCCAAAAAATCTTCAGACCATTGACGATGATGGTTTACCCACCGAAAGACCATTATCTGGCGGCGAACTATTTGCACTCTTGTTAATTGGTGCTACGCTAGTTGCCTGTTTAGTTCTTGCGGTTTTAATTGCATGGCTACGCGGCGATGCTCTCTTTCCTGAAGCGATCGCCCCTCTAAGTATGCTTAACTAATTGTTAGATAGTGGAACAGGCTTCTAGCCTGTTGATGCCTTAATTAATTGTTAAATGGTGGAACAGGCTTCTAGCCTGTTGACGGGCAGGATGCCCGTACCACATTTATATTTAATTACAACCAGATACTTATCGATTTTCTTTAATTTCCATAATCTCTCAACCCCGTCACCTATGGCGCTCCCATCCTCCACTACACCACTTTACAATCATCCTTTACCAGCCCTCGAAGCATGGTTAAATGAACAGGGTTGCGATCAAGACCAATCAAATCCCAATGTTTGGCGGGTTACGCGATCATCTTGGCAAGCTGAAATTATTATGGACATCGAAGATATTCGGGTTCGTTATATTCAAGATGCCTATGGCGGCAAAGAAATCCAACGCGCATTTCCCTATTCCCTTAGTCGCAAAGATGTCGAAGATGCAATTTTTACGGGACCGTAAGGATTATGAATCTAAAATCTTCTGTAGGGGCGGGTTTTGCGGATAACCTTACGATGAATCAAATCATTTACTAAACCCGCCCTTACCCTTGTATATATTTGGTGTTATTGTTGCTAAAGTTTGTTAATATATGGTTAAAGCTGACGTAAATGACCAATCTACACATAAGTCATTTCTACAAATCTCAGCAAAAGTTTTCCCACCTAATTGATGTTTTTGTTTTGGAGGTTCATTGAGTAGGAAATATAACGTTGCCATTCTTGGCGCAACAGGTGCTGTTGGCACAGAACTTTTGGCTTTACTAGAAGAGAGAAATTTTCCTTTAGGAAAACTAAAGGTGTTAGCTTCAGAGCGATCGGCGGGCAAGTCGATTAAGTTTGCAGGTGAAGACATCATCATCGAAGCAGTTAACGAATCTTCCTTTGATGGAGTTGATATTGTGTTGGCTTCGGCTGGTGGTAGTATCTCCAAACAATGGTTGCCGATCGCCACTAAAGCTGGAGCAGTATCGATTGATAACTCCAGTGCATTTCGGATGCATCCCGATGTGCCATTGATCGTGCCAGAGGTAAATCCTGAAGCCGCCGCTAACCACAAAGGCATTATCGCCAATCCCAACTGCACGACAATTTTGATGGCTGTAGCAATTTACCCATTGCATCAGGTGCAGCCAATCCAACGCATTGTCGCCGCTACTTATCAATCGGCAAGTGGTGCTGGTGCGAGAGCGATGGAAGAAGTAAAAGTGCAGTCGCAAGCAATTCTCAATGGTGAACCTGCCATCCCTGAGATTCTGCCCTATCCCCTCGCCTTTAATCTTTTTCCCCATAATTCTCCGATGACGGATAATTCCTATTGCGAGGAAGAGATGAAAATGGTGAATGAGACGCGCAAAATCTTTGGCGATTCGGATATTCGCATCAGTGCCACCTGTGTACGGGTTCCCGTATTGCGAGCGCACTCTGAAGCGATTAACCTAGAGTTTTTACATCCTTTCCCTGTTGAAAAAGCCAGAGAGATTCTCGCTGAAGCTGCGGGGGTAGAGTTGGTTGAAGATTTTTCTAAAAATTATTTCCCGATGCCCATTGATGCCAGTGGCAAAGATGATGTTCTCGTGGGAAGAATTCGTCAAGATATTTCTCACCCCAATGGTTTGGAATTATGGCTATGCGGCGATCAAATCCGTAAAGGCGCAGCATTAAATGCTGTGCAGATCGCGGAACTACTGATTGCTAAGTCTCTTCTCTAAAGGTCTTTATGAGTGAAATCGATTTCGGACGTTTAT
This sequence comes from Pseudanabaena sp., assembly GCA_044355035.1. Lineage (GTDB taxonomy): Bacteria > Cyanobacteriota > Cyanobacteriia > Pseudanabaenales > Pseudanabaenaceae > Pseudanabaena. Next base: position 43,871 of record JBIKYX010000020.1, on the reverse strand, counting down.
TAACAGCAATGATTACTCCCTTTGATAGAGAAGGGAATGTCGATTATGCTAGAGCCGAACAGCTAGCTGTTCATTTGGTTGAGAATGGGACAGATACAATTGTCGTGTGCGGGACGACAGGCGAATCACCGACCCTAAGCTGGGATGAAGAATATAAGTTGTTTACGGTGTTGCAACAGGCGATCGCGGGTAAAGCCAAAATCATGGCTGGGACGGGATCGAATTCTACTTCTGAAGCGATCGCTGCGACTCAAAAAGCCGCACATCTGGGATTAGATGGTACACTACAGGTAACACCGTATTACAACAAGCCTCCACAAGAGGGACTATATGCTCATTTTCGAGCGATCGCTGAAGCTGCACCAGAGCTTCCGATTCTTCTCTATAATGTGCCTGGACGTACAGGTTGCAAGCTAGAGCCTGAAACCATTGCTAAGTTAGCCGAAATTCCTAGCATCATTGGTATAAAAGAAGCCACAGGTGATTTAGATCAAGCCAGCCAAATTCGCGCCCTCACACCAGCCGAGTTTGCGATCTATTCAGGTGATGACTCTCTGACCTTGCCATTGATGGCGGTAGGCGCAAAGGGAGTTGTGAGCGTAGCTTCCCATCTAGTTGGCAATCAACTGCAAACGATGATGCAATCCTTTGCCGCAGGTAACGTACAAGAAGCTTTGCGAATTCACATTCAGCTTTTCCCATTGTTTAAGGCTTTGTTCTTAACCAGTAATCCGATCCCTCTCAAAGTGGCTTTGCGATTATTGGGATTAGATACAGGCGTAGTGCGATCGCCTTTAGTTGCAGGTGATGCTGAACTCGAAGCAAAGCTAAAGATTGTATTACAACAAGTGGGAATTCTCTCCTAGAGCAGCTAGTTATAATTAAATATTAATGTGGTACGGGCATCTTGCCCGTCAACAGGCTAGAAGCCTGTTCCACTCATGATAATGATGAACTCGTGGGGGAATAAACCTTTCTAGTCATTCTATCTAGGTATTTATCACTGCAAAGTTTTCCATCACCACCAAATTGAGTTGAATTAAACATTCAGCTTCCCAATTTTTCCTTTTACCTTTTTACTTTTTACTTACTAAAAAATATGCCTACAGCTACAACCAACGCTCCCGCCCTCAAAATTATCGCCCTTGGCGGACTCCATGAAATCGGTAAAAATACATGGGTATTTGAATATAACGATGAAATCATGCTCCTTGATGGTGGCTTGTCTTTCCCAGACAATATGATGCCAGGGGTAAACGTAGTCTTGCCAGATATGACTTACCTGCGCGAGAACAAACATCGCATCAAAGGCATGATCGTCACCCACGGACATGAAGATCATATTGGCGCGATCGCTTTCCATTTGAAGCAGTTTGAAATTCCTGTTATTTATGGTCCCCGTTTAGCAATGGCATTGCTTGAAGACAAACTTCGCGAAGCAGGCGTATTAAATCGGACAGAACTCCGCCGCGTTATGCCCCGTGATGTTGTCCGTGTCGGTACGAGCTTCTTTGTGGAATTCATTCGCAATACCCACTCGATCGCTGATAGTTTCTCGATCGCGATTAATACTCCCGCAGGTGTGGTCATCCATTCAGGTGACTTCAAAATTGACCATACTCCCGTTGATGGTGAATTCTTTGACCTTGCCCGTCTCGCTGAACATGGCGAAAAAGGTGTACTTGCTCTGATTAGTGACTCCACTAACGCTGAACGTCCTGGAATTACACCTTCGGAACGCGCAGTATATCCCAACCTTGAGAAATACATCATGATGGCAAAAGGTCGCGTAATTATTACCACCTTTGCTTCTTCCGTCCATCGCGTGAATATGATTTTGGATATTGCCGATAAACAGGGTCGGGTAGTTGGTGTAGTCGGGCGATCGATGCTCAATGTGATTGCCCATGCGCGTAATCTTGGCTATATCAAGTGCCGCGACGATCTATTCCAACCTCTGCAAAATTTGCGTCATTATCGCGACGATCAGATTCTGATTTTGACCACGGGTTCCCAAGGTGAGTCAATGTCGGCTCTTACTCGGATGTCCAATTGCAGTCACAAACAACTGGAAGTACGTCAAGGAGACACGATTATCTTCTCCGCCAATCCTATTCCAGGGAATACTATTCCTGTAGTCCGCACAATCGATCGCTTGATGGCTCTTGGTGCTGATGTAATTTACGGAAATGATAAAGGTATTCACGTTTCAGGACATGGTTCGCAAGAAGAACATAAAATGATGCTTGCTCTTGTGCGTCCGAAGTTCTTCTTCCCTGCTCACGGTGAATTGAGAATGCTCAGACAACACGCGAAGATGGCAGAAGCAATGGGTATTCCTCACGAGAATATTGTGATTGCTGAAAATGGTGATGTTGTCGAAGTTTGCCAAGACTATATGCGAATTGTGGACAAGGTTCCTTCTGGTGTCGAATTAGTTGATTCTTCTCGCGATGGTATGGTTAAGGGTGATGTATTGCGCGATCGCCAACAAATTTCTGGCGAAGGTATCTTTACGATCGCCGTATCGGTTGGTCTAGATGGTAAGCTCTCCACCAATCCAGACATTCAACTAAGCGGCGTTGTCTTGCCAATGGAACATTCGCAGATTATTGCTCTGGTTGCTAAAGCGATCGATAATTCACTAGCTAATTCTTGGGGCAATTTTGCGCGTAACGTTGGCTCGTTGGAAGTGGATTGGGTTGGTTTACGCGGTCAATTGGAGCGCGACCTCACCCGCGTTTTGCGTCAACAAATCCAAAGTAAGCCAGTGATTGTCTTCCTATTACAAACACCACCAAATTCGACCCAATCGGCTCCTGCTCCTGCGGCTAAACCTAATGCTTTGGGTGTGACTTTAAAATCAGGTAATGTGAAAGTCATTCCTAAACCTGATGCTGTCATTGCTAATGGCAATGGCTCTAATGGTAATGGCGCAGCAGCAACAGTTAATGCGGTTGAAACTCCTGTTAAAACTGGTGCGGTTACAGCCAGTGCTGGTAGACGCAAGCGCACTGCCGCAACTGTCTAAATTATCTTTCCATTTGGGCGGTTCTCATCACCCCATCCCAGTATGGAATTTGGCTATCAAAATTAGCCTCCTACTCTCTAGGTGTCGCAATCGCCGCATAAAAAAGCAGTCTATCCAACAGGCTGCTTTTTTGTTGATTTCTTAATCACTCGAAGCTATATCAGCCACTAGGCAATTCACCAAAGCGATCGCGATATTGCTGTAATAGAGATTGGGCTTCAGCAAGTTGTTCTGTCGCTTGATTGGCGCGATCTCGTTCTTGTTCTAGTAATTGATTAACCTCAATGTATGTGTAAAATTTTGTACCGTCAGGTTTGTAGAGTTGCAGGCGACCTGACTGAGTTTCGAGACGGATGCCGAGACGGGGACTTATCCAGTTGTCGGATTGGGCAATCGGTTCTAGCCCTTCGCTGGTGCGAATCCAGATGTCGAGAAAATTAGTTTCGGGGTCGTAGAGATAATATTCTTCAACCTTGTGACGCTCAAAGAAGAGGAGTTTTCTGCTCATTTCAAAGCGATCGTTACTGGGAGAGAGAATCTCGAAGACGACTTGAGGAGCGATGTTCTCTTCTTGCCATTGTTTGTAAGAGCCGCGATCGCCTTTGGGACGACCGAAAACCACCATCACATCGGGGGCAGTGACAATTGTTGGCTGTCCTTGCACGGGATACCAGAAAAGGTCGCCAGCAATGAAGACGTTAGGTTCGTTGATATAGAGTAAGTCTAAGCCTTTTTTGATTTCAACGATAAGTTCAAACTGTTTGGTATTGTCCGCCATTGGCTTAGCGTCGCTGTCAGGGTAAATAACTTCAGGTTTGCTGATTTGACTGACCATGATGGTTGTCTCCTGAACTAGTGTTTGGATTGCTTTGATTATAGTGGAGATTTTTCGATGTATTTACGGAATTTGATAGCGGTTTTCAGTGGAGTGCAAAACAAAAAGTGTAGGGACAATTCATGAATTGCCCTTACTCTTTTTGTGATTTTTGGGGCAAGTGGTTGACTCTGACCGAAAATCCCTACAAAATGCTTAGTAGACAAGTTTTGCTCTGCTTAAAAAGAACATTTCGAGAACATCGAAATTTCATAAAACTCAGGATAAAAACATATAAAAATGCAATCGTAGATTAATCACAAAGGACATGGCTAGGACAAGCGATCGCATACAACAAATCAACCATTACAAAACCCTGAGAATTGGCTATAACGCTGCTCCTGCTGAGGTCAAAAGCGCTTATCGAGGCATGGTTAAAGAATTTCACCCTGATTGCAATCATCACCTTGATAACCACGACGATATTGCGGCGATTAATCTCGCCTATGAGGTGCTGAGTAATCCACAATCTCGCGCCCATTACGATCGCAGTTTGGGGATCAAACATGCGCCTAATGGTTCATCCAATAATTCATCGAATAGCTCATCGAATGGTTCATCTCAGGGAATGAAGCGATCGCCCACTAGACGCGAAACCCATCTGAACGAGGATCAAAAGATTGATCGCTGGTTTAAGCAAGTCTATGAACCGATTACCGAGATGCTAGAAGTGATTCTCGATAGTCTGGATGACCAAATCGACGATCTGGCGGCTGATCCCTATGATGACGGACTCATGGAAGATTTTGAGGATTACATTGATGAATGTCGTGGCTCTTATGCCAAGGCGCAGATTTTCTTTAGAGCATTACCTAACCCTGCTTCAGCCGCAGGGATTGCCAGCTATCTCTATCACTGCCTCAACGCAATCAGTGATGGCATCGAAGAATTGAATTACTTTACGCGCAACTTCGACGATCGCCATTTACATACAGGACAAGAGCTGTGGCGCAGGGCTGATGAAATGCGTTATTGCGCCCATGTTGCTATGCAAAATTTACAAACTAATTAGTGTCAATTTAGTGTCAATTACGAATTACGAATTACGAATTACGAATTGGGGAAACGATTTGTTCGGTAAACCCTACTCGATTAGGTAGAGTCCCCCTGATGTGCTAATCGGGAAAAGTGGTTAATCTGGTAGGAGATCAAAAGATTAACCCAAAAGTTAACTAAGCATTAAATATCAGGAGTTGGAAGCCTTATGGCTAAAGTAGTTGGAATCGACTTAGGTACGACAAATTCAGTTGTCGCCGTCATGGAAGGGGGCAAGCCAACGGTGATTGCAAACGCCGAAGGCTTCCGTACCACACCATCAGTTGTTGCTTACGCCAAAAATGGCGATCGCCTTGTTGGGCAGATTGCTAAGCGTCAAGCAGTTATGAATACTGACAACACATTTTATTCAGTTAAACGTTTTATCGGCAGACGTTATGACGAAGTTAGCGGCGAATCTAAGCAAGTTGCTTACAAAGTAATGAAAGTTGGCGAAAACGTCAAAATTGATGCGCCCGCCACAGGCAAGCAATTTGCTCCCGAAGAAATTTCCGCACAGGTGCTGCGTAAGTTAGTTGATGACGCTAGCAAATATCTAGGCGAAACTGTTACTCAAGCCGTTATCACTGTCCCTGCATATTTCAATGACTCGCAACGTCAAGCCACTAAAGATGCTGGCAAAATCGCAGGTGTAGAAGTTCTCCGCATTATCAACGAGCCTACAGCTGCGGCTTTAGCCTATGGTCTAGACAGCAAGACTAACGAAACTATTCTTGTATTTGACCTTGGTGGCGGTACGTTTGACGTATCGATCCTTGAAGTTGGCGATGGTGTATTTGAAGTAATGTCCACCAGTGGCGATACTCACCTTGGTGGTGATGACTTCGACAAAAAGATTGTAGACTTCCTTGCTAACCAGTTTCAAGCTGCTGAAGGTATTGATCTTCGTAAGGACAAGCAAGCATTGCAACGGTTGACAGAAGCTGCTGAAAAAGCCAAGATTGAGCTTTCTAGCGTTACTCAAACTGAAATCAATCTGCCCTTCATCACGGCTACTCAAGATGGACCAAAACATCTTGACACAACCATGACCCGTGCCAAGTTTGAGGAGCTTTGCTCTGACTTGATCGATCGCTGCCGTATTCCCGTCGAGCAAGCAGTTCGTGATGCCAAAATCGACAAATCGAAGATCGATGAAGTTGTGCTAGTTGGTGGTTCTACCCGTATTCCTGCTGTTCAAGAAGTTGTTAAGAAGATTCTTGGCAAAGATCCTAACCAAAGCGTTAACCCCGATGAAGTTGTGGCGATCGGTGCAGCCGTGCAAGCGGGTGTATTGGCAGGTGAAGTCAAAGATATTCTCTTGCTTGACGTTACGCCTCTCTCCCTCGGTGTCGAAACCTTGGGCGGCGTAATGACTAAGATTATTCCACGCAACACCACCGTTCCTACCAAGAAGTCGGAAGTCTTCTCCACTGCTGTTGATGGACAAAGCAATGTCGAAATTCACGTCCTTCAAGGCGAACGTGAAATGGCTAACGACAATAAGAGCTTGGGAACCTTCCGTCTAGATGGCATTCCTCCTGCTCCTCGTGGCGTACCTCAAATCGAAGTTGTCTTTGATATTGATGCCAATGGTTTGCTCTCCGTAACCGCGAAAGACAAGGGAACTGGTAAAGTCCAAACCCTATCTATCTCTGGTGCTTCTACGTTGCCTAAGGATGAAGTTGAGCGCATGGTTAATGAAGCTGAGCGTAATTCTACTGCTGACAAAGAGAAGCGCGATCGCATTGAAGCGAAAAATCAAGCTGACTCTCTCGCGTATCAAGCTGAGAAGCAACTCAAGGATCTTGGCGACAAGGTTCCTGAAGCTGACAAGACTAAGATCGAAGGACTTGTTAAGGATTTGCGTGATGTGATTGCTAAAGATGATCATGAAGCGATCGCTGCTCAAACTGAAGAGTTGAAGCAAGCTTTGTATGCTCTTAGCTCGTCTGTTTATCAACAAGGTGGCGGTGAAGCCCCTTCTGGTGCTGCTCCTGAAGACGGAACTAAGGATGCTGCAAGTGGCGATGATGATGTAATCGATGCCGATTTCACTGAATCGAAATAGGTAAATTCATCCTTGATAATTCATACTTAATGTTGTAGAGGGGTAGTTGTTGAACTGCCCCTCTACAGCTTTTTTTGCGGTCACTGACCGAACGGATTAGAATTTAGAAGCTGGCTTGTAAGCCAATGCGATAGGTTAATCCAGGTTGAAAAATGCGATTACTTTTTTCATAGCTGCGATCGGTAAGGTTTTCCAGATTAATAGTCAAAGCTAAATTAGAAGCTAAAGGAATTTTAGAATTAAGATCTAAACTGAGATAGGAAGGAGAAAAGTCGGTGGAGCTGATACCAGAAGCAGCAAATATCGCTCTTCTTGAACCACTGTAATAATTAAAAAATAGATTAGCTTGCCAGCCATTGGATGCATAACTGACTCCCAACTTCGCAACGGAATAAGGAATAGTCGCTAATTGCAATCCGACTTCTGATGCAGTTTTACTGCTGCCGATTTTGGCATCGGTATAGGTGTAATTTAAGAAAGAGGAAAACTCAGGGGTGATTTGGAGTTTAAGCGCGGCTTCTATTCCATTTGTATTTACCTGCCCTACATTTTCCCATCGTCCTGCGATAATACCAAGGCGATCGCTGAGGTTGCTACCAAAGTAACTCAACTGAGCCAAAAATTGATCCGATACCCGCCAGTCTATTCCTGCGGTGTAGGCAACGCCTTTTTCTGGAACTAGATTAGGGTTAGAAAGCCAGTTATGCACTGTGTCAAACACGTATAGCTGATCTAGGCCTGGGTTGCGCTGAAGTACTGCGAAGCTATTCCGAAAAGTTAGATCGGGCGTAATTTTCCAGCTTGTACCAACAGTGGGATTGAGATAGCTGCCAAACTCACTGGTTAGGTTTTGACGCAGTCCTAGTTCAAGTTGAAAATTGGGATCTAGTTGGAAGGTGTTGAGGGCAAAAAGAGCAACGGAGAAGCGATCGCGATTAACAATGCCATTAAACCGTATGAGAGCGGGGTTATTGCTCAATACATCTCCACGGATAGAACTGCTGACAATATCTAGCCCCGATGTGAGTTTGTAATTTGGCGAAACTTGCCATTGATTTTCCAACCGACCGCTCAGAGCCTTAGAGTCTAGAGAACCCGAACGGAAAGCTGTACCTGATGGACCATAGGTATTGAAGAAATCTTGGTTAAATGCGATCGTGCTTTTAAGAATCGAATCATTGCCATCCCCCAGCTTGGTGGTCAATGTTGTGCCGATATTCAACAAATCATGGTCAAGGCGATCGCGCTGCAAAGGAAAGCCAAAATATAGCAATCCGCGCCGACTGGCAGTTTTATAAGCATCGACACTCAGGGAGTTGCGATCGTTAACAGGAACATCGACACTGCCATAGAAGTTGTCAACACGACTATCGCCATTAAAGAGCAAACCATTAACTGGATTGCGGTTTGCGGCTCCAGCAGGGACAGGATAGTTATTGTCTGTGCTGAAACGCTCATAGCCGAGACGAAAATTTACACCATCTACTGTGCCGCCATAGCCCAAGCGATAGCGCTGATAGCCATAGGAACCCAATTCGATTCCTGCGGTAGCTTTAAGCGGTTGTGGTTCTTTTTTGGTGACGAGATTAATCGTACCGCCAAAGGCTTCTGAGCCATAGAGAGTGGCGCTAGTGCCACTGGTGAGTTCCACACGCTCGATCGCATCAACGGGAATACTATTGAGGTCTGTTCCCCCATGATAGGTGCTGACATTGCTACCAAAGGAACGTCCGTTAACCTGAAAAGTAGATTGATTAATCGAAAATCCCCGTAAAAAAGTGCCTGTGTGAATATCCGCACCGAAACCATAATCATTAATCGCGAACCCTGGTAAGTTTCGCAATAGTTCCGCAGCAGTACTAGGATTTAGCTGTTCGATTTCTGACTTGGGGACGATGTAGGTAGGTGTAGTCGAAGAATTAATTTTTGGCGACTTACCTGTAACTGTAATTTCCTCTTCAGGTTCATCCGAGTCTTCAGATTTATCTTCTGTTTGAGCAATCACGCCTTGATTTTGCTGAAGACGCACTTGACTGGGGGTTGATAATAGGTCAATACTACGATGAGAACCTTGCGATCGCAAACTCTCAACAGTACTAATAGAACTATTAGCTAGATCTGGAACTGTCTCTGCAAAAGCCCTACCAATATAAGATAGAGCAACCAAACTAAAGCTAGGTACTAATAAAAGTAACTTGATCATCTGCATATACTATTTTTTACTCCTCACCACTTTTATCTATAGTCTTGCTATGCGCGTTACATCATCACTTCTTAAAAAAATTCATGCGAATTGAATAATTTCTATCAAGAAAATGCACAATCAGAATATAGATCCTAGTAAGTATGCGGCTATATAGTTGAAGATGTCAAAAGACAGCCTGTCAAAGTAGCTAAACCTATGAAATTAGGAGGCTCCAACCATACATAATGGCTTCAACGGCTAACAAATATGCTATAAAAAAATATGATATAAAACCAACACTAATGCAAATAATTAGCAATAATCTATGGTAATGTATGTTTTAATAATCGCAATTATCTAGCACATCCAAAGTGATTATTTAGCGATCGCTTATCAATTTAGCTTCCTAAAATAAACTTAAAATCATTCTTTATAGTCAATGTCCAAAATATTCGATATGCTTGTCGCAGGCGGGATTACAATTATTCCCCTCATGATTTGTTCTTTTCTTGTCGTTACCTTAGCGATCGAGAGAGCAATTTTTTGGTCACGCATCAATAAACATCAAAAACGCATAGTCAGAACCGCGTTACAAATTTATCAGGAATCCTCCATTCAAGCTGAAGAGTTTTTACAACAACACTTGAACTTAGCGATCGCGCGTATCTACTTAGCGGCTATATCAATACCCGATTCAACACCTACTGAGTTTGCGCTTGCTCTTGATGCTAGAACCCAAGCTGAAGTTCCTGTTCTCAGACGCTTCAACAAGATTTTTGAAATTATTGTAGGACTAGCTCCTTTATTTGGATTACTTGGCACTGTGACAGGACTAATTACTTCCTTTGGATCACTTACCATTGGTGATGTTGGTGGTTCTAAGTCCCTCAATGTTACAGCAGGTATCAGTGAAGCTCTCATTTCTACAGCAGTTGGCTTGATTGTGGCAGTTATTGCCTTGATTGTGGCAAGTATCTTTGGCGCACTCTATACCCAGCAAGTTGCCTATTTGGACGAATGTTGCGCTCAATTAGAACTACAACATCTGCGAGCTTATCGCCAACAGGTAAAAGCCCATGTCTAGAAGACTTCGCCGCCGCCGTGAACATGAAACGGTAGATCAACCTATGGAGATCAAAAATGTTGTGCCTCTTATGGATGTGGTGTTTGCACTGTTGACTTTTTTTGTGATGTCATCCTTATTTCTAAATCGTACTGAAGGCTTACCCGTAGATCTGCCCAAAGCGCAATCGGGCGTAATCCAAAAAACACCTGCTCGCGCCACGATCAGCATTAATGACAAAACCGAAGTATTTTTAAACAAACAAAAAATTGGTATTACTGAAGTCAGCGATCGCGTCAAACAATTACTAATTCCCAACCAAGAGCTAATTGTGGTTCTTAACGCTGATCGTTCTGTCCAACATGGTGACGTTATTCAGATCATGGATCAACTACGCCAAATTCCCCGTGTCAAAATGGCGATCGCCACCAAAGGAAGTTAATAATGAAAATATCTAAACCTGCTGCTGACCATTCCAAAAAAGAAAATCGAACCTTACCATCCTTACTATTCATCGGTTTTGTCGGTTCTACTTGTGTCCATGCTGCCGTGATGATCGCTCCAGTACCAACTTTATGGAAGCCTCTTAGTAACGAACTTGATGACACTATAGAAGTCATAGTTGACACGACCCAAACATCTGAAGAGAAAATAGCGGAAGTTCCTAAAGAAATAAAAGAACCAGAGGCAATTCCTAACATTGAGTCAAACATTGAGTCAAATCAATTTGTTGAAGCTGCTCCCATTGTGATCGCACTCGCCCCTGAAAATACAGCAGTTTTAAAAGAAGGAAAAGATGCCGCAGCCCCAGACAAACTAAAACCTCTACTCACTTCAGGAGTAAGCGATACAAAAATTCAGTCTGGTGGCGGTTCAATCATTGCTAAAGATGGGATTGGTTCGGGGTTTGGTAATGCGAAGATTCCCACAGGATTTGTACTAGGTGGCAATCCTAATGGCAATCCTAATGGCTCTAAAAATGGAGTTATCAACGGTATTATTAATGGTAGCTCCAACGAAAAAGGGACACAAAACGCGATCTTACCCACGCTCCCAATTCCTAGTCCTAGTCAGTCAAACAACAATCCTCAACCAAAACTCGAATGTCTGAGTTGCCCAAAACCTCAATATCGCGGTAAAGAAGGTACTCCCAGAGTGACCTATGATATTGCGCCCGATGGCAGAGTTACCAATGTCCGCCTGCGTCAATCTAGTGGTGATGCCCAAACCGATCTCGAAACCATCGAAACAATGAGCAAATGGCAATTTAATCCTCAAACCATTCCTGAAGGCGGGAGAACTAATGTCAAAGTCCGAGTCACTTTTGAGGAAGAAGGTTCAAAGTTTCAACGCGAAAATGACGAACGTCGTCGTCAGGAGGCTGAACAATTAGCATCTCAACAGGCAGAAGAAAGAAAGCTAGCAGAAGAAAGAAAGTTAGCAGAAGAAAGAAAGTTAGCAGAAGAAAGAAAGTTAGCAGAAGAAAGAAAGTTAGCAGAAGAAAGTCGCCAAAGGGAAGAGGAATCAGCAAAACCCACAGCCGTGATCACTCCAGTTACTCCCGAATCAGTGCCTCCTGCTCCAGCCGCCAAACCAACTTTGTCCGTTGAGCCAGCAACAGCACCAACTGCCATTGAACCAACTCCAAATACTTCTAGTCCCGCTTCTCCTCCAGCGGTTGATCCATTACCATCATCACCACCTATTGTCGATAATGCACAGCCATCTCCCGAACCTCCCGTCGAGCCTGTATCTATACCTCCAAAATCTCCATAGAGAAAATTGGTACTTGGTGCTACCTTACAGGTTGCAAACAAGGTGAGCAATCTGCGCCCACCTTGTTTATGCTGATTCCCCCATGATGTAGGTTGCTTCGATCGCCCGCTCGTCTCCCATAATTAGCGTTGCAAATAAATGATCAGATATTTCGGCAACCGTGAGATGTTTGTCGCCATCTGGCAACTGATTTCTCAAAGCCATAATCGGCGTAGAGCGCATATTTAACACCACAAAATCAGCTTCTTTGCCAATCTCAAAATTACCTAACTTATCATCCAGACATAAGGCGATCGCCCCACCTAATGTCGCCAAAAATAAAGCTTGAAAAGCCGAAAGTTTCTGCGATCGCAACTGAGCAACTTGATAGGCAGCGCTGGCGGTGCGGAGCATCGAAAAACTTGTACCCGCGCCCACATCTGTTCCTAAACCAACTTTAATTGGTGTTTCTAAAGATTTTGCCTTTTCCAATTTAAACAGTCCACTGCCTAAAAACAAATTAGAAGTTGGACAGAAGGTGATCGCTGATTTTGCTGTGGATAATCTGGCAAATTCGGAATCCGTAAGCTGCACCCCATGAGCAAAAATTGACCTTGCACCGACTAAACCAGCGCGATCGTAGACATCAAGATAACCAGTACTTTCAGGAAAGAGTTCGGTCACAAATTCTACTTCTTTGACATTTTCCGAGAGGTGCGTATGCAGATATACATCAGGATATTCCGCTAACAACTTACTAGCATTACTCAATTGCTCAGGTGTTGAAGAAGCGGCAAAACGGGGTGTTACAGCATAGAGTAAGCGATCGCGCTTGTGCCATTTCTCAATTAACGCTTTAGTTTCTTGATAGGAAGATTCGGCAGTATCTTGAAGGAATTCGGGTGCATTCCGATCCATCATCACTTTCCCCGCAATCATCCGTAAATTGCGGCGCTGTGCGGCTTCAAAAAAAGCATCTGTTGATTGTGGAAAAACAGTTGTGAATACCAGTGCAGTAGTCGTTCCATTTTTCAATAATTCATCTAGGAAAATCTCCGCAATTTCCGATGCATAATTGCGATCGCTAAACTTCCCTTCCACAGGAAATGTATAAGTACTCAGCCATGCTAGTAACTGCTCACCATAGGAAGCGATCATTTCTGTCTGCGGGAAATGAATATGCGTATCGATAAATCCTGAAACAATCAAGCGATCGCGATAATCGGTAATCGGAATATCTGCATATCGACTTTGCAATTCCGCATAATCACCTAAATCTTTGACCAGACCATCCTCAACGACTAATAAACCATCGGGAAAGTAACGTATACAATCAGCTTCAGGTGCATAAAAGGGATCAGCGATCGCATCTAAAAAACTCGACCGAAATCCCCTGATGGTTGTCTTCATATTTTCCTTGGTAGGTTGATTTTGCATAGTGTAGAGATGTTTTTTAAGCGAGCAGATCAGCGATCTCTAAGGTAATTTTATTTTCAAATAGCCCTTCATTCTGTACTGCATTTAGAATTTGTTATAGTCGCAAAAAGTACAAGTCACCAAGAAACTTTTTTGAACCTAATGAGAGAAAACATCGGCGTAGCCTAGCAGATCCAAATATACAAGAGTAGGAATGTGAGCAAAACAAGCCTGTGCAAGGTCATAGCGATTTTCTCTTGTCAACATCTCGCTCAGCTTGCGATAGACTCCTAACAAGTAGCGCACATCATTGGCGGCATATTTTAGTTGTTCCTCCGATAGTGAAAGCACATTACCCCAATCCGAAGACTGAGATGTTTTATCGAGTTCAATGTTTTGTAGTTCACGGACCACTTCCTTTAAGCCATGCTTATCGGTATAGGTTCTCGCAAGTTTGCTGGCGATTTTGGTGCAGAAAATTGGATGCGTGGCGATACCGAGATGGGCTTCGAGCATGGCGACATCAAATCTGGCAAAGTGAAAAACTTTATTGACATCAGGGGCTTCAAATAAATATTTGAGATTTGGGGCTTCTTTAATCCCCTGCGCGATTCTGACAATACTCACAGTTTCATTGTCATTACATATTTGAATTACACATAGGCGATCGCGTCTAGGAATTAACCCCATCGTCTCTGTATCTACAGCGATCGCATCATTGCCGAGATATTCTTGCAGGGTGTCAAAATCAATATCGTTGTCAAATATTTTAAAAGCTGGCATTTTAAATTCTTAGGATCTCTTTAATTACTTATACAGTTTAAGGCTACAGCGCTTTGCGTTGACTTAAACCCCAGAGTAATTTGTGAAAGCGCCGCTCTCCAATTACCCAGCGATCGCTTTGGTTAGCTCTTGATTTAAAAATGCTAGGATGCAGCTATTAATTAATACAAAAATACAAAAATGCTTGTATGACATCAATTAACGAAGCTAAGCCCAGAAAGCAAGGTCAAAGAACCGACCTAAACGATGAGGCGTTAGCGGAACAAGTTATCGGCTTAAAAATTCCCATCAGTCAGATTGAAATTGTCAAAGCAAAAGGTATTGACTGGATTCGTGAAGCGATCGCCGAAAAATTACAGAGAGAGTCTCTAACTTTCGTTTCTGCTGAAGCAAAAGCAATTCAAAGGTTAGATAGACGCGAAAACCCAAGTAACTATACAACTCTTGGTGAGGCGGAAGAAGATATTGACATCAAAGCAATTAACGTACATTTAGGAAAACGTGGCAAAAAGCAAATATCAATTGCAGATTGACAATCAAGCGATCGCCTTAGTTAAATCTTAAGAAATAATTTATAGCGATCACCTAAATTCTCGATCTACAATTTCCATTCGATTAAGACGGCTATGTCTTAAGGCATGTATTTATGCATTTTAAGTAAATTTGTGAAACTTAAACTAAATTTAAGAAATTCACCAAAAGCTGTAAATACTTGCAGGGCATAGCGATCGCTCTATTCAAAGCATTAAATAGCCTGTAGGTTTTGCGATGTTAACTTCTTGACGTTTATAGGAACTTTACGTCAAACTGTTTAGTAATTCAATCGCTGGAATCAGCATGGAAACTCTGGAATTTATTATTTACCCAGATGGTCGGATCGAAGAGCGGGTGACAGGTATCATTGGCGCTAGTTGCGCTGAGGTGACAGCAGCGATCGAAGCAAAGCTAGGAATTGTCGCACATCGTGAGTTAACTTCCGAAAATTTTGCTCAACAGCAAGTCATATCTCAGACTACAAGCCAATTTGAACATGTATCAGATACCGATGCCGATGCTTCTAGATTTAGCCAATGGTAGTCAAGGTTATAAAAATCTCTAGTTTCCCTCGTTTAAGATAACAAATTAAAGTTCAAATTTTTGTTCGTCTGTCCCTTAGCGCCAATTCAGGATCAAACCTATGTCACATTTTAGCCAAGTAAAAACCCAAATCCGCAGATTAGAACCGCTTCAAAAAGCCCTCACTGATTTAGGAGTCAACTGGAAATCTGGCGCATCACCCATGCGTGGTTATCAAGGTGCGACAACCGAGGCGGAAGTCGTCATCGAGCAAGACAATGGTTATGATGTCGGCTTTCAGTGGAACGGGCGCGAATTTGCCCTCGTTGCGGACATGCAATATTGGCAACAGCCTTGGACTGTGGAAAGCTTTTTGAATAAAGTAACCCAGCGCTACGCGATCGCTACAGTCATGGGTGAATCCATCGATCAAGGTTTTAGCCTATCCGAGCAGCAAGTGCGTGAAGATGGTTCAGTCCGTCTGGTTCTACAGCGTTGGAATGGATAATTTTTCTGAACATAACCCCACTTCTATAAGTTTAGAGCCAGAGCCAAGTGATCGCTCTGGCTTTGAACCCGAACTCGGTGGCGAACTCCGTCAAAATGCCGTGTTTGTTGATGAGACTATCTGCATCGGCTGTGGACATTGCGCCTATACAGCGCGGAGTACTTTTGTTTTAGAAGAAGACTATGGTCGGGCAAGGGTAATCGCTCAAGATGGCGATGATGAGGATTTGGTGCAGGAGGCGATCGATACTTGTCCAGTGGACTGTATCGCTTGGGTAAATTACAACGACCTGAATAAACTCGAAGAAGCCAGAAAGCATCAAGTCATTCAAAATCTAGGAATTGTTGGCAACGGTGCGGCGTTACGACGCGCCAAGAAAGCATAAAAAAGGGGTGCTTTGCACCCCTTTTTTATTTATTTAGTAGCGATCACGACCGCCGCCACCAGAGGGACGACCACCACCGCTTCTAAAGCCACCACGACCACCGCCGCCACTGCCGCCTTCTTCACGAGGCTTGGCTTTGTTGACCTTAAGGGCGCGACCCATCCATTCAGCTTCGTCGAGTGCTTCGATCGCTGCATCTTCTTTCTTTTCATCAATCATTTCGACGAAAGCAAAACCGCGTGGACGACCAGACTCCCGATCTATAGGGAGATGAACCCGCTTAATTTCGCCATATTCGGCAAATACGGCTTTGAGATCTTCTTCTGCAACCTCGTAAGAGAGATTACCAACATAAATAGACATAATACTTGCTTCAACAATCAGATATGTGTAGAGATAGAGATTTCGGAAAGAAGCCTGCCACGATGAAACAGAAGACAACTGTCAATAAACTGTCAATACTGAAAACAAACATTGCGATCGGGAAATACTCATCCGCACATATTCTAGCGCAGTCAACTTGATTTAGTTGATTATTTGAAAAATATTTATGATGACTCAATAGCAAAGGTCATAAAACCCAAGAAGATTTTAAGAAGGCTTACTAAGCAAGCCTTCTCTAGTGGGGCGGCTATGCCGCCCCTAAGTTCACTAAAATTTAGAAATAGCCGTTGCGCTATATGCGAAGATCGATCGCTCAACTTTTTTTAAATCTTTATCAAAAAACTTTATCAAAATGCCAAAAAACGTATGGATATTTCCTGGACAAGGCTCTCAGGCAGTAGGTATGGGGCTGGATCTTGCCGAGGTGGGCAGAGATAAATTTGCCAAGGCGGAGCAGATTTTAGGCTGGTCGATTTTAGAAAAAATACAGACTGATACCACGGAACTTGCCAAAACTGAATTTACCCAGCCATGTTTATATGTAATCTCGGCGATCCTTGCCGATCTGCTAAAAGCCAAGGGTGCGAAACCTGATGCAGTGGCTGGACATAGCTTGGGTGAATATAGCGCCCTGTATAGTGCTGATGTTTTTGACTTTGCGACTGGTTTAGAACTGGTGAAGCAGCGATCGCTCCTGATGTCGGAGGCAAGTGGCGGCGCAATGACGGCTTTGATTGGTTTTAATCGGACTGAGTTAGAAACGGCGATCGCCACAACCCCAGATGTCATCCTTGCCAATGATAATAGTGCCGAACAAGTGGTAATTTCAGGAACAGAGGCGGCGGTAAAATCAATTTGCGATCAGGTGAAATCAAAACGGGCGATCGCCTTGGCGGTTAGTGGCGCATTTCATTCGCCCTTGATGGCATCGGCGGCAGCGCAGTTTGCGATCGCCTTAGAGAAAACTATTTTTAATGACGCATCCATCCCCGTGATTTCCAACCTAGAGCCGAATACTACTATCACATCAGGACAAGCATTGCGGGATCTCTTGAGTCAACAAATGACATCACCCGTACGTTGGCGCGAAATCTGTTTATATCTCGCCGATCAAGGTTACGAACAGGCGATCGAGGTTGGTTCAGGAAAAGTTTTAACAGGATTAGTGAAGCGATCGGCTCCTAGTTTGGCGCTAATCAATGTCAGCACCCTAGAACAAGCAAATAATTTTTGACTATAAAAAAACCGCGCTTTGCGCGGTTTTTTTATTCTAGGCTTTTAGCTTCTTTGACTCAGTTACAAGAGAGTCGATTAGCGGTTGAAGAATTAACTCCATCGCAAACCCCATTTTGCCACCAGGCACAACCAAGGTCGTGTGACGTGACATAAAGGAATCATGAATCATATCTAGGAGATATGGGAAATCGATATGGAATTTTTCACGGAAGCAGCGATTGGTATGGATAATTACAAAGCTTTCATCAAGGGTGGGGATATCACGGCAGATGAAAGGATTGGAAGTATCAACGGTCGGAACGCGCTGGAAGTTGATGTGGGTATTAGAGAACTGAGGCGCAATATAGTTTACATAATCAGGCATCCGGCGCAAAATCGTATCAACGATCGCTTCAGCGCTGTAGCCGCGTTCAGCATTATCACGATGAATTTTTTGAATCCACTCCAAATTCACAATCGGAACTACACCGACCAACAAATCAACATACTGAGCGAGGTTAATGCCTTCAGAAACAACCGCACCATGTAAACCCTCATAAAAAAGTACATCTGTACCAGTTTCAATGCTTTCCCAAGGGGTAAATTCGCCAGGTTGATTGCTAGTGCCTAAACGTCCGTTGTGATAATCAGCTTCTTCGGGGCTGTGCAGGTAGTAGCGTCTCTGCCCGTTACCCGTTTCACCATATTCATGAAACAAGGCTTCGAGTTTATCTAACAGGTTAGCGTTCAAGCCGAAATGACTTACGGTGCGATTTTCAGCCGCAGCTAGTTTTGTCGCTTCGCGCATTTCCATGCGGTTGTATTTGTGATAGCTATCACCTTCAACGACCGCCGCAGTGATATCTTCAATACGGAAAATATGTTCAAAAGCTCGCTTAACGGTACTAGTACCAGCACCTGATGAACCTGTTACGGCAATAACTGGATGTTTTTTAGACAAATTTTTGCTCCTTTAAAAATTGTGATGACTGTTACGAACGATCATCTTTAGTAATGATTTTATAGATTTTTAAGGTTTAAGATCGGCTAGTACTTTGGACGTGCTTTGCTCAAACTATTTAAAACTACTATACCTTTGTATATAGCGCTAAACAAAGCAAAATTTGACGACATGACTTCTGCACCATCCAAATTACTGCAAAAACTTACTGAACCTTTGACTATTGGTAATGTCACCCTCAAAAGTCGGGTGTTGCAGTCCCCGTTGTCAGGGGTGACGGATTTGGTGTTTCGGCGATTGGTGAGACGGTATGCAACCGATTCGATGCTGTATACCGAGATGATTAGCGCGACAGATTTGCATCACATGAAAGCTTTGCCGAAATTAATGGAGATCGATCGCCACGAAACACCAATTAGTATTCAGTTATTTGATTGTCGTCCTGATTTTTTGGCGGAGGCTGCTCAAAAAGCGGTATTGGAGGGCGCGGACACCGTAGACATTAATATGGGCTGTCCTGTGAATAAAATCACGAAAAAGGGTGGCGGCTCGTCTTTACTGCGTCAACCTGAACTTGCCTCCCAAATTGTGCGATCAGTTGTCGAAGCAGTGGATATTCCTGTGACTGTAAAAACGCGCATCGGCTGGGATGACAATGAAATTACAATCTTAGATTTTGCTAAACGCATGGAGGATGCTGGCGCAAAGATGATCACAGTCCATGCGCGGACGCGATCGCAGGGTTATACGGGTAATGCAAATTGGGAATGGATTCGCAAAGTCAAAGAGATATTAACGATCCCTGTAATTGCCAACGGTGATATTTTTTCCGTAGACAAGGCGATCGCCTGCCTAGAACAGACGGGAGCGGATGGAGTGATGTGTTCGCGGGGGACATTGGGCTATCCCTTTTTAGTGGGGCAGGTCGATCATTTTTTGAAAACAGGTGAATATTTACCTGAGCCGACGGTAATCGAATGTTTAGAAGTTGCCAAGGAGCATTTACAAGGGCTATGGGATTACAAAGGAATCAAAGGTATTCATCAATCGCGTAAACACATGACTTGGTATGCCAAAGGTTTTGCAGGAGCCGCCGTTTTGCGCGATCGCCTTTGTCGGATTGAGTCATTGCAAGATGGTCTGGACTGTCTGGATGGGGCGATCGAGGAGATTGCTAAGTCATCTCTGCTAGAGTAGTTTTCTGATGCGAAAGATTATTGATATGAGTATCCCAGCCAAAATCTATGAGCTAGTCGATCGCTTTCAACAAAATGCATCGGAATATCGCTCAACAACCTATAACGAAACGCAAGTAAAAAATGATTTTATTGATCCATTTTTTGAGGCTTTGGGTTGGGATATTCGTAATAAGAAAAGATCATCAGAGGCTTATCGAGAAGTTATTTACGAATACAGCGTTAAAATCGGTGATACTCACAAAGCACCAGATTATTGTTTTCGGATTGGCAAAGATCCAAAATTTTTTGTAGAAGCAAAAAAGCCTTCTGTTAATATTGCTCAAAATACCAAACCTGCTTTTCAATTACGACGCTATGGCTGGTCGGCAAGTTTACCAGTTAGCATTCTCACAGATTTTGAAGAACTTGCTATATATGACTGCCGCATTCAACCCAATGTCAAAGATAATCCGATAGTCGCCAGAATTTTATATTTTAAATATACTGAATACGTTGATAAATGGGAAGAAATAGCGTCTTTATTTTCTCGTGAAGCAGTTCTAGGCGGATCTTTAAATCAATTTATTACATCCCAAAAAATTGACAAGGGAAATTTAACGGTTGATGCAGCCTTCTTAAATGAAATAGAAGATTGGCGCAATATATTAGCGAATAATATTGTCTTTTATAATCCAGAAATTAGCGATCGCGATCTCAATTTTGCTGTTCAAATCACAATTAATCGATTAATCTTTTTGCGAATTTGCGAAGATCGCGGTACAGAGCCTTATGGCACATTAGAAGATACATTAGAAGATCTCCAAAAAGGGAGTGATATATACGATCGCCTCTGTCAAATTTTTCGTAATGCCGACGATCGCTATAATTCTGGACTATTTCATTTTAAATCTGAACGAGATCGCTCTGATTTCGACAATTTTACTTTAGCTTTAACTGTTGATAATCGTCCCTTAAAAAGTATTATCAAAAATCTTTACTATCCCAGTCCTTACGAATTTTCAGTAATTCCCATTGAAATTATTGGACAGGTATATGAACAATTTTTAGGTAAAGTCATTACGCTTAATTCAGGCGCAGTAACCGTAAAAGACAAGCCTGAAGTCCGTAAAGCAGGAGGAGTTTATTACACACCCACTTATATCGTTGATTACATTGTTAAAAATACAGTGGGTAAATTATTAGCAGGTAAAACTGCTAAACAAGCAGCAAAATTAAAAATCCTCGATCCTTCCTGTGGTTCGGGTTCTTTTTTAATTGGTGTATATCAATATTTACTGGAATGGTATCGCAATTATTATCAAGAATATCATTTAAAAAATCCTACTCGCAAAGTTCCTATCTATGAATCGATGACTGGTTGGCAGCTAACTTCAACAGAAAAGAAAAAAATCTTATTAGATAATATTTTTGGTGTAGATATTGATGCTCAAGCCGTTGAAGTAAGTAAGTTATCTCTATTATTAAAAGTTCTCGAAGGTGAATCTCAAGAAAGTGTTAGTAATCAATTAAGACTCTTTCAAGAAAGAGCTTTACCAGATTTAGATAATAATATTAAATGTGGAAATTCTTTAATTGCTTCTGACTTTTATGACAAAGTTCAGATGAGTTTGTTAAGCGAAAATGAAGTCTATCGCATCAATGTATTTGACTGGGATCAAGAATTTCCTGAAACCATGAAATCAGGTGGCTTCGATGCCATTATCGGTAATCCGCCTTATGTTCGTATTCAAACTTTAAAAGAATGGGCTTCTAGAGAAACTGAATTTTATAAACAAACCTATTTTGCTGCAAGTAAAGGCAATTATGATATTTGCGTTGTCTTTCTGGAAAAAGGATTAAAATTACTCAATACAACAGGTAAATTAGGCTATATATTGCCGCACAAATTTTTTAACGCTCAATATGGAGAGCCAATTCGTAACATTATTTCTACTGGCAAAAATTTAGCCGAGATTGTACATTTTGGCGATCAGCAAGTTTTTTCAGGTCCAACAACTTATACCTGTTTAATATTTTTAGATAAAGTGTCTGGTTCTGAATGTCAAGTAAAAAGGGTAAATAATATTTCTGAATGGTGTAAATCAGAAAAAGCTATTGAAGGGAAGATAGATTTAAACAATATTACCGATAAAAATTGGAATTTTACTATTGGTGATAGCTCTAATTTGTTTGAGCGTCTGGATATGATGCCAGTAAAAACACAAGACATAGTAGACAGAATTTTTCAAGGTATTCGTACAAGTGCCAATAAAATATATGTGTTAGATTTAATTTCTAAAAATGAAACTCTAGTTACTGTCTATTCAAGCGAATTAGATAAGAGATTTGAGATTGAATCTGAATTAGTATCTCTATTTTTAAAAGGTAGAGAAATAAAACAATATAGAACAAATTATTCAAAGCAAGTAGTGATTATTCCATACGTTTTAGACAAAGGTAAGGCAAGCTTTGTTACGGAAGCACAAATGAAATTATTATTTCCGAAAACATTTGAATATTTATTGGAGAATAAAGAATATTTATTAAGTAGGGAAAATGGCAAAATGAATAAATCTAATTGGTATGGATATATATACCCTAAAAACATTGAATTAATGAAATCTCCTAAAATACTAGTGCCTGATATTGCCGATCGCGCTTCCTTTGCAATGGATGAACTTGGTGAATATACTTTTACAAGTGGTTATGGAATTACCTTTAAAAACACTATTAAAGAATCACCAAAATATATTTTAGGGCTTTTAAACAGTAAAGTTTTAAACTTTTATTTAAGAAATGTTAGTACTCAGCTTCGGGGTGGATTTTTTCGATATTTCACACAATTTATAGAACAATTACCTATTCGCCTTATAAATTTTGATATTAAGAGCGATCGCGATAATCACGATCGCCTAGTTTCTCTGGTTGAACAAATGATCTCGCTGCACAACAGGTTAAAAGCAGTAAATTCGCCCACCGAGAAAAAAGTAATTCAAAAACAAATTGATGTGACTGATCGCCAAATCGATCAATTGGTTTATCAGTTGTATGAATTAACCGATGATGAAATTGCGATCGTTGAGAATATCTAGCACGGTATAAAATTTTAACTTACTCCACGCGATAGCCGAGATCGGCGAGTTGAAATCTGGACGATCGCCATTTAGGTTGGACTTTGACAAACATTTCCAAATGGACAGAACCCATAATCATTTTCTGCATTTGCATTCTTGCCTGTGTGCCAATTTCTTTTAACATTTGTCCTTTTTTGCCAATCAGAATACCCTTCTGCGAATCACGTTCCACATGAATTGTTGCCATTACCCTTGTAATTTTTGGCTGTTCATCGACTTGATCGATACTGATTGCTACAGAATGGGGAATTTCTTCGCGAGTAAGTAAGAGAAT
This sequence comes from Pseudanabaena sp., assembly GCA_044355035.1. GTDB lineage: Bacteria > Cyanobacteriota > Cyanobacteriia > Pseudanabaenales > Pseudanabaenaceae > Pseudanabaena. The sequence continues at coordinate 20,563 of JBIKYX010000020.1, read as the reverse complement.
CTGTTCACGAATTAGTTCTCCCATGATAAAACGTTCAGGTTGATCAGTGACGAGATCGGGGGGATAGTAGTAAGGTCCCAGAGGGAGGCGATCGCACATCATCGTTTGTAAAGCTTCTAAACCTTCGCCCGTAGTTGAAGAGAACTTAGCGACTTGCCAACCATGCTCTTCGGCAAAACTTTCATAATCGCTGAAGGTATCGCCTGAGCCATCGCTAACTAGATCGATTTTATTAATTCCTAAAATAGTAGGAACTTTGCTCTGGAGAATTGTTTCCGCAACAAAGCGATCGCCCGTTCCCATGCGATCGCTACCATCCACGAGCAGAACCGTGATATCCACCGAAGAAATTGCCCCGATCGCATTTCTGACAATGGTTTGTCCGAGCAGATGGTGGGGCTTGTGAATCCCTGGGGTGTCAACCAGCACGATTTGCGCTTCTGGCAGAGTCAATATTCCTCGTAATCGATTGCGCGTAGTTTGGGCAACGGGCGAAGTAATCGCGATTTTCTGCCCAATAAGGGCATTAAGCAAGGTGGACTTACCAACATTTGGTCGTCCTACTAATGCTACAAAGCCCGATTTAAATCCTTCGCCCGATTCTGGAATCATGATTGCCTACGATCGCTATGCTGAAATATTCTTAAACAAGTACAAGTGATCATTCTACAATACTCTAAGCTCAGCAATTTCCTGCAAACTCAACCCCGAAGCCTGACTAATCGCCACATCATCAAGGACATCGAGCAACTTCTGAGCCATTTCAATTCTTGCCGCCACTTTACCCTCTTCTAATCCCTCTTGCCGCCCCTGATTTAGAGCCTTCTTAATCGCATTCCGTTGATCGTGAATAAACATCTCCTGCATCTCCATGTCCTCAATCTGCTCAGGCGTGAGATTTACTTCATTCGCCACCTCAAAGGCTTTTTTGATCTCAGGGACAAGATTCATACTTTCAGGCACAACATCTAACTGTCTCGCACATTTGAGGAAATACAACCATTTATCAGCTAATGTTTCTAAGCGATCGGCTTCTTTATGAAATTTCGGTAATTCGACAAATACCAACTCAATGTCATAAATAGGATAATCAATCAAAAAGTCTTTTTCTTTGAGAATGAACCGCGAGATTAATTGATTTATTTCTGGAAACATCTCAAAATCAGTAATTGTCAAGGCAATCACGGGATCGAGCAAAGTATAGTCTTGACCGATTCCCAACTGTGTTGAATAGGCTTTAGCCGCGTTATAGAGAATTCGTTTCTCGAAACCTTCGATGTTTAATACCTGCATCTCAATAATTACGGTTGTATCATTATCAAGTTTCGCTTTTACATCTAAATAGGTTTCCTTAACACCTCGTATTTTTGGTGCTAGATAAGGATTGAGGATTTCTAAATCCCTAATTACAATATTTCCATCATAAAGAATTGCATTGAGAAAGCTGATTAAAATATCATGACTCTGCTCTGAGCCAAAGATTTTTTTAAATGCATAATCAGTCTTGGGATTAATAAATCGCATATATTTAGCTAAGTAATGCCTCTTTACATCAATACCTTACTTATACACATCAAATTTGATGCAGCATTATGTTATTTCGATTCTAACAGATTTGCTCTTACATCTACCTATTCAAAACCCAAAAACTAACTCCTATTCCTAACCAAGCGCAGTATTCACCCATCGAACTTATTCCCAAGATTGCAACTCCATCTCGACATTGCGGAATAGCGCCAGAATACGATCGCGCCGTACTTCAAAATTAGCAGCAACTAGAATAAAGCCAATCCCTGCAAAAATGCCGAGCGCCCACATCAGGAAAGAATATTGGGTGACTAAGAGTATGGCTTGGGTAAGAACCAACAGAATAAAAGTAAGGGTTCCTGTAAACAGATAAGCTCTGACGCGGAATCCTAACCCTGCCATGATAAAGATGGAACTTAAAATCCATGTAGAGAAGGCAATAGAGGGATTGTTAAAGGAGTAAAGAAAAGCGACGAAACTCATGCCACCACAGAATAGACAGCGTAGGGTATGACGTAACTCTTTGCTATTGCGCGATCGCAATGTTGGCTCCACTTGCGCGAAATATAGTCCCGACAAGCTGAGCGTTCCAGTATTAATCAAGAAATTTAATGGGAGATTTGCATATAGGTTTAGGGGTACATTATTAAAAATTACCCAATTCCATAGCAACAATGAGATATAGGTAACGCGAATTTGTTGTTTTACTTGGGCATAGATGATGTAAAAAATACCAACGATAATCAGACAGGGTGTGGCGATCGCATTGCTGGTAATCAATGCAAAAATCAATGGCAAAGCGAAAGCCGAGTTATGCCAAGGCTCTTCATTCCAATCCCATTCTTCCCAAGGTGGTAAATAGAGAATTCCCGAAATCAAACAAGCGATCGCGGCGGCGTAGGGGGTGATTACATTGGCAATTAGCCAAGGGTTGGGGAATGCGAAAAATAATAAATAGGCGATCGCACCAATGGCAGTGAAGATTCCTGTATAAATCCAAAGATCTGATCCCCCTAAATCCCCCTTGTAAAGGGGGACTAGAGAATTATCTTTCCCCCCCTTCACAAGGGGGGCTAGGGGGGATCTCCTTCCCTGATTAATCGCATAAGCTGTCAAAGCGATCGCAATACCACCACCGATCGCCCCACCAGTTAAAGATGGACTAAAGAAGCTACCCAATATTAAAAATATGGCACTCGCAGTCCAATGTAGATGTGCCGAGATGCCAATTTCTTTGATAGACAGTCGTAAATATGCTCTAATCCAATTAGTAAAAATCCCATAGGCATAGGCGATCGCACAGCCTAATGTGGCTAATATGACCATTCCATCGCCAAGGCTACCACCTTGGGAATTGGCTACCATTTGATAGAAGAGTAACTCGTATGCTGAGAAAGTGGCTACCACCATCGAGAGATAGGTGAGAGCTTTGAAAATCGGATTGGATTGGGAAGCTCTACGTCCAATACCAATACCAATTACAGATGTACTGAGGGAAAACAATCCAGATAGATTGCTAAAACTGCCAATTCTCAACAGTGAACCTAATCCACCATAAATCAAAGGAATGATATGCCAACTGCGTGGATATTCACCTTTATTTATTGTCCCGTTTGCTGAATCTCCAGTACGCTGCATCCACCAATCGCCCAATAGCTGGGAAATAAAGCCGAGGGCGAGATTCGCGATCGCTAGTTCAATCGCTGAACCGTTGGTGATGGCGATCGCCCCTGAAGTTAGGAGTTCAATACTCCATGCAATTCCCCATTCTGCCCAGAAGGGCGGCACTTTTCCTGATTGCCAAACGCGATAAATTAATCCTAAAGCCACTAAAGCCGTGCTAGGTAATAGATTGATAAATAGCTGACTATCTGCATTAAAGGCAAAGGTAAAGGCGGCTAAACCAGTTTGCAAAACCAATAAAGCCGTGGAAAGCATCGCTGCCCAAATATCAAAGGCTTGAGAATAGGATTGATTTAACGATAAATTCAAATTAGGAACTTGGCGATCGCGGCGGTATTTTAGCCAATGGTTGAGAACGTATAGTATTAAAACGCTAACCACCGCGCCATTGATCCCGAAGGTCAACTGAGCGATCGCGCCACCTCCCAGTTTAAATTGCCAAAGTAAGGTGGCGATAAACAATAATTCATAACCGACTGTATTAAAAGTGGTTAGCAGTGATTCGCTACGGCGAGTATTGACGAGCATCAAGCCATAGGCTACCCCTAAACCGATGATTCGAGAGCTATCACCATTCCATGTCAAAAACTGCGCGATCGCTAGTCCTGCAATACTGAGTTTAATCGCCAAATCGCGATCGGCAAATTCGCGCCAAGTTCCTAAAAAGGTCAGAGACATGGGGACTGCTAACCAAGCCACGCCCCAAAGACTGGTATTAATTAGCATCTCGCTACTACGCATATTTTGAGATGCGATCGCCTCATTCCAGAGCAGAATATAGCTAAGGGCGGACAGAGTCGCACCAATATGCCATGCGCTATCTCGCCATGCTTGAAGACGCGGTTTGTGAGCATTTGGTTCAGCGCTAAATTTACCGATCACCAAAACCGCGCTCCATTCTATCAACATCGCAATTAGTAAACCACCCACCCATCCAAAAATAGAAGTGGAACGGGTAAAGAAGAAAACACCTGAGCCGATCGCAATGAGACTGATGATATGGGCGCAATAGACTAGGCTGCTTAAATCTGGACTATTTGGCGAACGTCTGGCTTGAAGGATCAGTAATGTAATTGCCGAAAGTGATAGATTAATGAATATCGCAGAAATATGGGGATAGGTTAAGCTGTTGAGTAATACCCCAAATCCTAATGCTAGGAGTTCTGCTCGCATTGCTAAAGCATTCTTTTGGCGATCGCGATAGATTGCACCGATGATTAAGGCTAGGATTAGGTAAGGGAATAAGAAAATTCCGAGCAAACTATTTTCAGAACTGGTTTGCAAAAAGTTTAATATTTTCTGCGTTGAATCAATTCGCCAAGCTTCAGGAATTAATCTTTCACCGAGCCAAAGAATTTGTAAGCCCCAAAAGAATAAATAGGTTAAATCAATGGGCTTTTCCAGTCGCGACAGGCGATCGCATAGCAACCATGCAATTAATAAACTAATTGAAAAAGTCTGCCAAGGATATTGATCCCACACCGATACCAACCAACCTAACCCCAGTAAAATTTTCCCTAAACCTAACTGAAAGGAGCTTGCGGAAGGATTTTCTATATTTGAATTGGTATTGGCTGTTGTATTGACTATGGTGGAAGGCGATCGCAGCCTTTCGGCTTTATTGGTAATTTGGATTAAAACCCAGCCGCAAATTCCAAACGCTAAGCCTAGTTTAAAAACTGACACATCCCCAAACAAAAGCGATCGACTAATCAGCAGTATAGTGCTGTAGGCTCCTGTAATCAAAGCCAGTGGGAAAGTAGAACTGTCAGCAGTATTTAAGCTGCGCTGTCGATTTAAAAATGTAGAAGTGGCGATCGCGGCAATTCCCAAATAAACGGCGATTAAGGGATAGTATCTCGATAACATCCAACCGAGATGTAGCCAACTTAATAACAGAATCGTAAAAATAGAAAGCTGGCTTAATTGTCGCTGTATGCGTTTTCTTGATTTACTCTTTGCTATATTTTGGGCTGGATCTTCTTCTAAAAGAGCCTGAGACTCCTGAAATACAAAAGATGTTTGTAATAGAAAAATGGCGATCGCCGAAAGTAGACAACCTGCGATCGCCCCTATCCCAATTCCCGTAGGATTTGTGAATAAACCCAAACCATCCATCGCCCAGAAATTTGCTGGTACTAATAACAATGTTACCAATTGCAAAGCGCGGGTGGTCATGCGTAGGCGTTCGTTTTTGCTAGTCCAAAATCCCACTCCAAAAAATCCCAAAGTGTAGCTCAGTAGGAGTAAATACTGTCCTTGAGCAGGAAAATTATTCCATTGACTAGCTGCCAGCAATCCCGATGAAACCACCACCAGAAACACGCCCAAAAAGAGCAACCACATCGTACTGAATTCTGAGAACAGCGATCGCAAGGTTTGGGCGACTTTACTCGGTTCTTGTTCTATTTTCGGTTTGACGGGTGGAGTTTTTGGAATAGGCGATCGGGCTAATCGAGAACTAGATATATTTGCGCTAGATATATTTGCCGAAGTTGCAGTTGATCTGGCGATCGGTATTGCGGATGAAATTGGGGACTCTAAAACGGGAGCTTTTATTTCGCAATTCAAGCGAGTTGTACCAATCAGCCTGACCTGCTGATCACTGACTAAACCCAACTCTAGCCATAGCTCCAACCCTTGCAAAATCTTTTCATTCTCAATCGCGACAATGTTTAGCCGATTAGCCGATCGCCCTGTACTGCGCCATCGAAAATCCATCTCCGAAATTAATCCCAACTCAAACCAAGCATCCAAACCTTCAAGGACATCACTATAAGGAATAGAGATTTCGATATCGAGACGCAGATATTTGACTGGTTCTGGTTTCATCAACTGTCTCTCAAGATCTGCTCACAGAAGAGTTAATTTGATTGGGGGCGATCGCCTGTGCTGAACTCTCAAGCATCTTCGTGGCAAAGTTAGGAAATATGCCAAAGAAGATAATGATCAAAGCCAGAGCGATCGCGGGATATTTTTCATGCCATTTGACTAACTTCAATGTATCGGTAAATTGATCACTGCCATCTTTGCGAATGGAAAGACGACCAAAAAATACCTTGTCGATCATGAGCAGAAAATATACGGCGGTTAAGCCAGTGCCAATCATGCAGAGAATGGTTTGTAAAGGGAACACCGTAAAACTGCTACGGAAAATCACAAATTCAGCGATAAAGCCGACCATTCCAGGGATACCGGCACTTGCCATCGCCGCTAAAATCATCAGTGATCCTGTAATTGGTAAGCCGCGTTCAGGATTGAGCAATCCACTTAGAGAGTTGATATTGCGCGTTCCTGTTTTTTTATAAACAATTCCCACCAAAATAAATAGTAGGGCGGAAATTAAACCATGACTAACCATTTGGAAGGTTGCGCCCAATAGGGATAGCGGTGTAGCGGCGGCGAGGGCAAGCAGAATATAACCCATGTGACCGACCGAACTATAAGCCACCATCTTTTTCATGTCAGTTTGAGTGATGGCAGTCAGACATCCATAAATGACACTAATCACCGCCCATCCTGCTAAAAATGGGGCGATCGCTTGCCATGCATCGGGCAGTAAGCCTAAACCAAAGCGCAATAGTCCATAAGTTCCCAGTTTCAGTAAAACTCCTGCCAGTAAGGTGGAAACTGGAGTAGAAGCTTCAACGTGAGCATCGGGCAACCATGTATGTAGTGGCACAATCGGAATTTTGATTCCGAAGCCAATTATGAGCAGAATTAATAAACTGAATTGGGTGGGTTTAGGCACATTGGCGAGATTTAAGTCTAGATAGTTAAAGGTCAAACCATTAATATCCGCACTGCCAAGGGTTGCCATGCCAAAGAAAGCGGCTAAAATTAGTACTCCCGAAATGGCGGTATAAATTAAAAATTTAGTAGCTGCATAACCACGTTTTTCGCCGCCCCAAATGGCAATTAATAGATAGAGGGGAATTAACTCAACCTCGAAAAACAGGAAAAACAGTAATAAATTTTCCGAAAGAAAAGCTCCATTTACACCACCGCCAAGCAGTAATAGCAGTGGGAAATAAAGTCTGGGGCGTTGAATGTCGGTACTAATGTAAATGGCAATCGTCAAAAGCAATCCATTTAATAACACCAGTGGAAATGATAGTCCATCGACTCCTAAGCGGTAGCTGAGTCCGATTTGTTCTAACCAAGCCAATGACTCCTGCATTTGCATGGGTGCGAGACTAATATCAAATTTAGTGAGTAATAATAACGACCAGCCAAAAGTAGCGATCGCGATCGCCATAGAGATATTGCGTAATTGTTTGGAGTCAAGCCCTCCGCCCAATAAGACGATTAAAAATGCACCTGCGATCGGAAACCAAATTAGTGTACTAAGCATATTAAACAAGGAAAAAGGAAAAGGGAAAAGGAAAAAGATGAGAATTATCTTCTTCCCCCTTTACAAGGGGGATTGAGGGGGATCTTTTAAAATGAGAGTTTTTGGAATAGCTCCGATAGTGGCATCGTGAATCCTGCGATAACGTCTTCGCCATCAAGCATGTCGGATTGTTTGAGTAGGCGATCGGGTTCTTGAGCAGAGCGATAGACTAGGACATAATGCTGTTTGAGATTAATTACCCAAACTAAGCGAGAGCCATTCTCGAAATATTCGACTAGCTTCTGATGGATTTCGGCGATCGTGTTATTGGGAGAGAGAACTTCGATCGCTAGGTCAGGAGCGCCAACTAAAAAGCCATCGGGTAATTGTTCAAGTCCTTGCAGGTTTGCTTTTGATACAAAGGAAATATCAGGCGATCGCTTGTTGCCATTTTGCATCGTAAAAGCTGTGCTGGAATCAAGAATAATGCCCAGCTTTCTCGGCAAAATATAATTCATCAAAGCCATGACTAAAATGCTGCAAACATAACCATGTAAAGCGCCTGAATTACCCATATCAATTAATTCTCCATTGATTAGCTCATAGCGATTTCCATCTGGTAATGACATTAGTTCGTCATCTGTCCAGATTTTAGAATTTTTTGATGGCGGCGAAAGCGTAATTGTTGACATATACTTTGCTCCTTGCTTTTCTCGTTGGTTTATTGCAATCCATAAAAAGCGGCTATTCCAATTACAATTAAGCCAATTAAAATTGTCAAAACATACTGCTGTAATCTTCCTGTGACCGTGTATTTTAGACTTTCGCCGCTAAAGATCGAAGCTACTCCTAAAAAGTTGACCGAACCATCGACTAAATAGCGATCGACCCAAGATAAAACTTTCGAGCCGCCGCCAACGATGAACACAACCGTGTATTCATAGATCTTTTCTACATATAAATCATAAGCTAGTAAATCTTGGACAGCTTTCCATGCATTCCGAGTAATTTTCGGTGGCATTGGTACAGAACTACCCGCCTCGTAGGGCTTGATGTAGATATATGCACCGATCGCAAAACCAAGTAGCCCTGAAGCTGATAACACGACCGTTCCCCAAATATCCACGGCATCTAGGTCAATATCTGCGAATTCCCATGAAGGAAGTAGAATTGGGACAAGTAAGGTAATAATCGTCAAGCTAACAAGGGGGATCGCCACTTGCCAAGCTACTTCAGGAGCGCGACGGGTTTTCGGTTTCGGTTCTCCCAGAAAGACTAGGGCAAAGATTCGCATCAGTCCGAAAGCAGTGATGCTATTCACTAAAAGCGCGATCGCAATTAGCAAAGGACTGGTATTCCAAAAGGTTTCTTCCCAACGTAACAATGTCCAAAATCCACCAAAGGGAACCATCGCCACTAAACCAAGGGAACCGACAATAAAGGCAACTAAGGTGGCAGGCATTCGGGTTTTGATACCGCCCATTTCCGTGAGATCCTGCGTCACCGTTGTCATCATCACCGCACCTGAACTTAGAAATAACAACGATTTGCTAATCCCATGACTAAATAACAGTCCTAGTGCCAAGTCTGGTTGCTGCATCCCCACGGCGATAAATACTAATCCCAGATAGCCACTGGTGGAATGGGACAGGGCGCGTTTGAGATCGATCTGGGCGATCGCCACAAGTGAAGCGCCGATCGCCGTAATCGCACCAATCACCACGGAAACTTCTGCTGCAACTGGGAAAAGTGATAACACAGGCTGAAATTTAATCAGCACATAAGCACCTGCGCCAACCACGACCGAATTTCGTAAAATCGAAGCGGGATTTGGTCCCTCCATCGCTTCATCGAGCCATAGGTGCAAGGGAAACTGAGCGCATTTTCCGATCGGACCTGCAATCAGGGCTAAGCCTAACAAAGTCCCAAATTGTTGATGTTCTGCAAAATAAGCGATCGTCTCTGGTGCAGCTGCCCATACTTTTAAATCTGAGAAATTTAAACTTCCTGTTAGATTAGAGAGCGTCACCACGCCCATCAATAAAAATAAGTCACCGACCCGCTTTGTCCAAAACGCATCTCTAGCCGCCGTAACCACCAAGGGCTGAGCATACCAAAATCCCACTAATAAATAAGTGGACAAGGTGAGCGTTTCTAATAATGCATAGCTAAAAAATAGGGAGTCACTAAAGGCGATCCCCGTAATGGCAGCTTCAAAGAAACCAATCAAGGCACAAAATCTGGCTAAAGCCCAATCAGTTTCTAGCGATCCCAGTCCGTAGACTTGTGAAATCAAGCTCATGGTAGCAATCATCACTGATGCGCCAGCGCTAATCGAGGAAATATTAAACGAGCAGACAAGGTTGAGATCAAATGCTTGAAACCAGCTAAAACTGATTTCTCTGGCAGGTTGTCCCCAAGTCGAGTTCAGTAGCAAACAACTATGCACTAAGGCGATCGCTGTCATTAACATATTCAGGTAAGCCGCAGGACGGGGACCTGTGCGACGCACTAGTCGCAGTGACCAAGGTAGGGTGATGAATGCACCGACCAGACCATAGCAAGGAAGTAGCCAAGCTGATTCTAGGATCATTGATTTTACTATAGAGTTTTTACTATGTTTATATTAAAATTGATTGAATATATTAAAAGACTACCTTAAAATGCTTCTTGCATAAATTATGAAAAAGCGATCGCTAATTTCTGCGACATTTATTTATGATCTTGTTGCCTAATTAAGGCTAGACAGATCTAACTGCTCCAATGACGGGTAAGCCTTGTTTTTCGCGTTCGGCTAGTTCTAGATTTAATTCCAATAGTTTACTCAAAATATCGTCCTCTTCGCTAAAGCCGTAAGCTTGCATGACGAGTTTATCGAGTTTGGCATGGAGTTTATAAAGTTGGCTGGCGGGTTCGTGAAATAATTCGTTATAGAGTTTGGTGATACCGTATTGTTTTCTTTCCATTTGTTGACTGCGATATTGATGGAGTTCTTGCATAGAGGCGCGAACTTTTTCAATGGTTTGCTTTACTTTTTTTGAAGTATTTGTATTGATCTGGGGAAATGGAAAAGTTTCAAAACAGGAATTATGTGTATAGCTGATGCGATCTTCCAAAGTGGACATTTGAGCTTCCATCCAAATTCGATGCAATCTTGAGGTCAGAATCCCCAAAACATAGAAATCTTCACTAGCAACGATTCTAGTTCTCGCATTAGGCAACCAATCACAGGAACAAGGTAGAAAGATCGCCCATTTCGAGGTTTGAGGAACTGCAAAATATTGAGGCAACGATTCCAACGCTTGACGCATGGCGGGTCTTTTTTCTCCTAATTGCCACCAATATGTCTGATAAGTTTGGCGGCGGTTCAAATCTCTTTCAGGTTTGACTTTTGCCCTTACCCATTGGAATGGCTGGATATATTCACTTGCTTCTTCAATACTCATATCGCTAAAGTCAACAATCCAATTTTTTAGCCCTGAGTATGGATTTTCCACTAGGTCATTACCTTCTAGAAAAGGACGGATTACTTTGTGGTTATTCTTATTTGCTTTATTCCATTCTTCTACTTGTGATAATGAAATAATAAATCCTTTGCCAATCGGTGTTACACCCGTAAAACAAAGATTTAAATTAGCCTTTAGTCTTACAGCTTGATATACATCTATTTCTGCTTGTAAAGATGAGTTGATTCTCAAAACAGTTTTGCTGTCAAGGATATAGCGATTGGGCTGCTGCTTACTCCAATTGACGATACTGACATGAACTGCTGCTTCTCCCGACCATTCTTGTGTGGAAACTGCATCATAGATATAACCGCTATTTTGAGAAATATAATCAAGGGATGCAGCACGGCTTTTTCCTTGGCTAATGGAATTAGTTGCTACTAGTCCTGCTCGACCGTTCTCATCTAGATTATCGTGAGCAATCCGAAACCAATAAGAGCAGAAATCAACGGAATCTTTGACCTCAGGAAACTTGGCAAATACTCGATTTATGTAGTCATCGCCTAGGTTTAAGCGTATTCTCTTGCCCCCTAAAAATGGTGGATTTCCAATAATCGCATCAGCCTTAACCCAATTGGTAAACAAAGCATCTGTGCAAACAATATTCTGCTCCAACGTATCCAAAGGTAAAGAAGATTCAGGCAGATTTAACTTCTTCATTGCCACACTACGCCCGATCATCAGCGTCACCTTCGCTAACTCCACCGCAAACGAATTAATATCCATTCCAAAAAATTGCTGTGGAGTCACCAAAGACATATAGCCTCGTGTCGGATCAAGCCCCTGCAAACGTTGCAATAAATCAAACTCCACCGACTTCAATTCCTGATAAGCCACATACAAAAAGTTTCCCGAACCACAGGCTGGATCGAGAATCTTGTACTCGCTTAACTCCTGATGCAAAGCTTGCAACTGCGTTAAAGTATGCGCCGCACTAATACGATCACGCCAATAATCAGCAATGGTTGGTAGCACAATCCGCTTAATATCCCCCTCAGAAGTGAAATGAATCCCATGAGCATGACGCTTTTTTTTACCTTCATCGGACTGAAAAGCCCCCTCAAAAATATTGCCAAAAATCGAAGGTCGCACCTTTGACCAATCCGCACCTGCCGCCGCTTCCAAGATTCTTAACTCACCTATTTCCAACTCAATTGGATGGATTTCCTTAAACAAACCACCATTAAAATATTCCACATTCTGATAGCGACCCGCAGGCGTAACGCCTATCGCATTCATCGCCTGAAACAAACCACCCAAAACATCAAAAGAACTCAGTTTTTGATCAATACAATCCTTCACACAACGAGTAAACAAGTTATCAGGCAACAGATCCAAATCTTCCGCAAACATCGCTAACACGCATTGCAATACAAACCTTTGCGCCTGTAACTCTGTATATTCACGCCACTGGCGATCGCGTCCTCTCTCAAGTAAAGCATTATACAAGTCCCCTAACCGCCGTGCCGCTTTCTCCGTAAGTACAATCTGGTTATTCCGAAACAAGGGCTTAGCCTTACTGCCACGCATAAATGAAAAAGCCGACTCACATCTTGGCAGTTCTTCTAAATGGATAATATCAACAGGTTCATCGGACTGATTATCAAAATCGTAAATATGGAACTCATCAAAATTGCAAAACATCACATAGCGCGGACGATTCTCCTTTTTTAAACGCAAATAATAACGCCCAGCCTGTTCCCAAATCTGGCGATCGCGCAAATCCACACCCCGACTCTTCATCTCAATCAAAATCCGCCCATCCCAAACCAAATCCGCAAAACCAGTTTTCCCAGTCTTGCTACTGTTTTTGATTACCTCTTCATACCTTGCCCCTGACTCCAATACACCGCCATGTCCAAACGCCTGAAAAAATCGATCTAAAAAAGTTTGTGCCTCACTCTTCTCACGCCCTTTAATATTCGCTGTGACAAAAGCCACAAAATCAGTCAAATTTTCAATGCGATCAGCCATCAGTCAGTCAACTCTTAACGCTTTTAATAATTCATTTAAATTAGATTTTAGCAAAACTTACAATTAAAAAACCGTTGCTGAAATATTATTTCATTCGCCGCTTGGATAAATTGTTGAGTTAATGATGATTGATTGGATAAAGAATCATTTGCTAGAGAATTTAAACTAATGCGTATTGTTTGATTTATTTGATTTAAGTTATCGAATTCATCATTAACAAAATTCAAGGTGTAACCATATTCCTGCAAAGCTTCAAACCCTATCTGCAAGACTCTTTGATCCTCAATTCCTAATTTTGTGATTAACTGCGATCGCTTAATCTCTTTACCCGTCCGACTCAAATATTTTGCAATACCGACTAAAGTTTGCCATGCGATCGCGCCATTGATGTTGTCAGGATTGGGATACACAAGCACCAGAGATTGTTGATCCTGATGGGCGCGGTCAATGAGCGTATTAAAGTCATGCCAATTTTGAGGACAGCGATCGCAAATAATTGCTGATGGTACAAGTTCGCTTTGATTACTCCCACGCAGGTCGAGAATCTTGATATTAGCGAGGTTAGCACCTTTGTTCGCAGTCGAGGCAAGGGATGGTAATTCGGGAATTAGGGATGGACTCTGGACTTTGAAATCAAGCAGTCTTGCATCATAGCGGCGGCGAAACGCATTATCGACTAATTCAATCACCACATCGCAATTACTATCAGGCAATTCATAGCTGTAATGTCCCCACCAATCACCATAAATTTGATTGCCAAGGTGATCGCTGAGGGTAAATTCGGTTTTGATATATTCAACTTTTTGTCCTTTTTGATTGCGAATATTCGCATTAGACACACCCGAAAATCTGCAATCGCGAACTAATAGCTTTGGATAAGGATTGCCCATGCCAAAGGGTTCCAATTGCCTTAATTCATTAAATAAGTCTTTGTTTAAATCAGCGATCGTTACTTCCAAATCAATTTTGAGCGCCTTACTTTGCAATTGACCATACTGACTCCAAAACTTCTGATCGATCGCTTCAACTAATACCTGTAAATTCTCAATGGGAAAGCTCAAACCACCCGCCAGAGGATGTCCACCAAAACTGGTTAACAGATGTTCCTGTCCCTTGAGCAGTTCATAAAGATTAATTCCCTCTAGCGATCGCGCACTCCCTTTTGCCATTCCATCTTCGAGGGTACAGAGAATAGTCGGACGACCATATTCACCAACCACCTGTCCTGCAACTAAGCCCAAAACTCCCACCGACCACTGAGGATCGACGAGAACAATAATCCCTGTAGTCGAAAGATCGATCTGGTCAATTTTTGCTTGCACCTGCTTAAATACTTTTTTTTGCAGCGCCTTGCGCTGAGTATTCGCCAATTCAGTTTGTTCAATTAAAGATTTACCAAGCCTTTCATCACTGGTTGTCAATAATTCCACACATTTCCGTACATCGCCCCAGATACGACTGACAGCATTAATGCGCGGTGCAATCCCGAAACTAATATCAATCGGGCGATCGCCGACTCGTTTACATTGCTCCAATAGTAAGCGCACACCGAGCCGCTTTTTTTGTCGTAATACTTCAATTCCCTTTTGCGCTAAATAGCGACAATCCCCTGTTAACTGAACTAAATCGGCAACTAAACCGATCGCTACTAAATCCAATAAATCCTCTAAAGGTTGCGATGGCACTTCAGGCAATGTTTCATAAAGAGCTTCCATTAATTTATAAGCTACGGCAACTCCCGACAAATGGAATAGAGGATGCTCATTTACTAAATAGCGCGGATTGATAATGGCAACTACGGGCGGACGGACATCAGGCAAAGTGTGGTGATCGGTGATAATTACATCAATTCCCAATTCCACAGCATAATTTAGTGCTTCTAAACTAGTACTACCTGTATCGCAAGTAATTATTAAACTTAGACTTTGCCCCAATATTTCACATTGCGATCGCAGTTCATCCACACCTTTAACCGAGAGTCCATGCGACTCCTTCAGGCGATCGGGAATGTAAAAAACTAAGCGATCGCCTTGAGTAAAAAACTGTCCCAATCCTTCCCACAACACCGATGTTGCCGTAATTCCATCGGCATCAAAATCTCCCCAAATTGCAATCAGTTCTCCCTGTTCGTAAGCATGTTGAATACGGGCGATCGCCTGTGGCATTTCAGGAAAAGCAAACGCACTAGTGGGTTGATAATCTGCTATGGATAGAAACGCTGCTAGTTTGTCAGGTTCGACTATTCCTCTCTGAACAAGTAATTTCGCCGCAAAGTTACCAACTTTTTCGATTAACCAAGTTGGCGCTTCAACTATGTCTAAATTTTGCCAGATTGTCGAATCCATCTATCTTTTAGAACTTACCCCGCATTACTTGATCAAGTAATTCATCAACTTGAATCGCGAATTTAGTACTGCTCATGCCCAATTTATCTAAAACACTGAGCGATAACTCCAGCGATCGCAAGGCTTTACCTTGGTATTGATATTGAAATGGGGAATTACTACATAACTGGTAGAGACAAGCTAAGTCATAGAGAGTTTTCGCATAATCTAACATCATTCCCAATTCTTCAAAACCCATTGACGCATCTAACAATGAATCTTGAGCAGTTTCGATCGCATCTTCATCCAGACTCTCCAGACCTTCAAGTAGACGATGGACATAAATCCGACCTCGGATATGTTTGGCGATCGCAATTCCCTTTTGATATTGATAGTCCCGAAAACGCGGTAAAACTTCGCTTCTGACACAAAGTAAACTCTGTTCAATTTGACGATCGCCCAATAATGCTTCACTAAGATTGCAATATAAATAGCCAATTTCAATTGTATCAACTGGTTCTTGCAGCAGAGCGATCGCATCTTTACTTAAATCAATTGCTGCTTGCCATTGCTGTCCAGCGATCGCCGCCTTCGCTAATCCTTTGAGTGACTGTAACTGTAAATCGCGATCGTCATTCGCTAAAGCAATCTCTAGGGCGTTTTGGTACAGACTTACAGCTTGGGATGTATCTTCGACTGACAAATATAATTTGCCTAAACTAGTATAGCTTTTGGCGATCGCGCATTCGTCCTGAGACTCAAGCCGCAGAGACAGCGATCGTTCAAAGTGATTCAGGGCTAACTGGGGATCATTTATTTGTAAGTAATATTCACCAATGGCATCATCGATCAGTGACTGACCTTGAGGATTCTGATGATAAAGTTCGTATGCGTTTTGTAAAATTTGGAAGACATCAGTCAATTCTCCGAATTCATGCGCTAAAGCTGCCCGAACATAGAGTAAATAAGCTTTCTGCTCGTCATCAAAGGATGGGTTTTGCTCAAGCTTTTCCGCCGCCTGTTGAATTAGATTCTCCCCCCTTTGCAATGATTCGGGCTGTCTCGTTCCAATCAGTTCCAATGCTAAATCCAGTAAAATTCTTACAGTCACCCCCCCTTCTTCGTTTATACCTGTGGTACTTTGCAAACACTGCTCAAAGTAGGCGATCGCAAATGTTCGTCCCTGTCGCCGTAATTGCTTTCCCTGATGGAGAAACTCGGCTAGTTTCATAAAAAGCTCCAGAATTATGCGTAAAAAAAGTTGATTTTGGGGTTCTACGTCCTCTATACATTATCGCAAACCAAACTCAAAATTCAGTATTTTCACTAAACTAATGCAATGTTCGATCAAACCTGAACCAATATAAAGTTGCAAGAAACCCTATTTCGGACTCTCTTACAACTTTTTTGTATTAAAACATGAGATTCTAACGATCGCGATTTTGCTTAGAATCCGATCGCTCAGGTCTAGTACTTCTACCAACCTGTTTCCTTTGAGGTTTACTTGGCGAATTGCTTGGGCTTGTGGGCGATGATGGTCTGGATGACGAACTGCGAGGATCGCTATGTCCACCGCGTCTCGGCTGTTGCTTAGCTTGGCGACCAACTTGGATCGGCTCAGGTCGAGCATGGGGATCAGGCTCGAAACCATCAATGATTTCTTGAGGTAGCGATCGCTTGATTAACTTCTCAATGTCTGACAGAAACTTGCGCTCATCCACACATACCAACGAGATCGCCTCACCCGACGAACCAGCGCGTCCCGTGCGTCCAATCCGATGCACATAATCCTCTGGCACATTGGGCAACTCATAGTTGACGACATGGGGCAGTTCGCTAATATCCAAACCACGCGCCGCAATATCAGTGGCGACTAAAACTTGCAAACTGCCATCTTTGAATTGCCCTAAAGCACGGGTGCGGGCGGCTTGGCTCTTATTGCCATGAATCGCCATCGCCACGATGTCATCTTGGTGTAACTGTTTGACGAGGCGATCAGCTCCGTGTTTAGTGCGCGTAAATACTAAGACCTGATACCAATTGTGGGTTTTGATCAAATGGGTCAGTAACTCCCGCTTACGATCGCGATCGACAGGGAAAATTCTCTGAGTTACCAAATCCGCAGTGGCATTTTGAGCCGCAACTTCAACCATTACAGGTTGATTGAGCAAGTTACTCGCAAAAGATTTAATCTCATTGGAGAAGGTCGCTGAAAAGAGCAGGTTTTGACGTTGTTTGGGTAATAACGCCAGAATTCGCTTGATATCACGAATAAAGCCCATATCCAACATGCGATCGGCTTCATCTAATACCAAGATTTCCACTTGTGACAAATCCAATCGACCTTGCTGCACATGATCCAATAAGCGCCCTGGGGTAGCCACAAGGATTTCCACACCACCTCTCAGGCGATTGATTTGGGGATTAATATTCACACCGCCATAGATCACCATAGAGGTGAGAGGTAAGTGTTTGCCATAGGTCTGGACACTTTCTTCGACTTGGGCGGCGAGTTCTCGGGTAGGCGTGAGAATCAAGGCGCGAATCGGTATTTTGCCTGTGGACGATCGCTTAACGACTTTGTTTGATAACAAATGCAAAATTGGCAGGGTAAAGCCTGCGGTTTTGCCAGTCCCAGTTTGAGCGCCAGCTAATAAATCTTGACCTGAGAGGACAACGGGGATCGCCTGAGCTTGAATCGGTGTGGGCTGAGTATAGCCCTGCGCCACGACAGCTCGGACAATTTGATCGGACAAACCTAATGCTGAGAAGCCTGATGCTGAGGCGATCGGCGTAGATGATTTATGCAATACAGAAGATTTTTTAATTACGGGCGCGGCGATTACGGAAGAAGACATAGAACTCCACATTTTGTATTGGTTCTGTCGCTGTGAGCGAATCAATTTATAGTCATACCAATTCTTAGGATTTCATGACATTACTAAGAATATAAAACCTTACAGAAATATTAATTAGGGAGATTAATTAGGGGGATTTTAAAACTTCAAAGACGACTAAGCCATGATGACGGAGTGATTTTTGAAATTGGTGTCGGACGAATCAGAGACAGAGATGGATAACGATAACGAGCCAACAGTATTAATAAATATGAGCAAATACTGTGAGCGTAGATTGTAACAGAAGTTTACTACTTATGGGAGCTATATGGGAGCTATTGCGGTTTGCAACTTCGTGAGCGATTTCGTGAGCGATCGCTTCATTATTGCCTTGTTGCTTAGCAATTGCTCCCGTCTCAGTTTTGCTAGGCTATCTTATTTAGGCTATGTTATCATCGATACAAATTACCAACTTGAGATACTTGCTATAAACTACCTGTCTGTAGTAAAGCGATGAAAGTATCTACGCAGACTTCAACAAAACTTTTTGCTTGAATTCTCAACAATTTTTAAGATAGGAGTCTAGAGGAGGCTACTTTGCGAACAACGGGTGCATTTGCTCTCATCGATAGTGTGAGACGACATGGTGTGAAACATATTTTCGGCTATCCTGGTGGAGCAATTCTGCCCGTGTATGACGAAATTTATCAGGCGGAAGCAAGGGGCGAAATCAAACATTACCTCGTGCGTCATGAGCAGGGAGCCGTCCATGCTGCCGATGGCTACGCTCGCGCCACAGGAGAAGTGGGAGTATGTGTGGCAACTTCAGGACCTGGAGCCACTAATCTGGTGACGGGGATCGCTACCGCCCAAATGGACTCAGTGCCAATGGTGATCATTACAGGGCAAGTGCCTTCCTATGCGATCGGGTCAGATGCATTCCAAGAAACTGACATTTGGGGCATTACCTTACCAATTGTTAAACATTCCTATGTGATTCGTCGCCCTGAAGACATTGCACGGATTGTGGCGGAGGCTTTTCACATCGCTGGTACAGGTCGTCCCGGTCCAGTTTTAGTGGATATTCCCAAGGACATTGGTCAAATGGAATTTGACTATGAGCCTGAAGTACAGATTGATCTTCCTGGCTATCAAACTAAGGTCAAAGGGCATTTGCATCAGATCGCGGCGGCGATCGCCTTAATTCGTGAAGCCAAGCGACCACTACTCTATGCTGGCGGTGGTGCTGTAATTGCTGATGCTCACGCTGAAATTACCGAACTTGCCAAGCGTTTCCAATTGCCTGTTACCACCACGCTCATGGGTAAAGGCGCTTTTGATGAAAATAATTATCTCTCCCTTGGGATGTTGGGAATGCATGGCACGGCCTATGCCAATTTTGCGGTGCAGGGTTGTGACTTATTGATTGCCGTCGGAGCCAGATTTGACGATCGCGTTACAGGTCGTCTAGACAAATTTGCACCCGAAGCCAAAGTGATCCATATTGATATTGATCCCGCCGAGGTTGGTAAAAATCGCACGCCTGAAGTGCCAATTGTGGGCGATGTCAAGGATGTGTTGCAAGCTCTGCTCGAAGCTTCTAGCTATGAAGAAAACATTCAAACTAAAGACTGGTTTACGCAGCTTGATCAGTGGAAAGAAGACTATCCCCTTGATGTACCTAAATATGCAGGAGTAATGTCACCCCAGCAAGTGATCTATGAATTTGGCAAACAAGCGCCCGATGCTTATTTCACTACCGATGTCGGACAGCATCAGATGTGGTCAGCCCAGTTGATTAAAACCGAACCCCGCAAGTGGATTTCTAGTGCGGGGCTTGGCACGATGGGCTATGGTATGCCTGCGGCGATGGGGGCAAAGGTTGCCTTCCCAGATGCTCAAGTAATCTGTATCAGTGGCGATGCCAGTATTCAGATGAATATTCAGGAGCTTGGCACTCTGGCTCAATATGGTATCAATGTCAAAGTAATCATTGTCAATAATGGTTGGCAAGGCATGGTACGTCAGTGGCAAGAAAGCTTTTATGATGAGCGCTATTCGTCTTCCAACATGGAAGCAGGAATGCCTGATTTCGTGAAGGTTGCTGAAGCTTACGGAATTAAAGGAATTAAGGTAACTAATCCAGAGGATCTCCAATCTGCGGTTGCCGAAATTCTTGCCTATGATGGTCCTGTGTTTGCTGATTTCTGCGTCAAGCGCGATGAGAACTGTTATCCGATGGTTCCCCCAGGCAAAAGTAATGCAGAAATGGTTGGCTTACCAACTCCAAAGCGATCGCCAGAAATGTTACTCAAACGGGAAACAGTATTAGCTTAGGCAAAACCCAAGAGAGAGGCGGCGCGAAGCGCCCCCTCTCTC
>JBIKYX010000150.1:0-6998 GCA_044355035.1 Pseudanabaena sp. | reverse complement strand
CCTTTTTTTGTCTAGCAAACCCAAACCCCTGCGGGGCGCCTACGCCCCGCCTCTCTCTTCTGCCACAATCAAGAACTAAAGGAGAAAAATAAATGATATCCCAATGGACTGATGAAAGGCTAGATCGCTTTGCTACTAAAGTTGACAACTATATCGAGAACAGTCGAGAGCGGGAGCAGCACTTAGACCATCGCATCGATAACTTATTTGACCAGATCGGTAGGCTGATAGAGGCTCTCTACCTTGAAGTCCCCAACATCAAAGCAGAGATCAACAGCGTCAGAGAAGAAGCGAGAGAGCAAAGAGAGACACTTCATGCCGAATTGGTAGAAATAAAGGAAGTCACCAAACAACAGTCTGTAAATATCGAACGTCTGGCGATCGCCGCCCAAACTCAATCTGAATCTATTAAAACTCAAGCCGAAAATATTCGATTAATGATTGAAATGGTTAATCGAAAATAGGCTTAAGTATGCGATCCTTGCTATGCTTTTCCTTTGCTTTTGCGTTCCTGAATAAAAATTTATGAAACCCGAAAAATCCTATCGTCCCAATGTGGGATTAATCGTTTTTAATCGCAGGGGAGAAGTTCTAGTTGGCGAACGCCTCGGTGTGCCTGATTCGTGGCAATTTCCACAGGGTGGTATTGATGATGGCGAAGATCCGCAGGTAGCGGCTTTACGCGAGCTTTATGAAGAAGTTGGGATCAATGATGCGGTTTTAGCATATGTGCATCCTGAGTGGTTATACTACGATTTCCCACCGACATTAAAATTAACGGGGAAATGGGCTAATTATTGCGGTCAAAGACAACGTTGGTATGCTTTTTACTGGGATCACCCTGCTACTGATTGTCAGTTGGATATTCACGATCGCGAGTTTCGGGTGGTGCAGTTTATGGCGATCGAGCAAACCTTAGATTCAATTGTTAGATTTAAAAGAGAAGTTTATCAACAGGTGGTCAAGATTTTTACGCCTGTCATTCGTGATTATATCGGTAAACTGCCCTAACACCCCCTTTAAACTATCCTAAAAAGTATCATGCAAACATTTAGCCGCCGTAATTTGCGCGGATTTATCATCATATTTTTGATAACAGTGCTGATTTTTGCGCTCGGATGGTTTATCTTCTTGCGTCCTGCCGTTACTAGTCTGAACAAAACAGAGCAAGTTGCTGGCTCTAATCTCGAAAATATTACCCTGACCGAATTTGATGCCAATGGTAAATTATTGTGGGAAATTTATGCTAAACGTGCTGATTATCGTCAAGATACGAAAATAGCTGATGTGGAAGCTGTCAAGGGAAAATTTTATCGCAACGGCGAACCTTTGATAGAAGCCACTGGCGATAAGGGAACGATTAATCAAGCTAGCAAAGAAATTTCATTGGTAGGCAATATTAAGGCGATCGCCATTCAAGAAAAAATTGATATGCAAGCCGATCGCATGGATTGGAAATCAGAAGAAGATGTTCTCAAAGCCACGGGTAATGTGCGGATTGATAAGCCCGATGAAAAAATCAAAATGACAGGCAAAGAATTAACCGCTAAACCCAGTACGAATATTTTTAGCCTAGAAAAAGATGTGATTGTCACAGCGACTGAGCCGCCAGTGGAAATGAAAAGCGAGAAGATCACATGGGATGCTAAAGGCGATCGCGTATTCACGGAAGCACCGATTTCGGTACTGCAAGTCAAAGATAAATTACAGTTATCTGCCAACAAAGGTGATTGGAATATTGCCAAAAAAGAAGTTACTTTTACGGGAGACATTAAAGCCAACGATCCCAAGCTCGATGTAGATCTAGCCGCATCTCAAGCAGTCTGGAATCTTGATAAAAAGCTCGTAACTCTGCCTGTGCAATTTACGGCGAGCAGTAAAACTCGCGGTATTGTCGTCACGGCTCAAAAGGGACAGGCTCAGTTGGAAGAAGAACGCATTAATCTGACGGGGCAAGTATCGGCAAGTTTTAGTTCTACGCAAGGGGTGGTTAACGCGGATCAAGTCGAATGGCTAATTCCTTCTAAAACAGTTACGGCTAATGGCAATATCAACTATCGTCAGCCCGATAAAAATCTCAACATCACAGGCGATCGGGCTGTAGCAAATCTGGAATTACAAACCGTCCAAGTGACGGGAACCAATGTTATTTCTACGCTAAATCCTTGATAATGCTAAACTTTTGGAATGAGTTGCCATACTCGCAAATTCTCTGATATTTGCATTTGTCAACCCCAAAAGATCCTTGACTCTATAAAATACCTATATTAAATCCGTGATTACGCTCAACTTGCTGCATCCCATCGAAGCTGTGCCAATTCAAACGTGGAAGTTTGAATCTGAGTCATTAATTCGGATTGGGCGCTCTGGGGACAATCATGTCATCCTGTATAGCTCGGTTGTATCCCGCTACCACGTTGAGCTACATCGGCAGCCCCTATGTTGGGAAGTGATGAATATTGGCGCAAACGGTACATTTGTTGAGGAGCAACAAATTGACAAAGAACGGATTCACAATGGTATGGTGATTCGTCTTGCCGCCACGGGACCCAAAATTCAGATTTTGATAGACGGCGCTGAATCTCTCACCCCTTCACCGCGTGAAGTTAGCGAGAAGCCACTAAATCCCGAAAAGCTTGCAGATGGTCGCCCAACTTTTATGGCTCACAAATAAGCCTCGATGCAAATTAATAGTGCGACGCGCTATTAATTTGCAAATAACATAATTTCAACGTGCGATCGCTAATTGCGATCGCTAATATCGTACTATTATAGGCTTGGCATGATTTAACACTCGCTGTTGCCATTGGCGTATTTAAGTTGGCATATTTAAGTTGGCATATTTAATCTAGGCATATTTAATAATGAAGGTCACTCTAGAGAAACTTCCCGCTAGTCAAATTGGTTTTGACATTCAAGTAGAAGGGGCAAAGTCTCAAGCAATATACGATCGCGTTGTCAAAGATTTGACAAAGACGATGCAAGTCCCTGGTTTTCGTAAAGGTAAAGCGCCCACGCAACTAGTATTAAGACAAGTTGGCAGTCAGCGACTCAAAGTTAATGTCCTCGAAGAATTACTCGAAAAAACTTTAAACGAAGCCCTTGCAGATAACAAAGAAGTCAAAGACAAAGCTTTGGGCGGCTTTCAGTTGGTGACAGATATGGAGTCACTTGTCCAAGCCTTCACCCCAGGTCAAGAATTATCCTTTAAAGCCGCGATCGATGTAGAGCCAGAAGTAACCCTTGCCAAATATCAAGGCTTTAACGTCCACGTCGAAGAAATTAAACCAGACATCACTGGAGTTGACAACACATTTCATGAGTTTCAAGTCCGCAAGTCTACCCTTGTACCTGTCGAAGATCGCGGTGTCGAACTCGGTGATGTAATCACCGTTGATCTGCAAGTCCTTGATCGCGCCACAGGTGAAGTCCTGCCCGAAGCGGGTGAAGAGGATTTTCAGCTTGATGTAGACGAAAAAGCCTTTATTCCTGAAGTTGTCAGAGCGCTTGTCGGTGCAGCGATCGATCAAGTTGTGGAAGTCGAATCAATTTTCCCTGAAGAATATTATCCCGAAGAATATGTCGGCAAGGAAATCAAGTATGTAGTCACGGTCAAATCGATCAAGGGTCGCGAGTTACCTGCTCTTGATGACGAATTCGCTCAGTCGATTAGCGACAAACAAACGATCGCTGAATTGCGTGAGATGTTAGAAAAACGGGCGATCGATGAAGCTGCGGCTAAGACTCAAGCCAACAAGGAAACAGTAGTGCTGGATGCCCTCACGGCTGAGCTTGAGGTGGAGTTGCCTGCTAGTTTAATCGAGCAGGAACTAGAGTTTTTGGTCAGACAACAAGCTAACTACTTGCAAGAACGTGTCGATCCATCGATGGTAAAACAGCTTTTTACCAAGGAATTGATCGGTGAAATGCGTCGTCTTAATCTTCCTGAAGCGCTTAAGCGGATCAAACGCAAGCTAGCCCTTGATGCGATCGCTAAACAGGAAAATATCGCGATCGATGAAGCTGAACTCAAGGAAAGAGTGACGGAAACACTTATTGCGCTCAAAGATCAAAATATCGATCCCGCAAGACTGCGTAATGTCATGCGTGAGGAAATGTTGACCGAGAAATCCTTGGCTTGGTTGATCGAGCATTCGGAAATTGAGCTAGTTGAGCAAGGTTCACTCCAACCTGCACCAGAGGCTTTCACTCTTGATGAGGTCGCCCTTGATGAGATTGTGACTGAGACTGTCACTCAGTCGATCACTGGTGAGACGATAACCATCGAAGCCACAGCTGAAGAAGCTTAAATCAGAGAAAGGGGCGCACTGCGCCCCTTTTTGATCCTTGGCTTATAAGAATTTTAGATTGCGAAAAGAGTATGGCGGTATACCACTACGATTTTTGATGCATAATAAATCTTGGATCGGTATAGATTCTTATAGATCAACATGATCAATACCAATCTGTCTTAGGCTCACGCCTCAAAATCATGAAGTAAACCACATGTACCCTTTATCTAATCAACTAATCTCAGATCAATTGGCGATCGCCTCGACCTACGGCTCGCAGAATATTATTCAAAACACTATTCAAAACCAAGTCGTACCAATGGTAGTCGAACAATCAGGTAAAGGCGAGAGAGCATTTGATATCTTCTCGCGGTTACTGCGAGAGCGGATTGTCTTCTTGGGTTCGCAAGTAGACGACACTACCTCTAACCTGATCATGTCGCAGCTTTTATTTTTAGAAGCTGAAGATCCAGAAAAAGATATTTATCTCTACATCAATTCCCCTGGTGGATCGGTTTACGCAGGTATGGCGATCCTCGATACCATGAACCATGTGCGTCCTGATGTCTGCACTATTTGCATGGGATTAGCGGCTAGTATGGGTGCATTTTTGTTGTCGGCAGGAGCCAAAGGTAAGCGCATGTCTTTACCGAATGCGCGGATCATGATTCACCAACCTCTCGGCGGCGCTCAGGGACAAGCGGTTGATATTGAGATTCAGGCGCGGGAAATTTTGTATATCAAGCGATCGCTAAATGAAATGTTAGCCGAGCAAACAGGTAAACCGATTGAGCAAATTGAAGAAGACACCGAGCGCGATTTCTTTATGTCGCCTGTCGAAGCTCAACAGTATGGTTTAATTGATCGCGTCTTAACCAATCCCAACAGTCTTCAGACACCTGCTCTGTCAATAGTCTAGCCTTGATCTAGCCACCAGCCATTGCGAAGAAGCACTCGCATCACACCATCTTGAGATAGCTTATGCCCAGTAAATATGACTCTCATCTGAAATGTTCCTTCTGTGGGAAATCACAGGAGCAGGTACGCAAGTTAATTGCGGGACCAGGGGTATACATTTGTGATGAGTGCGTGGATTTATGTAACGAAATCCTCGATGAGGAGTTGTTTAACAGCGCTCCTCCCCAAGCCGTCCAGCGCAAAGATCCAGCCAATGAGAAGCGGAAAAGTAAAACTGCGGCAAATCTCAATCTTAACCAGATTCCCAAGCCCCGTGATATTAAGCGGTATCTTGATGAAAATGTAGTGGGACAGGATGAAGCTAAAAAGGTTTTGTCGGTGGCGGTCTATAACCATTACAAGCGACTGAGTTTTATCGAGTCGGTTGGCAAGGGTCAGGTGGAAGATGGGATTGAACTTCAGAAATCGAACATTTTGCTGATTGGTCCTACGGGTTGTGGTAAGACCCTTTTGGCGCAAACCCTAGCCGAAATGCTAGATGTGCCGTTTGCGGTTGCTGATGCGACCACACTGACTGAGGCGGGCTATGTCGGTGAAGATGTAGAGAACATATTACTGCGGCTATTACAAGTTGCCGATCTCGATGTCGAAGAGGCGCAGCGCGGCATTATTTATATTGATGAAATCGATAAAATTGCGCGTAAGGGTGAAAATACTTCGATTACCCGCGATGTGTCGGGTGAAGGTGTACAGCAAGCGCTGCTAAAAATGCTCGAAGGCACGATCGCCAATGTGCCGCCCCAAGGTGGTCGCAAACATCCTTATCAGGATTGTATCCAGATCGACACCAAAAATATTTTGTTCATCTGCGGGGGAGCCTTTGGTGGACTAGAAAAATCGATCGAGCAGCGCATTGGTAAAAAATCGATGGGCTTTGTGCAGCAGGGCGAAATCATGCCCCGCGAAAAACGCACCGCCGAAATCCTCAAAAATGTGCAGCCCGATGATTTGGTCAAGTTTGGGATGATTCCCGAATTTATCGGTCGCGTGCCTGTGATGGCAGTGGTCGATCCTCTGGATGAAAAAACCCTGACTGCAATTTTGACCGAGCCTCGTAGCGCTTTGATTAAGCAATACCAAAAGCTGTTGAAGATGGATAACGTCCAACTTGAGTTTCAACCTGATGCCGTACAGGCGATCGCTAAGGAAGCTTATCGTCGGAAAACAGGGGCGCGGGCTTTGCGGGGTATTGTCGAGCAGTTGATGTTGGACATGATGTACGAGTTGCCATCGCGCAAGGATGTCACTAAATGTTTGATTACCCGCGACATGGTTGAGAAACTGTCAACGGCGGAGATCTTGCAACATCCTGCCTCAATTCCCAAGCACGAATCGGCTTAACTTGTAGACAAAAAATGTAGGGGTAATTCATGAATTATCCCTATTGCTAAGTATGATGGCAAATCCCTGATAAATGGCAATCTAGCCGTGAGATTGACGCGATGTTGAGTGTTAAGTTTTGGGGAAATAGATAAACTCTAAATCAATGAAGCAATTAACAAAACATGAACAATTTAGTTTGTTCAGTCAAATTCCACTTTCCCTGCAACATCAATTTTCGCAACAGCAATATAAGGCAATAGATTTATTCTCAGGGATAGGGGGAATAAGATTAGGCTTTGAAAAGGCATTTAGGAATAAAAAATAAATAACATATGCAAATAAGGATAGAATAAATAAAAATAAGTGTTAATTATGTACTATTGCGAAGAGATTGAATCGGAGATG
>JBIKYX010000079.1:0-19623 GCA_044355035.1 Pseudanabaena sp. | reverse complement strand
TTTTGTGCCTTCTACACTTATTACCTTTGCCGACATTTTCTTTCTTGCCTCCTTCTTTATTCTCTCATTATCCTGCTATCTTCGTATTAAGTCAAGGTCGCACCCCCGCATTATCCAAGCAACTATAGTTCCTCCGAATAAAATTATGCCCCAATTCCAATACTCAGGGAGGATTTTTAGCGTGTTTTGTTGCAAAAAATTTTGGAGAATAGTGGCGTGTAAATGAATACCATGACTCGCTCCAGCTTGATCAAAAGGTGTAATTAAAGGCTCTGAACCTGTGGCGGTTAGACCAACTAGCACAATTTTGTTTAGAAAGTTTTGTTTGGGAACTCGATCTTCAAGTACATCGACAAAGGAATACTGCCGCATTTTTTGTGGACGATGCGACCAATTAATGCCATAGGAATGTTCGGGATCAGGCATTGGTATTGAGCCATGCACTAAGTTATAGGCTTGCAAGGTCGCCATTGCTAGGGATGGTGTATCTTCTATATATAGCTGGGTCTGGCGCACAATGCCGTCACTATCCATAGGCTCGACGATCTGCCCAGTTCCGATCGCAGATTCAGCCAAAATTGGAACTGGTTGTAATTGTTTCCCATTTGTTCCCAAAGCCTGAGCTAGAACTACGCGCTGATTTTCAGACATGACTGTGGCTAGTTGATTATCCGCAGTGCTAGATTCTGACCACAACAAATTTACGGTAA
Organism: Pseudanabaena sp.; assembly: GCA_044355035.1. Classification (GTDB taxonomy): domain Bacteria; phylum Cyanobacteriota; class Cyanobacteriia; order Pseudanabaenales; family Pseudanabaenaceae; genus Pseudanabaena. Next base: position 18,913 of record JBIKYX010000079.1, on the reverse strand, counting down.
CTGTGCTTGCACCTGCGCTAGTAAGCTTTTGAATGAGTGGAATGTAACGTTCCCGAGACCAAGGGAATCTTCCTAATTTTTCGATACTGACATCATCAATCCCAATAATTACTATACGTTCATCCCAAGGGCGATCGCTTCGCAAATTGGTAAAACGATTGTACGCAAAATTTTCAATGGGCTGAAAAGCTCCAAGTTTAAACAGAATTGCCACTGTTAAAGTTGATATCGCCCAAGGGATATATTTCCAACCTATCTTTACTATTGACTTAGTAGATGACAAGATCATAGGTGCGTTGTTTTCCCGAAGGCGTAGCGACAATTACCTGAATTTCTGTGCGATAAATGGAATTAGTAGTCAGCACAGATCGAAACTGACCATCTCGATCTACTTCTTGCGATACTCCATCAATTGATACTATATTCGCAGAGTCAATATTGCCCACCAAAATCACTTGCCGTCCTTCGTTCTCAACAGGCTTTAGGACTTGATAATCTAAGTCAACATTATCTTGAATCGAGACAGGCTGGGAAGGTGGTTCGCCAACTACAGTTTGATTTTGAAATCCTTTGTCTACTAATACATCTATATTTTGAGCAAATGTATTAACAGTACCATCAAGGGTAGAAAGGATAGTCCGACCGTCATTTTTGACATTAATTACATATTCAGTACCACGTACACCTGTCACCACCGCAGGAGTTTGGATGTCAAATCGTGAATTAGGATTTGTGAAGCGTCTAATTTGCAAACGTACTATTCCCCTCGATACTAAAAGGTTAGTAATCCTTCCATTATCATTGCTAATCTGTAAAGAATTGATTCGGACTGTTGTTTGTTCAGAAACATTAACGAATCCAACTCCCGTATCAACACTCAGTATAGCTGTCGATTTTCCCGATGTAACAATTTCATCTCCAATGTTTGTGAGGCGATCGCCTCTGCGGGCTGGTCGATTGGTATTCTGGTTACGAAGGAATACATTGCCCTGTATCTGCTCAACTTGTAAATAACGATTAGTTTTGACCTGCACTTGTGACTGGGCGTTACTCAATTCCACTTTTCCACATAGCAGGAAAATATAAGCTGCACTACTATAGCAAAGTGCATCAAAAAGCTTTTGGGGACAAAATTTTTGGCGAGTAAGACTATTGCTCATTTTTTGGGCTAAAAAGCTAAATTAAAAACTAAACACCAATATATTAATCCTATTATAGTTTTGTGAAAGTCCGCCTTTTTGCGAGAGCATTTTTGATAAATGGTGAATATGATTTATGGGGTTTAAGGAAGAGTAAAAACTATGGAAATCGAAGCTTTGCGATCGCGTCAATGGTTTAAGCTCATTTGTGGTGCGAGTTATCAACATTTACCCGCGATTCGACATTTAGCACTGATTTATACTTTGGCTGGAGCCGACTGTATCGATATGGCTCCCGATCCTGCCACGATCGCGGCGGCGCGTGATGGCATTAATGCGGCGATGGATCTAGGTGCTACGCGATCGCCTTTAGTGATGGTCAGCTTTAACGATGGCGAAGACCCACATTTTCGCAAAGCAATTTTTGATTCAGCACTCTGCCCTACCGACTGCACCCGCCCCTGCGAAAAAGTCTGTCCTACCAATGCAATCCAGTTTGGTAATGATTACAATGGGGTTATATCCGATCTTTGTTATGGGTGCGGTCGTTGTTTGCCGCTATGTCCAGTGCAGATTATTCATACTCGCGAACAGGTTTATGTCCCTGAAGATATTTTTGATGCAGTACTTAATCATCAAGTTGATGCGATCGAAATTCATACCCAACCCAATCGGACTAAGGAATTCGCCGCATTTTGGCAACGTTTGAGTCCGATTATTCCCTCACTCAAATTAATGGCGGTTAGTTTTCCTGATTGCGTAGATTTACGAGAATATCTCAAGTCTTTGTTAGCAGGCATGAATCCGCAACCGCGATCTCTAATTTGGCAAACCGATGGTCGCCCGATGAGTGGCGATATTGGTGACGGCGCAACCCGTGCAGCCTTGCAACTTGGTCAAAAGGTTCTCGATTTTCAATTACCGCTTGGCTTTGTGCAGTTGGCTGGTGGGACGAATGCCAGTACGGTTCCCAAATTGCGTCAAGCAGCTATTCCTGTGGCGGGTGTAGCTTATGGTAGCTATGCGCGTAAAATCATTATGGATTTTCTCGAAGGTTTAGGAGAAGAAATTCCCGATCGCCTTGAAGAAAAGTCCTGTTTACTCTGGCAAGCCGTAGCGATCGCCCGTCAATTAGTTTCGCAAATTAAAACCTAACCGTAAAACCTTAAAAAAGCCTAATGGACTCCATTCGTAAACAAGTTACTGACAACCTCGATCAACTCCTCGATATTTTGCCACCACGCATCAAAACTAGCCTCGAACTTTGCGGCGGGTTAGAACAACTGGTCGAAATCGTGATGGACTTAGGGCGTTTGCCAGAAGCGCGTTACTTTGAAAGCACTAAATATTTGACCGATGACCCGATCACCAAGGAAGATTTGGCGCTTTGTGTGAAGCAAGTCGGTGAATTTGGCGGCGATAATCGGGCAGGTATCGAGCGTACCTTGCACCGCATCAGTGCCATTCGCAATCGCAAAGGCGAAATTATTGGGCTAACCTGTCGGGTTGGTCGCGCTGTTTATGGCACGATCGCCATGATTCGTGATTTAGTCGAAACTGGTAAATCGATTTTACTGCTTGGCAAACCGGGGATGGGCAAAACTACAGCGTTGCGCGAGATTGCGCGTGTACTTGCCGATGACCTGAATAAGCGCGTGGTAATTATTGACTCATCTAACGAAATTGCGGGCGATGGCGATATTCCCCACCCTGCGATCGGACGGGCGCGGCGGATGCAAGTCTCCCAACCTGAATTGCAACATCAAGTAATGATCGAGGCGGTGGAAAACCACATGCCTGAAGTAATCGTCATTGATGAAATCGGTACGGAACTGGAAGCCCTTGCCGCGAGAACGATCGCTGAACGCGGTGTGCAGCTTGTCGGCACGGCGCATGGTAATCAATTGGCAAATTTAATTAAGAATCCCACACTATCCGATTTAATTGGCGGTATTCAGTCCGTAACCCTTGGTGATGAAGAAATGCGGCGGCGTGGCTTACCTCAGAAGAGTATTTTGGAACGTAAGGCGCAACCCACTTTTGATATTGCGGTGGAAATGTGGGAGCGTTACCGTTGGGCAGTCCACGACGATGTGGCGGGAACCATTGATATGTTGCTGCGCGATCGCGATCCTGGTCGTCAGATTCGCTCCGTTAGTGATGTGGGTGAAGTTACCACCACTGATGAAAAGCCGAAAAATCCTGAAATTGTCAAAAATCCTGTAGTTAAGGGTTGGCGATCGTCTGGACGGATGAAGCCAATTCCCCTTGATCCACAATTGCAAGTAAAGATTGATATACCCGACTTCAACAGTAAAGTTAATAGTTCTACATCTGAACTCTCTGACTCAAATCTCTCGGAAGACGATGAAGAAGATGTCACCGAATTAGGTTCCTACGCCGCTATGCGCGATCGCTTCGGCACGATGAATGTCTATCTATATGGAGTCAGTCGCCATCAAACGGAGCAGGTGATTCAATCAATTAATTTGCCGATTGAAATTACCAAAGATCTCGATGAAGCCGATCTAGTATTGGCTTTGCGATCGCAGATTCGGACTAGCTCCAAAGTGCGTCAAGTAGCTGAAGCGCGACAAATTCCCATTCACGCTATTAAAACTAGCACTCTGCCCCAAATTACCCGCGCACTGAGGCGAGTATTACATATCGATGAAAGTCCCACCGATACAATTAGCGATTTGAATATGTTCGCCTATGGTGATTCGGAAGATGAGATTGAAGCTCTCGAAGAAACCCGTCTCGCAGTGGAACAGATTGTGATTCCGAAAGGTCAGCCTGTGGAGTTACTGCCTCGTTCGTCAGTGATTCGCCGAATGCAGCATGAACTGGTTGAGCATTATCAACTGCGATCGGAAAGCTATGGTGCGGAACCAAATCGCCGCTTACGGATTTTCCCTAATTGATAAACATAGCAGGGACGTGGTTTAATGAGAGCATAATAGTGTTTGAGAATCACTGGAAGGTCATTTATTATGAGTACAAATGGTGATCAACGAATGAGATGGACTGATGAACGATTGGATCATTTTGCTAACTCTGTAGCTGAGTTGCACGAGTCCTCAAATCAGCAAAGACTTAGCATTCAGGAGTTGCGCGATCATGCAATTAGTTTGCGGAATGATGTAATTGGGATGCGTGAAGGTATCGCTGAGACGAATGATAGTATCGATGGGATGCGACTGACATCTCAGGCTTTGTTACAGATTGCGGCTCAACATCAGCAAGCTGAGAGGCAAAGACAAGAAGAGATGGAAGTATCGCGGCAAGAAATGCGTGTGGTGCAACAGGAAATCAGGGAAATTAATGAACGGCTTGATGTCCAACAAGGGCAAATTCGAGTGCTTTTGGAGAAGCTTTTGAGTGGTTGAGTCAAGATACAGTGCATGGAAACTTCGTGTACTACCAAAAATTTTTAGGACTTACGCAAAAAGACTTGAAACCGTTATTGTAACGTAGTGGCAATTCATGAATTGCCACTACGTTTGGTTGTTTTGCGTAAGGCGAAGCGCTGTAAATTTAGCAAACATAACAAGTAATTACTACAATGCGTCCTCTTGAATTAATTGTTGAAGGCTTTACTAGTTTTCGGACTCGTCAGGTTCTGGATTTTTCTAGCCTTGATTTGTTTGCGATTACAGGCGCGACAGGTGCAGGAAAAACTTCTTTACTGGATGCGATTACCTTTGCGCTCTATGACAAGGTGGCACAAAAGCCCAACTCATCACGCGAATTAGTTAGTCAAGGCGCAACGCAATTAAAAGTGGAACTTCGATTTGTGATGCGTCAAACGGAATATCGAGTTTTGAGAACTTGGCGCAATCGCGGCAAAACCGATGAAAAGAAGTTTCTATTTGATCAATTAGTTAATGGTGAATGGGAAAGATGCGATCGCACTCAAAAAGTAGAAGACATTATTGGTATGGATTTCGAGACTTTTACCCGTGTGATCATCTTACCGCAGGGACAATTTGACGAATTTCTCAAAGGTGAGGCAAGTAAGCGTCGAGAGATTTTACGCCAGTTAGCAGGTTTTCAGATTTTTGAACAGATGCGGAAGGCAGCTAGCGATCGCACTAGTGGATTGAAAGCAGAACGGGAAGGGCTGGAAAAAGTTCTCGTCGCAATGCAAGCACCAACTAATGAAGAGATGATCGCTCAACAGAAGGAATTAGCAAACTTAGAGATTGTCATTCCTACTTTAGAGATGCAATCTAAACAAAGCCGTAAGCTGCTAGAAGTAGAAGAAAGATTATTTATTCAAATCCAACAACATCAAGAAATTTCGGAAAAATTAGCCAAATTACAACAGGATGCTGCAACAATTCAATCTTTAGAGATTCAGTTTCGGAATGCTCAGTTAGCAAATTCGGTAGCAGGAACTTGGACGATCTTGCAAGCAAATCGCCAAAGATTGACAACGGCGATCGCTGATTTGGCTAATACTAATCAAAATTTAGAAGTAGCGAAAATAGAACTGAAAAAGCAACAGATAGCTCTAGGCGAATCTCGCACAACCCTTGGTGAAGCCCAAATTCAAATTGAATCTCAAGAACGAAATCTTGCCTTAGCAGAATCCCTCCATAATCAGCAACAGCAAGCTGAAGTTGAATTACATCGAGCTAATCAAAAAGTCCTAGAGCGATCGCAAGTTCTCGAAAAGGCTATTAAAGCTCAAGCCCAATCTGAATTAGATTGGCAAACTAACACCGAACAATTACAGAAAATTCAAACCGCGATCGCTAATTTTTCCTACAATCCAGATTATCTCGACAATTTGCGTAAGGTTGCCGAACCTTTAACCCAATGGCAAATCCTGCAAACTAATCTGATAAAACAACAACAAAGAGCGCATCAACTTCAAATAGAAATCCAGAAACTATCGAAACAATCAGAAAAATCTCAAGGTTTAGTTACTCAAGCTGAGAAGGAATTGCAAATTGCAAATCTCGCTCTGTTGCAAGCAGAATCCGCAAATTCACAAACATTACAAAGTAGTCATGTTAATGCTTTACGCGCTCAATTGCATGATGGCGATAACTGTCCAGTTTGCAATAATCTCTATTCTATTGATGGCTTGACCAAACTTATAGAAATAGAATTAATCGATACAACAACCCTCTTAAACCAGCGTGATATCGCAGAAAGAAGCCTTATAAAATTACGCGAAGACAAGCTAAAAATTGAGACTAATTTAGAAACATCCCAGCAGCAATACCAAAACCAATCTCAAGAAATTATCGATTTAGAAGCTCAGACTACGGAATTTCGCGAAATCATTGATCGCATTCTCCGCACTTCATGGGAAGCTGATGCACTTATCCGCGATCGCCAAGCACTCGAGAACCAAGAGTTAGCCTATCAAAATTTGATTAGTGAACAAAAAGAAGTAGCGATCGCCTCTGAAAATATTGCCATTAAACTAACTACTAATCAAGAAAATCTCCAATTAGCACAAACAGAATTTCAAAAAGCTGAGCAGGAGCGATCGCTGCGGGAATCACAACTGCAAGAAATTTCTCAAGGATTAGAGAAAATCACCGCAGGCAAAAGTTATGAAACATTGCAGCAGCATATCTTACAAGCCAAATCAGAACTGAGCAATCGCTTACAAACCATCGAAAAATCTTATCAAACTGCCCGCGAAAACTTTGTAAAACGAGAAGAAGCGGCTGCTAAAGCTACCGAAAACCATGATTTAGCTATATCTGAACTGACGCAACAGGAAACTAATTGGAAAATGGAACTAGCAACTTTGAATTTTACTGAATCAGAGTTTTTGAGTTGTCAAACTTCGCGATCTCAGCTAGAATCATGGCAACAGCAAATCACCAACTATCAGCGTCAAGAGCAAGATTTAAGCACTCGTTTACAAATTATCACCGAAGCGATCGCCGATCAATTTACCGATCAACAGGCGATCGCAAAATTACGCGCAGATTTACAACAAATAGAACAAGAGCTACTGCTAGCTAGCGAAAATCGCGCCTCGCTCAAAGCATGGCTAGAGCAAGCCCAACAAAAACGTCAAGAATCCCAAGAATTAGAAGAACGCAAAAATTCTTTATTATCTCAAGAGCAGATCTATCACACTCTCGCTCAGGATCTGCAATCCCATAAATTTCAAGAATATATTCTCGATAGTTTGCAACAGGAACTCGCCAACCGTGCTTCTGTCTTACTGCAACAACTTTCCGACGATCGCTATATTCTCCAAATCGAAAACGGCGACTATTGGGTGTCTGACAACTGGAATGGCGGTGAAAAGCGGCGAGTTCGCACCCTCTCAGGTGGTGAAACTTTTGCGGCTTCCCTGTCGATGGCGCTAGCATTATCCGAAAAACTATCGATGGGAATTGAACTGGGCAGCCTCTTCCTTGATGAAGGTTTCGGAACACTCGACAGTGAAACCCTCGAATCTGTCACCCAAATTCTCGAATCCCTACGTCAAGGCGATCGGCTCATCGGTGTAATTACCCATATTCAATCTCTCGCCGATCGCTTACCCACTCAAATCCATGTGCGTAAATCGATCAATGGTTCGGAGCTAGTTAAAATCTAATTTCACAGTATCATAGGTCAATGAATCAATACTTTGCAACCGTAGCCAGAGGCTTGGAAGCCCTCGCTGCACAGGAACTAGAACAATTAGGCGCACATTCCGTTGAGGCGGGATTTTGTGGAGTCAGCTTTGAAGGCGATCGCCATTTACTTTATCGAGTCAATCTTTGGGCGCGGCTACCATTTCGAGTGTTAATGCATCTCGATCAATTTGATTGTCTGGATGCCGATGATTTGTATCAAGGGATTAAGGCGATCGACTGGTCAGAATATTTGACCCCTGACATGACTTTGGCAGTAAATGCGACGGGTAAAAACGATCATCTCAATCATACGCATTTCACGGCGCTGCAAGTCAAAAATGCGATCGTTGATCAACAAAAAGAAAAATTTGGCGATCGCTCAGATGTGGATGTACAGGAAGCAGATTTACGGATCGGCGTACATATTGATGACAATGGCTGTACAGTCAGTCTCGATAGCTCTGGTAATAGTTTGCACCGTCGCGGTTATCGCCCTGCGGTCGGAGCCGCCCCACTTAAGGAATCTCTCGCCGCCGCCTTAATCCAGATGTCAGGTTGGCAACCCGATCAGATGTTTTACGATCCCCTGTGCGGTTCAGGCACACTGCCCTTAGAAGCGAGTTTAAAAGCTCTAAATATTGCCCCTGGCATGTTTCGCGATCGCTTTGGATTTGAAACTTGGTTAGATTTTGACCAAGAGCTTTTAGCGAGATTAATTCAAGAAGCGGATGACAACCGTTTAGATGCTTTACCTGCACCAATCTGGGGTAGCGATCGCAATCCCGAAGTTGTCGATCAAGCGATTATTAATGCCAAAAATTGCGGTTTATCCAATCACGTTTATTTCTCTGCTTTAGATCTGGCGGAAGTGGTAGCTCCTGCCGATAGTGGAGTTCTCTTTTGCAATCCTCCCTATGGCGAGAGATTGGGAAGAGATAGCGATTTAGGTGCTTTTTATAAACAATTAGGGAATGTTCTCAAACAACGCTTTAAGGGATGGACAGCCTTTGTTCTGAGTGGTAATAAGCAACTCTCGCAAACAATTGGGCTGAAATGTGCGGAACGGACAGCAGTACTCAATGGCACATTACCCTGTCAGTTGATGAAATATGAACTTTACTAAAAGGGTAGGCGGTGCTATGCGCCGCTTACCCTACATCGTTTGCATCCATCGTTCGAGAGTTTCTTGTAGTTGTTGTCTACGAAGCGGTTTGCTCAGATAATCATCCATCCCACTTGCCAAACAGCGATCGCGATCCTCTGCAAATGCATTCGCGGTCATGGCAATGATGATAATGTGTTTGGATAGCTCATTGGAAGCCTCTAGTTGACGAATCGCTTGCGTAGTGTCGTAGCCATCCAACAAGGGCATCTGACAATCCATTAAGATAATGTCATAATCCTTGCTTTTAACTAATTTTAAGACTTCTTCGCCATTTTCAGCCAAGTCAAAAACGCAGTTTAGCTTGGTTAAATATGCAATCATAACCTTCTGATTGACCAGATTATCTTCAGCCAAGACAATTCTTAAATTATGCAACTTACCGACAGGAGAAGCCTCTGGGGACGACTCGATTACGGGCATAAATTTATCTGTGTTCATGGTAATTTCGTCAAACAGGAAGTTTGTGCTAGGACTGGGAACTTGATCGATGGGAGAAAGATCAACAGTTGAAGAATCTCCCATATTAAGAGCTGACAATATTGCTTTCAACAAGCGCTGCCCTTGAATTGGCTTCGTCAAATAACCACAAAAGCCTTGATTAGTAAGGGTTGCAAGGTCGCCTTGAAAATTAGAATTTAACAGTGCAATCAATGGCAGATCTGCAAACTGTTGTTCTGCTCGAATTTGTTGAATCAATTCCATTTGATTTACATCTTGACTGACATCTTGATTTACATCTTGATTTACGTCGGTCGATCGCCGATCATGCTGATCAATCAAAACAACATCAATTTGGGTATTTGTATCCAAATGGGCTGTCACTTCTAGTTTATTGGCGGCTGAATAAATCTCTGCTCCAAAACTCCTGAGATAATAGGCGATCGAGTCACGTGTATGGGGATTGCCATCGACAATTAAAACAGACTTGCCTGCCAAAGCTTGAGCGTATTCTCTAGATGCGGGTGACTTATTTTTGGCTTGAGGATAGAAAGGAATCGTGAACCAAAAACAAGTTCCACTTTGATCCTCGCGCCAACTGGACACGCCGATCTTTCCCTGCATGAGAGTTACTAACTGCTGGCAAATCGACAATCCTAAGCCCGTACCACCAAAGCGCCGAGTTGTGGAGGCATCGACTTGAGAAAAGGGCTTGAAAAGTTTATCGTGATCTTGGGGATCAATACCAATACCTGTATCACAAATTGAAAATCGTAAATAGAAAGGAATTTGATATTGATTATTTGGTTGATTATCGAGCGAAGTTGCTAAAGTTTCTTCAAAGTTGCGATCGCGTTCAACCCTGACTAAAACTTCTCCTTGATCGGTAAACTTAATCGCATTACCAATTAAATTAATCAAAATTTGCCGTAATCTCACAGTGTCACCCAGAAGTAGTACGGGTAAATCATCTTCAAGCACAGCATTGAGACTTAACCCTTTCTTTTCGGCTGCTAAAGCAAATATTTCCAGAGATTCTTCTATACAAGCTTCTAAATGGAAAGATAAATTTTCCAGTTCTAATTTCCCCTCCTCTAGTTTTGATAAGTCAAGAATACGATTAATTAAACTTAGCAATAGATTGCCACTCAGACGAATGCTTTCCACAAAGTCCTGTTGGCGTTCATTCAAAACTGTACCCAGCAGTATTTCTGTCATTCCCAATACACCATTGATTGGAGTGCGAATTTCATGACTCATATTTGCGAGGAAAACACTTTTGGCTTGGGCTGACTGTTCAGCAATTTGTCTAGCGGCTAATAGTTCTTGTTCTTTACGTTTAATCTCCGTAATGTTTCGTCCAATGTAGACGAAGTGATCAGTTGGTTGGACATTATTTTGGAGATATTCTAGTTGATGATTAAATATCGTGGAACAGGAAAAGGAGATAATAAATTCTTCTCTTGTCTTCGATAAACAGGCTATTTCAATATTTTGAAAATTGTGACTTTGGGAATTGTGAGCTTGGGAATTGCGATCGCTATTTAATGCTTGATTATTATGCGAATTATGTTGAAACAAACTAAGCTGTGCAGATTCTTTAAATAAGATGGCGATCGAGCTACCGATTAACTCCGTTTGCGAATAACCAAATAAATTAACCGTGGCTGGATTGATGGTTTTGATTCTGCCCAAATTATCTGTTACAACTAATGCATCCGCCATTGTGGAGATAATTTTATCAATATACTCATTTGATTTTTTTAAAGCATTGGCAAGTAATTCCGCCTCATTTGCTCTTTGCATGAGACTCTGAGATACCACCATTAACTCGGTCGTATCCTCTATACAAATTATAATATTTTTGTCAGATTCTTCTAATTCATTTGTACCAATAATATAAAAATCAAAATATAGGGGATTGTCGGCACTAGCAGAGCGAAAAATTCCTTTAAGCTCGAAACTTGTAGTTTGATTAAGCCAGATATTATTAAAAGTTTCCTCTAATCCTATTGTTTCAGGGAATACATCACGAATATCTTTCTGGAAGATTGATTCATAGGGATTTTCGGAAAATCTTTCCGCACCATAGGAACTATCGATAACCAAAAAATCTCGATCAATAATAATGAACGATCGCTCAGAAGCAGTAAGCAGTTTTTTGAGGATTTTCGATTGTTTCATGGTAACTAATGGAGTAGAAGAACACCAACTTAATGTCACTATTAGCAACTATAGCGTGAAGTAATTCAGAGCGTGAAGTAATTCAGGTAATTATTCTAACATTACTATCTGAATGGCTAAGGATTGGAAGATTTCGTCCACATTTTCGCCTGTTTTTGCTGATGTAGAATAAACAGGGATTTTGAGATTGCTAAATTTTGCGGCAATGTCTTGAGATATTTGCTCCTTCTCATTGTTTTCCATTAAGTCGATTTTATTCAGAGCCATGATTAAACTTGACTTAGGGCAAACAGAGCGAAAAAGCTGCACATGATCTTCGAGATTCGCGATACTAGATGGGCGGGTGACATCCGCAACTATGACGGCTCCTTTCGCTCCTTGCAAATAGGTAGGGGCGATCGCTTTAAAGCGAGTACTGCCTTCAATATCCCAAACAATCAACTGTAATTGCTGTATTTCTTGAGTAGCGTCGGGTATAGCAACTAGTTTGCGCGAAATTTTTACGCCAACCGTAGACAGATATTGATCGCTAAATTGGCGATCAACAAACTGACGAATTAGGCTTGTTTTTCCTACGCCAAAATCGCCGACAAGACAAACTTTTTGAGAAATTACTTTGGGAGCGGACTGCATTTAATTATTTCTAGGCTGGGTTGTAAGGACTTGTATGTACAGAATATTACTTTACGGGACTTACCTTAGAATCGGCTGAAACTCAACCCACCGCGACATTAAGTTAAAGTCAGGTTCAGCAGATATTTCTATTATCCCAGAAATATGTAACCGATTAGCCTTTACTCCGCGCTTTAATAAGGCGTTATATACTGCTTGAGCGCGTTTCTGCCCTAGAGTTTGGTTGACTAAGCGATCGCCAAGATGATCGTTTTTGGTGAGAATCTTAATATTGTAGTCGGGATACATTTCCAAGAAAGCTTGTACTTCAACAAGTTTCTCTAAATCAGTGGGTTGTAAATTTGTGATCGCATAGGGGAAATAAATCCGTATTGGTAGCTTGGGAATACTAATGGTTGTGGCATTGGTAACGGTTTGAACTCCCGAAATTTTGGTGTATGTCTGCGTAATTGTGGGGATCATCCTCGGCTGCTCAATCTGCCCTGTAATAGTCACTTGTCCATTGTTAAACACAGAGCTAATATTCACGCCTGCGGTATAGTTCATCACCTTGGTTAAGCGTTGGACTTCGGCAGCAACTAATGCGGGATCAGGGGGAACATTAACCGCGTAGATCTGATTATTGATTTTATTATTGCCGTCACTGGTTACTTTTTTAAATTCAGTTTGAACAACTTGATTGGCAACTTGGAGAGCGCGATCGCGTAGAGATTGATTGGGTAATTTGCCAGATAACTTGAGTGAATCCCCATTAGCCTCTACATTTAGTCGATAAACGGCTAGTTCTGGAGTACTGGCAAAACCTTCTAATACTTTTGCTTCGAGTTGGCGATCGCGATTGGCTTGATATTGCCAAATACCGATCGGGATAAAAACTAACGCAAGTACGGCTAATCCCATAAATATCAAAGCTTTTGATGATTTTCGCGCAGCTTGAGACTGTTCTGTCTTGATCAACGTTTTTAAATCTATTTCCACTTCTGGAGGAATTACACTTTGATCGCCATCAAACTGTTTGAAGCGATCGCCATAAATCTGCACTATTCTGGCAAACACATCACGGATTTTGGTGACGAGGGCGCGATCGGGTTCACCGCGAATAATTACAGCTAGATAGCAATAGCCTGCTACTTCTAATAATATTTTCGAGCCACTATAGTTAATCGCATCAAGTTCGGTATTGCTAGAAGCGCGTGACATACATTCATTGGCAAAGCTACGAATCGCCGTCAACATCCCCGCTAACATGTCCGAATCAATGGGATCGACAAGTTCATCAAGATCGCTCTGTTGAATGTCAATCATCACCAATCCCGAAAGATTATGAATGAGAAAGATCGCTTGCACATCAAAGGGAGTGGATTCTTTGAGAATCAGTTCTGCTTCTGATACACCGCGCATCTTTGCCCGAATTTTACGCTGAACCCCCTCCAAACTAAAGGTTTGCTCAACTTTTTCATTGATCGAACGAATGGCTTCGGAAAAATATTTAGCGATCGTGTTTCCAATCACAGGATAGAGAGCGTCAACCATCGCATCCCGCTCCAGCACAATTTGTTGCTTAATGGCGGCTCCCATTTCTGGTGCTAGCGCATCGATAATGGCATCACGATCCAGCCGAATTTGCTCACTAATTGCGGAAGCAATTTCAGGGGCGATCGCCATAGCGATATCTTGAGGATTATTTTGAATCCGTTCGCTAATTGCAGTGGGAAGAATCTCGGAAATCGCATGACTCATCGCGACCCGATCAAGTTGCGATCGCTCATAAATAACTTCAGCAATAATTGGCATAATTGCCTGACACATGGATTCTCTGGATTCTGTCACCTTTAGGCTTAGTAAGTCCGCAACAATAGGTAAGAGAAGTTGAACTAATTCATCGGGTTGATACAAGCGATGTTCTAACTGAGTAACGCGATCGCGAACTTGGGCAATTTCTGTGGGGATGTTTCCTTGGTCGCTACCGATTTCTGTCAGTTTTGAACCAAAATTATTAAGATCCTGTGACGCATTTTGGACTAAGTTCTCTAACTCCTTGATTTTATTCATCATGTCGGGGCTGTTGACCTGACTCTCGACCAGCCCTAGTTTTTGTTCTACAGAAATTTTGAAACTTCGTAAATCCTCAAGTTCTGGAACTACTAAAATATCTTGTAAAAGATGCAGAGCTTCATTGTCATCTTCATCAGATGTGCTTTTCTGAGAAAGATTACTAGCTTCTAGCTTGGAGCGAGAACGGTTCTGGGGTTTAGGTCGAGACGAAGAAGCATTAGATGATTGCGGTTGAGGTTCGCTTAGGGATGGCTGTTCGGTAATTCCCAAAAAGAGATTTTGGATAAGATTAATAGTATCTGTTTCTTCTTTAGCTTTAGCTATTGGCAAATCTTTGCCATCTACTATATTTAAAGCTTCACTGGGAAGATCTAAATTTTGTACCTTGGCTTGTACTTTCGGCTGTTGTTGATCGCTTCCCTTTGCTACAACAGGTGGAATATTCTGTAAAAAAGGTAATTCATCTAAAAGACTAGGATAGGAATAAGGGATTGGCGATCGCCTTAGTTCTAAAGATTCAAGGATTGGCTCATCTGGTTCATCTGGCTCCTCGACTCTTGAATTTGAGGCAGTTTCTAATTCGGTTTTGTCAGCATCAATAATTTTCAGGTCGGAAAGTAGAAATAAAAATTTCTCAACATCACTCAAAGCGTTATTACTCAAAGCGTCATTTTTGAAATTCCGATCTCTCTCCGCCATACTGTTTTTAAGAATTACTGTTTCGGTGGTCAAAAATTCTAAGCGATTTTCATAAGCTACCTTGTACACACAAGTTATCAGCCATATCGCTAGTTACTAATGATCCCCCTCAATCCCCCTTGTAAAGGGGGAAGAAGAAAATTTAATTTATTCTCCCCTTTTTAAGGGGGGCTGGGGGATCTACACCCTGAAACGTAGACAATTGTTTCTTAATCTCAGAGGCAATCTTAGAGGCAATTTACAGCTTAGATTTAGCGCGGGATGTGGTCTTAGCTGTCGTGCTAGGCGAAGTAGTATCATCACTCAATGAAGATAGCCGCTCAGTCTTTGGGGCTGGTTCAATGCTAACCCGTTCATACTTTTCTTCCACCTTCTCTTCCGCAGCCTCACGCAGTTCAGGCACAAACTCCGAACCCTTTAATCTCATGCCTAGTTCAAATAGCAACTCAGCCATGTCATCTTTAGAGATCTTATCTTCGCGCAGAATCGAGAAATGACGATCTAGCTCCTCTAAAACTAGCGATCGCAGTTCACGAGTATCACTTTGGAGACTATCTCTAGTTTGGGCAAGTTCGTCTCGCAACGCGACCCTTTGCGCCTCAACGGTTTCGTCAAGGGCTTCGATGCTATTGGTAAATTTGCGATTAATGCGATCGAACTGTTGACGCAAATCGGCGGCTTCTTCTTGGGTTGAGGCGCTAATCGTTTTTAGGCGCTTATCAATGGACTCAACGGCAGCGCGTAATTCGAGTGCTAAAACTGATTTTAGTTCGCTCAGGCGATCGCTGACTTCTTGCTGAACAGCCGCAATATCTGCTTCAGACTTATCTAAACGACTGGTAAATTCGCGCAAATGTGCGCCGAAAATGATATCGCGAATTTGATCGATATTACCTAAGCGTTCGCGGATTTCATCTCTGGTGATTTCACCCATTGTGGATTACCTCTAGGAATAGTTAGTAAGGTTACAAAAAATATCAAAGTGATCCCATAAATGTTCGCCAAATTGTTAGGCGAAATTATGATAATTTAGGCTTTGCAGGTTCTGGCGATCGCCAATAAACATAACCATAGCAAAGTCTTGCTATTTTTGCTGTATACCCAGTTGCTTGCAAAAAACTCTAATCTTGCAAAAGACTGTAAGATAGACAAAGCAAAGCTATTCAGCCAAGCCATTACTTTCCAGATATTTGTGCAGTATTTGTCCACTAATCAGCGAATATTTGCCAAAAACTTGCCAAAAACTTGCCAAAAGTATGTCTGCGATCGCCCAATTACCACCCCGAAAGCTACGCTGGCAAAAAAATAAAAGCTCTTCCTTTGCCCGTCAACGTGAAGTGTTTCTGACTGCGTTTACATTCCTGTTTTTTATCTGGTGGGATCGATTTTGGCAAAATAACACGTCCCTAACTCGCAGTCGCAGGGCGGAGTGGCTGGTTCGCAATATGCTCGATCTGGGACCAACATTCATCAAGATCGGGCAGTCGCTATCTACTCGTGTTGATTTGTTGCCGCCCGAATACATCAGCAATTTGTCGCAACTTCAAGACAAAGTACCCGCATTTAGTGGCAAAGAAGCTAGAGACATCATCGAACTTGAACTTGGTAAACCGCTATACCAGATTTATCGAGATTTTGACGAAATTCCTTTAGCCGCCGCTAGTCTCGGACAAGTACATCGCGCCACCCTCTACTCAGGCGAAGAAGTTGTAGTCAAGGTGCAGCGATCGGGGTTAAAAAGACTGTTCGATCTGGATTTACTCGCAGTTGGCAAATTACTTAAAATCTCTAGGCGTTATTTTGCTTGGACGAGAAAATATAATTTAGAAGAAATTTATAAAGAATTTTTCACGATTCTCTATCAGGAAATTGACTATGCGATCGAGGGCAAAAATGCCGATCGCTTCCGCAAAAATTTTGAAGGCTATCCCCGCATCGTTGTGCCTAAAGTCTATTGGGACTATTCCACTTCTATCGTCTTGACCTTAGAATATGTGCCAGGAATTAAAATCGACGATCGCCAAGCCCTTGAAGCCTGTGGATTAAATCCTAAAGAAATTAATCAATTGGGAATTTGCTGCTATCTCAAACAACTTCTCCAAGATGGATTCTTCCATGCCGATCCCCATCCTGGCAATTTAGCCGTTAGTCCCAGTGGCAGTTTAATCTTCTACGATTACGGCATGATGTCGGAAGTGAAGACGATGGCAAAGGATCAAATGGTCAAGACCTTCTTTGCGGTGCTGCGTAAAGATACCAATGAAGTTGTCGATACCTTAATGAATATGGGTTTCATCGAGCCGATCGCCGATATGAGTCCTGTTAAACGGATGTTGAAATTTGTTCTAGATCGCTTTACGGAACGCCCCGTGAATATCTATGAATTTGAGCAGATTAAAGGTGAAGTTGTCGCCATTTTCGAGAAACAACCGTTCCGTTTACCACCTCAAATGACATATTTGCTCAAATCTCTCTCCACCCTTGATGGCATTGCCCGCATTCTCGATCCCGAATACAACTTCACCACCGCCGCCCAGCCCTTTGTCAAAAGTATTGTCTTAACCAAAGGGCGTGGGAATACATTAGGAGCCTTAGCTCAACAAGCAAAGGATTTCTTGGTTTATCAACTGAATAAACCTAGCCGTATGGAAATTCTTTTAGAAAAATTGGAAGAACGAATTGAGCGCGGTGAATTAATGATTCAAGTTAAGTCATCAGAAAGCGATCGCACTTTGAAGCGCATTAATATTGCGGTGAAGGCGCTGATTTATGCTTGTTTAACGGGTTTCTTAGTACTAGCTGGCGCGGTAGTATTAGTGGGTGGTTCAGGTGCTTATGGTAATTGGGCGATCGCGGCTTTTATCGGTGCTGGTTTCTCTGGGATTTCCCTAATTCGCGCTCTAGTTCAATTATCGATCCGCGAGAAAATTGATAACATTGCCGAGCAATGATCGTCAGCGCAAAGCGCGTTCTATCTAAAGTAGGGACAATTCATGAATTGTCCCTACTTTAAAAGATAATTTGTGAATTGTGTCTACGACAAAGCGAGAATGTCACTTACCTTGATTTCTAGTTGTGGAACTACTTCGCTTTTAACCAAAGCCTCACCCGTATAGATAAGCTCCTCATAAAAACCATCGACTAAAGATAAAACCGTAATCTTACTTCGCATCGGATCGACAATCCAATATTCCACAATTCCCCTTGCAGCATATTCAGAACGCTTGAAACGATAGTCTCTCGCCTCATTTTCGCGCCCAATCGATACCACCTCGATCGCGATTAATGGCGGCGGCATATCATGGGTAATCACACCTCTTTTGGTAGTTTCTAAAGCAGCGCGGCATTCATCGCCCAAGATTACCAAATCAGGAATTCTGACCTTAGCCCTACGCCCACTCACCTCAATCATAACTTCTTTATACTTTAAGAAATGAGGAGGAATAAATTTCGCTAAATTAAACAATAATTTCATTGACACATCAGAGTTAAAGATGAATTCTGATGGCATTCCCACTAATTCCCCGTCCACTAATTCATAGCGGTTATCGGTTCCATCATCATATTCATAGTAATCTTCAAAGGAAAAATACTTGACTTGTGGTTGAGCATTCTTAAACATAGCTGTAGTTCTATTAACCTATTACATATTACTATAAAATCCTAAATATAACAGTTTTAGAACTTATGCAAAATCAGCTTGAAACCTTTATTTCACACAAGGGGCAATTCATGAATTGCCCCTTGTATCTAGGAAGAAAAGTAAAGGATAAAATCTTTAATAAAATCCGAAAAAGCAAAAGCAGAGATAAACTCGTTATGCCCCTAGGATCGTCTCCACATCTAATTTCTAGACTTTATACAAAATGCTTGAGAGGCTGTTTGAAAAGGTGGGTATACCTAGGAAAAAGCGTGAAGGGGGAATAAAGTAAAAGGGTCTACAGGAGACCCAATTTATGATAAGACCAGCATACGACACAGACCTCACAAATGATCAG
>JBIKYX010000078.1:0-19648 GCA_044355035.1 Pseudanabaena sp. | reverse complement strand
GATGCCGATATTCACGACTTTGTAGCCGTTATTAGAGAGAATGATATCAACTAGATTTTTGCCAATGTCATGGACATCGCCTTTAACTGTGGCAATCAAGAATACACCTTTATTTGAGCCTTCTACTTTCTCCATGAATTGCTCTAAGAAGGCAACTGCCGACTTCATGGTTTCCGCAGATTGCAAGACAAAGGGAAGTTGCATTTGTCCAGAGCCAAATAATTCGCCGACAACTTTCATCCCATCAAGTAAGAACTGATTGATGATCACAAGCGGATCGTACTTTTTCATCGCTTCGGTGAGCGCATCATCTAAACCAATGCGATCGCCATCGATAATATGATTTTTAAGTTGCTCTTCGATGGAAGTGTCAGCTTTGTCAACCTTGATCCGCTTGCTGGACACACCTTCAAATAATGTCGTGAACTCACCGAGCGGATCATAAGTGCAGATGTCGCCATCAAACTCGCGCTCATCATAAATCAGCTGTCGCGCCACTTCTTTTTCGCGATCACCAATTCGATTCAGCGGGACGATTTTACTAGCATTCACAATGGAGGAATCCATACCAACTTGCATTGCTTCATACAAAAATACCGAGTTGAGAACTACTCGCGAAGCAGGATTTAGACCAAAAGAAACATTAGAAACTCCAAGCAATACATGGGTTTCTGGCATTGCTTCCTTAATGCGGCGGATTGATTCAATGGTCTCGGCGGCATTTTTGCGATCTTCGGCGATACCTGTAGAAATGGGGAGAGCAAGCGTATCAAAGAAGATTTCACTAGCTGGTATACCCAGTTCTTCTGTAGCTTGTTTATATGCACGGGCGGCAATCTCAAACTTCTTGTCAGCAGTCCGCGCCATGCCATCTTCATCAATTGTACCGATCACGATACCAGCGCCATATTGCTTGGCAAGACTAACGACTTTACAGAAACGCTCCTCTCCATCTTCATAGTTAGTGGAGTTAAGAATACATTTCCCACCCGCTACTTTTAGTCCCGCTTCCATCTTTTCCCATTCGGTGGAATCTAACATCAGCGGCAAAGTCACGTTAGTTACCAGCCGTGAAACCAGTTCATGCATGTCGCGCACGCCATCGCGTCCCACATAGTCCACATTCACATCGAGAATATGTGCGCCTTCCTTGACTTGTGACCTTGCGATCGCTACCAAGCCATCCCAATCTTCAGCATTTAATAAATCGCGAGTCTTCTTTGAGCCACTAGCATTAAGTCTCTCACCGACAATCAAGAAGGAATTGTCTTGGATATAGGGCTGAGAACTATAAATGGAAGCTGCTGAAGGTACAACTAGAGGCTCACGGTGTTTAGGTTTGAGTGTCTTCGCTGCATCAGCCAGAGCTTTAATGTGAGCAGGAGTGGTTCCACAACATCCACCAATAATTTGAATGCCTAAGTCTTCCACAAAATGTTTGAGATGATCGCGCAGATCGTCAGGAGTGAGCCGATAAAATGCTTGCCCACCAACGTTTTCTGGTAAACCTGCATTGGGAACACAAGACACGACAAAGGGCGAATGGGCGCTCAGATAACGCATATGCTCGGTCATTTGATCTGGTCCCGTGGCACAGTTCAGACCCAATACATCAATGTTGAAAGGTTCTAGAATCGTGACTACTGCGGAGATATCAGAGCCAACCAGCATTGTCCCTGTGGTTTCCATCGTCACCGAAACCATCACAGGCAGACGGACTCCCCGCTTTGCAAAAAATTCTTCGATCGCACTTAATGTGACTTTGATTTGTAGAATATCCTGACAAGTTTCTACCAGCAATAAATCAGCGCCGCCATCGTATAGCCCCTCGATCTGCTCGATAAATGACTGCTTCATCGTATCGAAATCAATATGCAGCAGGGTCGGCAGCTTGGTCGTGGGTCCAATTGAACCCGCCACAAAACGCGGTTTTTCTGGTGTCGAAAACTCCGCAGCTACGGATTTGGCTAACTCAGTCGCCTTTTTGCTGAGTTCATAAGCCATATGCCCAAGATCGTATTCATTCAAAACGATCGATGTGCCGCCAAAGGTGTCAGTCTCGATCACATCGGCTCCCGCCGCCAAAAAATCACGATGTACTGTGGCGACTGCTTCAGGTTTTGTCATCACCAGATACTCGTTGCAACCCTCATACTCCGCGCCACCAAAGTCTTCGGCGGTGAGGTTTTGTACCTGCAAGTTTGTACCCATCGCACCATCAAATACAATGACGGGGCGATCGCTGCTGTGAAGACGTTCCAGAAACAGACTGGTCATTTGATATATACCCTAGGCGAATAAAGCTCATCTAGATGCTGATTATATCAAAATTTGCCAGCACTCTGATTGTGTTAAGAGCTTTAGTTTCAAGATTATTTGTTAGAATTACACTGTATTCTTCGTAAAACTATCTCCATGAGCCAACCCATTACCCTAGATGACATCTTCGCTCTCTTTCGTGAAAGCGAGCAAGAACGCAAAGAATACCAACGTACATCCCAACAAGCATTCAGGGAAAGTCAACAAGCTTTTGAGGAACGTCAACGCGCATTTGAGCATTATCGTCAAACCGCCGAACGAGAAATGGCTGAATTGCGAAAACAAAGCGATCGCACTGATCAACAAATCGAAAAAACTAGTCAAGAAATAGCAAGACTAGCCACCCAAGTTTCCCAAACCAACAAACAAGTAGGCGGTTTAACTAGCCGATGGGGAGAATTTGTGGAAAACCTGATCAAACCTGCCGCCGCTAGACTATTTCAGGAAAAAGGAATAGAAGTACATCTCACCGCCCTCCGAGTTACTGGTGAAGATGATAAAGGTTCTATCGAAATTGATATTCTTGTGGAAAACACCACTGAAGTCGTAGCGATCGAGGTTAAGTCTCATTTAGAGGTGCGTGATGTCAAAAGATTTTTACAAACCTTAGAACGGTTTAAAAAGGCATTTCCTAAACATAAAAATGATAAACTATATGGAGCCGTTGCAGGAATTAAAATCGATGAAAGAGTAAATGAATATGCGATACAAGAAGGACTATTTCTGATTCAACCCACAGGAGAGTCCGTAATTATTGCTAATAGTCATGACTTCAAGCCGAAAGCTTGGTAGCCTGTCTTTTCCACAATTTATTTAAAATCCATCAATAATCTATCAAAAGTTTTTTAATATGCAAGTTTCCGACAAACCAAATACTAATTCCCTATCTCTTGATTCTGCCGTTATTTCTCCTAGCTTTGATAATAAAAATCCCCCCAACCCTGAATTAATCGATGCTTGCGTGCATTGTGGATTTTGTCTATCCACTTGTCCTAGCTATCGCATCCTTGGCAAAGAGACTGATTCTCCCAGAGGACGCATTTACTTGATGGATGGAATTAATGAAGGTGATATCCCTCTATCTCCTGCGATCGCTCAGCATTTTGACACCTGTTTAGGCTGTTTAGCCTGTGTTACAACTTGCCCTTCAGGTGTGCAGTATGAGCAGTTAATCGAGTCCACTCGCGCTCAAGTACAACGGAATCATCCGCGATCGCTACCTGAGCAGTTATTGCGTCAATTTATTTTCTCGACATTTCCCTATCCTCAGCGCCTGCGGGTTTTACTTGCACCTCTTTTTGCCTATCAGAAATTAGGTTTACAGAAGCTATTGCGATCGGCTATACGATCTAATGATTGGCTAGAGAAATTTCTACCAAAACAGCTAGCTGCAATGGAATCATTTCTACCAAAACTAACGCCTCTATCGTTTCAAGATACTTTGCCTGAGATAATTCCTGCAAATGGAACTAAGCGCTATCGGGTGGGAATGCTATTGGGATGTGTGCAGCGTGTATTTTTACCAGAGGTGAATAACGCAACAGTGCGCGTATTAACGGCTAATGGTTGTGAAGTTGTAGTTCCTAAATTGCAGGGTTGTTGTGGGGCTTTGTCGCATCACCAAGGACAGGAAGCACAGACATTGGAATTAGCAAGGCAAACTATCGATGTCTTCTCTAATTTGAATCTGGATGCAGTCTTGATCAATGCTTCAGGCTGTGGACATACACTCAAAGAATATGGACATATTCTCAAAGATGATCCAAATTATGCGAAGAGAGCCAAAGAATTTTCTCTAAAAGTGAAGGATGTTCAGGAGTTTCTGGACAATGTTGGCTTGACAGCGACTCTATCACCTTTACAAGATCAACCCTTAGCGATCGCCTATCAAGATGCTTGTCATATGCTGCATGGTCAAAAAATCAGTTTAGAACCACGCCGTTTATTGCGTCAGATTCCCAATGTGATCCTAAAAGAGTCCGTTGATGCTGCTCTTTGTTGTGGGAGTGCGGGTATTTATAATATTTTGCAACCAGAAGTTGGACATGAGTTGGGAGAGATGAAAGTAACCAACCTCACTGATACTGGCGCACAGGTGATTGCTTCGGCAAATGTGGGATGTATTACTCAAATTCGCAAGCATTTGGATTTGCAGAATAAAAAAACTCTCTTAATGCATCCTATGGAACTATTAGACTATTCCATTCGTGGGCAGAAGATCGCTAAGTAAAAAGTATATTTTCATGAAATAAGTAAAAGTTCTTTTTTGCCTGTTCTCTGGGTGATCTGACGGATTGATCCCTAGTTCTCGCAACTTGGGGATACCAGAAGGAATCCATTGGACTCAACTTGACGAAGACATCAGCACTAAAAATTTGATTTTGGGACAACCATCAGGAGAGAGTCAAAATCATTGCAGAAATGGATGAATTCTACAGTTCAAGAGCGTGACTTGGCAGCAAATCCTGCTATAAAATCTGTGGCACAAGCATTAAAAACGTCTGATTGACTTGAGCATTCTGGAGATCTTGAGACATGGGGTTAGATTGCGAGAAGATTTATCAGGATTATAACCCAAACTAAATTACTTCGCCTCCATCCAATTTCTACCCGTATGAATATCCACCTCCAACTTCACCGAAAGCTCCACCGCCGACTCCATGATCTCCTTGATTTTGGGCTGCAACTCCGCAACCTCATCAGGTGGAACCTCAAACACCAGTTCATCATGGACTTGCAACAACAACCGCGCCTTATAACCGCGCAAAAGCTCATCCACCCGCAACATCGCCACCTTAATAATATCGGCACTGGTTCCCTGAATCGGAGCATTGACCGCCGATCGCAACATCGCCGCCTTTTGATAACCACCAGTCTGACTCAACCCCCGAAAATAGCGCCGCCGCCCTAAAACCGTTCTCACATAGCCATCCCGTTCCGCTTCAAACTCCACATCCTGCATATAGGTAAAGATGCGTTCATAGCGCTGATTGAACTTCTGAATAAACTGCTTCGCCACTTTGACAGGAACACCAATATCACGGCTAAATTTCTGCGCTCCCATGCCATAAATCACACCGTAGTTAATGATTTTCGCCAAGCGTCGCTCATCACTGGTTACTTCTGTTTTTTCTAAAAGCAGTTGCGCCGTCACCGTATGCACATCCTCACCCACATTAAAAGCTCGCATCAATTCAGGCTCTTGACTCAAATGCGCCAAAATCCGCAGTTCTATTTGCGAATAATCCGCAGCCAGCAAAATCCAATCTTCTTGGGGCAGAAATCCTGCTCTGATGCGCTTACTAAAAGCAGTACGAATGGGAATATTCTGTAAATTGGGATTGGAACTGCTCAAACGTCCAGTAGAAGCCACAGTTTGATTGAAATCCGTATGCACCCGCCCAGTTTTAGTTTGAATCAGCGATGGCAAAGCATCAACATAGGTGGATTTGAGTTTGGCAAGGGTACGATTTTCGAGAATAGTATCAATGAGAGGATGTTCGCCTTCTAACTTATTCAGAACTGCGACATCGGTGGAATAAGCTCCTGATGCACTTTTACGCGATTTTTTAGTAAATTTATCACCGAGCGCCTCTTGTAAAATCTCACCCAATTGTTTCGGGGAATTGAGATTAAATTCTTTACCAGCTTGCTTATAGGCAGCGATCGCTAAAGCATCAAGATCTTTCTCTAATTCCAAGGAAAAAGCACTCAAAAATTCGCGATCGATCCTGATGCCGCGCCATTCCATTTCCGCAAGAATCGGCTCTAAAGCCATTTCCACATTTTGGAACAACTCCCAAAGTTCAGGAACTGCGGTTAATTCTGCTTTTAAAATCGGCATAATCCGATAGGTAACGTAGGTATCCATACCGCAATACTGAGCCACCGAGGGAATGGCAACCTCAGCGATCGATTTGCGCTTACCCATGAGATTTTTATAACTAATCGTGCGGATTTGCAGAAATTCCCATGCTAAATCATCAAGCTTATGACTGGCTTCAGGATCGATGACATAACTGGCGATCATCGTGTCAAAGATCACACCCGCGAGTTCAATTCCTGAGGCTCTAAACATCAAGCGATCGAACTTAGTATTCTGTAAGTATTTAGGATAACTCGCATCTTCAAGAATCGGACGTAAAATCTCTCGCACTTCTTGCCATTGCAAATTCTGCCCAGAGTGATGACTTAAGGGAATATAAGCAACATCACTAATCGATTCTCCCCAACAGCAACCAATCCCCACTAATTCCGCTTCAAAGGGATTGAGCGCCGATGTTTCCGTATCCCATGCCACAGGCAGTTTACTACTGAGAATCTCGCATAACTTCTCTAGTTTAGAAATTGTGTCAATAATCTGCACATCCAATTTTAACGAAGCCGTCACCGCCAGATCCTGCTCTGCCTCCTGTTTCGCAAAATCAAACCACAACTCCTCATCTTCGACTTCTCCCTTTTCCTGCGGAAGAAGATCTGGGGATGCGAATTTCTTGCTCCCCTCGCCCTCTGGGAGAGGGGCTGGGGGTGAGGGCTTCTTACTCTTAACCGTAAGCTTCTCATAATTACCCGATAACTTCGCCTGAAGCTGATCGACCTTATCCACAAAAGCTTTAAGCTCAAGCTGCTCCAATAGCGGAATTAATTCGGAAGTATCAAAACCTGTTAACTTACAATCAGCGATCGCTACAGGTAAAGGCACATCAGTCTTAATTGTCGCCATAAACTGCGAATGTCTCGCCGCCTCAATCCCCTGCTCTAACTTGACTTTCACCGCCCCCTTCATTGTCGGAATCGCGGCCAGAATATTTTCTAAATTCCCATATTCCTCAATCAATTTAATCGCTGTCTTCTCCCCAATTCCCCGCACTCCTTGAATATTATCGGAAGCATCACCACAGAGCGCCTTATAGTCCACAACCTGCGTGGGCAATACCCCCAATCTTTCCTTCACTTGATCGGCATGATACTCAACAATCTTATCTTTTTGTCCCAAGTTCAGCACCGAAATCCGCTTTTCCACATCAATCAACTGAAATAAATCGCGATCGCCACTTAAAATCTTGACCGTATATCCTTCCGCACTCGCCGCCTGTGATAAAGTTCCCAACACATCATCCGCCTCAAAACCCGCTTGAGTAATCGCAGGCAAATTCATCGCCGCTAAAACTCTTTGTAAATTCTGAATATCAGGAATAAAACTTTCGGGAGTCTCCGCCCGATTTGCCTTATAAGTTTCATCGATTTCATGGCGAAATGTCGGTTGAGCGAGGTCAAAGGCGATCGCTACGGCGGTAGGTTTCTCGCGATCGAGCATCTCAATTAATGCTTTCAAAAAGCCAAAACAAATACTGGTGGGGATTCCTGTCGAGGTTCGTAAGCCACCTTCGGGATGTTTACCAAAAGCATAAAAGGCGCGGAACGCTAAGGAATGTCCGTCAACGAGTAAAAAGGTGGGGTGGTTTGTTTCGGTGGGCATGGGGAGATTGCAGCGCGAGCAAGGATTATCTATATTTTAAGCGCGATCGTGTTGATGTGTTTGTGTTCGTAGGGGCTAAAATAAGCACTGAGGATCACAAACGTAAATAACATAAGTAGATACTGTCTTGAGAGTCAAGACAGTATCTATACGATAACCTGAGGGAGAGGAGCGTTTTTCGCTTGTTTAGGTCTCTTTTCGTAAATATCCTTTTCGAGTTGTTTCTTCAAAATGCTCGATCGCATAACGCAGCATTGTGCGCGGCATTTGTTGATGATAAATATCCAAAAACTCGACTAAAACTTGACGATCTTGTTTGCCGACTTCGCGCAACATCCAGCCCACAGCCTTATGAATGAGATCATGACGATGCTCCAAAAGCGCGATCGCTATTTTGAGTGTGTCTTCAAACTGTTCGTGTTTGATAAATTCTAAAGTGGAAACGATCGCGATTCTTTGTTCCCATAGACTTGGCGATCGCACAAGTTGATAGAGAATACTGCGATCGCGATGAAGTAAATACACGCCCAAAATTTGACGGCAGGTGACATCCACTAAATCCCAATTGTTAATCCATTTAGTATGATTGAGATAGAAAGCAACGATTTCTTCGCGTCTGACAGGATCAGCTTTAGGAAACTGATAGGTGAGAATTAATAAAGCCGTGAGTCGATATTCATGGATATCTGTTTGCAGCAATTGCTCTAAATCTTCAAAACTAAGGCTGATAAACATTTTCGCTAGTTTTCGCTGTTCTGGTACAGTGATTCCCAAAAAGCGATCGCCTTCTCCATATTCACCCTTACCTGTTTTAAAAAATCTGGCAAGTGCGATCACTTTGGTTGGACTTGCGAGAGAATCTAATGCATTCTTGAGATCGGCTTGTGTTTGCATATATCTTTCATCAGGATGAATTACCTACAGCAGTCTAGTTCCACTTTCAAAATATTCTTCAATCTTATTGTGAATTTCGTCAAAAGTGTTGCCTGAAGAGATTATCTCAACAACTAGATCGGGCGCACCGTCAAAAAATCCTTTAGGCAATCGTTTTAGCCCAGTCAATTTAGCCCAGTCAATCGTTCTTTACTAACAAAAGAAATATCTGGCGATCGCTCAAACAAATTTCCCAAAAAGCCAAAACTTTGTTGTACAATAATAAATCGTGAAATTGTTTGGGCTAGTAGCTCAGTTGTATAGAGCAATCGCCTTCTAAGCGATCGGTCGTGGGTTAGAGTCCCCCCTAGCCTGTTTGAAAAGCGCCTTGCGCCAAAACCCAAAACGAGAAACTTAAGAAAAGTTGCTGAGTGGCTTTTTTTAGGTTTCTTGCCATTCGGTTGATTGCAAATTTTTTAGGATTGAAAGTTTAAATATGGGCAGTACCTTCGGACAATTATTTCGCGTCACAACTTTTGGGGAATCTCACGGCGGCGGTGTGGGCGCGATCGTCGATGGCTGTCCGCCACAACTTGAGCTTAATGAAGCGGATATTCAAACTGACCTTGATCGCCGTAAACCAGGACAAAGCAAAATTGTCACTCCGCGCCGAGAAGATGATCGCGCTCAGATTTTATCGGGAGTCTTTGAAGGCAAGACTTTAGGGACACCGATCATGATTTTAGTGCAGAACAAGGATGCACGCAGTCAAGACTATTCGGAAATGGCGGAAAAATTTCGTCCTTCTCACGCCGATGCCACCTATCAAGCTAAATATGGTATTCGCAATTGGCAAGGCGGCGGTCGATCTTCGGCGCGGGAAACAATTGGACGGGTAGCAGCAGGGGCGATCGCTAAGAAGATTCTTAAAGAAGCCGCAGGTGTGGAAATTATTGCCTATGTGAGACAGGTCAAAGATTTAGTCGCGCCTGATATCGATCCGAATACGGTCACATTGGAACAGGTGGAAAGCAACATTTTGCGCTGTCCCGATCCTGTGATGGCGGACAAAATGATCGACTTCATCGACAAAATCCGTCGTGATGGCAACTCTGTCGGTGGGATTGTCGAATGTGTAGCGCGAAATGTACCTGTGGGCTTGGGCGATCCTGTGTTTGATAAGCTAGAAGCGGATCTCGCTAAAGCGGTGATGTCTTTGCCAGCTAGCAAAGGTTTTGAGATTGGTTCTGGATTTGATGGCATTCACTTAACTGGTCGCGAACATAACGATGAGTTCTATATGGATGGCGATCGCTTGCGTACGCGCACCAATAATTCTGGCGGTATTCAGGGCGGTATTTCCAATGGCGAGAATATTATCCTGCGCGTGGCTTTTAAGCCAACAGCGACAATTTTGTTAGAGCAGAAGACGGTATCAGTAACTGGTGAAGATACTCTGCTCACAGGTCGTGGTCGTCATGATCCCTGTGTGTTACCTCGCGCTGTGCCGATGGTCGAGGCGATGGTGGCTTTGGTGCTATGCGATCGCTATCTTAGCCAAAAAACCGTTGCACTTTAAGTTGCACTTTGACAGATTTTTAACCGAATTTCAACTATAAAATGTTTGTGGAACGGGCATCTTGCCCGTTAACAGGCTAGAAGCCTGTTCCACTCCAATAAAATTAGAGAACTAACTGCCCTAAGCGATCGCACAATATAGTTTTAATTTCAACTTGTCGATCTGTATATTTCTGAATATAAGCGGTGGCGCGTTGCGTAATCTGCGCGGTGAGGTATTCAAAAATTAGGCGATCGCATTGATTTTCAATCAATAATTTATGTACAGACTCCGCTGTGGGCGATCGCTCGATCTGTTGAATTATCTCTATAGGCAAATTTACATGGACAGCCGCTCTTACCAAAATATCGATCCGCGCATCAGCTAAGTGACTGGAAGTATTAAAAATTCCGCCTGCTAGTTTGAGTAACTTGCCATGATAGCCAACCAAAGTAATCGAAGTGATGTCTAAAAGTGCAGCTTCCACTAACATCGCCCCAATCCAATTGGCGGTCTGTACTAGTTGAGAATCTGAGAATCCCAAATTTTGCGCGACTTGATAGCCATTTGCACCAATGTAAAAAGCTATTTCATGGGAAGTTTTTGCTTTTGTTTGTAAATCGGCGCGAAATTCTTCTAGTTTATCTTCGACAGAAAGTGGTTGAGATATTGCCGAAGTTCCTAATAATGATAGTCCTTCCAAAATTCCAAAAGCAGCATTGGATGTTCGCTTAGCTAGCGATCGCCCTTCAGGTAAAATAAACCGAATTCGGGCATTTCTATTTGGTGGTAGCAAAGGTAAAAGATTTCTCTCTCCTAAGTTTTTTGCTAATTGATAGATTGCGGGTTCTCCAGTTGCAGTTCTCCCTAAACCTTCTCCTGCTTCTAAAATCAATCTTGGTTGAGATTCTACATCCGTTGAGTGTTCTAACTGCACCCATGCCCAAACAGGTGTTCCTGCGGTGAGATCGAGATTATCTCCAGGGTTGCTAATGGCGATCGCAAGGGCAGTATTCTCATCAATAATAGAGCTTTGAGCGATCGCAATTTCACCCGTTCCCGACTCTAATAAATCAAGAGTTACCGATTGTACTTGTTCTTTTTGTAGGGTTAAAATTGCAGCTTTTGCCGCCGCGATCGCAAAGACAGGTAGGGTGTAACCAGATTTCATAAATTTATTTATGATTACTCAAATTCTCAAAATGGCTTAATTTCGTAACATTAATTCTCGGCAAACGATGTTTAAATCCACAGAGAATTTCCCAAGAAATCGTGCCTAACAAATTTGCCCAATCATCGGCTGTATTCTCAGAATCACCGCCCAAAAATGTCACTTCATCACCCAAATTTACATTGGGAACATGGGTGACATCGATCGCACATTGATCCATCGTAATTGTGCCAATCTGAGCTACTTTTTGACCATTGACTGCCACACGAATCCGATTAGATAAACCACGGGGAATACCATCAGCGTAACCGATCGCCACTGTGGCGATTTTCATGTCCTGTGGAGCGATAAATGAGCGTCCATAGCTTACACTTGTCCCTGCGGTAATTTCTTTAACTTGAGTAATCCTCGCTTTAACCGTCAGGGCTGGATGCAAATCAACCACATCTTTGAGGTGGGGCCCAGGATATAGCCCGTAGATACCTAAACCAGTTCGCACAATGTCGTAATGAATTTGCCGATCGCATAACATGGCGGCGGTATTGCAAATATGAATGCGCGGCGGATAAATACCTTCCGATTTGAGATCGGCGATCACCTGCTTAAATCGCTGCGATTGTAATTGCATAAACTCGCGATCGCAATCATCGGCGGTAGCAAAGTGGGAATACACGCTCATGATCTCTAAGTTTGGTAAATGCTGCACCAGCTTGATAAAGGCGATCGCTTCTTGCCAATTCACGCCCAGCCGTGACATTCCCGTATCAATCTTTAGATGCACAGAAATCTGCTCTCCCATACTTGATAAGACTTCGTGATAGATCAGGGCTTGTTTGGAATTACAAATTGTCGGTTGGATGCGATATTCAGCGATCGCCTTAATTTCATCAACCCCATTGGTCGCACCCAAAACCACAATCGGCGCAGTGATACCCGCCCGTCGTAACTGAATGCCTTCAGGAATAGTCGCCACGCCTAGCCATGCTGCTCCAGAGGCGATCGCGACTTGGCTGACATCAATTGCCCCATGTCCATAGGCATCGGCTTTGACGATTGCCATTAACTCCGTCGGCGATGTCAGTAGAGATTTTAACTGATGGATATTATGCTTAATTGCGGATAAATCGACTTCGACCCACGCACGGTGGTTTTGCTTGAGCATTACAGCGCACTCCTGATGCGAAAGGTGTTGAGTTAGTTTGTGGTAAAAACTACCTTGGGGTACTTTTATCACAAACCAAAAAGAGTCATGATGATGTAACTCGGCAAAAAGACGCTTGCTATTGAACCAAGTTCCATAACATACTCGAATTGGCTTTTCTCCAAATCAGCTTCACAATTAGATTTACACTGGGAATAGCAATCAGTATTTTTACTTAGCTCAATTATCCACATTTATACAACTAATGCAACTTATGAATAGTATCTGGCGGCGATCGCGCAAATATTTCTTGGTAATCCTTTTTTGTGCAACCTTTGCTGCAACTGTAATGCTGCCAAATATTTTACTAAGCGTCAGTCCTGCATTTTTAGGAAACAATCAGGCGATCGCGCAAACAGCCCCCAATCAAACGAAACAAAATCAAACCCAAAATCAAAAGAGTCCATCTAGTAAATCAAAGCAAATAGATCAGTCAAATACGCTAAATATTCGTGTAATTCCAAAAATTCAGCAAAAATCCATAATTCCACCCGCACAACCAATTATAGAAACCCCAACTCCAGTTGTTAGGCGTGAAGAAATTCGAGGCGTATGGCTTACCAGTAATGACTTTACGATGTTTAGCGATCGCAAACAGCTTGGGGAAGCTTTGCAAAAACTAAAGCAACTTAATTTTAATACGATTTATCCCTCGGTTTGGAATTCGGGCTATGTGCTGTTTCCCAGCGAAGTCGCTAAAAATGCCGAGATTCAGCCTTTTGTTTATCGCGGCGATCAAGGACAGGATATTGTCGCGGATATCATCGCTCAGGCACATGAAAATAATTTATTGGTCATGCCTTGGTTTGAGTTTGGTTTCATGGCTCCACCCACCTCAGAGTTAGCGATCACCCATCCCGATTGGCTTACCCAAGAGCGCGATGGCGGACAAATCTCAACTACCGCCGCAGGGCAAGTAGTTTGGCTGAATCCGTTCCATCCTGAAGTCCAAAATTTTATCAGCGAATTAGTATTAGAAGCAGTTTCTAATTACGATCTCGACGGTATCCAGTTTGATGATCACACTAGTCTCCCAAAAACTTTTGGATACGATCGCTATACCCTCGATCTTTATCGTAAAGAAACTAAAAAACAAGCACCTGCCAATGTTGATGATCCTGATTGGGTGAGGTGGCGAGCTAATAAAATTTCCGCTTTTATGGGCAAACTGAATAAAGCCGTAAAACAAAGAAAGCCTAATGTGATTTTCTCGGTATCTCCTAATTATTACGATTTTGCCTATAAACAGCAACTCCAAGACTGGCTTGGCTGGGTGCGTCAAAATATTGTCGATGAGCTAATTGTGCAGGTTTATCGCTCTGATCTAGATGATTTCAGCGCCCAAATTAGTCGTCCTGAAATTGTCGAAGTACAGAATAAAATTTCCACAGGTATTGGTATTTTGTCAGGGCTTCGCAATAGCAACATCCCTATGTCTAGGGTCTTTGCTCAAGTGATTAATGCTCAAGAGCGTGGTTTAGGAATTTCGTTCTTTTATTACAAGAGTCTCTGGGGCTATGGACCTGAATCAGTCAGCGATCGGCAGAAAGAAATTCAATATCTATTTCGCAGTCCTGCACCAAGATTTGCGAATAGGAATTGATAATTTAAGCTTGAGTCCTTGGTTTAGGCTGCTACAGGAATTAGATAATTATGGATGTTTCCCAAAACATCTAAATACCACCACCATTTTTGTGATGAAATATTATTCTTTTTTCGATGCTCATAGAAGTTAATAAAATGAGAAATTTCTTGATAAAAAACTGCTGCATTGGCAATTAGTTTTCTGTCAGCCTCAAACAAGATTTTCTGCTCTTCTAAACTGAGTGCTGACTCTAAGGTAGCAATTTGATCTCTAATTGCTAAAAGTTCTAATATCTCTGCGCCACTTACTTCTGGATAATCCAAGCTAAGTCGATAAATGTTTAATATTTTGTTCATTTTAATAACTCCTCTAATATCCCAATATATATAAAACTTGGATTACTCAAATAATTAATTGGATCTTCAGGAGGAAAAGCAGTTTCTAGTACTCCATCTATTCCAATCATAACTAACCATAATTTGTCTTTGATTATTGATGTAATAGTTGGATAAATTGCTGATTCATATAAATAGATGTAAACCTTAGCTTTTGAATCCGTAAGAACTTGATGAATGAGTTCTTGATATTCGACTATGGTAGAATTTTCAGGTAAATGCCCTAAACGAATCCTTTTTGCTAAATGAGGGTTTGCTTTTCCAAGTTTCCACTGTATATGGTTTTGACTCCGAAGAATAGCTTTGATAGTTCGATCTAAATCAACTGTTTGTATTTCTTGCATCAATATCTACTAAGTCTATATACTTATTCTAATAGAATCACGCTAAGGGAAAGCTTAAGTGTAGGATGCGTTAGCGCAACGTAACGATCAATTGGATAAAGATGATGGTCATCATCAGGCTTGCCAAATACTGAGAATGGCGGCGGCGATTTTCTTGACGGGATCGATGAGGTTGGCGGCTTTGCTAATTACACCTGTGAAGGCATCTAGCAAAATCGGGAGCATTCCCTTTTTTTGTGATGGGTCTTTGGCGGACATTTCGCCGATTTGGTTGAGATATTCGAGGGCTTTTTGCTTTTCGGGTTCGCCTAGTTCTGAGGAACTTTCGACGGTTTTTTGGAGTTGTTCGAGGAGATCGGATAGTTGTGGGGCTTCGGGTTGGTTGGTTTCGCGGAGTTGTTGGATGGTGTTGGTGACAGTGCCGCTAATGTCGCGTCCTGCTACGCCTTGTTGATCTTTGCCAAAAACGCCTTTATTTTTGTCGCCAATAATGAATGTATCGCCGCCTGATTGAATTGATTTGTCTGACATGGGATCACCAAATTGAGAGTTGAGTGCGTAAATAGATTTTTGCTGTCCGAGTTGAGTAGTTTGATGATAAATCAAATTTTGTAGATATTGAGAGGTGGGGCGTTCTTCGAGTTTCGCTATTGCTACAGCTAATTGTTTTTCTAGTTCAAATCTCTCTAGTTTATTTTCTAAATCGATGCGATCGAGTTTTTGTTGAAGTTCGGATACTTTGTTACGTGAAGCTTCTAATTGTTGGTGCATTTCCTCATAGTCTTGGGTGAATTGGGCGTGCATTTCACCTCTTGGCGCATCTGAGACTGTGTTAAAGCGAACTATTCTATCGCCATCGCCAACATCCTCTACCGCTTTGAGAGAAAGTTCCATTTCAGGATACTCATTCCTCAATTTTTTGAAGGCAAAGTCGAATGCTTGAGGATCGATGCCATTATGGAAGAAAAAATTTAGACTTTTAGTGGATTGAATAACAAGCTTGGCAAAGTCACCTTGTTCTAGAAACCCACTTGCTGGCTGACGTTCAGTTCTTGCACTATCAAGAAATATATGACTACAGATCACATTTGTAAAATTTGTTTCAGGTGTAATTGCCCAATTTTCGATACAAGCACCACTTAGATTTGCATTTGAAAAATCTGTTTTAATAGCTTGAACATTACAAAGATTGGCATTTGTTAGGTCGGCTTGATTGAGATTAGTTTGGCTAAGGTTTGCATAGAATAGATTTGCACCATACAGATTAGCCCCTGTAAAGTCTGTTTTGATAGCTTGGACATTACAGAGATTGGCATTTGTTAGGTCAGCTTGACTGAGATTAGTTTCGCTGAGGTTTGCATCGGATAGGTTTGCACTATACAGATTAACTCCTATAAAATCTGTTTTAATAGCTTGGACATTACAAAGATTGGCATTCGTTAGGTCGGCTTGACTGAGATTAGTTTCGCTGAGGTTTGCATCGAATAGGTTTGCACTGTGCAGATTAACTCCAATCAAGTTTAATCTTGATAGATTCGTTGAAGAAAAGTTTTCGTTGATTCCAATACGAGAAACACATAGTTCTCTTACTAACTGATTGCCAAGATTAGCATAAGAATACGGAAAACCACTAAAATTACAGCGCATAAAGTGGGCGTGAGTCCAATCGGTTTCAAAGTGGATCGCATCTCTAAAATCGCAGTTGTTTAAGATCGCTGCCGCAAATTTTGATTTACCAATCCATGCAGATTTAAAAGAAGTTCCTGTTGTATCGCGAATCTTTTCCATCAAAAATCTGTATGGTATAGAGAGAAAGAAAAGCGGGAAAAGAAAGAAAAGGAAGGGATATACAATCGCTTCAAGGATATCCTCTTGTGTAAACATCAGTCCAACTACACTCGCAAATACAATCAGAAAAACAATCCCAGTATCACCCATATCTATACTTACATCCGCAACTACAGCCATACAATCGCTTATAACCCTAGGCGTAATCATAACCATCCCAAACACAAACATAACCGCACCCACAACGATACCCGCAAACTGCCCCATAACCTCCTCACCCAGTAACTTACCCACTAACTCACCCACGAACGTACCCACGAACGTACCTACGAACGCATTTATAAACGCACTCATAAACACCCCCCCAACCGCACCCGCAACCGCACCAAATATTTGTTTTTTGCTTTGCCCTGCTATCACACCAGAAAAGTCCGCCCCATTTAAATTCGCAGTACTAAAATCACATCCCCGTATATCAGCCTTCCGAAAATTCGCACCAGCAAGATTCTGCCCCTTAAACGAGCGATTTCGTAAATCCTGATTAGAAAAATCTAGCGGCTGGGTCATATATTTAAAACATTTGCCCAAAATCAAAACAGCGACAAACATCTAAAATATTAAGCGCAAATCCCAAAATTAGCAAAGTTAAATGCTTGCCATTACCTGACTCATCGATAGCGCAATACTGGGGGAAACATCAGAGACAATGCAATTTTCTTCTCTATATACCCTCTCGATATAACTTCCATTTACCAAACTTAAAACCGAAAACGTTCCCACCAAAAAATCAACAATCCAATATTCGGGAATCCCAAACTGTGCATATTCCTTCCGCTTCTCGACAGTATCCACCGATCGACAAGTTGGGCTGACAATCTCAATTACCAGCAAACATGGCTCATACAAAATATCTGGCTGATTTCCTAAGCTTTTCTTCTGAGCAAGCGTCATCACTAAAACATCAGGACGGCGCGTTCTTTTACCATTGAATATTTCAGTACTATTCACACGAACACAGTATGGATAATTAGAGTGATTTATTTGTGCCTGCAAAAAGAATGCAAAAAACATCATCAAATCATTATGAAATACAGTTGCAGGACTCACTTCAACCAATTCTCCATCATTAAATTCATAACGGCGATCGCTACCATCTTCATAGGTTAAATATTCCTCAAATGTCATTTTTTTTGCAGTGGCGACGGTCATAGCTTTCCATCCTTGCTCTTGAATTGTGAGTACATTTATTTTAGCGGCTGGGTCATACATTTAAAACAGTTATATAATTAGTACATCGCCGCGACTATGTATACAACTACAACATTACCTACCATGTCTCCAAGTACTGCTACACCTCCAAGCAATGCTCTTTTGAGTACCGAAAATACTCCTCAAAATATTACTGAAAATGATAGTGAGCAGTTACATCATGTTGTGATCATCGGTGGCGGCTTTGGTGGGCTATATGCAGCCCAAAAGCTCGGTAAATCAAACGTCAAAGTTACATTGATCGATCGCCGTAACTTTCATTTATTTCAACCACTGTTGTATCAGGTAGCGACAGGTAGCCTCTCACCCGCAGATATCGCTTCACCGTTACGAACAGTATTGGCTGACAATAAAAATACTAGCGTCCTTATGGGAGAAGTGATTGACATTGATCCCCAAGCGCAATTGGTAAAACTTAAAAATCAGTTAGCAGTACATTATGATTCGCTGATTGTTGCGACAGGAGTCAGTCATCACTATTTTGGCAATGATCAATGGTCAGAAGAAGCACCAGGGCTAAAAACTATCGAAGATGCTATAAATATTCGGCGACGGATTTTGAGCGCCTTTGAAGCTGCCGAAAAAACTAACGATCCCAAATTTCGGGATGCCCTCATGAATTTTGTGGTGATTGGTGGAGGTCCTACAGGTGTGGAACTAGCAGGAACCTTAGCAGAACTAGCCCATCGCACTCTCAGCAATGACTTCACCAATATTGACACCAAAAATGCAAAGATCATATTAATTGAAGGAACCGATCGCGTTTTGCCTCCCTATCATGTCGATCTATCCGCCGCCGCCAAAAAATCCCTAATTGAACTTGGTGTAGATGTAAAAACCAGTGCGATGGTCACAAATATTCAAAATAATGTTGTCACCTTCAAATGTGGTGAGGAGATTGAAAACATCGAATCCCACACCGTACTTTGGGCGGCTGGAGTCAAGGCTTCCAGCATGGGCAAGGTTTTAGGCGATCGCGTCAATGCGGAATTAGATCGCGTGGGTCGAGTGATCGTTCAGCCCGATATGTCGATCGCTAGTCATCCGAATATCTATGTAATCGGTGATTTGGCAAACTATCCCCATCAAGGCGATCGACCATTGCCAGGGGTTGCGCCTGTAGCCATGCAACAGGGTGAATATGTGGCGCATCACATTGAGGCGAAGGTTTTAGCGAAGGAACCTGTGAAGTTCAAGTATAACGATTTTGGCAGTTTAGCGGTAATTGGTCGTCACGAAGCAGTCGCTGACTTTAAGTTTCTACGCTTGAAGGGTTGGTTAGCATGGTTTATCTGGACGTTTGTACATATTTACTATCTAATTGAATTTGATAATAAATTACTGGTAATGATTCAATGGGGATGGAACTATTTTACGCATCGCCGTGGTGCGCGGTTGATTACTGGTAAGTATTTACAAGTTCTGGAAGAAATGGAAGGAATTCGAGTGCCTTATCCTCAGTAAAAATGTAGAGGCACAATCTTAGCTGGATTGATTTTGATTTCCTTCGTCGTCTTCTTATGCCTCCTTCCACCTATTTACCTAGATGAGCCTTCTATGTTTTGTTCGCAAGATTCTCGTTCCTGCTCTATGGAAAGGGGCGGTTGTCGTCATGGACAATCTCAATGTTCATACTAATCAATTAGTTATTGAAGCGATTGAGTCG
>JBIKYX010000014.1:0-61386 GCA_044355035.1 Pseudanabaena sp. | reverse complement strand
ATGAATTTTTGTCTACCACTAGCGAAATGATGCTCTTTGCCGCTATGGTTCATCTGATGGTTCGTCGTTTAAGCCCTAAATCCATCCCTATTTAACCTACTCTAAAACTTTTCAAACACTCTCTAATAACTCAGTTGTTTGATCACTAAGAGAGTGATATCGTCATAAACGTGATTTAACCCAATAAAATCTTTAAGATCGCGAATGATCGCCTCACTAATAAGTTGAGCTGTTTCTCGGCTATGCTGTTTAATCACTAAACATAGGCGGTCTAGCCCATAAAATTGTCGATTCTTATTTTCAGCCTCCGTAATCCCATCCGTATAGAGAACCACAATATCGCCAAGCTTAAGCGTAATTTGTGCTTGCATAATGAACGAGCTAATATCAGCCTCTAAGCCTAATGGGAAGCCCAAATCATTTGTATCAATTCTCTCTATTTTTCCATCGGCTCTAACGACAATTACTTCTTCATGTTGACCAACTACACTCAATTGTCCCTGATAATAATCCAACAACAAAAGTGTCATATTCTTGTCGGAATTCATGCGGTTGATATTTTCGTACATCACCGTGTTTAAAGCCGTAAGAAACCGAATGGGATCTTTTTCTTGTAGTACAGTCATAGTCCGCACAGCCGTTTGAGCCATAATCATCAAAACTCCACTTTCCAACCCATGCCCAGTGACATCACCAATGCCAATTTTGACTTGACCATTGTGATGCAAAACATCGTAATAATCACCACCAACTTCGGCGGATGGTTCCATGAATCCTGCGATATCGAGATCTGCGATCGTGTTAAATTCTTCATTGAGAGGCAAAATCATTTGCTGTAAACGGCGGGTGATCTCAAGTTCTGAACTCATGCGGAGATTATCTTTTTGTAATCGCTCATTCAGGTAATTGATTTCTGAATTCGCTAACTTTAATTCTTTCGTTCTTACTTCAACATGATTTTCTAGCTGTTGGTTTAACTCTTCTAGAGAGATCTGAGCATGATCGCGCTCTTTGACAAACCCTTGAACTCTCTGAATAATAATTGATGCAGTTATGATTAAAATGGGAAAACTTAACCCAGCTAATAGCAATGATTGAAATAAAATCTGACGATAGCGGGCGAGACTAGTTTCAGTTTCCAATTGAATAGCATTTCTAGTGACGGCAATTCCTTCTGCATAGATTTTTTTGAGCGATTCATACTCCTGACCTGAGAGTATTTTCATCGCCGCAGATAAGTTGCCTTGGCGAACCAACTGAAAGGATTGCGTCTCTAAAGCGACAAGCTGAAGATTTGCTGCGTCTGTTTTTTTGGCGTTGGCATTATAAGCATCAGGAGTCTGTTCGATTATTTCCTTGATCGTAAGTTCTAACTGAGGCACAAACTGATTGTATCGCTCTTCCCATTGGCGATCGCCTGTGCTAGCGTTCATTCGCGCTGACATCGTTAATACTTCATCAAAATAAATGATTTGATTGCTTAAACCCTGCAATTTAAATTGATTGGCGATCGCCTTATCAAAAGCTTGATAAGTTGTCCAAACATTCCATGCCGAAGCACCAAATAAAAGTCCACTAAACCCTAAAGAAAGACTGATAAATGTAATCAGGCTAGATCCTGAAGTCGGGTTTGGCTCTTTAGGGTTATGTATTATGTTCATGGTTTGCTAATAAAAAATAAAAAAAAGCCCGCCTAGGCGGGCTTTTTTTTATTTACTTCTTGTCTTTAGAACTAGAAACAACCTTGGGCGCTTCACGAAAGAAAATCGCAAAGAAAAACAACCCAATCAAACAAGCGAAAATCAAAGTATAAGTTAGAGCTTCCATGAAATTTTATGCCTCAACAATGCGAGTAGTTTTATCACCAAGCTTCTGGAATGCGCCCCATTCAACTTGCTCTTCGCTGAGTTCTGGGTCAACCCCAGCAAACACATCGCGGAACAAAGTACGAGCGCCATGCCAAATGTGACCAAAGAAGAAGAACAAAGCAAATACTGCATGACCAAAGGTGAACCAACCACGAGGGCTAGTACGGAAAACACCGTCAGAATTATTCTTTTCTTGATCAAATTCAAAGATTTCGCCTAGCTGAGCTTGACGAGCGTATTTCTTGACCGAAGGAGCATCAGTAAAGCTTTTACCGTTTAACTGACCACCAGCAAAGGAGACAGTTACGCCAGTTTGTTCAACACTATACTTCGATTCTGCACGACGGAAAGGAATATCAGCTACTACAACACCATCTTGGTTTTGTAGTACAACAGGGAAAGTTTCAAAGAAGTTAGGTAGGCGACGAACGCTGAGTTCATTACCTTCTCTGTCTTTGAAAATTGGATGCCCTTGCCAAGCTTGAGCAATACCAT
This sequence comes from Pseudanabaena sp., assembly GCA_044355035.1. Lineage (GTDB taxonomy): Bacteria > Cyanobacteriota > Cyanobacteriia > Pseudanabaenales > Pseudanabaenaceae > Pseudanabaena. The sequence goes on along the minus strand of JBIKYX010000014.1, from coordinate 59,023 downwards.
CGCCATTGTCCATAGGACCGACGCGGAACAAGCCACCTTTAGCAGGGCTGTTGCCGACATAGTCATAGAAGGCTAGCTTGTCGGGAATCTTTGCCCAAGCCTCTTCAGTACTTAAACCAGCATTTAGCCCAGTTTGCACACGGCGAGAGATTTCTTGTTGGAAAGAGTTGCTGTCCCATTGATAGCGGGTAGGTCCAAACAATTCGATCGGTGTTGCTGCCGAGCCATACCACATAGTTCCAGCGACAACGAACGCTGCAAAAAATACGGCGGCAATGCTGCTAGATAATACAGTTTCGATATTACCCATACGCAGAGCTTTGTAAAGACGCTCAGGAGGACGCACGGTTAGGTGAAATAATCCAGCCACAATACCAACGATACCTGCGGCAATGTGGTGAGCGACAATACCACCCGCATTGAAGGGGTTAAACCCGTTTGGTCCCCATTCAGGTGCGACAGGAGCAACATGTCCAGTCAAGCCGTAGGCATCAGATACCCACATCCCAGGTCCAAAAAGTCCAGTTTGGTGAAATGCACCAAAACCAAAGCAGAGTAAACCAGACAAAAACAGGTGAATACCGAACATTTTTGGCAAGTCCAAAGCTGGCTCACCTGTGCGAGGATCTCTGAATAGTTCTAGATCCCAGTTTACCCAATGCCAAATAGCAGCTAGGAAAAGCAAACCAGAAAGGACGATGTGCGCTAGAGCCACACCTTCAAAAGACCAGAAGCCAGGGTCGGCAACCTGTTCGCCTGTGATTGTCCAGCCGCTCCAAGAGTTGGTAATGCCAAGACGAGTCATAAAAGGCATTACGAACATCCCTTGTCGCCACATGGGGTTGAGGACAGGGTCACTGGGGTCAAAAATTGCTAACTCGTATAGTGCCATCGAGCCTGCCCACCCTGCTACGAGAGCAGTGTGCATCAGGTGCGTGGCAATCAGTCTGCCTGGATCGTTCAGGAGAACTGTATGCACTCGATACCAGGGTAATCCCATTGCAAATGTTCCTTAAATCTATGTAGTGAGTAAGATCTTAACGATTCTTAATTTTAGTTTATGATAATTGATTCTGACTTAGACATTTGCTCAAAATAATTAAAGTAATCTGAACAAATTCCTGACTCAGAAAGGGCAAACCAGTATGGTTATTTTATGTGTAGTAATCATAATAGACTATTCCCTTCGATTGATAGCGATAAAACTTAAAAACTAAGGGTGTTAGCATCATCTAAAAGCGTACAATCCCATCCCTGCGGGACGCAACTTTACGCTTTTCGGTACACTTTTAGGTTTGCAATAATTTTTGTTGGATTCTTGTTGGTAAGTGCGATCGCGATATCTCAACTATTAAATCAGCGTAGGCGCGATCGCCCAAAATTTGCTCTCCCAATAGCCGATCGCGGCTTGATATCATTTGACCTACCATCTGAGGCATGAATAATTCAGGATGCAGCGCTTTCCAAAAATATTCGACAAATTGGGTAATTTCAGCATCACCCATCCCCGTTTTACCAGAATCAATTAACTTGTGTTCCGCTTCTATGCGCCATTGCAAACTGTATTGATAATCTTCAGGTTTAAGCACAATCAGGCGATCGCAATAGTCCCAGAGCGGTAGATAGTCATATAGATTTGCATTACATTCAAGGGCAAACTCCCGATCGCTTTCTGACAAGATCGGCGGCACAAAATTACGAAATGCGGATATTGGTAGGGGGCGCATACCGACAAACCAACCTTCAAACAGCACGATATCTGCGCCGTAGGAAATTTCGGGAGCAGTGCGATCGCCTGCACCATTGTATAAAGACTTGTCAAAGCGAGGAATAGCAATCGGTTGAGGATGATCTGGATGGCGATCGCGCAGTTGTTGTAAAACCTCTATGCCCAAATCAATATCGTGGGTATTAGGGGGACCGCGCCAAATAAGCTCAGGGCGGCGATCACGTAATTTTTGGCGATCGCTATAGGTTTTGTATAGATCATCTAGGGAAATACTTAAAAATGTTTTGCCAAGATGTCGCAGCAAAATCTTGAGGACTAGCCCCAAAGTAGTTTTCCCTGTCCCCTGTCCACCCATTAAGCCTTGAATAAAAGTACGACCTATTTGTGATTGTTGATTAGCAAGATGTTGGGCAAGGGGCAGCCAATAATGCCAGAGGATCGGAAATATTAATGAGGACGGATCAAGTTTAATATTGTGGGCAATCAGAATTTGTGAAATTTCTGGGTAAGCTAGTCGCAAAAATAGCGATCGCTCGTCAATTAAACGGGATAGTTTGGAGTTTATTTCCAAGTCTGAAATCTTTAAATCCAGTCTAGACAAAGAATACGCTGTATTTTGGAGGTCATGAACTAGCCATTCGCGTTCTAAGTCACTTAGGCGATCGCCTTTAGTCAACTGTTCAAGAATTCTTATGAGTGCATTTTCGAGCATTTCCTTGCCAGATAAGCGTTTGCATAATTTAGCCAGTAAGTCAGCTATATAGATTACAAATTTACAAATATTAAGGGTTGAATTTACAAATATTTAACATACAATACTCTCGTGAGTAATTATACGTATGCTCCTCCACAAAAACTGCATGTAACTACTCGCATGTAAATTAGTCAGTTCAATTACCAAATATAAAAAATTACAACTATGAACTTCAAAGCTCTCTTGATCGTTGCAAGCCTCGGTTTATCTGCTGGTCTAGCTTCTTGTGCTACAGAAACCCCTACTCCTCCTGCGGCTGTTACACCCGCAGCAACACCCGCAGCAGCAACACCCGCAGCGACACCCGCAGCAGCAACGCCTAAAGCTGGGGACGCAATGAAAGCTGGCGATAAAGATAAAGCTGGGGACAAGCCTGCTGATGCGATGAAAGCTGGGGACAAACCTGCTGATGCGATGAAAGCTGGGGACAAACCTGCTGATGCGGTGAAAGCTGGGGACAAGCCTGCTGATGCGATGAAAGCTGGGGACAAGCCTGCTGATGCGGCGAAAGCTGGGGACAAACCTGCTGAGACTAAGGCTCCAAACTAACTGCATTGGTTACAGATTTTCAGTGAACAGTTTTTCACTGGACAATAGTTAATAATGGGAAGGTAAACAAGTTTTGCCTTCTCATTTTTTTATTGGGAATTTGTCGGCTTTTATAGGAGAAATAGGTATGCGATCGCCCATACAAAAGTCAGCCACCAAAGTTTTTCATTGGGTAAGTCTGGTAAGTCTGTTTTTGATGATTACGAGTGGATTACAAATTTATAATGCGAATCCAGTGTTTGGTGGACGCGGAGGGTTGCATATTCCCGCGATTTTAGGGTTAGGGGGATGGTTAGCTGGTGGTAGACACTGGCATTTTGCAACCATGTGGATATTTGTTTTGAATTTATTGTGGTATGGGATTTATGTTTTGCTAACCCGCCATTGGCAACATCGATATGTAAGTGGTAAAGATGTGAAAGCGTTGCTAGTTAGTCAAAATCCTAAACGCAAAAATTATGCTTGGCATCGTTTGGTTTATACATTGTTGATTCCCCTTCTGGTGCTATCAATTTTCACGGGAATAGGCATGTATAAACCTGCACAGTTTTATTGGATTGTCGATAGTTTTGGGGGTTGGGAGGCTTTACGAATCACGCATTTTATGGCTGTGCCACTGACATTAACTTTAGCTGGACTGCATTCACAGTTAGGGCGTAAGGTAGGTGGCGATCGCTTGCTTGATTCGATGTTTTGGGAGTAATCGCAAAGAGGGGTGCTAGGCGTTGCCTTTGCTATATTTAAACTATGGAACCAAATCAAAATAAATCAAATTTAAACTTAGAACCAGACGATACCGATCTTGTGCCGCGTCGCCGCTTTTTGTCACTAGCAGGAGCGGGATTACTGACAATTGGGTTTGGGAGTCTTGCGGAAGGTATCGTGGGCGATGTATCGGAGCCGTTAAATCAACAAGTTGAGTCATTGATTTTTCAGCCTCAGAAACTCGTTCCTGAATTTCCAATTTCAGCGATCGAGCCAGACAAATTAATCGTCAATAGTTTTCGGGGTACGCCGCCAATCGATCGCGATAGCTATCGCCTGATCATTGATGGTGCGGTGGATAATCCTTTGAGTTTAAGCATTGACGAGGTACAAAGATTACCATTTACCTCAATGGTGATTCGTCATGTATGTGTAGAGGGATGGGCGGCGATCGTGCAGTGGGGCGGCGTTAAATTGCGAGACTTAATTGCGATCGCTAAGCCTTCAAATCAAGCAAAATATGCGTATTTTTATTCGGCGGATGGTTATTACGAAAGCTGGGATCTTGACTCAGTGATGCACCCGCAAACGTTAATGGCTTATCAAAAAAATAGTCAACCATTAGAAGCAGCAAATGGCGCTCCTCTGCGTCTTGCTTCACCCGTGAAGCTGGGCTATAAGCTCAGTAAATGGGTGACAAGGATTGAGCTTACGAGCGAGTTAGGGGAAAAACAAGGCTATTGGGAAGATCTTGGCTATGAATGGTATGCGGGGCTGTGATCAAAAAAGAGGCGATGCGTTGCATCGCCTCTTTTTTGATGATTAAAAACTTAGACAGCTTCTAAATCTTTTTCACCAGTACGGATGCGGATAATTCGCTCTACAGGAGATACGAAAATCTTACCATCGCCGATTTCGCCAGTACGGGCAGCCGTAATGACTTTATCCACTACCATTTCCACTTGGTCATCTTCTACTACAATCTCAATTTTGAGCTTTTGTAGAAACTCGACTGTGTACTCAGAGCCACGATAACGCTCTGTTTGACCTTTTTGACGACCAAAGCCACGCACTTCTGAGACCGTCATGCCCACTACGCCAGCATTGACAAGAGCAATTTTGACTTCGTCTAGCTTGAAGGGACGAATGATTGCTTCAACTTTTTTCAACTTAACTCCTCCACTGATTCTTGAACTTTAATACACTTGAATCGCTACCGAGATTTGTAGCCTAGCATACTTTTTGGAATTGTGATTTAGATCGTCGTTAGGATTGACGTTGCCACATCCACCAACGAATTACTAACTTCTCTAATTCTATCCAAACAAACATCAGAGCGCTAAACCCAAAACAAACAGCTAGCTCTTCTGGTCTGATCAAATGTGTACCAAAAAATCTTTGAAATGGCTCAACGTAAATTAACACCAGTTGTAGAACCGTAGTCATAATCACCGATCCCCAAACATAGGGATTAGTGCGCGGGTCAAGTTCGATCGTTAACTGGGTGTTAGATCGAATAGCGATCGCATGTCCCATTTGGGCAAGACAAAGAGTGGTGAATACCATTGTTTCCCAGCGATCCTTAGAGTAAGTATCACCAAAAGTATTGGCATTTGTATAGCCATAAGCCCAAACCATTAAGGAGATGGTAATAATCGCCAAAACAATCCCGATCCGAATCATGTATGCACCCATACCCCGCGCAAAAATATTTTCGCGTGGATCAAATGGTGGTCGTTTCATGACATTTGGTTCGGCTGGCTCAACGGCTAGAGCGAGAGCAGGTAATCCGTCTGTAACCAGATTCATCCATAAAATCTGTAGGGGAATCAGAGGGACGCTCAAGCCTAATAACGGAGCCGCCGCAATTGTAATTACTTCACCAATATTACTGCCGAGAATGTACTTGATAAAGCGGCGAATATTCGTATAAACTACCCGACCTTCCTCGGTGGCAGCGACAATGGTGGCAAAATTGTCATCCAGCAAGATCATGTCACTGGCTTCCTTGGAAACGTCAGTACCTGTAATTCCCATCGCAATCCCAATATCAGCTTGTTTGAGCGCGGGAGCATCATTTACGCCATCCCCTGTCATCGCCACAAAGTGATGCTGTTTTTGCAAAGATTTAACAATCCGTAATTTATGCTCAGGGGAAACTCTGGCATAGACGCTGACTTGCTCGACTTCGCGATCTAAGTCTGTGGGACTCATTACTTCTAATTCTCGCCCTGTAAGTACCCGATCGCCTGTTTGAGCAATGCCCAGATCGACAGCGATCGCCTTGGCGGTGAGTTGATGATCGCCTGTAATCATCACAGGACGGATACCAGCTTGGCGACAAAGTTTGACGGCTTCGCGCACTTCGGGACGTGGAGCATCCAGCATTCCCACTAACCCAACCCAAACTAGATTGCTTTCATCGGCGGTGGTGATCCCATTTTCTGGCAAACTTGCAAAATTTCGATAAGCAAAACCTAATACTCGCAAACCAGCACTGGCAAGTTGATTATTTTCTTCGAGGATTTGTTGGCGCTGCTCATCGGCGATCGCCTGAATTTGATCACCAATTTGAATATGGGTACAACATTCCAAGGTTAATTCGGGTGAACCTTTACAGAACATTACAGTTCCGCCATGTTCACCCTGCACTAACACACTCATCCGCTTACGTTCAGAGGAGAACGGAACTTCCGATACACGCGGCATCCGATGTTGCCATTCGGAAAAGTCACAACTACCCTTGGTGGCAAGAACTAAAAGCGCACCTTCAGTGGGATCGCCAATGATAATCCAATCACCATTTTTTTGTTGCAAAATTGAATCATTGCAAAATACGCAAGCCATTAGCAATTGCTGAACTTCAGGCAGACTCTGCACTATTAAATTGGAATCTTCTTGAGCATGATCTGAGATACTAAACGCTCCAATTGGTGCATATCCATCGCCTGTGACTTGGAGAGAATGCTGCCCTGTGCGAATGCTCTGCACCACCATTTTATTTTGAGTGAGCGTACCTGTTTTGTCGGAGCAAATTGTGGTTACGGAACCGAGGGTTTCAACGGCGGGCAGACGGCGAATCAAGGCTTTTTTCTTAACCATGCGCTGAGTGCCTAGTGCGAGGGTCACTGTCACCACCGCAGGTAGCCCTTCGGGAACCACAGCAACTGCCATACTTAGGGAAGTTTCGAGAAGCTCCCCAAAATTACCTTTATTCAACATGCCGATCGCCACAACCAAGCCCACTAGAACGAGAGATCCTGATACAAGGACATTTCCTAATTGGGTCATTCTCTGTTGCAGGGGGGTGTCTTCAGTTTCAACATCTTGAATTAGGGTCGCAATTTTGCCTAATTCTGTCTGCATTCCTGTTTTTGTCACCAGAACCTTGGCACGTCCTTGAACGACTTCCGTCCCTTGATAGACACAGTTTAAGCGATCGCCTAAACTTGCATCCTGTTCTAAAATCAGTTTCGCTTCCTTATTAACAGCTTCTGCTTCCCCTGTCAGAGACGATTCGCGTACTTGGAGATTTTGTTCATCTAACAGTCTTCCATCGGCAGCCACCTGTACACCTGCTTCCAAGAGCATGATATCGCCAGGAACCAGTTCTTTGCCGTTGATTTCGCCTACTTCACCATTGCGAATCACGCGGACTTTGGGCGATGACATGCGTTTGAGGGCGGCGAGCGCCTTTTCGGCATTTACTTCCTGCATATAGCCAAGAATGCCATTTAACAAAACAATCGAGAAAATAGCGACTGCATCTTTAGGAAATTCAGGAATTGGTTTGGTTAGAGCCAAAAATCCCGAAACGATCGCCACAGCCATCAACATCACCAACATGATGTTCGTAAACTGATCGATAAAAATTTTCAAAGGCGATCGCCCTGCTTTTTCAATCAGTTCATTTGCCCCAAAGCGATCGAATCTGACGGCTACGTCTTGATTACTTATTCCTTGGTCAGCATCACTATGCAACAATTTCAGTGATTCGTCAGCATTAAGGTTGTGCCAATGAATTACGGAAAGATCAGCAGAAAGATCTTTGGTCTCTATTGCCATCGATATTTACAGATAAACGGTTGTATTTATAGTACTAAAAAATAGTGCTAAGTCAGTAGACTTAACAAAAAAACAGGATCTTAAAAATCTGATTCAGTCCTTTGCGCGAGAATTAGCGGCTTGGGGTCTTATATTTAACTAAGCCAAGGTAAGACAAATAGCAAATGCCATTAACAAATACAAATAGCAAATGAGCAACAATCCATTTTTGCCAGAAAAGTTGGTGGGGCGACAACCAGAACTAGAGCAAATTAGTAAAATTTTGCTTGCGGATGATGATTTATTAATCGCGGGGGTGGCAGGTAGTGGACGTAGAACTCTAGTCAAATGGGCTGCCCAAAAAGTGGGCGCAAGGGTGATTACCTTAGATTGTTTACGCGCAACCGATGGCGATCGCTTTTTGAAACTATTAGCTGAAAGTTTACTGCATACATTCGATAGCGCTGAAGAGCTACTAAAACTGCAACAGTTACTTGCCGATCAACCCGTAACTTTTGAGCCTGTCATCTTGGAAATGGTTGATAAATCTAAACCTCGGATTGTTTGGAAACTCTCCTCCGCAGGGATTTGGAGCTTATTTCAAAATATGCTGAGCTTACCCCAACAAATGGCGGAATGGCTGGACTGTCGAGTGGCGATCGTCCTACATAACTTCACCCATATTCGTTCATGGGATCGCAAAGGTGAATGGGAAGAATATTTGCGGAGAGAAATTCAACTGCAAAGTCGGGTGAGTTATGCCTTGATTGCCACAGTTGCTGAACCTTGGATGCATAAGCTCAGTATTCATGTAGTTGAACTGCCGCCCTTGAGTAATCAAGAACTTTGGGAATGGCTAGAACCGACAATAGCCGACAAAGGTTTGAAGTTTGATCTGGCTACCACCAATCTATTTATGGAATATATTCAGGGGAACATGAGTGATGCGATCGCTTTAACCCGCAGGATCTGGCTAGATGCGCTCACACAAAATACATCTCGATATGCTTCTCCATCGCCTACTGAATTTCTAATTCAGCCCCATCATCTACATCAAAATATGTTGGCTCTCATTGAAGATCTTGCGCCCACCTTTGAGTCTCTAGTTATGCTGTTACCACCCTCACAGGTCAGGGTATTGGAAAGTTTAGCGATCGATCCGACAGTGAGTCCCCATAGTCGCGAATATATCCAAAAACATCGACTTTCTAAGGGCGGTAGTTTGCAAGGGGCGCTGGATAGTTTGGAGCAAAAGGGGCTAGTTTATGGCGCTAAATATGGTTATCGGATTGCTCTACCAACTTTGCAGTTTTGGCTAAAACAGAGGCTAAAGTAACTTCTCTAGCCCGTAAATGAGTGATTTGAGTGCCAACACTTTACGCACACAAAGTAACACTCCCGCCATATAACAGGTGCGATCGCTAGCATTATGTTCAATCTTCAAAGTTTCTCCCATCGCGCCAAAAATTACTTCTTGACGAGCGACTAACCCAGGAACTCGGATGCTGTGAATGCGAATATTTTCGCCATAAGTTGCGCCCCTTGCTCCCGCGAGATGTTCTTTTTCATCCACAAGTGCAGGATTAAAAGCTTGCCCTAGTTCGGAAAGCATCTGTGCGGTTTTAATCGCCGTGCCACTGGGAGCATCGGCTTTTTGGTTATGGTGCAGTTCGATGATTTCTACATGCTGAAAATATTTAGCGGCGGCGATCGCGGCTTGTTGCATCAATATCACACCGACCGAAAAATTTGGGGCAATAATGCAGCCCGTACTTGCCTTATCGGCAAAGACAGCCAGTTCGGCAATTTGTTGTTCACTTAAGCCTGTTGTTCCGACCACAGGACGTACCCCATAGGCGATCGCTGAGCGAATATTGTCATAAATAATGCTGGGATGGGTGACATCAATCATCACGGGCAGTTGGGATTCTTGAGCGGCTTGAGCAAGAACTACTTCGAGATTATCGGTGACGGGAATTTCTAATTCTCCAATCCCAATCACTTCGCCGATATCTTCGCCGATATGTTTGCGCCCGATCGCACCGACAAGATCCATATCTGGTGATTGAGCGATCGCTTTGATGATTTCGCGTCCCATTTTGCCTGTTGCCCCAGAGACAACGACAGGGATTTTGGCAGTATTTGTCATGAATTAAAAAAAAATTAAAGAGGATTAAAAAGAATTAAGCCCGAAAAGCATATTAGCTTAAGAGCATAGCGCAAAAAATAATTGCACCCCGTTAGTTAGGTGGAATATTTTGCGGAATAACAGTGCGTTTTTTGACAAATAATTTGATCCAAAATACGATCGCCAAAAAAAGAGCGCAACATGAGATGGCAACTAAAGTTTCTGTAGTTTTCGGGGAAATAAATACAATAAACCCGCGATCTTTGATCAAGGCGGAAAAACTAGAAACACAAAATGGCATGAGATAAAGTCGAAATATTTGCCAATAGTTCCCGACACCACTTTTGTTCGTGGCGACGCTAAATATCAGCCCTGTGCCAATTACTGCACTTATGCCCAGAGCATTAATCCAAATTTTGGGCGATGAATCAAAATAAAAATAAACAACTACGACATACCAGATCAAGTAGCACCACAGCACCAACTTGCCAAATTTAATTTCATAGAAGTATTGAATCAGTCCCTTCATTAGTTTGCATTGGCGATCGCGACAAGCTGATATCCAGCAGTCGCTGGGCAGACAACTGAAATAAAAACTAGTGGTTCGATTCCATTATTAAATACCCCATGCACCGCTCCCTTGGGGGCAACCACGACATCCCCTGCGGCGATCGGCTTAGTCGAGCCAATTTCATCTAAATAATATTCTCCCTGTCCACTGATGATCGTCCAAGTATCCTGTCCATTTGGGTGTAAGTGAGGAGAGATTTTTTGATCAGGTTGAATATACCAAGCGACAACTACTGCATCTGGAGATTCGGTAACAACAGACCGAATTGGCTCTCCATCTGTTGCTTGAAAAAATTCAGAACTGTTGAATATCCTAGTTGCGTTCATATTTACTCAATTTTTTAGGATGATTTTTAGTGTAATGATTCTTTCTGAGCGTTATATGCTTGGACAATCCTCGTTTCAGGATCTATGCCCTCAAATGTTGGCGGAATCCAAACTCTGACCAAAAGTAGAACGGCTAAAACTAATAAAAATCCACAGGTTGCCAAAATTTGCACCCAAGGAGTTTCCAATACCCCGCGCACGATTATTTCTCTCAAGGCAGAAACGATGGAAACTTCTACAGCTACCCCAATCGAAACACGGTGTTCTTGTAGATAGATAATTAATAATCTGAATAACTCAACTAAAATTAGAACGAATAAAATATCCGCAGTAATCGCATGAAAATGTGTTCCTGATAACGAAAGCAGAGAAACAAACATTTCCTTTAGTTGAAGTACCATCACACCAAATAAGCCAATACATAAAGTAATGACGATCAAGTCTTGGACAGACTCTAATGCTCGAACGACAAGGTTTCTTTCTGTCCATGCGATCGGCTGAGCCGATATTTGATTTGGTGTCTTTTGCATCGATTTCTCCATATTCTGCCTATTGCGGTTTGCAAGCAATAAATTAACTTTATCTTATGCTTGTCGCAGTAAGTTATTAGTATTCATTATGAATGGGATTAGGTTTTCGCCAGAGGTTGATTCTCTGCTTGAAGAGCTAACTTTGGAAATAAAATCACGAAAAAGCCCATCCATGCAGATATGGGAATTGAGACAAGAATTGTTACCCAAACTAGTTTGAACAAAAGCCAACTACCGCTAATAATCGTGAATCCAGTCAAAATAATTGACCAAGGTTGACACCACCAAGGCTTATGATTCCAAACACTATCAGGTTTTTCTGAAGACATAGTTTTAAATTTCCGTACTTAGATGATATTTAGGCGAGTTTTTGTAATAAGGCTGTTCGCATGACTTCTATGGGGATCGGTTGTTTCAGCCACCACTCAAGAGCGATCGCACCTTGGTTAATTAGCATTTCTACCCCATCGATCGCTTGTAGTCCTCGTGCCGACGCAATTTGTAAAAACTTGGTGGGGCGTGGTGTGTAAATTAAATCATAGGCGATCGCCTGATCGGGTAATAGCGCCATTTCGATCTCACTGATTGGTGTATTTGGATCGTTTGCCATGCCTATTGGTGTGGCATTGATTACGATTCCTGCAATTTCTAACAATGATGGAATTGATGTCCAAGGATGAACTCGCAAATTGTAATCGCGGAGTTGGCTGGTCATATTCCCATGAAATTTTTTGATTTTCTTGCTATCTCGACCGACAACATGAATCATTGGACAACCTAACTCTAAACACCCTGCAACCACCGCCTTAGCCGCACCGCCAACCCCCAGCACAAGGGCAGGGCGCTCTGACCAATCATAATTAAGCTGCTTGAGTGGTTCCAAAAAACCCGCAACATCGGTATTTGTCCCCACCCATTGATCTCCAATCCGCTTTACCGTATTCACTGCACCTACGGCTCTGGCGATCGGTGTAACTTCGTCAAGTAATGGCAACACTTCAACTTTATGAGGAATCGTCAAATTAAACCCTTGAACTGATTCAACGGCTTTTAATCCTGCGATCGCCGAAGCTAAATCTTCGACAGGAATTGGCAATGGTACATATACATAATCCATTCCTAATGTGGCGATCGCCGCGTTATGCATCGCAGGTGAAAGACTGTGACTGACAGGAAAACCCATCACCCCCAAGATTTTGGTTGTTCCTGAGATACTCCCAGTCATCTGCATTTTTTTACTAACCTCAAATTATTAAGACACACTTCAAAGCACACTCAGGCTAACTGATCGCCATTAATGTTTTCCATAATCTCACGGAAAATGCCTAAATCCGCCTCAATATTTTTAATCTTTTCACTGTACTGGCAAGTTGAAACCGAGCAACTAATCAGCATCTTTAATGAAATTTAGAATAGTAGAAGCAACAAAAAAAGCTAAGTTTACGGGTACAGAATTGCCAATCATCTGCTCTAAATTTGTTTTAGTTCCAAAAAATTTAAATGTCTTTGGGAAAGTCTGAATATAACTCCTTTCTATCGTCGATAGTGGTCTAATCTTAGCGATATCAACATCCTGTGGATCACCACTATGCAATTTATAATTTGGTGGGATTGGTCGATTCACACCTCTTATGGTTGGACTCGGCTCATCAATAGAAAAAATTCCTCTGCGAGCATAGCTTCTAGGATGTCGATAATAATATTCGAGATTTAATTTATCACCAAGATAGTCTCTAACTGTCATCGGTTTATTGGATAAATTAACCTTAAATAAATCAACTAAAGTATTTTGACCGCCTCCAAGTTCACCAATCAAAAAAAAGCGCGATCGCGACTGAGGAACATTGCAAAATGAGGAATCTAAAACAATACTAGACAAACCATAGCCACAGTCTAAGAACTGATTAGATACTTGCGTAAAAATATTACTTTTAGTTATTCTTGGTACATTTTCCATTACAAACCATTTTGGTTTAATATCACAAACAATATTTGTGAAATTGTATGTTAAGCTAGCTTTGTCTCCGTTGAGATTACGGTTTCCTGCACTCGAAAAATCTTGACAGGGTGAACCACCAATAATCATTTCAGGAGCAAATTTACGGATTATTTTAATTGATGTAATTTCATCAGAAAGATCTTGCTGAATTGCAGGATGATTAAAATTTTCTCGATAGACATCTAGGGCAATAGCCCAGTTATCAATAGCTGCTAAAATCTCAACACCTGCTTGCTGAAATCCCAGAGATAAACCACCACAACCACTAAATAAATCAACAGCAGTAATCATGAGAATAACTCTGGTGAATTAAAAATAATTGCATCAAATCTACGTTCTGGACTGAGTAAGTTTTGCCCACCGCCCAAAATTATATTTTTGATTTCGTCTTTTCTAATCCTTGGAGATGTCAAATTTTCACATGACATATATTGATTAGTTACGTTCCCAGCAGAAGCGAAAGCTTTATCATTTTTTGTATTATAAGAAAGTTTATCAATAATACCTTTATAGTCACATCTCCCGTGATTGCAGATATCTAAAAGCATTTTATATAGCCAAATACTTGTTCTAGTTTGACGAGTTATTTGAGTAGCTGCATTATCATTTTTAGATATTTGTGATATGAACCAAGCAAAGGCTGCATCACTCCATACAAAAACATCTAGACAATTGTCTGCAAGCTTTGGTGATTTTCCAACAGTCTTCCAAATAGGCTGTAAAAGAAATGGAGATTGATTGTTTGCAAGATCAATACTGATATCGGAAATGCAGCCAATTATTTTTGCAATACTAGTAACTACTTCTCTTGCATCTGACCAATTCTCAATAACTACAGCACTACTTTCAATATGCTTTTTAACAATCTCAATATTTGTGCTAGCTATACTGGCAGCCAGATATACAATTGTGTCAGGTCTAACTACTATTTCAGAACCAAATTTATCATCATTCAAATTGCAAGTGGTGTTATCAGGTAATGCAGTTAATTTAACTTCTAGCCCCCGTAAACATTGTCCCGTGGAACTATTCTGAATTACTAAATCGGTTCTTGGCAAAGTTCCAATTACATATTTCTGAAATGGTGTATGTTGCGCTTCAAATGCAAAATATGTATTACTTTCATTGGCATTAATTCCAAACACATTAGCAATATCAATTGAATTTATACTAAATTTTTGATTTGAGATACAGATGTAATTAGCGGCAATTCCTTGATGATCGAGATAACAAGATAAAGCGGCTGGGAAACTTGAGTTAAATTGATTTTTGCCCCAAGCATCTGCTTTAGAAAAATCTCGATTTGAATTATTTAAACCAAACAAACTTGATTGTGCTGCCATTAACCTTTATCCTTGCTGCTCAAACTGAGGCATTTCTAGAGAAACTGGCGCAAACTCTAGTTGGACAGCAGCCTGTCTAACTCTAGCGGCGAAGGCGAGAGGATCGAGGTCAAACTGCTCAAATAGTTCGCGTCCACGCAAACAACGCAATTCAGGATTTTCCGCCGCGCCGCTAACTACCCAGAGGACAAAATCCTTGTTGCTACGCGCATTCTCAATCTCGATCGCGGAAATAGCAAAGGAAGAGCGATCACTGGTAAAACTTTTAATCACCACGGCTTCATGGAAATCATCTTTGGAGCATTCCAGATCGTAACCCGCTTGAGATTTATCGACCGATCGCACCATCCAACCATCACGCATATATTGCGCCATCACCGAGATCATCGCTAGTTTTTCGGCAGTGCTAGGATCTTCGATGGAAAAGGGAATCGGCTTTTCGACAACGCGATCCACGACTTTTTCGACAACGCGATCAACTAACTTCTCGACCTCGACAATTTTTTCCACCAGCTTTTCTACTTCAACAATTTTCTCTACCTCAACAATCCTTTCCACCTCGACTAACTTCTCGACCTCAACAATTTTCTCGACTTCGACAATCTTTTCCACCTCGACAAACTTTTCGATCACCTCAATCTTTTCCATCGCCTCAGTGAGATTACTAATGGCAACCTCCGCCTCAGTGATCGCTAGATCGTTTGAGACAGTCTCAGGCTGGCTAGTCATAATCAAATCACTACTTTCCTGATCGAGATCCTCATCTAGGCTGCTCTTAAAGGCGATCGGTGCAACAATCGGCTCCTGCTCACTATCAGTCAAGACATTGATAGATTCAGTCGCAGGGGCGATCGCCAAATTACTTCTAGGTTTTGCTTTTGGCAGAGAATCGATCGCTAGAGTTTCCAGAAATTCCTTAGCTTTTTTTGCCTTTTCGGGTTTCCCTTGCGTTTGATATAGGACGATCGCCTTTCGCAAATCGTCACCAGCAAGGGTTTCATCGGCGATGCTGGGCTGAGAATAGGCTAAGCCGCGATAGTAGTAGGCATCAACATTACTGGGTTGTAAGTTAATGGCATGGCTAAAGTCACGAATTGATTCGGGAAACTCCTTGAGAACATAATGCGATCGCCCGCGTCGAAATGCAGCCAGATCACGTTGGGGATCTAAATCAAGGGTTTGACTATAACAAGCGATCGCCTGTTCAAAGCTCTTAAGTTTGAAATAAGTATTACCAAGGGCAAAATGAGCATCGGCAAAATTGGGATCGATGCCGATCGCCGCTTGAAAATCTGCCAAAGCTTGCTGAAACTGCCCCAATAAAAAATTGATTTCCCCGCGCTTAAAATAGGCAAGTCGAGCCTTATCGGGACGCATGGAAATCGCCTTGCCATAATCACCGACTGCCTTGGCATATTCCCGCAAACTGACATGGGCATCGCCTAAGCCTAGATAAGCCTTAATAAAATTCGGATTTAGTTTTAGCGCTTGCCGAAAAGACTCCAGAGCATCCTGTGGAAAACCTTGCTGAATATCCTCTAAACCCCAACGATAGTAAACATCAATCAGGCTAATCCCCTTTCCAGCCCGAAACGCTTTTTGGGTTTGTTTTTCCCACTCGCGATCGAGCATCCGCACATATTCCTCACGAAATACACCCGCATCATTTTGCGGCTCAAGGGGCATTCCTTGAAAATGCGGTAACTGTCGCAAATAATCAGACCTCAGTGGCTCATCAAAACTCACACAGGAGTCCCAAGCCACCCAAATCCGAAAATTATTTGCCTGTGAGTCAATGTCGTAGGCTTCACTGAGTTCGCGATACCTTGCCGATCGCTGCTTTAGTTGGTATTCACGATCCGCAGGAACCACCGTCCCTGACGCAAAATAGCCCTGACTGGCACTACCGATGCGTTTGAAATAGGCGCGATCGCCCACTTTCAGGGTTTGAATATTACCGCAGTTCCATGTAACGATATACTGCTCCCCCTCCGAGATATCGGCGATCGCTTCACGAATAAAGTCACGAATCTCAGGCTCTGTCTGTTCGTTACACAGAAAAATTCTTGTTACCATAATCAAATTATGCTACAGCTTAAGCGGCTAACTGTAGTTGATTTTATCGCACTCGCTAGCGAAAAGCTCAGAACAAGCCTAGAAAAAGCAAATAATAGCGCGATCGCCGCTTGATTAAGGGAAAGCCTCAAGGCTGAGATTTGGCTATGACTTATCGTATCGAGTTGGTGTTGTCAAGTTGACAGGCGATCGCTTCACCTGTCTTTAATCCCAGAGAGTTTTTATTTTAGATGAAGTCCTCAACATCTCATCTCTTGTAATCAACGTTGTTTGATAATAACTAGCCGTTGCCGCAATCACGCGATCGTGAATATCCCATTCTTTCGGTAATGTAAGCATCGCTTGAAAAACAGGAAAATCGAAAGCCACCACTGTAAATCCATCTCCCTGATTAATTTATTTGGATTGTAATTCACTTTTCAAGCTTACGGGGATTTCTTGTTGAATCATTTCGGCGGCAAGTTGACAAAAATATTGAATTGGTGGAATTTGGATGCGATCGCTAGTTGTCACCAACACAATCTGGCGGGTTAAACTTGGTTCAGTCAGAGATCGCACTACCAAATCTGGGTCATGATTTAACTCGACCAAAAAAGTCTCAGGCAACAGAGCAACCAAACTACCCTGCTTAACTACACCCCGAAAAGCATCAAGGGCATTCAGTTCTAATACGGCGTTCAAACAAATTCCTTGACGATTGAATTGATCTTGGACAAGGCGTTGTAATCCGTAACCATCCTTGAACACTGCTTGTGGACAACGATCAAGATCTCGCCAAGTCAAAACCTCTTTTTTATTAAGGGGATGCTTGATCGGCATTAATAACTGAACGCGCTCTTCATATAGCGGAGTTACGACCATTTCTGAACTTGCATTTAGGAATGGATTATTCATGACGATCGCAATATCAATCAATCCATCTCGAAGCACCTTCAGAGCGCGATCACTTCCCAATGTGGTTACTCGCAACTGCACATTGGGATAGGTTTTCGAGAATTTCTGTAATACAGGTGGCAACTGATAGGCGCAAGCCGAAGGGATGCCTGCGACACAAAGTTCTGTTTGCTTGCCAGCCTGTAAGTCAATTAATTCTTGTTCTGCGGTAGACCAGATTTGACAAATCTTTTTAGCATGGTGCAGAAGGCGATCGCCGCCCAATGTTAACTTTGCACTGCCTTGTCGATGAAACAACAACAAACCGACAGACGCTTCCAAAGATTGCACCTGTCGGCTGACTGTCGATTGGCTAACCCCACATTTCTGCGCTGCTTGCTGAAAGTTGCCTGTTTCTGCAACCGCCAAAAATGCTTGTAACTGTTCCAAACGCATGGGAGATTAATGATAACGGATCGAGACTGTCATCATTAAGACGCTTCTGGGATTTTGGAAAAGTAACAGAATTGACAACCCTAAGAATGAGATTCTTAAATTTAATCTTGATTATGCGCCTACCTAGATCCCCCCCAGCCCCCCTTACGAAAGGGGGGAGAATTAATTAAATTATCTTCTTCCCCCTTTTTAAGGGGGATTGAGGGGGATCTCTTGGAGTCTTCGACCGTAGAAAGTAATTCTTAAATGGTTTCTAATGTAGTCCTTTTAATTGCCGCACAAGATGAATAATTTCTGGCAAGATTAGCTGCTCGATCGCTAATTTCACCGCATTGCTAGAACCTGGTAACGAAAATACTAACTTGCCTTGATAAATTCCCGCTTCCGAACGTGAAGCGATCGCCCTTGAGCCAACCTCTTGCCAACTTAGATATCGAAACATTTCGCCGAATCCAGGTAATGTTTTTTCGAGCAGTGTAGCGATGGCATCATAGGTGGTGTCTCTAGGCGCGATTCCCGTGCCGCCGTTGAGAATGATCGCATCTAGATCGGTGATCGCTGCCAGCTTAGACATTTGTTCACGAATTTGATCTGGCTCATCTTGGACGATGGTGTAGTAATCGAGTTGATGCCCTGCATTAGTCATCGATTGTTTGATAAAGTTTCCACTTTTGTCAGTTTCGGGGGTGCGGGTGTCGCTGACAGTAATCACCGCAAAATGTACTTGATAGGAAGGCGGATCGGGGCAGGGGTTTTGAGATGGCTTCATATTTCTCGGTTTTATTTCTTGATTTGCATCACTCCTACTTTATATCAGGATGACTTAAAGCCTCAATAGGCGGCATAGGTATCCTAGACAACCTATTGATCTATCGGATCTAAGCCAAAATAGAGAGATAGATTACGATGCCCTAAAACCATCAGGCTAAACGATAAAGCCAAACCATAAGATGTCTAAAGACTCGGTCGGTCTATCAAAACATAAATTCGGGAATGTTTCGCTGCGATCGCTGATGATTCTTCCCTTTATTCTACAGTTGACTGTAGGTATAGGTACTATTGGCTATTTTTCTTTTCAAAATGAGCAAAGAGTTGCCAATGATTTCAGTAATAAATTGCGCTCAAATGCCATCGATTCTCTAAAACGGGAAATTTCTGATTATTTACAAGCGCCAATGCAGGCGGTGAAGCTAAATATTCAAGCGCGTAAAAGTAATCCGATTGACACAGGGATATCTTCAGAGATTATTCAGCAATTTCGGCAATTAGCGAATGTATTTTCTGTAATTAGCGATCTTAATGTTGGTGATAGTTCAGGAAATTACATTGGACTTGTTCGCCAGTCAAACAAAGATTTTATTTTAAAAATTACTAAAGAGTTTCCTAAGCAAAACTGGTATCGACTCGATAATAATGGTGTGTTAGGGACTCTATTCAAAATAGATCAAGATTATGATCCCCGATCGCAACAGTGGTATCAAAAAGCGATCACCACCCCAAATTTGACATGGACAGATATTTATGAGTCACCTGATCGAAATAATCTGAATATTTCAGCAACTCAAGCTGTTTTTGATCAAGAAGGAAAACCGCAATATGCGATCGCCGCTAGCCTGAATCTAAGTAAAATTTGCGATATTCTCGAAAAGAATCGTCTGAGTGCTTCTAGCCAGACGTTTGTTGTTGAGCGCTCAGGTTTTTTAGTGGCAACATCGAACAAAGATCCGCTATTTAAAATAGAACCAGCCGATCAAGTCGGAAATCCGCAGGGGAAACTCGGAAGATTGAGAGCGATTGACAGCAGTAATTCTCTAGTTCGTGAAACGTTTGCTGCCACAAATAAACGTTTTGAGAATATTCAAAGTGCCGAGAGAAATGCCGATAAAAAAGCCGAGAGAAATGCCGATACAAATGCCGAGAAACTGGAAATAGTTCTTAATAAAAAAGCTAGCAATCAAATAGCGGACAAAAAAAACTCTACCGAAAAGCACTTTGTAGAAATCTTTCCCTATCGAGATGCGGCGGGGCTAGACTGGTATATCTTTGTAGTGATTCCTGAATCAGATATCAGTTCTCAATCCAATGCTAACTCCATCTCACTCGTATGGATTTGTGTAATTGTACTGGGTATCTTAATTGTTTTGGGAATTCAAACATCGCGTTGGGTTGTGCAGCCGATTTTTCAGTTACGTGATGCTAGTTTGGCGATCGCTGCGGAAAACTTTTATCAGAGGCTGCCCCATAGTCGGATTGAAGAGATTAATACCCTTTCGATCGCGATCGATCAGATGCGACAACAAGTTAGTCAGTCCCGACATCAATTAAAAGAATATTCGCGATCGCTAGAACTAAAGGTCGAAGAACGCACTAGTGAGTTAGCCAAAGAAATTAGCGATCGGATTTTGATTGAAAATGAACTCCAAGAAAAAGCAGTAGTCGTCAGCTATCACTACCAAGTTCTCAATGAACTGGCTAAAGATGAATCAATCCGACAGGGCAATCTTTCTCTTAGTATTCAGCGATTAACCGAAGCTGTAGCCAAAACTTTAAAAGTTGAACGTAGTGGGGTTTGGTTAGTCAAAGAAGAGCGAATTAATTGGACTTGTCTCGACTTGTTTTTATTAAGCTCAAATGAGCATGTTTGTGAGCCGAGTATTTCCTCAAATTCTTTATCAAAGAATCTTAGTGAATTGAAGACAGAGCTTGCCATATCGGTTAACGATGCTTTAAATGATGCACGAACTTTGGAGTTAACCGACAGTTATCTAATCCAGCTTGGTATTACCTCAATTTTAGAGATTCCCCTACGTCAAAATAATGACATCGTGGGAATGCTCAGCCTAGAGCATACAGGCGAACCGCGTACATGGACTTTATTAGAACAAAGTTTTGCGCGGTCAATCGGTGATTTGGTGGCTCTAGCGATCGAATCCTATAATCGGGGTCTCGCCGAACAGCAGCTTAGAGAAAGCGAAAGACGTTGGCAACTTGTGCTAGAGGGGAATAATGATGGTATTTGGGACTGGAATTGTCAGACAGACGAAGCATTTTACTCACCGCGTTATCAGACCATGCTGGGCTATGGAGAAACAGAACTGCCTGCTCTTGGTGATACTTGGGTTAGTCTGATTCATCCAGAGGATTTAGATCTGGCATTACAGTTTAACCGCGATTATTTGTCACGAAAAATTTCCACTTACATTTTGGAACATCGATTGCGTTGTAAGGACGGTAGTTATAAATGGATTTTGGCTAGAGCCAAAGCACTTTTTGACGAGAATGGTGTTGCCATCAGGATGATTGGCTCGCATACTGATATTACCGAACGCCGCAGAACTGAAGAGGAATTACAACAGCGAGCGGCTACACTGAGCTTGCATAACCAAGTACTTGCAAAACTAGCCAGTGATGAGAAATTTAGGCTGGGAGATTCAATGGCAAATATTCAAGTGTTGACGGAGGCGGTTGCGAAAACAATTAACGTGGAACGGGTGAGCCTATGGATGGCAAAAAAAGATAGTACTTACTGGGAATGCCTAAATCAGTTTACCCTGAGTTCTGGCGAACATTCAACTGAGCCTGATTTACCAATTACCGAGTTTCCAAATTATTATGAAGCCTTAAAAACGGAATTAGTGATTCCCATTACCGATGCCTTGCACGATCCGCGCACCTGTGAGCTTGGAACTGCCTATCTGGAAACTTTTGCGATCGCATCAATGTTGGAAATACCGATTCGCCAAAAAGCAGTCACCATCGGGGTTTTATGTATAGAACATATCGGGGAAAAGCGGACATGGACTTTAGAAGAACAGAGCTTTGCCAGATCAATTGGCGATTTAGTGGTGATCGCGATCGAATCCTACAATCGCAACCTTGCGGAACAGCAACTTAAAGAGAGCGAAAAGCGCTGGCAACTTGTACTAGAAGGCAATAATGATGGCATCTGGGATTGGGACTGCACTACTAATCAGGTATTTTTCTCGACTCGTTACAAAACCATGTTGGGATATGAAGAGGATGAACTTCCACCGAATGTTGATTCTTGGATGAAATTAGTCCATCCTGATGATTTTAGTCGCGTCATGTCAATTGTGGAGAGCTATTGGGCGGGAGATACTCCTCACTACATTGCCGAACATCGAGTTAGTTGCAAAGATGGTTCTTACAAATGGATTTTAGCTAGGGGAATGGCAGTTTTTAAGGATAGTACTCCCACGAGGATGATTGGTTCGCACACCGATATTACGGAGCGCAAGCAAGCGGAATTAGAACTTGCTAAGGCGAAGGAATCCGCCGATCTTGCCAACCGCGCCAAGAGTGAATTTTTAGCAAATATGAGTCATGAGTTAAGAACGCCGCTCAATGGCATTCTGGGATATGTGCAGATTTTAGAACGCGATCGCAACTTAACCCAAAAACAAATTGATGGCATTAGTGTCATTAAACAATGTGGCAATCATCTCCTCAATTTAATAGCGGATATTCTCGATCTTTCTAAAATCGAAGCCAATAAAATGGAGTTACTGGAAATTGATTTTCATTTCCAAAACTTTTTGCTAGGGGTGGTGGAAATTTGTAAAGTTAGATCAGAACAAAAGGGAATTACCTTTACCTATCTACCATCTGCAAATTTACCACTAGGAATTTGTGCCGATGATAAGCGATTACGTCAAGTACTTTTGAACTTGTTAGGTAATGCAATCAAGTTTACTCAGGATGGTGGTGTCACCTTTAAAGTCGATGTTATTTCTCCAGATCTTCTTTCTACCGTCATTAAGGAGCAAATTAATGATCCCCACAATATTTCAAATATGCACATTTCTAATATGTACAATATTCGCTTTCAAATCGAAGATACTGGCATTGGCATTAGTCCAGAACATTTAGAAAATATCTTTTCTCCATTTGAGCAAGTTGGTAATTCTCAGTCAAAATCAGAGGGTACGGGATTAGGCTTAGCCATCAGTCAAAAAATTGTGGAAATGATGCAAAGCTCAATTCAGGTTAAAAGTAACATAGGTAAAGGTAGTACATTTTGGCTAGATTTGCAGTTAAAATCATCACAAGAATCCATTGATTGGCTACAGATTAGCGACAAACTAACGCAACGTAAAATTGTTGGCTATACAGGGCTACAAAAAACGATTTTATTAGTCGATGACAAGTGGGAAAATCGAACTGTATTAGTAAAACTTCTTCAAGAAATTGGGTTTAATATTATTGAAGCTGGTGATGGACAGGAAGCTCTAAATTTGACTGCTAAGTACAAACCAAATTTAATTATTACGGACTTAGTGATGCCAGTTATGGATGGGTTTGAAATGATTAGGCAATTTAGGCGATCGCCAGATTTTCAAAATATAATTATTATTGTCACTTCGGCTAGTGCTTTCAGTAAAGATGCTACCCAAAGTATTGAAACTGGAGGTAATGATTTCTTACCGAAGCCGATTCGTTTTGATAATTTATTAACCAAAATTGAGAAGCATCTCAACCTAGAATGGATATTTGAAGAGATTAATACATACCCAAATGCGGAATTTAATTCGCAAATAAGTGCATTTACAAAGCTTGATTTTATCGATGCGCCTGTTCAAACAAATAAATCTGCTCTTAACAATGTTTTACCTACTAATACAACCATGATTGCACCTTCACCAGAAGAGCTTGAAATTCTTTTTGACTTAGTGATGCAGGGTAATATTAGTCGTGTTGCTGAGCAAGCTACTATCCTTCAAAACCAGAATGTGGAGTTGATTCCATTCGCCACCGAATTACAAAAGCTAGCTGGTGAATTTCAAGTCAAAAAAATCAAAGAAATGATTAAATTTTATCGTAATCAAACTAATAATTCTTAATAATTAAAGTCATGAATCCAGAAATATTTCCTAAAAGCAAAATTTTAATTGTTGACGATAATGCGAACAATCTCAAGGTCTTATCGGGAACTTTAGACAATCATAACTGGGATATTTTAGTTGCAGTTGATGGCGAAAGTGCGATCGAACAAGCCGCATATTCTCTACCAGATCTCATCTTTTTAGATGTGATGATGCCCGTTATGGATGGTTTTTCGGCTTGCAAAATTTTAAAAAGTACACCAGAAACCTGTGAAATCCCAATTATTTTTATGACTTCGCTTTCGGATACCTTAGATAAGGTCAAAGGCTTTGAATTGGGGGCTGTAGATTACATCACCAAACCGTTCGATCGCGATGAAGTAATTGCCAGAGCCAAAACCCATCTCCATATTAGTCATTTGACGCGACAGGTTCAAGAACAGAATCTTCAACTCCAAAACTTTACTCAAGAATTAGAAAGTCGGGTAAAGGCGCGGACAATGGAACTTTCTGATGCACTTGCTGATTTACAAAAGGTACAAGAACAACTATTACAGAGGGAGCAACGACTTGCCTATGATGCTTTCCACGATACATTAACTGGCTTACCAAATCGAGCTTGGCTGATGCAGAGATTGCAATATTTAACTAATCACAAGCACCTCTATGCGGTTCTATTTACCGATCTCGATCGCTTTAAGGTGATTAACGATAGTTTGGGACATTTGGTTGGCGATGAACTACTCAGGCAAGCTACCCGTAGACTGAGAGCATCCCTTCCTGCGAGAGCGACCGTAGCCAGATTTGGTGGTGATGAATTTGTAATCTTATTTGAAGATATTGAGAACTTGCAAGAGGCAACCGATCTGGCTGATCAAATTCAATCTGAATTAGAAAATCCCTTTATAGTGTACGAATATGAATTATTTGTCAGTATTAGTATTGGCATTACGATTAGCAATGCCGAATATTTGCAACCTGAAGATATTTTGCGAGATGCAGATATTGCCATGTATCAGGCAAAGCATAAGGGACGAGGACGATATGACGTATTTAATCCGATTACCCGCGAGTTGGCGATCGCCAGATTGGAATTAGAGAACGATTTGAGAAAGGCGATTAATAATCAAGAATTTTGTATGTTTTACCAGCCGATCTTTTCGCTACAAACCAATCAAATATGTGGATTTGAATCCTTAGTAAGATGGAAACATCCCTCTGGCAAATTAATCTCGCCATCCAGTTTTATCCCGATCGCCGAGGAAATTGGGTTAATAAATGTTCTAGGCTGGTGGATTTTGCAAGAATCTTTACGGCAAATGCAAATTTGGCATCAACAATTTGGCGATCGCCCATTATGGGTAAATGTAAATATTTCACCCCGTCAACTGAAACAGGTGAATTTCGCTGAAGATGTCCAACAAATCCTTAGCGATCGGGGCTTACCTAGTAACAGGTTAAAACTGGAAATTACCGAGAGTTGCCTTCTAGAATCTTCAGATTCAGAAATGTTGGCTTTAGAGCAGTTAAAAAACTTCAATATCAAGCTTTGTATTGATGATTTCGGTACAGGTTATTCTTCTCTCAGTCGCTTACATGAGTTGCCAATCAACACCTTGAAGATTGATCGCGCTTTTGTAAAGGAATTAGAAGTCAATTCCAAAAACAGTATTGTTTCGACAATTATTAATTTAGCTCACTCCTTGAATATGGATGTTGTTGCGGAAGGAATTGAGACAGATGCACAAAAAGAAATTTTGCGATCGCTTGGTTGTGATTATGGACAAGGATATTTGATGTCAGCGCCTTTAGATGTTGAGACAGCTACCTCAATGATTTAGGGTGGAGCAATTCATGAATTGCCCCTACGTTAATTTTTTGGGTTAATGTTTTGTGGGAACTTCGCATGATTAAATACAGACAGTTTACTGGTGACAATTTTTTGGCACAAGATGACAGAAAATTATTACTATATTTAACCCAGATCTTTGTAACTTGACATTATGTGTGGAATTGTTGGCTATATTGGACATCGCTCGGCAAATGAAGTTTTAATTTCAGGATTACGCAAGCTCGAATATCGCGGTTATGACTCCGCAGGCGTAGCCACAATTCCCCTACTCGATCCGCCATCCGATCGCGGTTTGCATCGAGTTAGAGCCAAGGGCAAGCTGATCCAACTCGAAGAGAAACTAAACGCAGACACTGCACCATCATCACCGATTGGCATTGGTCATACGCGCTGGGCGACACATGGTAAGCCAGAGGAGCATAATGCCCATCCCCACACCAACACAATGGGGAATCTGGCGGTTGTCCAGAATGGGATTGTTGAGAACTACCATATTCTTCGCACAGAGCTAAAACAACTTGGGCATATTTTTGTCAGCGAAACCGATACAGAAGTAATTCCCCATTTGATTGCTGAGTTTTTAGCTCAATTGGAAAAGCAAGGCAATATTATCCCCGACAACTCACCCTCGGTGCTGTTTGAAGCCGTAAGACTGACGATCGCTAAGTTACAAGGAGCCTATGCGATCGCGGTTATCCACGCTGATTATCCTGATGAATTAGTAGTTGTGCGTCAACAAGCGCCCCTAGTGATTGGGCTTGGCAAAGATGAGAATTTCTGCGCTTCGGATACGCCCGCGCTAGTCGCTTATACGCGCACCGTGATTTCGTTGGAAAATGGTGAAATTGCCCGACTAACTAGGGACTCGGTACAAGTTTTTAACGCTAAAGGCGATCGCCTCCGCCGTGCCCCTCAAACGCTCAACTGGAATCCCACAATGGTCGAGAAGCAAGGCTTTAAGCATTACATGCTCAAGGAAATCTACGAGCAGCCTGGGGTATTTCGGACAGGATTGGCTAGCTACGTTAGTGAAGCAAATAAAGTTGAGTTGGGACTACCCACAGGTTTTATCGAGCCGATTGAACGGGTGGAGATTATTGCCTGTGGAACCAGTTGGCACGCCTCCCTTGTGGGCAAATATTTGCTAGAACAGCTTGCGGGTGTACCAACCAGCGTTCAATATGCTTCTGAATATCGCTATTCACCACCACCTTCTTTAAAAAATACCCTTGTGATTGGTGTAACCCAATCGGGTGAAACTGCGGATACTCTTGCCGCATTGGAACTTGCCAAATCAAGAGGCGATCGCTGTCTTGGTATTACCAATCGTGTTGAAAGCTCGATCGGGCGAATTTCCGATGCGGTGATTGATACTCAAGCAGGAATTGAGATCGGTGTGGCGGCGACCAAAACCTTTGTGGCTCAATTGTTAATGTTCTATTTGCTAGCCATAGAATTTGGCGTGGCGAAAGGCACATTAACCGAAGCGAGAACTCAAGAATTAATCGAAGGATTGCGACAGCTTCCCGCCTATATGGAACGGATTCTGGAAGGTCAAGAACGTTATATTGAGGAGCTTTCACGTCAATTTACCCATACTAAGGATTTTATCTTCTTAGGTCGTGGTATTAATTTCCCGATCGCTCTCGAAGGTGCGCTCAAACTCAAAGAAATCAGCTATATCCATGCCGAAGGCTATCCCGCAGGAGAAATGAAACATGGACCGATCGCCTTGCTTGATGAAGATGTGCCTGTAGTGGCGATCGCTACCCCTGGGTCGGTATATGAGAAGGTTCTATCTAATTCTCAAGAAGCGAAAGCGCGGGATGCGAAATTGATTGGTGTTGCGCCTCTTGATGATCCAGCCGCCCATGAGGTGTTTGACTACATTTTGCCGATTCCTGTGGTTGACGAGATTTTCTCGCCGATTCTCACCGTTATTCCGTTGCAACTGTTGTCCTATCATGTGGCGGCGCATCGTGGTTTAGATGTCGATCAACCTCGAAATCTCGCGAAATCTGTCACAGTCGAATAGAGGAAAAGCAACCAGAAGGGCGGCGCAATGCGCCGCCTTTTTCTGCACAGGAAATAGCAAACAAATTTATTTATGGATAAATATAATCGCCGAAAATTTTTACTTCAGGCGCGGAACTTGACCTATGCTGGCGCTACAAGCTGGCTCTGTAGCTGTGGCAGTGCATTTAGTAACTCTGATGATCGCTCAGGCAATCCATCGCTAAAAGAAAGCGAAGATAAACAACAAATTATCGTTATCGGTGCAGGTATTGCAGGGATCACGGCGGCAAAAAAATTACAGACTCAAGGATATCGGGTAATTATTCTAGAAGGGCGCGATCGCATTGGTGGCAGGATCTGGACAGATAATTCTTTAGGTGTTCCGTTAGATCTCGGTGCAGCTTGGATTCATACAGTAGATGGTAATCCGATCACGCCATTAGTTCAACAATTTGGCATCCAGACCGTGATCTCCGATCTTAAATCTCAATGGAGTTATAAAGGTGTCAATCAACTCTTAAGTGATGACGATGAAATGCTGATCAATAAAGCCTTTCAATTATTTATGGATAGAGTGAACAAATTAAAAAATGAGGCTCCATCGTTAGAACAGATTACTCTCGCTGATATTGCTGCACAAATAATTGAATCAGAAGAAATCACAGGAATTACTCTTAAAGGCTTTCGAGCAATCTTATCCTCAGCAATTGAGAGCGACGTGGGGGACAATCTTGCCAATTTAGGATTAAAAGGCTTTGATGAAGATTCAAAATTCGATGGGGAAGATGTAGTTTTCCCAAAAGGCTATACGCAACTTGTGCAAGCGCTATCTACAGATTTAGATATTCGCACTAAGCATCTTGTCCAAAAAATTGCCTATGATGATAATGGCGTACAAGTGACCACCGATCGCGAAGTTTTTGTTGGCTCACGGGTGATAGTCACAGTTCCATTAGGTGTATTAAAACGTGGTTCTATTAAGTTCTCACCAGAATTACCAGAAACGAAATTGGCAGCAATTGAACAGTTGGGAATGGGAGCGTTAAATAAATTAGTACTAAAATTTCCTAAACAGTTTTGGTCGTCAGAGCCTCATGCCTTGGCATATATCAACGGCAATAGCCCCGATCGCTATATTGAGTTTTACAACTGGCAGAAATATATTCAGCAGCCGATTTTAGTCGCTTTAGTTAGCGGTAATTTTTCGCGATCGCTATCACAAATGTCCAAATCCGAGGTAACTCAAAACATGATGTCGGAGCTACAAGCCATGTTTGGCAAAGATATTCCTTTGCCATCCGCCACATTATTGACCCAATGGCACAATGATCCCTTTGCCTATGGTTCTTACTCAACATTTTCTGTAAATGGGAATATTCAAGACTGCGATCGCTTGGCAGAACCTATCGGCGATCGGCTGTTTTTTGCGGGTGAGGCAACCTATGGCAAATATATAGGAACGGTTCATGGAGCGTTATTGAGTGGCGAAAGAGAAGCTAATAGGATTGCTAAAATCGATAAATAATTGGCTTTTCTAATAGTTAGGCATTTTAGTATCTTTTCTTAATCGATAGACAAAGATGTATTAGTTTCTGTAACTTCTATATCTTCAGATATACTTTCTGATGAAGTCGGAGCAATAATTCTTAAATTAATATCGATCGCTATTTGATTTTTCTCAAGAACTACATTCGCTCTTTTAACTAAAATTTTTACAGAAAAATGATCATCTGATAGAACTTCAACAGGTATCTGTTTTCTATAACCAGCCCCTTCAAGCCATTCAGTTATGCTTCGCCAATTATCAACTTTTCCATTAGACTTCCCAACTAAGTTTTTGACATATTGATAAAGAGTGCTGCAAAGATCAACTTCCACTCCTTTAGCACTCTTACTCAACTTTTCGGCAATTTCGGATGGACTATGACCAGCTAACAATCCCCTCAAATGCAATTTTTCCACAGGAGTTAGTCGTCTTCCCTTAGCTGAAGCCAGATCGGTATATAGGGTTTCCAAGTCCCATTCCGTAAAAACTTGCGTAAACTGGTCATCAGTAAGTGTCATAAATATTACCTGAGTAAATTCCTAACTAAATCCTAACATAACTATTACCTGAAGTTAGG
The DNA here is from genome assembly GCA_044355035.1 of Pseudanabaena sp. GTDB lineage: Bacteria > Cyanobacteriota > Cyanobacteriia > Pseudanabaenales > Pseudanabaenaceae > Pseudanabaena. The sequence goes on along the minus strand of JBIKYX010000014.1, from coordinate 29,106 downwards.
TGATAGTTAACTAAAGTTAGCCTAAGATAAATTTGTTTTTTGTTCTTGCACACAACTACTATTGGTACTGATTGATATATGGATGAGATAACGAAGATTCTTGTTGGGCAGGCATGGAAGATGCTTGAAGCTATGAATAAACTTGCTGATAAATCGTTACCTGAGAAGATAGCAGAAATTGTCAAGTCCCATTCAACTGGTGCTGCGGTTGCTGCTGTAGGATCAGCTTGGATACCAGGGGCAGGAGGGACGGCGGCAGTTCTTGCGTCTGCGGGATTTATATGGTCTATGTATGCAAGAATTGGCTCAGAAATAAACTTGCCGATGTCCGAAAATATCCTTAAAACAATTGCATCTGGAGTGGCTACTAACCTTGCTGCGGGTGTGGCTGCTACATGGGTTATGTCGTCCGTATTTTCAGTCATTCCTGGAATTGGGAGCGTTGCTGCATCCGTCATTATGGGCGGTACTTGTTATGCTTTGAACCTAGCTTCAGGTTACGTTTACCTGAAAATCATGACTACACTATTTAATAGTGGAGTTGATCCCACGAAAATGAGTGAGCAAGAGTTAAATGATATGGCGAAGAAAGTTGCTAATGATAGTGATGTTAAGGATGTAATGAACAAGGCTAAACAAGCATATAAACCCAAATAAATGCAATTAAGCGAAGAAGATTGAGCATTTGCGCCACTATCTCTCAACTTCCCACTAAAATCTTGATCGCACAAATACTCACATCCCTACATTTCTTTATTTGATTAGAAGACAATTGATCGCCTTGAGATTACTTTCGAGGCGATCGCTTCTCGTAAACCGCACATTTAGCTCAATCATCAATACACCTCATCATGAGAACCAATATCGATAAGAACGATCGCCTCTGAGTTAACGCTAAAGACAATGCGACAATCATAACCGCAAGAGCAAGCCTGAAATCCTTCCAGCTTACCTCTAAGGGGATGTGTCCCTAAACTGGGCGAAAACACATCCAACTCCATTTGCTGAATCACATTCTCTATACGACTTCTTAGCTCAGGATTCCGCTTAACATATCGCCGCAAAGCACGCCCAAATTTTGGCGAAAAAACAATCTTTCTCATAGATTATTCGGGCGAATCAAGTATACTGCGTAATTGTGCGATCGCCTCTTCTGCTGTGTAAGACTTTAATTCTCCTGCTCGATACGCCACTAAAGCCTCATGTCCATTTTGAGCAATCTCATCACGCCGACGCTCGATCTGGCGATTACGAATAATTTGTACCAACAGATCTTGTTGATCTGTCGGTAACTGTTCAACAACCTCAATTGCTGATGCAAGTGTAACCATTACAAAATACTCCACTTAATAATTTGCAGACATCAGAACCAAATCTCACGCAAAATCTGGTCTAAAAGACAGAACGATTATAACAGTTAATTAATTTTGAGGTGATCGCTTTGTTCTCCTGTATAAACTAACCTCAATTTTAGTGTTGGTGATTTTGGGGTATAGGCGATCGCTTAAGATCTTCGCATCATATCTAGCCATTCAATCAAACTATCAAGTTGTTTGTCATGGGAAAGAGTTCCTAAACCTCTAACGGTGACATTGCCTTTGCTATAGACAAACCGCGATCGCAAATGATTGGGGAGATACTCATGCAATAACTTCCATGCTGGTTCTTCCATTTTTGATTCCAAAACAACATGCTGTTTCCCGTCTGGCTTAATCCGTGAGAAGCCAATGCGTTTGGCAATTAATTTTAGTTCCATGACTTTAATCAACTGCATGGCAGGGGCTGGCACATTCCCATAGCAATCTTTCCATTCTTCCACGATTTGGGTAAGTTCGCGGCGCGAAGTGACGGAAGCCACCGCCCGATAAGCACTCATCTTGCGATCGCCATCGGGAATATATTCGGCAGGGATAAAGGCAGTAATCGGTAAATCCACTTGTGTATCATCAACTTCAGGAATTTCAGAGCCACGGATTTCCGCGATCGCCTCTTGCAGCATTTCCATATAAAGGTCAAAGCCAATCGTATTAATTTGCCCTGACTGTTCCGCGCCCAAGAGATTGCCTACGCCTCGAATTTCCATATCGCGCATCGCTAATTGATAGCCTGAACCAAGATGCGTAAATTCTTGAATCGCCTTAAGTCGTTTGCGTGCGACATCGGTGAGTTCCCCTTTTTCCTGATAGAACAACCATGCATGGGCTTGAATGCCAGCGCGACCGACCCGACCGCGTAATTGATAAAGTTGGGCAAGTCCAAATCTCTGAGCATCAGCAATAATAATCGTGTTCACACGAGGAATATCCAAACCAGATTCGATAATCGTGGTGCAGATCATCATGTCCGCTTCGCCACTGTTAAAACTGAGCATCGTTGCCTCTAGTTCTGATTCGGGCATTTGACCGTGGGCGATCGCCATGCGGACTGAGGGCAGCATTTCATGCACTCGCGCCGAAACTTCCTCAATATCATCAATTCGGGATACCACATAAAAAATTTGACCACCGCGATCGAGTTCTTGGCGGATTGCCGATCGCACTAATTCCAGATTATAGCGAGAGAGATGGGTCATAATCGATCGCCTTGATGGTGGCGGTGTCGTAATCAGGCTCATTTCGCGAACGCCAGACATCGCCATATAGAGGGTGCGCGGGATCGGTGTTGCGGATAGAGTCAGCACATCTACTTCCGTTTTCATGGATTTGATTTTTTCTTTCTGAGCCACGCCAAAGCGCTGTTCTTCATCAATCACCAATAGCCCTAAATCTTTAAATTCCACATCTTTCGATAGAAGTTGATGCGTACCGACAACTATATCTAGTTCACCAGTTTTCAGTTTTTTAAAGATTTCTTTCTTCTCCGCCGTAGTCCGAAACCGATTGAGCAGCGCAATATTCACGGGATAGGCGGCATAGCGCTCTTGTAAACTGTGATAATGCTGTTGCGCGAGAATTGTCGTGGGAACCAGTAGGGCAGCTTGTTTACCCGTAGTCACCGCTTTAAAAATAGTCCGAATCGCAACTTCGGTTTTACCAAAGCCTACATCTCCACAAACAAGGCGATCCATCGGGCGCGAACTTTCCATATCCTGCTTCACGTCTTGCGTTGCCTTCAATTGGTCAGGTGTAGCCTGATAGGGAAAAGAATCCTCCATTTCCTGTTGCCAAGGATTATCAGGGGGAAATGCAAAACCAAGTTGTTGAGATCGCTTAGCATAGAGTTCCAACAAATCAAAGGCAATCTTTTTAATCGCTTTTTTGGCTTTAGACGTAGTATTTGCCCATGCTTTGCCCGTCATCTTATGCAGTTCAGGCTGACCTTCATTCATGCCTCGGTAGCGCGATAGAATTGACATCTGATCGACCACAACCCGTAAGATGCCATCGGCATATTTGAGAACCAGATATTCGCGAGTTTCATTATTGACAGTTAATTTTTCTAATTTGAGAAACTGTCCGACACCATGATTTTTGTGAACCACATAATCACCGATCGCCAGTTTATTCAAATCAACTTGCTTTGATACCGCCCTTCTGCGTTTACGCACATAATTAGGCGTTCCCAAGGCGTGCTGTCCAAAAAACTCGCGATCGCTAAGCACAGCAATCCGATAAGTCGGCAATACAAACCCTTGAATTTCCGCAATGCCCGAATATTTCAGCGCGACAGCAATTCGCAAATTATGGGTTTTCTCGATCGCAGGGTAATCACGGACATTGGGAATGAATTGGGCGGGACAATCATGTTCTTGCAATAGTGCCACGGTGCGCGAAGGTTGAGCCGAAACAAGAATAATTTTATATTTCTGTTCGCGATACTCACGAATTGTTTGCGCCAGTTTAGCAAACTGATGGGGAATTGCAGGTACAGAACGACTGGACATATTCAACCCGCGATTTTCTTCAGCAAGTTCCAATAAATCAAGGCGATCGAACTTGGCAACTTGTTCTAGACATTCAGCAAAAGAGCGATGGAGTTTGCCCTCCTCTCTTGCTCCCCTCGCCCTCTGGGAGAGGGGCTGGGGGTGAGGGCAGATTGCTTCAGCGGATTCGTACCAGCGATCGCTATGGGCTTGACATTGTTCGATTTCATCAATAACTACTAAACAATTCTCATTACTAGGTAAATAATCCAACAAAGAGGCTGTGGACTTGGGATGTACTGCGAAACCTTGGATTGTAAATTCATCATCTGGGGTTGTATTTTCTAAATCTAAACCACCCAAAATATGCCCATAGCTAATCGGTGTCAGCAAAACCGCAGGAATACTATCCATTGGTCGCTGTGTAGATGGTTCAAATTCGCGGATCCGTTCTATCTCTTCACCAAACCAGTCAATCCGCACAGGCATTTCACTGGAAACAGGAAAAATATCAATAATATCGCCGCGTCTTCCCCATTGCCCTTCTATCTCAACCGTTGAGGCGTGGGTATACCCCATCAAAGCCAAATTTTCCGCCATGTCTTGTAGTCTGATCTCTGTCCCAACTTCCAAAGATAAGCAGTATGTTTTGAAAGCTTCAGGACTTGGTAAATGGGGCTGAAGGGCGCGACCTGTCGCCACGATCGCTACTTTTTTCTTGTCTCCTTCACGCTCAGACCAATTCACTAAATCCGCAAGTACCTGCATCTGTCCCCAAATAATCTCTGATTCAGGTTGATAAGGCTCGTAGGGCAGCGCATCAGAATTAGGATAAAAATGCACTGTCTGCCAACCCATCGTCTCTAACTGCACTGACCAGCGCCCCGCCTCTTCAATGGTCGCCGCAATGACTAACATCAACCGTTCTTGTTTTTGGCTCAAAGTCGTGCTAACTAGCCCTTTTCCCACACGCGATAAGCCCGCAAGTGTCAGTTGATGCGATCGCGTCAATTTGCTCTCTAGTTCATCGGTGAGAGGCGATTTGATTAATGAGCGAATTACGGAAGAAAATGGCATAGCTTATAAAATCTCCTTCAGGTCTTTTAGTATTGAAACAGAGATGGGTAGCCCCTGCTTTAACAAAATTTCTAAGTTAGTCCATTTGGCTCTAAACAGATCGGCGATCGCTAATTGAATGAGAATATCTCTAAGATAGTTAGAATAAAGGACACAGGCATCGTATATTACTGTAAATCTGCTAGTCATATAGTCCTAACTCTTCAGATATTCCCACAATCTCATCTAAAATCTTGCTTCGGGCGGCATCAATATTTGTTTTGTATTCCATTAAGTCAGTAAAACGAACTCGGCGATGTTTGCCAACTTTGTGATAGGGAATTATGCCTTCTTCTAGTTGTTTGATTAGGAATGGACGCGAGACATTAATTAAATCTGCGGCTTCTTGGGTGGTGAGTTCGGCATGGATGGGGATGATCGTTACGGCATTGCCTTGGGACATCTGGGTCAAAATGTCTATGAATAAGCGATAGGCTACCGCAGGGATTGTGGCTGTTTCTTCACTGCCATCGGCTTCTACGATTTTGAGATGACGGACACCTTCGCTAATATGCGCGGCAAGAATACGGCTGCTTTCTTTAGAAATTTTGGTTTCTTCCTCAGTGGGAATGTGTAGAGACTGGGTTAGGGCAACCATAGGGCAACTTCAGATAGTTTTGTTTTTAGATTGCTTGAATTTTGCTCAGAGTTTAACATATTAAACGCAATAAACGAAATAGATCGCTCAGTCGTTGCAGTTTTTCGCCGAGGCGATCGCTAATCTTCAATTACCATAGATCTAAGCTAAAATCATCCCTGATGCATAAATAAATGAATGTCTTTTTAAAAAGATTAAGTTTTTTGCTAGTTTGCAGTTTGACTATATCTGTGACTTTTTTAGACGCGATCGCCAATGTCTACGCGAATCAGTCACCACAACAGATCAACATTTCTCAACAGCTTAAACAAGCTCCAAATACCCAATTACTAAATGCTGCCCAAAAGGGCAAACTCGATGAACTGCGATCGCTAATTTCTCAACCGACTGATGTTAATGTTCGGGACGAATATGGATGGACTCCATTGTTATGGGCGGCGATGAATGGTCATACGGATATTGTGCAAGTGTTGTTGGCGGCGGGGGCAAATCCAAATACGCGCAACAAATATGGCTGGACACCGTTAATGTGGGCGGCGGGGCAAGGTTACAGCGAAATTGTGCGATCGCTGATTGCATCAGGGGCAAGGTTAAATGCTCAAGATCAAAATGGTTGGACGGCGCTGATGTGGGCTTGGGATAGCAATCAGGAAGAGACTATGGCTATTTTACGCGGCGATCAAAATTAAAAAAGGGAAAGGGGACGCATAGCGTCCCCTTTTGGAGGTTGAGTACTTAAGCTAGAAGCTTCTCAACAGCAGCAATTACATCTTCAGGTTGCGGAATCGTCAAATTTTCTAGACCGCCATTATAGGGAGTTGGGACATCTAGCGCTGCAAGACGGACTATCGGCGCATCAAGCTCATCAAAATAATTGTCATTGATCGAAGCAATAATTTCGGAACCAATACTGGCGCAACGCATTCCCTCTTCCACAATCACAATGCGATGAGTTTTTCGCAAAGAAGTGACGATGGTTTCCATATCAAGGGGTTTGAGCGAAATCAAGTCAATTACTTCAGGATCGTAACCACGATCAACTAGAGTTTCCACAGCCTTGAGAACATGGTAACGCATCCGAGAATAGGTCAAAATGGTGACATCACTACCTTCTCTGACCATTTCCGCTTTGTCGAGAGGCAATAGATATTCTTCATCAGGAATATCTTCTTTGAGGTTGTAAAGCAATACATGCTCAAAGAACAGGATCGGGTTGTCGTTACGGATTGCGGACTTTAACAAGCCCTTAGCGTTGTAAGGCGTAGAACAAGCCACCATTTTAATGCCGGGTACGGCTTGGAAATATGTCTCAAGACGTTGAGAATGTTCAGCTCCGAGGTTACGACCAACACCGCCAGGACCGCGAATAACGATGGGGATTTTGAAGTTACCGCCAGAGGTGTAACGCAACATCCCAGCATTGTTAGAAATTTGGTTAAAAGCAAGTAGCAAAAATCCCATGTTCATGCCCTCAATGATCGGACGTAATCCCGTCATTGCCGAACCGATCGCCATGCCTGTGAAACTATTTTCAGCAATGGGCGTATCGAGCAGGCGCAAATCACCATATTTTTTATAAAGGTCTTTGGTTACTTTGTAGGAGCCGCCATAATGCCCCACGTCTTCGCCTAAAACATAAACGGCTGGATCGCGCTCCATTTCCTCATCGATCGCTTCTCTGAGCGCGTTAAAAAAAGTAACCTCTGCCATATTTATCTAATGCTTATACATAATTTATTGGGGCTAACCGTAGATTATATCTTTACTAAGACCCAATCTCGCATCGAAAACCAATTCAAAAAAAAGTGGTGACAATACATGAATTGTCACTACTTTTTTTGTGTCTAATATTTAAAACGGTAATCTAGGAAGTGAAATATTCGGCAAATTTGGCAGAGAGATCGGGAAATTTGCGCCTGGGAAAAGCCCCTCAAAGGCGGAGCGCACTTTATCGATGCCAGGAATTTGACTGGTAAATCCTTCAAACAAATTGCCCTTAAGCAAGCTGACAAATTCATTTTCCGATAGCTCTTGAATAATCCCCAAAGCGCCCTTAGGGTCAATTTCTATCCTTTCGCCAGTTTTCAAAACAACTTGACGAGATTGTTGAGATTGTCGATTATTCCGTGAGTTGTTACTTTGTGAATTGTTCTTTTTTGAGTTGCGATCAACATTGAGGACGGGCTTATTTCGATCAGGAGATACCTTTAGTGGCTCCAAGGGACGAGATGGTTGAGGATTTTCTTGAGGTAAATTGATGCGGGGTAGTTGAGGAAAATTAAACTGCTTGTTTTTTTTTTCATCATCGTCATCATCGTCATCATCGTCATCGTCATCGCCATTGCGAATATTTTTGTCATCATCATCATCGTCATCGTCATCGTCAGTATTGCGAGTAACAACGACTTCACCCTCCAGAACCGTGACTTTTTGATTGTCAGATTCATCAATTTCCAGTAGGTAAGTTGTGCCGCGCACACCTGTAGTAATGCCAGCCGTGCAAGCATTCATCGCGCCATTGATCAAAATTGTGCCGCGCCGCAGATTGGCACATTGCCCAACTCTTAACAAAGAATTTGCTGATAGCCGCGCCACTGCTCCAGTGTTAAATAAAAGCGCGGTTCGCGAATTACCTGTGCGAACTATTTGCGGCTGTCCCGCCACATCATTAACGGCAGCGCGTCTAGTGGATTGCCCATTTTGAATGAAAACTTGATTGCCATCGAGAATTTCTTTTACAGTAGCTTGGGTTGCCTGTGCTGATGCGGGAGCAAGTTGGGGAGATGCTAGGGCAAAAATACATAATCCCGGAAAGAACATCGCTAATCGCTTTTGTCGTTTAGGTGATTTCGGTAAAAAATTTGAGGAAGATTTCCATAAAAACATATCTGATTATTCTCCTGAACTACTAATGGGCTAATTTACACGAAACTACATTAATCTGCTAAGACCATTAGATAATGCAAAAGGTTTCACTCACATCCGCAGTAATGATGAATAATGTGGCGATCGCTACAAATCAAATCAGTTATCAGACTAAATTTCGCACGCTTTTGACGAATATCTCCGTAGCGATCGCCAAGGGTCAGAAAACCGCCTTAATTGGGGCAACGGGATCGGGGAAAACGACATTTTTGCGATTGCTAAATCGGTTAATCGATCCATCCGCAGGAAATATTTTATGGAATGGCAAAAACATTCAAGAAATTCCGATTCAAACTTTGCGGCGAAAGGTTTTACTAGTTTCACAGGAGCCGAGTTTATTAGGCATGACCGTATCTGAGGCGATCGCCTATCCTTTGCAACTACAAAATTTACCCCAAAGCGAAATTGATTCTCGTTTACAAATATGGCTGGATAAATTGCAAATTGATCGCAAGTTATTAAACCGCTCAGAACTAGAGCTATCGCTCGGACAAAGACAATGGGTGGCGATCGCTAGAGCTTTAATCATGGAGCCAGAGGTAATCTTGCTAGATGAGCCAACTTCAGCATTAGATCGGGGTTTATCACATTTGTTGTTGGATACCTTAACCGAGCTAACTCAATTACCCCAGCCTGTAACCGTAGTAATGATCAATCATCAACTCGATCTAGTCCAAACATGGTGCGATCGCTTAATTTGCCTACACAATGGCGAGTTAGTCCAAGATACTGAAGCGAGTCTGGTTGATTGGCAAGCGATCGATGATTTATTAAGACGCGATGTTAATTTTGGGCAAGGTGAACATTCAGATGACTGGTAGGAATACCTAACAAAGCTGTAGCCCTCTCACAGACAACATTACAGCTTGGCTAGCTATTAGCAAATATAAAGAAATGTGTTATTCCTTTGCATTTCGTTGACTTTTATTCTGTCAAGAAACCATCATGGGAAGATAATTGGAGTTTGTATCCTCTGGCACAGACAAACCTCTCTGCTAGATGAAGATGAGTCATCAGTTAAAAGATTGACTTTTGTAAGATCAGCTTTACCAGCAAAAAATATATAGAGAGTTTGATTATGTTGCAATCACTTTACTATTCCATTGGCGCTATCCAAGACGAAGCAAGACATTTACTCGAAAGCGGTCGCCTTAGCCGTAGTCAACCGATTCATAGCCTCTGCCGCTTCTTTCGCGATCGCGAGTGGTGTCAGATCGAACGAGAATTAGAAGATAATCACTACCTACTGCGCGATCGCATTTGTGATTTAGTTAGCCATGAATGTTGGCAAAACGATTAAAGCTAAATTATCAAGGCATAATCATCAAAACATAAAGAGCGCTAAGCGTCCTTTCACTTTGATCATTAAATACAGCCTAAAAGTTATACAATGCCCTTGTGGGTAGCCCAGTGCTAGCCATGTAATCATCAATGGAGGTAATTCAAACCATTGGGGAGTCAGGAAGAGAAAAAAATGAGTCAAGCTGTTAGTCTAATTGATCGCCTGAAGCAATTTGTTGACCAATCTGCTAATATGCTGAATCTAGATGAAGATAGGGCGATAGATAGGGGCATGACTCAAATTATTAAGTCGGCGGTAATGGTAATTGGTGGTGGAGAGGACAAAGTCCAAGACCGCAAAATCCTCAAAGCCTTTGTGGAAAGTTCTGGCGGCTCCCAATCTCGGATTGCCATAATTCCCTGCGCTTCGAGAGAACCCGATATTATCGGGCGAATTTACCATGACATCTTCACTGAACTCGGTGCAAGCATGGTGGAAGTATTGGATATTCGTGAGCGTCCTAATTATGACTATCCCGCAGCCGAAGCACTTGTAGATCGGTTTACGGGTATTTTTATGACAGGTGGCGATCAGCTACGCCTCTGTGGGTTAATCGCGGATACTCCTTTTGCAATTACGATCGCCAAGCGCATTACCGAACAACGTTTAGTCTTGGCGGGTACGAGTGCAGGAGCCGCCGCTATGGGCTATAACATGATCTCTGGTGGCAGCAGTGGCGAGTCACCCCACAAAGAATTGGTCAATATGGGTACGGGCTTGAGTATTCTGCCCGAAATCATTGTCGATCAACATTTCCACAATCGTAATCGCATGGCGCGTCTAATGACCGCGATCGCTGCCCACCCCGAAAAGCTAGGCATCGGCATTGATGAAGATACGGTAGCAATTTTTGAGCCAAACCACATTATGCGAGTAATGGGGCGCGGTACGGTGACAGTCGTTGATCCCGGTGAAGTTTCCTATAGCAATCAACTATGGGTGAGTGGCTCAGCACCTTTGACTATTCACAACTTGCGGGTGCATATTCTTGCTGCTGGTTGTAAATATCATTTGCTTAAACGCATTCCCATTAGTCCATCGGTATAAACAAAAACGCGCGTAGGGGTAGTTCATGAACTGCCCCTATTTTTTTGCGATTATTTCGTCCAGTCTTTGACTGGTAAATCACCTGTATCGGGGCTGTCAACAATTGATTTCAACCCCTCTAAGGTCGAAGGCAGCGATCGCGGGTCCATAAACATTACTTTGCTACTACCACTCGAACCAATCGTTGTCCCCATAGAAATATAGCTCTGAGCTAACAAAAATTGCAGCGCCTCGTTTGCTTGAGGATTACCTTTCATTGACTGCAATAGTACTTGCATCGCTTGAGATGTACCTTGAGCCTTCAGCACTTGTTCTTGACGCTCTGCTTCAGCACGCAAAATCCGTGATTGTTTTTGACCTTCCGCCTCTAAAATGGCAGATTTTTGTGAAGCTTCAGCATTTAGTAACTGCGACTCCGCTAAGCCCTTCGCCTGATTAACTGCCGCCTCGCGCTCACCCTCCGAATTGAGAATCGCCGCCCTTTTTCTGCGCTCTGCGGTCATTTGCATTTCCATCGCTTCCTGCACAGCTTTAGCAGGTAAGATGTCGCGTAATTCGACCCGCGTTACCTTCACGCCCCAAGGATCGGTTGCATCATCTAAGTCACGCAACAAAACTTCATTAATTTTGTTCCTTGCCGTGAAAGTTTCGTCAAGCTCTAAACTACCTAGTTCAGCGCGAATCTGAGTCAAGACAATATTTGCCATCGCTTGACGTAAATTTTCCACACGATAAAAGGCTTTCTCCATGTCAACAACACGCCAATAAATCACGGCATCGGCAGTAATTGCCACGTTATCGCGGGTAATACATTGTTGTGGGGGAATATCTAGAACTTGCTCTTTGATCGAGCCTTTATAACTGACGGTATCAATAAAGGGCAAGATAAAGTGGGGACCAGCAGGCAATTTACGTTTGTATTTACCAAAGGAGGCAACTAATGCTTCTTCGCCTTGGTTAACGATTTTAAATGATGAACTGCCAATGCCAAAGAAGACACCCGCACCAATTACAAAGCTAAACAATATGTCCATAATCTTTTTCCATCGTTGCTTTAACTCACGCTAATAATAGCTTGATTGATCGGCGAAAGGCGATCGCTATTTGCTTGAAGTGAAATCGTGATTAGATGGCGATCGCTTTAAGTGAACTCAAATAAATCCTTGGTTTATGAGGTTTTAGCTACATCGATCTTTGAATAATTGCAGTAAAGGTGATCGCTTGTTTCTGAAGTATAATGAGAACCAAGGCTGTGGATAAATCTTCTCCAGTTCTCTATACGAAGACAAACTGGGAACTACGGCTGCACCGAAATTATCATTGGACTTTGGACAGAATTGAAGCAAAAAAGATTGGAATTCAGCGAAACGGGATAATGAGAGTTTCAAGCAAAAACAAATCATTATCCCCAATCTGATTATGCCAATAATTGTCACAGAGGCAGAATTTCAAAAATTTAGCTTTGCCTCTTCAAATCTTAAATCTTCCCTGCGATCTGCAATAGTGTTACTTCCCAAACCAATCGTGGCTGCACATATCGAGCAATTAATTCCCGCGCCTTATCGAGATGTTCTAAAACCAATTTTGACTTTTGCTGCTCCCAAAAATAATTTTGTAAGTAATCAATTAGCCACAATTGCAAATCTACCTCTAGCTCCTTGGTGATTTGTTTAGCGATCGCCATCGCACTTTTAGCATCTTTAGGAATTTGGCGCACAGAACTTAATAACTCGGTAGGAATGCTTTTGAACCGCTCAAAAGAATCGATCGCATTACCCGCAGAACCCTGCGCCAGCGCCACTACATCGGCGGGAATATCCGTATGTCCTTCGCGGGTGAGGACGGCTTGCATTTGGGCTTGATTGAGCCTTGTAAAAGGAATACGCTGACAGCGTGAAACTAGGGTTGGTAAGATCGAGCCAGCATCGGGGACGATCAGAATAATCGAGGCATAAAGTGGTTCTTCAAGGGTTTTCAGCAAACTATTGGCGGCGGATTCTGCCATTGATTGCGCTTCTTCGAGAATGACGACCGATCGCTTACATTCAAGGGGCGCTCGACTCACAAATTCGCTAATTTCTCGTATCTGCTCGATCCGAATCTGGGGCAGAGCGCGACGTTTCAATCCTGCCGTATCCGCTTCTTTGGCTGTGAGCATTTTGCCCTTGTCCAAATAGGTTGGCTCTACCCATAACAAATCAGGATGATTGCGATCGCTCAGCCGATGGTTAGATTTGCGATCGCCCAACAAAACTTGAGCAAAAGCGGAAGCGGTTTTACTGCGCCCCACCCCACTCGTACCCGCAAATAAATAGGCGGGTGCAATGCGATCGCGTTTAATCGCAGCTTTTAACAATGCGATCGCCTGCTCCTGCCCCAGAATCTCGTCAAAAGGCGAATCTATCATTAATCATTCCACAGATCTTTAGCTGATCGCTTTGACTTGTTTGAGCGCATACCCATCCGATAGGGGCGATCATCGGAAGCATCCAAAACTTCTAATGTCCGCCGCCTCAACCACCATCGGATTGCTTCATCGATTATCGCCGTAGGATCGTTAGATATTTCCTTCAGTTCAGTCAGCAATTCTGGGGCAATGTCCACCTTACAATTTAGAGCATTTGCTTCAAGTTGCTGCTGCTCAAGTAAATCTATGCGATCGCTCTCATTAAGATTAACCAGCGCGGGGTCATGAGTTATTTGATTTTGATGGTTACTGAGATTACTCACTTCATCTTTTAAATCGGTTGGCACTTGTTTAGTTAATTGATCAGACTCAACTTCTGAGAGACTATTGCTAGCGATCGCCACATTTGCTGTTTGATTTGCTGTTTGATTTGCGATTTCATTTGGACTATTCGTGTCAACGATATTTTGTCTGCTCCAAATCATCTTAACTAAGTTAACGGCTGCCATCACAATCAGGACAAGTCCGAACTGAAATAGCCCAATGAGCAGGATTAGTTTATCTTTTAGCCAAAATTCATGCATGTTGTTTTGGGCGGCTTATTGAACGATTTTCTAGATTTTTGGCTCAGATGACTAGTCATTCCACTCGCCGCGTGGTGGTACGACTGGATTCATGGTTAAAGGTCTAGAGCGATCGGCTTCCTTGATAGCGCGGCGCTGCAACCATTGACGAATAGCCGTGTCGATCGCCTGTTCAGGATCATTTGTAACTTCGCCAAGTTCTGCAAGCAAAGCGGGATCAATATCTACACTTTTTAGCACCTCATTAAATAGTGCTTCATTAGCCGATAGGTTGATTTGGTTTTCGTTGATGTTGTCTGCTGGCATATGAGTTTCTATGTTAACTGGCACTATCCAGATTTTACCCAAATTTGTCACCTGCTGAATGTACAGTGCGATCGCAATCTTGGTTTTATGGCTGATACAGCCTATTGAGGCTTTTAAACTTTTCTCTGGGTTTTAAGTGAATAATTAGAGTTGCAATCTTGCTTTCAGGTTAGCAGGGGCAATATAGATCCGCACTTTGCCTCGTTTCGATTGAGCGAGAAGCAGTAAATCTTTATCTACCAAAGCTGCAAGATAATTTCTCGCCGTGTTAACAGTAACGCCTAAATCAATCGCTACTTGTTTTGCTGTAAATTCTTGTCCAGGAGATTTCAGCGCTTCTTTCAAAATTTCTAGATGTCCTCCATTCAAAGTTTCGGCTAATGGGCTGCGATTGACCCAATCCATGAATTGATGAAATTCGTCTTTTTTTCTATCTACATACTCATGTAAGGATTTAACTGCTTTTTCGATAGTTTCAACTTGGTTATAGATAAAATATGTGAGGTCATAATCATCAGTTTCTGTATAGATAAAAGCTTTGTCATAGGCTCCACGTTTTTCTTTGATAAATTTACTGATTGACACATATTCAAATAACCAATAATCATCAGATCTGAGAATACTCCAGTAAAAGATTGCTCTTGCGGTTCTACCATTACCGTCACCAAAAGGATGAATGTAAGCAATCATAAAATGCAAAATAATCGCTTTAATGATTGGGTGGATAAAACTTGAACCTTGACTATGATCTTGATTAGCAAAGTCACATAGATGATTAAGCCTAGATTGAATCGATTCCGATTCAGGTGGATAGAATATATTTTCACCATATAAATCAGCCACAATAATATTATTTTCTTGTCTTAATTGTCCTGATACAGACTCATTATCAATTGCCTTATAAGTTGCTATTCTATGTAACTCCAATATAAATTCTATTGATAGTTCTTCATTTCTTCTCTCAATAGCTTTTTTCATTAACTGATAGTTGTTGAAAATCATTTGTTGAGATTTATCTTTGGGAGCAATACTTTTTTTAAGCATTTCCTGTGCAACTTCGCGAGTAGTTGAAGCTCCTTCCAATTGTGATGAAGTAATTGCTTCTTCTAGCATTAAGCTTTTGACAAAATAATGTTGCTTATCACTCGATGTGATGAAGTTATTTCCATCCTTGATCTCTTGACCCTTGCCAATCATTTTGTCAATAGAATATAACCTTGCCGAGAGCGAATCAGGGATGCTGTAAATAAAACAGGATTCTTTTTCAGCTTGCAACTGTAGATATCTTGCTCTGGCTTTTCTAGTGATTTTAGTCGCTACCCATGCGGCTATTTCGTCATCGCCTCTTTCTACTCGCCATTTAAATTCATCCCAATGTAAATATCGACCTTTGTGATCGGTTTCGTGATATTTACCAACTAGCATGACAACTTTTTCGTAGTTTACTTCCTTTACTAACTCAGAAAAAGGTTTAGGCACTCTAATTTTCGGCATAGAGCTAATTTTTAACTCAAGTTTATTTTTTCTAGTCTATGGGATTTTATTGCTAAAGCGAAAAAGATCGCCAAGGAAAATCACTTGTACCCGTTAATAGTAAATCTTTTGTGATTTTGGCTGTAATTGGAGCCATCATTACTCCATTTCGATAATGCCCTGTGGCGATCGCAATGTGGGGATGATCTGGCACGAAGCCCAAAATTGGCGCTTGGAAACCGTCGGGGCGAGGGCGATCGCCTGCCCATGTTTCTAGAACTTCAGCTTGACTAAAAGTTGGACACCATGCGATCGCCTGTTCTAATAATAAGGACACATTCTCTTGACGCGGTAATTCGCGATTCTCAAACTCAATGGTTGCACCGAGCCAATAGCGATCATTCCCTAAAGGGACAATATTTAAATCGGAACCATCCTCATTTTCAATATGAATTACATTTTCGAGATTGAGATTGGGAATCCGCAATAATAGAGCTTGACCGCCTATTGGTTGCAGAAGATCGTGATCGCGATTTTTTGATTTTTTTAAGATGGGCGCAATCAGAGAATTAGTACCCATACCTGATGTGATCACAATGCGATCGCTGATGATATCTGTCAAATTTTGAACAGGTGTATTCCAACAAAATTCCACTCCATTTTGAGCCGATGCTTCCACTAGAGCCTTAACAAACTGAATTGGATGTAAAGCCCGATCGCACTCACTTAATAACCCTCCATTCGTTTGCCATTGGGGAAATCGCTCCTGAATTTGTTCTCCATCTAGCCATTGCATCGCAAAGCCTTGTCTTTGTCTAATCCCAATTAGCGATCGCGCTGTCGGTTCGGCATCAGGCGATCGATAGAGATTTAAAATTCCTTTGCGGTTGTAGAGAATATCGCAATTAGTTTGGGCAGTTAAGTCATCAATCAGGCGATCGTACCTACTCAAACTTGCTAAGCGCAACTTCACCAAATGTCCCCGCGCCCTAGAACTAGAAGCCGCCATCAATACCCCCAATGCTGCACCTGTGGCTACCATTGCTGGTTCAGGATTTGCCTCCAAAACCCTCACTTGTAGATCAGTTTCTCTGGAGTCTTTACTTAATTCATAGGCAAGCATCGCACCAATCACACCACAACCAATCACCGTAACTGTTGTCATGTTCTTATACGCCCGTGCTTTGGCGAATAATCTTAGTAAATAGAAAATCAGGCAAAAGCTTGCGGACAAATAATAATTGCTTAGCGATCGCATCGGCGGGGTAGCGTAATTTCCATGAGTTGTCGGTGCTGGCTCGGTAGATAGTTTTTGCGACAACTTCAGCAGGTGCGCCCGTTGTGCCAATTTTATTTAGCTTTGTTAATATGCGATCATTAAAATCATCATATTCAGGAAAATCGGGATTATTGCTGCGATCAGCAGAGCGATCGTAAAAATCAGTTTTGATCGGTCCGGGTTCGACAATTTTGACGCGAATATTAAAGCCGAGTAATTCGTGCTGCAAGGATTCCGAAAATCCTTCGACTGCCCACTTGGTCGCGTGATAGAGGCTATAAAGTGGGAAAGCAACGTGCCCACCGATAGAAGCAACATTCACGATTACACCAGATTTGCGATCGCGAAAATGGGGTAGGACGGCACGGGTAGTTTCCATTAAGCCGAAGACATTGGTGTTAAATTGACGTTGAATTTGCTCGGCTGTAATCGCCTCAAATACGCCCATCAAGCCATAACCTGCATTATTTACCAACACATCGATCGTTCCAAATCTGGTGATGGTTTCGGCGATCGCATCAGTGATTGACGCAGGATCTGTAACATCAAGTTTTAGAACAATTACGCGATCAAGATTTGCCAGACTATCAGGTTTATTAGTTTCTTGATTAAGTTCTTTTTCGGGCGATCGCATGGTAGCTGCGACATTCCAACCTTTTTTTTGGAAATACAAAGCAGTAGCTCGTCCAATTCCAGAGGATGCGCCAGTGATGAAGATAGTTTTAGTCATATTTTTTTTGGTTTAAGTTTACGCTAACCAAGAACTTAAGTTCTTGGCTCAAAGCTAAAGTCAGCTAAAGCAGACTAAAGATCTCTTCCAATCAACCCGTTTCAACGGGTTTAAGCTTTCAGCCCGTAATTTATTACAGGGCTATTGCTGATTTTTTATACTGCGGCAAACAATTCAGCGATTGGGCGATCGCTCACATCAGCACTCACCACAATTTCGATTACTTTATTTTTAGCTGAAGCTTCAAACAAGGCATCCACGGTCACTTCAGCCACTTTGGTTCGGGGAATACTGCCTTCAAATAAAGTGTCTGCGCCTGATAACACCAGTCCCCCTTCCTTGTCACGATTGAGCAGTCCCCCAGGACGGATGATCGTATAGGTTAAGCCACTAGCTTGCAAATATTGTTCGGCTTGCTTTTTCCAGAAAAGAACCAACCAAAACAGGTTTAAGGGATGCAGAAATTTAGAGACACATAGGGAAGAGACGATCGCAAAATGTTGAATATTTTTTGTCTTGGCAGCATTGATTAAATTTTTCGTGCCAATGTAGTCTACCAAATACGGCTCTAACGCATTTAAGCTTGGTTTCGCGCCTGTGGCACATATCAATACATCACAATCAGCGATCGCCTCAGTTAGAGCATCAGCATTCAATACATTGCCTAAAACTAACTCCACTTCAGGCGGTAACACCTGTTTGGCTAATTCTAAATTACGGACTAAAGCTCTCACAGGAATATTGCGTTTAACTAACTCAGCGACAATATGCCGCCCTGTTTGCCCTGTGGCTCCTGCTACAAATGCTTTCATTTCTATATCAATGTTCTTGACTACTTACTCTAACTTACGGACAGAAATTCCACAATCAGAATAGATAGAGAATTTATTTCTGGGTCTGTTTTTTATTTGTCTTTTCGCGTTCACAAATATCTACAAATACCTATAAATATTCATGAATACATACAAATATTCATGAATACATACAAATATTCATGGATATATTGCTCTTAAAATTAGGTTGTAAATCCCTTGGTATATAGCTTTGATAACAAGGCTAAGCTTTTATACTGATTTGCAAATCATAAATAAAAAACTATGGTTATCAAAGATAAAACAGAATGAGACTGAAGCAAAAGCAATATTTTCAGGAGTACTTATATGCCTGTTCAAACCATCCAGAATCTGCTAATTGTTGATCCGTTTGTGGTTGATTACCGATCGCTGATTCAACAAGTACCAGCAGGGACGCAAGTATTTATTCTTGATGGCGCTAGTGATGGGGTTAGGCAAATAGCCTCGATCTTGGCGAGATATAAGGATCTGGCAAGTATTCAAATCTTGTCGCATGGTTCGGCAGGGGCGCTGCGGTTGGGCGCGAGTACTCTCAATTTAGGGAATTTACAGGCATATCAGGATCAATTGCAGCAATGGGGCAAAGCGCTTAGCAAGACTGGGGGCAAGACGGGTGATATTTTGCTGTATGGTTGCGATGTGGCAAGTGGGGATGGGGCTGAGTTTGTTAAACAATTAAGTGAGATTACGGGCGCGGATGTAGCGGCTTCTAATGATTTGACGGGGAACTCGGCTTTGGGTGGGGATTGGGATCTAGAAGTGCAGACTGGGGCGATCGCTGCGCCCGAAGTTTTAGATCCCGTTGGTATGGCAAATTACACGGCAACATTAGGTACTCCAGCGATCGGCATAGCAAAGCTAAATGATGGTCGAGAAGATCCCCAGAATAGCCAAAATGCTCTGTTTAAGCTGTCTTTCTCTGAAGCGCTTACCCAAACATTAACGCTAAATTTAACCACGCCTGCGATGTATAGCTCAACTGGTACGAATGTTGTGGGGACTGCTCGTCGCACAGGAATAACCACTACGCAAACTATTGCTGACCAAAAGGCTTCAGATTATAAACTCTATTGGCGCTACAAGGGTGATGCTGATACAACGCGCAATTATATTGATGGGTCACAAATCACCTTAAAGTCGGGCGATGGAGTTGGTAATACAGAAGTTTATGTTGGGGTAGAAATTTTTGATGATGCTATTTTTGAACCGACCGAAACTGTCACTCTTGGTCTAGCTGCGGGGACTGGCTACACGGTCAATACGGCAAACAGTGGTGTATTGACTTCGGCGGTGGTGAATATTGTCGATAATGAACCAATTATATCGATTACTAAGGTTGTCAATCCATCGGAGGGTTATGGTGCGGGCAGTACCCTCGTTGGCATGGGCAAAGCTCTGGAATTAAAGGGTAATCTGTCAGCTGCATCTTCAGCGATAAATTGGGCGCAGATTTCTCCCAGTGCCAGTTTAAACCTTGCCAATACCAATAAATTCACCTTAGAGTTTTGGACTTCAGTAAATACACTCCCCACAACGGACTACCGTTTGGTTGGTTATGACGATAATAGCTTCAAAATCTCGTTGACCAAGGACGGCTACATTTCCGTATCCATGAAAACTGCGGATGGAAAAACCGTTAATCTCTCCAGCAGTGTTGCCAATCAAAAGTTATCGCTGAATACTTGGAGTCATATTGCCGCTACCTATGATGGCTCAGCATTACGATTGTTTGTGAATGGTCAAGAACTTGGTTTAGATAGTCAAAGCGATCGCAAAATTGCGCCGACCACAGGAAATTTAACCTTTGGCGATCCGAGTATTGGTTCACCCTATCTACTTTGGTTGGATGAAGTGCGCCTATGGAATCAAAATCGTAGTCAAGGACAGGTGCAACAAAATATCTTGACTAATTTCAAAGGGGATGAGAATGGGTTAGTCGGCTATTGGAAACTGGATGGCGATGTTCTAGATAGCACTTCTTTTCAAAATAATGCTGTCATTAATAGCAACGACGGGTCTTTTAGAGGATTATCTTTAGCCTATTTTAACGATGCTCCACAAAGTATCACGTTCCAAGGTACAACAGTTGGACAGCCATATACAAGATTAAGTGGTAATCCTGTTGGTGGCACATTAACTGGGGATAATGCCGTCAGTCTCAATGTTATTGGGTCTCCTTCTGCTGGAGTTAATGCCAATCAATTTAGTGCGCATTGGGCGGGTTATATCATTGCGCCCAAGTCTGGCAATTACAGTTTTAACGTCACTACGGGTGATGATGAAGGAGTTCGCGTCTCCATTGATAATAGTGCGATTATCGATCGCTGGTCGGATGGATCGCGTAGCAACTATCCCAGCAACGGCAATTTTGGGATTCGTACTTATAACTCCACTCGTGATGTTTTCTTGGAGGAAGGGAAGCTTTATCCGATCGCTGTAGACTTTTTTGATGTAGCTGGTACTGCAACGCTGCAATTAAATTGGTCGGCAAAAGATACTAACGGTAATTTGTTTATTGATAATCAACCCATTGGCAAGGAAAATTTCCGTTCTGTCAGTAATTTTATCGAAAATCCTGTTGCTCAAATTGGCTATGTCGAAGTGCAGTCTACGGATATTAGTGGTAATCCGCTAGCGATTGATCAGGGCAATGGATTATGGGTTCCTTACGAGATCACGGGCGGTACTGCGACTCGCTTACCGCTACCCAATCCCACCACTGGCGCGATCACGGCGACTAATGTCGATTATTACAACTCGCAGTTTCAAGTCACCAGTACCAATGCCGCGACTAGACTGGATGGAATTGTGATTCCGCAAGGGGAATCAACGGGAAGGATTTATTTTGGCGCGATCGCTGATGCGATCGCTGAAGGTGATGAGACAATCATCGTCAAGATCAAACCCTATAACATTGATGTCTTACCAGCTACTCCCAATAGCAGTAGTAATTCCAATGTCACTACTGCTAAATATGGGCTGAAAGATAGTACTGGTAATTTGGTGGATAATCTCCCAGCAACCGTAACCATCAAAGATAATGGTCGCTATGTCTCAGGCTTGTACATTCTCGATACTAATAACCGTTTAATTGGCACGCTTCAGAAATTATCGAGTGGAGCGTCTAGCTTTACGACCCTGAATAATTTGAATGTTAATACTGGTAGTGCTGACGTTCAGGTGCGTTTATCCAGTCAACCTCTGAGTAATGTAACTGTAGCGATCGCGGGTAAAACTTTAACCTTCACTAGTGCTAACTGGGAAACGCCTCAAGCACTAACGCTAGCCTCGCCAAATCTTAGCCAATTTAACGATACCAACGGCTCTCCCTTTGCTGGTTTTAATATTAGTCTCAGCAATACCAGCAACACTAGTGACTATACTTTGTTCTCTACCCCAGTTGCTATGCCTGTGGGCGTACCTAGAGAAGATCTGCTGCCTCTAACTGAAGATCCACGCGCTTTTACTCAACCCGCCGTTATTCCCGAAGTTAGTATTATTGCCAAGGATATTCTCGTTGAGGATGAGCCACTTGTCCCTGCCAATTTTGTCATACGTCTGAGCGATCCTGCGCCTACAGGCGGTTTACCTGTGGCTTTTAATATCACTAGCAGCAGTACGGCTAGTTTGGGTATAGACTACAAGCTTCAAGCGACATTAATAAAGACTACGCAAAATTTCGCTCCATCAACTAATCTGATTTCAAGCTTGGGAACTATTAGCGGTCAAAATTCTTATCCAGGGAGAGCATTTGATGCTGATACCACAACATCTTGGCAATCTCCTCGATATGGAGGATATCTCCAATATCAATTTCCAAGTGGACAATCCTTTGTTTTGACAGAATATCGACTTACCAATGCTGGAACTGAGAATCCTACAAATTGGCAATTTCAAGGCTCGAATGATGGAATTAACTTCACAACTATCGATCAACGTAGCGGCGAAACATTTAGCGGTCTGCAAGTTCGTTCTTTTGCTGTTAGCAACACCAATGCTTACCAATACTATCGCATCAATTTCTCCACCAATGCCCAACCTGTATTTGTCCAAGTAGCTGAGTTTTCCCTTTTCGGTCGTCCTGCAACCACCACGCCGACATATACCTATACCTATCAAGTCACAGTTCCCACAGGTGCGACTAGCCTAGAAATTCCGATCTTTGCGATTAATGATTCCATTAATGAAGTTCCTGAAACGATTCAATTTGAAGTTCAACCCGCAGACAATACTAATGTCTATCGAGTCAATTCCACACAAAAATCCGCAACCATGACTCTTTTGGGAGCCGATCGCCCAGGGCTACAATTTGCCTCAGCTTCCTTTACATCTCAATTTAAAGAATTTAAAGCGATCGATCCCACTGTTTCTCCGCTTAAGGGGATTACGGCTCAGGGAAATCTATCCTTTGCCGATCTCGATCGCGACAAGGATATTGATGCTTTTGTAGTGCAAGCTGATGGCAAAATTCGCTACTTTGAGAATACCGACAGTAGCGCCCAGAAAAATTCGCCTCAATTTGTAGAAAACACTACCAAAAACCCTTTCAACACCATTACTGTTGCGGGAAATAGCCAACTTCTATTCAACGATCTCGATCATGATACTCGTGGTTTAGTGGATGTGAATATCAATGGCGTGGTTAAACGTCAACTGGTACAGGGCGATCTGGATGCTGTGGTGATTAATCCCAATGGCACAACCCGGTATTATCAAAACAATGACAGTAGCGATCTGCGAAATACGCCCAATTACCAGCTAAATGCTACAGCAAATCCCTTTGGCACAATTAATGTCGGTATTGGTGTTAATGCCGATGTCGTTCTCGATGATATAGATGCCGATGGTGATGACGATGCCTTTGCAGTGCGGACTACCGATGGTACGGTTGTTTTCTTTGAAAATACCGACAGTACTGATTACAAAACTCAACCCAAATATCGACGCAACGATCAAACCAACGATTTCAAAAATCCCTTCGCAAACATCAAGTTAGGGGCGGGTAGCAATCTTGCCTTTGCGGATATAAATGGCGATGGTAGTGATGATGCCTATAACATCAAGGCTGATGGTACGGTTGACTATTACAAGAGCAGTGGGGTGGGTAGTGGCATTACTTTCGCGCTGAATAATGATGCTAGTCCACTGAAGGGAATCACGGTCGGCAATGGCAAATTACAGTTTGTCGATATCAATGGTGATGGCGATCGCGATGGTGTGGTGAGAAAAGCTGATGGTAGTTTGGTGCTGTATGACAATACGACCCAGCCCAAAGCCGTGTTTGGACAAGCGATTCAATCTGTGACCACCAGCGAAAATGGCGATTCTGTCACCTTTGGGGTGCGTTTATCCAGTCAACCTGTCCAAAATGTAACGCTGCAATTCTTGAATCCCAAAACCACGGAGCATAGTTTTGATAAGACTTCTCTGATCTTTACTCCTGATAACTGGAATCAATATCAAGCAGTGAAGGTTACGGGTGTGGATGATGCGATCGTTGATGGCGATATTCAATATTCCGTCACCTTGCAAGGTACGGATGGAGATCCTGGCTATAAGGGTGTTAACAATTTGTTGTTGATGACCAACAAGGATAATGATAAACCCGTAGTTCAAGGTTCTGTCCAACCCATAGGCGACAATACCCAGCCTCAAGTAAGCGCCACACCAGTTTATCCAATAGTGCCTGAAAGTCTATCGATAAAGGCGACTAGCGGCTTTAAAGCCACTAATGGTAATACGGGTACACTCGAGTTGATCGTTAAATTCCCAACGGGAACGAACAATACATATAGTTCCTTTTTGCTGGAAGGAGGAACGATTATCTCCTTTGATAATCCTACTAATCCTCTTTTCCCCACTAAATTTCAAGTTCTAGAAGATACAGTCATCCAGAATGCTGTGGGCGTTGGTATAGCCGTTAGAGTCAACCTGTATCAAGGCAATGCGGGAGACTTGACTATTGACAATACTGGGGCTTTTGGATTTGGGGTGATTCAACCCGCTAAAGCCCCTGCTACTGGCAAATTCCAAATCTCTTTGGATCGTCCAGTGGAATATCCGATCCAAGTTTTGTCAGGCTTTGACAGTACTACGGGGCTAGTGACAGTGCGCCTGAATCGTATCTTGGGAACTACACCCGATAGTTATGTACTAAAGCAGGGTAGCTTGTTACGCATTGGCGATGCGGAAGCGAAGGTACTCCAAGATACTCCTCTTACTAATGCGGCTAGTGGTGTAGTTGTCAATGTCAGTTTAAATAAAGGCACGGCGATCGCTACAAATTCAATAGGTACAGCGTTACCTTTTGTAAAAGTTAACTTCGATCTCACAGGTTTAACACTTCTAAATTCTGTCGATCCTACCTTTACCGTTGGCAATATCCCAGGACTGACTTCGGGCTTTGTGGGTTTAAATGCTCGGACGGTGTTTAGTTGGGGTGATTTGAATGGAGATGGCAAACCTGATGCGATCGCGGGTAACTACAATGGCACTTTCAACTTTATAAAGAACACAAGTAGTGGTTCCACAATTAGCTTTGATGGCACTGATAATAGTCTCTTCCAATCGATTAACAAGGCTATTACCGATGCTAATACCAGTAGCACCACCAACTCAGGCGTTACAAGCTATAGTATGCCCGCCTTGGTGGATATCGACAATGATGGCGATCTCGATCTGTTTGTAGGTATTAACACCGCTAGCGGTGGTCAGTTACTGTTCTATCGCAATGTTGGCACAAAATTAAATCCGATTTTTAATCGAGATGATGCCAAAAATCCTTTTAACGGGACTATTTTTGGTAAAAATGTTGCGCCCACCTTTGGCGATATAGATAAAGATGGCAAGCCAGACCTGATTATTGGTTCGCAATCGAATAGTACCTACAGTGCAGGGCTACGTTATTATCTCAACACCTCAGTTAAAGATGCCAATGGCAAAGTAACAAACATCCTATTTACAAAGCAATCTAGTATTCAAAGCTCAGAAGCAGATTCTTATTTTGGCGCATTTCCTGTCATCGACAATGCCATTCCCGTTTTAACCGACTTCGATCGGGATGGCAAACTAGACTTAATCGTTAAGGTTGCGGGTAGTTCTCAGATTCGTTATTTCAATGGTCAGTATCAGAACGTTCCCAATACCAATAATGTTGTTAACAATGGGCTTCCCTATTACCCTGTCTCAGGTTTTTCTGAATATAGTAATCCCTTCTCGGCAATTACGGCAACTGAGGTGAACCCCAGTCTCGTCGATCTCAATGGTGATGGTTTCGCTGATCTATTTGTCGGTAAATACAACGACTTTGGCGACAATTACGCATATATTCTCAACCAAAATAATCAGGTAAAAGCAGGAGAAATCAAACCAGGTGAAACAACGGGATATGTGACGGTTAGCCCCATTGATGATTCCATTCAACTAAGCGATCGCACTGTGCAGTTGACCCTAAAAAATGGTGACAACTATCGTCTCAAGACCACCAATTCCCTCAATCTCGGCGACTATTTAAAAGATCCCACCAATCAAGCCAGTCTCCTCAACTTCCCAACGGCGATCGCTTCTACCCAAACTGTCCCCATCTTAAACGCCGCCAAGGTTAGTAACAATCTGTTGCAGTTGACCAGTGGCGCAAATCAAATCGGCGAGGTATTTCTATCACAACCACGCACGCTTAGCAATGATTACGGCTTCAGCACCCAATTCCAATTGCAAGTAAGCGGGGTAACAGGTACTACCAATCCCGCGACAGTCGCGCTATTAATCAAATCTGATGCTAAAACCTATAGCGTACCCTTTGCCAGTCAGCTTACCAATGGTACTTGGAACGTGTGGGTAGACTATAACGGACTCACGGATAATCTCGAAGTTCGCTATAGCCAGACCACCCGCCCTGATGCTGCTAACATCCTGCAAACTGTTTCTAAAAACGATCTCGTTGGCAATAGTACTAACGCTGCTGTCCAAGTTGGTTTTAGAGCCACAACTACTGCGGTTGGGGTTACTAATAACCTGCTCAATTTGAGTTTCCGCGATACCTATAACCCCAATGTCGATCGCGTTCAGTTTGATAATTTTGCCAGCACTACAGGATTAACCCTCAGTGGCACGGCTACATCGACAACTAGCAACAGTTTATCAGTGTTGAGATTGAATAGTGGGACGGGTAAAGTTGGGCAGTTTGTGCGAGCTACACCGCTTTCAGTTGAGAACGATGGGTCTTTTAGTGAAGTAATTAAGTTACAGGTCACAAATACCGCACCTAATGGCAAGAATGGACGATTCTCCCTAATGTTTGGTGGCAGTGCCACCAGCATGGGTGCGATCAGTTTAGACAATCAACTGACGGCGGGAACTTGGACAATCTGGGTTGATTATGATGGTAGTAAAGATCTGATGGAGGTGAGGTTAGCAACTTCCGACACCCGCCCTGCCAGTGCTTTTTACTCTATTCCCATCACCAAAGCCCAAATATTAGGCTCGGATGCATCAAAAACCCTGTATTTGGGATTAGGCGGTGATACTAGCTTCTCCTACACCGATACCCAAGGTACTCTTATCGATTTAAGGCAAAATAGCACTCAGGATGTAATCAGTTGGAGTGCCTTCGATGATTACAATCCTCAATCAATCGATCCTGCCACTCAATTAAAATCCATCTCTAGTTTTCCTACTACGACCGATCTAGCGATCGCCGCAAGTACTGATAGTACCCAAGTCATCACCGTCAATACTCCTAACGCTGCCAAAGCATTTTTTGCAAATGGAAGTAACATCCTGCGGTTAAGTAATGGAGCCGATCAAATCGGACAGGTGAATTCTCCCCAGCCAATTCGTTTTGCGGTGGATGGCTCCTTTAGTAGTTTCTTGAAAGTCCAAGTAAGCGGCGCTCCTACGACTAACACGGCAACCTTAAATCTATTGCTGCTCTCCACAGGCAAAGAATATAGCCTGCCCGTTGGTGCGGCGCTAAGCAATGGCACATGGAATATGTGGCTAGATTACAACGGCAATAACGACACCCTCGAACTGCGTTATAGCAATAGTGGCGATCGCCCTGCGACAGCGAATGTAACGCAAACCGTCGGTAGGGTTGACTTGATGGGCAATGGCGACACCGCCCAGATTGGCTTCCGTGCGATTACCAATGCTGCTAGTCCTGTCACCTATGATCTGCTCGATTGGCGCGTGTTGAATGTCTACGATCCCCAAGCCTATGTACTGGGCAATATCACCCAAAAATTCACACCGAATTTAACTGATAGTTTGACAGTGGTGGATGACGATCGCGCTGGAGTTTTAATCTATGACAGCAACAATCAACTGGTGACGAGCAGCACCGTCTTTGCTAACTTACTAGAAAGTGGTAGCAGTCAAACCTTCACGGTGAAGTTAAACAGTCAGCCCAACAATGCCTCAGTACAGCTAACCTTTGCGACTAATAATAAACGTGAAGGTCAGTTGAAAATTGGTAATGCTGCGAGTAAAAACTCGATTAGTAATTCTATCTTTCTCAACTTTACTTCTAGCAACTGGAATCAAGCCCAATCCTTCACCGTTGTCGCTCAAAATGATGCCATCGATGATGGGGATGTCAAATTCCAGATTGTCCCCACGATCGCCAGTGCTGACAAGAATTACGCATCGATATCACTACCTAAATTCAATTTCACCACCGTTGATGATGATAGTTCGGCATTAGTCGCTAATGGGACTTTAGGCGATCGCGTCAACATCATCGAAGGCATAACCGATGCGATCGCTTTGAAACTAGCCAGTCAACCCAGTGCCGCCACTCAGTCAGTGCGTGTCACCGTTAGCCCGATTATCGAGCAGTTACAACTAAATGGCAATGATGCTGGCGCATCGGATACGCTGACTTTCACGGCGAGTACTTGGAATCAAGAGCAAACCATTCGGGTCAATGCGATCAATGACAATGTGGTGGAGGGAACGCAAAAGACAAAATTGAATGTGGCGGTGGAACGCACGATTTCCTACGACAAGTTCACCGATCTATCGGAATTACTGCTAACTGGCGCGACTGCTGCTACGCGATCGGGCGATACAGTCTTGCGATTAGCAGAACAATCTGGACAAACAGGAACGATCTTCTATAAAGATCAAGCGGTTTCTCTATATAGCAATGAGAAGTTTTCGTCCTTCTTCCGCTTTGCGATCGATGATCCATCGGCAATTGCAGAAGGGATTTCTTTGGTGGTAAGTAGTAAAACCAATAACACCAATAACCCTCAAAAGTTTATGGTTCACTTTAATCCCAAAGGGAATCAACTGTTAATCGAGTCCAGTGGAGCGGTTCAACAGACAATTAACTTGCCAAAAACGCAACTTGATCGCTTTGGGAATAATGTTGACACTCGACTCAACAATGGTCAACTTTGGAGCGCATGGGTTGATTATGATGGAACCACTGATAGCCTTCAAGTGCGCTTAGCCAGTGATCTCAGAGGCTGTTTGAAAAGGTGGGTATACCTAGGAAAAAGCGTGAAGGGGGAATAAAGTAAAAGGGTCTACAGGAGACCCAATTTATGATAAGACCAGCATACGACACAGACCTCACA
>JBIKYX010000155.1:0-6495 GCA_044355035.1 Pseudanabaena sp. | reverse complement strand
TCAATGGTCAATTTACTGTCTTCTTCGGCTTCGAGTAGCTCAACGTCATAAAATCTGCCGACTTCGACGCGATATTGCTTACCGCCTGTTTCAATGATTGCGTAACTCATGGTGTTTAAATATTCAGTAGATGCCGTACAGGTATTGGGAAATCAGTTTCAGCTAGTTTCACCAATTTGCTAAATAACCCGATCCGAGCATGAAAGATCGTGCGATCTATGACTATACAGTAAACAAGTAAAAAATGTACAAATAAATTTTCACTGAATAAATTTTCACTGAGCGAAAATTTATTTGAGCCATCCCAAACCAAGACTTGTGAGTAATAACGCCCCAAAAATTAGTCGATAACCGACAAAGACCCATGTTGTATGAGTTTGGAAAAATTTCAGTAGCCATGCGATCGCTAAGTACGAAAAAATCACCGATGAGAATAAGCCGATCGCTAATTGCGCTGCACCAACATCCCCAAAACCTTTTTTGACAATACTAATGAATTCCACTAATCCGCCGATCGTAATCGCGGGAATACCTAATAAAAAAGAAAATCTGGTTGCCGCCACCCGATCTAAACCTAGAAATAAGCCTGCGGTTAAGGTAGAGCCAGATCTAGAAACCCCAGGAATAATTGCCATCGCCTGCGCTAACCCCATCAAAATCCCATCAATAACTCTGATTCTTTGAAAATGGCGCTTTTCTTTTTGTTGGCGCTGCCCCAATATTTCGGCGAGGGCGAGTAAGCTGGACATCACAATTGAGGCGATCGCGATCGCTGCCAAACTTCGCAAAGGTGATTTATCGTAATCTGGGACAAAAATCTTAATTAGCAATCCCACAAATAAAATCGGGAATGTCCCTAAAGCGATCGCGATCGCTAGTTTAAATTCTTGCGATCGATAATTTTGATCGCGAATAGCCTTGATGCTACCCAGCGTAATATCACTAAGATCTTTCCAAAAATAACCGACAACCGCCACAATACTTCCAAGCTGAATTACTGCGTCAAAGGATAAACCTGCTTCTTTCCACCCCAAAAGCGTAGGCACAACCTTAAGATGCGCCGTACTACTAATCGGTAAAAACTCAGTTAGCCCTTGCACAATCCCCAAAACAAAAGCTTGCCAGTATTCCATAACGGTTTAAATAGATTCAAGAGAGATTTAAAGTTTAGATAAACGACATATATCACGAACTGGTGTAGCGATCGCCTGTGTTAAAAGTCTCAGTTTTGCTGTCATAATGATTTCTAAAAGCAATTTCTATTTAAACTGGTATAAATATATGGATTGGAGAGTACTCGTAGTTTTAGGTCCAATTGCTCTAGTCGCTGTTTGGGCTGCTTTTAACCTCGGTAAAGCTGTCATTAAAGGCGAAGCTACTCTATTTGGCAAACAGGGCAACAACCCTTTTCAATAATCTCAGCAATAACTCTTAAATGACAGGAGAGGGCGCTTAGCGTCCTCTTTTGTTTATTTGGATTGGTTTATTTGGATTGGTTTATTTGGGTTGATTGTTACAGATGCACAGTCATAAGTGTAGATAGCGATAAAATAATTAAGAAATTAACAAAATTAATCTAGTAAGGTAGCTGATTTATGGCGATCGGAGAATATAAGCCTGGTTTAGAAGGAGTTCCTGCCACCCAGTCCAACATAAGTTATGTTGATGGTCAACTCGGTTTGCTTGAATATCGGGGTATCCGTATCGAAGAGCTTTGCAAGCATAGTAATTTCCTTGAAACCAGTTACTTACTAATCTTCGGTGAATTACCCAAGGCTAATCAGCTAAAAGAATTTGAACATGATCTCACCCACAGAAGAAGGATCAAATATCGCATTCGCGACATGATTAAATCCTTCCCTGATAACGCCCATCCGATGGATGCCCTCCAGACCAGTGTGGCGGCTCTGGGGATGTTTTATCCTTTGGGTAATTTTCATGACACTGACTATATTTATCAGGCGACAGTAAGGCTACTCGCGAAAGTGCCAACGATGGTGGCGGCTTTTCACATGATGCGTCAAGGTAATGATCCTGTCATGCCCCGCGATGATTTGGGCTATGCGGCAAATTTTCTATATATGCTGAATGAAAAAGTGCCAGATCCTCTTGCTGCATATATTTTTGATGTGTGTTTGACCCTTCATGCTGAACATACAGTCAATGCTTCTACCTTTGCCGCGCTCGTAACTGCTTCTACCCTTACCGATCCCTATGCGGTAATGACTTCAGCGATCGGCACTTTGGCAGGACCTTTGCATGGTGGGGCAAATGAGGAGGTGATGATCATGCTCGAAGAGATTGGTTCGGTGGATAATGTCACCTCTTATCTTGAGCGCAAGATTGAACGCAAAGAGAAACTAATGGGCTTTGGTCATCGCATTTATAAGGTCAAAGATCCGCGTGCGATCGTGCTTCAAGATTTAGTGCATAAGTTATTTGATAAGTTTGGTCACGATCCTTACTATGACGTGGCTCTAGAGCTAGAAAAGCAAGCCTATGAAAAACTTGCCAGTAAGGGTATTCATCCCAATGTCGATTTCTATTCGGGACTGGTTTACAAGAAACTGGGTATTCCTAGCAATTTATTTACAACTATTTTTGCGATCGCCCGTGTGCCAGGATGGTTAGCGCATTGGAAAGAGCAGCTTGCGGACAATCGCCTGTTTCGCCCCACGCAGGTTTACACGGGTCTGCATGATGTGACCTATCTCCCTATTCACCAACGTTAAACCGAATTCTAAAATAAAAGGCACATCTAAAATAAATAGAGGCTGCAATAAAAATCGCGCTATGCGTGGCTTTTATTGTGGCAAATCTAAACTTTTGTGAAGTGCTTACTCTGTATGGGTTACACTAGGCACATGAAAATCATAATCGCTGAAACTATCTCTAGGCAAGCATTTCAGCTATTTCCCAAAGAATTAGGGCAATAAGTATTTCAAAAAAACTGCTCAAATCCATATAAATTAACCATTTTGTATATACACAAGTGGCAAATTACTATTAGAATGTGCAAACAGAAGTCATAGTCAGTCAGACTTTCGCCAATGAAGGTTGCAAATTGTGATCGCGAATTGTGATCGTGAATTGTGATAACCATTGGCGATCGCAAAGGTTAGATTTTAATTTTGATTTAACTTTGATTTAGACTTTTGATTGGTAACTCATACTCATAATTATCCATATATATCAGGGGAAACCTATGAACAAAGGTGAACTAGTTGATGCGATCGCTAAAAAAACTACAGAAAAGGGCTTGTCAGTCAATAAAAAGACTGCCGATGAAGTCCTCTCTGCAATTCTTGAGGTGATCATCGATACAGTGGCAAGTGGCGATAAGGTAACTTTGGTCGGTTTCGGCTCATTTGAAGCCCGCGATCGCAAAGCCAGAGAAGGACGCAATCCTAAAACTGGAGAAAAGATGGAAATTCCTGCTACTAAAGTACCTGCATTCTCTGCTGGTAAATCCTTTAAAGAGCAAGTTAGTCCTCCTTCTGACTAAGCATTCCCAAAAATGTTTTGGTCTGTTTTTGCCGCGCAAAGCACGGCGTAAAAATGGGTGACGCAAAGCGTCACCCATTTTTATTGCATTAGGAGTACTCTTTTTGTTGTAAAGTGGAAGCTATATGAAAGGGAGTAGCTAGTTACTTTAGTCAAAAATTTTGAACTAAGAGTAACCCCACTTGAGTCAACATACTGTCTTAACCGACTGGTTCAAGTGACAAGTTTTATGTAGAGAAATCTATTAGAGAAATCTAAAGGCTTGGCAGCGAGACTTTCACTGAGTTCACACCTGATGTGATCTTGGTGGGGTCTTGCGTATCTCTTCAAGCTCACATCAGCACTTTTCAGAAACCTGATGGAGATTGACCGAGTGCTGACAGCTTTTACTGCAAGTTTACTATTGATTACGATTTCTGAGTTAGGTGATAAAACTTTTTTTATTGCCGTTATTCTGGCGACAAAACATTCGCACCGCCTTGTATTCTCCTCAGTGCTGGCGGCGTTAGCCTTGATGACATTGCTATCAGTGGCTCTGGGGCAGCTAGTCGCTTTATTTCCCAAAGCATATACCCACTATGGCGCGATCGCCTTATTTCTAATTTTTGGTTTAAAACTAATTTACGATGCATCACAGATGTCCGCGAAGTCTGAAGAAGCAATAGTTCAGGAAGCGGCGGAAGCTGTCGAAACTCAAGATTCGCCTAATGCGATCGCTAAATTACCAATTTTCGGTCAATCTTTGAGGAATATTCTTTCTCGCTATTCTTGGTTAGGAGTTTGGACACAGGCTTTTGTGATGACTTTTGTTGCTGAGTGGGGCGATCGCACTCAAATTAGCACGATCGCTTTAGCCGCCGCCTATAATCCAGTTTTTGTCACGGTCGGCGCAATTGTTGGACATGCTATCTGCACAGCGATCGCGGTCATTGGTGGTCGTCTCATCGCAGGCAAAATCTCTGAGCGAGTAATCACGGCTGTTGGCGGAG
Organism: Pseudanabaena sp.; assembly: GCA_044355035.1. Lineage (GTDB taxonomy): Bacteria > Cyanobacteriota > Cyanobacteriia > Pseudanabaenales > Pseudanabaenaceae > Pseudanabaena. The sequence continues at coordinate 2,002 of JBIKYX010000155.1, read as the reverse complement.
TCTTGTTTCTAATTTTTGGTGTAACCGCCTATTTTCAAGGAACTTAGCAAGATATTCAACAAGCTAGTAATATTTTGTTTATTCTTTCTTGCTTTTACAAGTAACCTATTCACGAGGTAATAAATAATGGATGAATTATTAGAAAGTTTAAAAAATCGAAAAATTAGACCATCTCACCCTGGAGAGATCCTTTTGGATATATTGGAAGATGCAGAAATATCGCAAACTCAATTTGCCAAGATGCTGGGAGTCTCTCGGCGAACAGTTAATCAGATCGTTCAAGGGCATAGACCTGTAACTATCGATATGGCAATCAGAATCGGTAAAGCGTTAGGTAATGGTCCCGAATCATGGCTTAATCTTCAGCAAAAGGTTGATCTATGGGATGCTTTACAGAAGTATGCAGAAGAATATGAAAAAGTACTAACGGTTGCGTAAATTTCTCATGCCCACTGTCAATCAAGCGATCGCTTGCGTTAGAGTGTGTCAAATGCTCTCAAACAGTTATCAGCCGATTCATTTATTCCGATATAATGCAGATACTCGCATAGTATTTATTCTTGCTGGCGAATCGGAAAGTCTAGAGATTTTAATTTTTCCTGATGGTCAATGGAGGTTTACTGATGATGAAGCCTAACTTTAAAAAAATGACTCGCAAAGATTTACGAGAATACGTTTTAAAGCATCGGGAAGATGATGAAGCGATCGCAGCTTTAATTAGCCGAAGTAATACTGAAAGCCCGAAATTTCCTTTCCCTAAGACTGACGAAGATTTAAAAGAAATGCAGGTTTTGCTTCATAAAAAATTGAACAATAATTAACATATGCGTTCCCCTGTAATGTTTATGTTGATTATCAACTTTTAGAATTTTGAAAAAGCGTTTAGATGTTTTATTGGTTGACTTAGAGCTTGCACCATCGCGGGAGCAGGCTCAAAAGTTTATTCGGGCTGGTTGGGTGCAGGTCAATCAACAGGTGATTGATAAGGTTGGTACTGAGGTCAAGGATGATGCGGTGATTTTGGTGAAACAACAATCGCCCTTTGTGTCGCGTGGTGGTGAAAAATTGGCGGGGGCGATCGCTACGTTTGGTGTGAATGTAAGCGATCGCGTTTGTTTTGATGGCGGTATTTCTACAGGCGGATTTACGGACTGTATGCTGAAGCTAGGCGCAGCGAAAGTTTATGGGATTGATGTCGGTTATGGTCAGGTGGCTTGGGAAATTCGCAGCGATGAGCGCGTGATTTTACGCGAACGTACTAATTTGAGGCATCTCACGCCCGAAGATTTATATGCGCCTGAAGATATCATTCCTGATTTTGCGGTGTTGGATTTGTCGTTTATTTCGCTGACGAAAATTTTGCCTACATTGTGGAATTTGTTGCGATCGCCCCGTGAAACCTTAATGCTAGTCAAGCCACAGTTTGAAGCAGGTAAGGGACAGGTGGGCAAAAATGGGATTGTGCGTGAACCAAAAATTAGGGCTGAGGCGATCGCCAATGTTTTAACCACTGCTCAGAGTTTGGGGTGGCAATTTAAGGGTTTAACGCCTTCCAGTATTCAGGGGCGAACTGGTAATCATGAATATTTACTTTGGCTAAGCGATGAAGCTTCGGAAATAATTACGCCTAGTTTTGAAGAGATCTTAGAAATTGCCAAAGGCTAATCAAACTAAATCTTATAACGCCAAGCTCGAATTGCAAGATCGACAAACCACCCTAATTTATCGGTTTCTTGAGTTTGAAATTCTTCCCACCAACTTTCAGGATTTGCAGACACTGAATCTGGATATAACTCTTTAAAAACAACAGGATTTTTGTATGAAAGACTTAATGTACTTATGTAATTTTTTGGTACACTCCATTTTGGCATTCCACCTCTAAGAGAGTGTTTGAAAAGTTTTAGAGTAGGTTAAATAGGGATGGATTTAGGGCTTAAACGACGAACCATCAGATGAACCATAGCGGCAAAGAGCATCATTTCGCTAGTGGTAGACAAAAATT
>JBIKYX010000077.1:0-20153 GCA_044355035.1 Pseudanabaena sp. | reverse complement strand
ATCATTTGTGAGGTCTGTGTCGTATGCTGGTCTTATCATAAATTGGGTCTCCTGTAGACCCTTTTACTTTATTCCCCCTTCACGCTTTTTCCTAGGTATACCCACCTTTTCAAACAGCCTCTAACAGCCCTTCCGACGATAGCAATTTACCGTGGCTGCATATATCTAGGCTACAACATCTTCAACTTTATAACCAGCGCTACGCCCTTTTAGTCTCCTGTTAAATTACACTCCCGACAAAGTGCTATATAAACTGTTGCAAGCTTACGAAATTGAATAGCTTGCGTAAATAACCATTATCGATAGCTTAGTAATTTCGCAAGCTTTTGTACCTCTGGCTATATATGCGAGGCTCTCTGCAATCCATCAGCGATCGCTAATTGCGTGACACTCGCGGCGCTTCATTATGGATTCTAGCAATTACGCTTAGTTCTGCTAAAAACTAGTAATTTTAGCGATATGCTAAGACAGGGAATAAGGCTAAAATTTACACTAAATCAAACAACATATTTAAGAGAGGTCAATGAAATCACCAGTTTCTCCATATCAGCCTGTCTTGCTAAGGCTACTGCACAATACGATCGGCTTGTTGGTTTTCTCAGCCTTAATTACAGGTTACATAATCTACGATCGCTTCGATAAACGGTGGGGAAGCCTCAATTTACCGACATTTAGAGATCCTCAAGGACTGCACGGGACGATCGCTTTAACATTCTGGATCTTGTTACCGATATTTGCGCTGTACTGCTTTCATATTGGCTATCGTCATCTAGTCCAAAAAGAATCTCTCACTCAACTCAAAAATATCGATAAACCGATGTGGTGGGTTTCTTTGCAACGTTTGGCTAACACATTAACACTTGTGTCTGCAACCCTTGCGATGGTTACAGGAAGGATGATGAAAGAACAATGGCTACCCAATCAAGAGTTAGACCATGCATGGTATTACGGTCATCTATTATCGTGGTTATTACTGATTGTTAGCATAGCATTCCATCTATTAATGAGCGCAAAAATCGGCGGGCTACCACTATTATTGTCGATGTATAAATGGCAAGTTCGAGCGAAAGATATGCCAAACTCTTGGTTTAGCCAATTTAAGATTAAGCCTTCGAGTACAGTCCTATTTATTATTGAATTTCTCGTAATTGGAGGAATCGCGATCGGTGTCTTTTTACCTCTAATTTCTCAAACATAAAACCGAAGAATAAATATAAACAGGATTGGTAACGCTTTGCGCCGCCGATCGTGTTTGAGTTTTATAATGATACGAGTCCTTAATCTGAAACATAAATATGAGAAAACAAGACCTAACCCTACGCAGTGATCATGGATGGAAGTCGGAAGAGGGCTATAAAATTTTTGTAGCCGATCGCGGTGCGGTGAGGTTTGACTTCCCAAAAGATTGGATTGTCAAGTTCAAAGAAAAATCAGTAAGTTTTCATGATTTAGAGCCAACCGATGATACGGGCGCGTTAGAAATGTCTTTTAATCGCCTGCCCCCCAACGATTGGACAACCTTTCCCCTCAAAAAAGCGCTTCAGCAAATCCTTGATGACGATGATCGCGAGATTTTGCATAAAGGCAAGATTACCAGTGCCAATCGTGACGGTATGCGGCTAGTCTGGACTGACATCCGCTATATTGATGCCACTGAGAAAAGAGAGGCAACATCGCGCATTTTAGTTGGAATTGGTGGCAATGTGCAGGTGTTGTTTACCTTTGACTATTGGACAGAAGGTGAAGAGCAGATGCGTGAGGTCTGGGAAGCGATGTTGCGATCGCTACGTCTTGGCTTATTTATCCCTGATCCAACTAGAGGACATGTGGTTAATCCCAGCTTAAACTAATGTTTCAAAATGCAAGAAATTTCTTCAAAGGCTTACAAAGCCGTTCTTTGGAGAAATTTTTTTGGTTAAAGAAGGTACAGAGTTTCAAAAAGCTATATAAATTGTCAATCTACTGATAAATGCATGTAATAAACGTGTATTGTTGATTCACTTAAACAGCGATTTATCTATGTATGTGTTTTGAGGCAAATAGACAATGGCAAAAGTGATTGCAACAGTAAACATGAAAGGTGGTGTCGGCAAAACTACCTTAACTGTAAATATTGCCACTTGTTTGGCAAAAATTCACCGTAAGAAAGTCTTAGTTGTCGATTTAGATACGCAGATCAGCGCTACGCTCAGCATGATTTCACCCGCCGAGTTTGCGAAATGTCGCAAAGAAAATCGGACATTGAGATATTTAGTTAGCCAATCCATCAATCGTTATGGCGTACAGGTCAATGATCCAGAAGAAAAGGTTTACCAAGTTAAAGATCTCGTAATTCCCCATGTTTGCCAAGTACAAGGCTTGGATCTGTTGGTGGGAGATATTGACTTGTATGATGAATTTCTCGTCTCAGAAATGTTATACAACCGATCGCTGTTGTACGAAGAAAAACAAACCTTTCAGCAAACTTGGAGCAAATTTGAGAGAACTCTAATCAAGGGTATTCTTGATCCTGCAATGAAAAACTATGATTTCATCATTCTCGACTGTGCGCCTGGTTATAACTTAATTACTCGCAGCAGCATTGTCGCAAGTGATTATTATCTAATGCCAGCTAGACCTGAGCCGCTTTCTGTTGTGGGTATTCAGCTACTAGAAAGACGCATTGAGAAGCTGCGTGAGGTCTATCGCGAAGACAATTCGATTAATATTCAACTTTTGGGAATTGTCTTTAGTATGTCGGCAGGATTTACTCTGAGCCGATATTATCAAAAGGTAATGGATCGGGTCGCAGCAGATTTTAGTACTGCCAAGATTTTTAAAACCAAGATTCCCAATGATGTAAACATTGCCAAGGCGGTAGATGAGTTTATCCCTGCGTCTTTATCAAATCCTAATTCCGCAGGCTCTAAAGCTTTTGCGGAGATAACTGTGGAGCTTTTAAAGAAGGTAGAAGTGTCTCTGGGTATGAAAGAGCAAACTTCTAGATTGAGTCTAGTTGATTTAGAATGATCGTAATCTGTCATGATCAATAACCAAAAATGATCGATGATCAAATAGATAAACTAGCAAAAATTCTGACGGCTTGCGATCGCCACACTTTAGCAGGTCAGCGCGATTACGCAATTGTGCGACTATTGTCCGAAAACTCTCTAAAGCGGCAACAAGTTTCCGACATTAATATTAGTGATTTTGATTTTGAAAAGCGATCGCTACAAATTCAAAATCACTATAAGCGGAAATCTCCCCAAAAACAGCAATCAAAACAGCAATCAAATATTAGTCTCAGCTTAGACACAACCAACGCATTACAAGACTGGTTGTCTTCTATCCATATTCCCAATGAGTTAGCCAGTGAATCTAGCGAAGTTTTAAAAATCCCCCTATTTATATCCCTAGACCGCGCTAATTATGGACATCGGCTGACAGGGACTGCTATTTATAACATTGTCAAACGGGCGGCGATAAATGCTGGCTTCACCGAAGCGATCGCCCCCGAAAAGTTGCGCTTTACCCAAGAAAACTTTGCCTTAAACCAAGATATTGAGACGCATAATGAGACTTATTTTGAGACTAACAAGACTCAAGCAAGAAAAGATGGTTTATCCAAATTAGAATACGAGACTCAATACAGGACTCAAGATAATACTTTCGAGTCTCAAATAAGAACTGCTCCCTATGCTCATACTGAATTTAGTCCAAATATATTAACGGCGTTGCTGACGGACAAGCGTAGTCTCAACACTCGCCGCGCCTATGAAAAAGACTTACATTATTTTTTCTTTGCCGCCTATGGACAAAAGCCCACAGAAGCTGTGATTGCGGAATTCTTACAATTAGGGCGATTTGAGGCGATCGCGATCGCTTTACAATACAAATCCGATTTGATTGCCAAAGGATTAAAAGAAGCCACTATTAATCGCCGACTGTCAGCACTGAAATCATTGGTGAACTTCGCGACAAAGTTGGGAAAATGTAGCTGGAATCTTGATGATGTCCAAACTGAAACAGTACAGTCTTATCGCGATACAACAGGGATAAAGCCCGATGGTATTCGTCAGATGCTGCTACAGATAGACCGCAGTAGCGAGAAAGGAAAACGTGATTTCGCGATTTTGCGACTGCTTTGGGACAATGCACTCAGACGGAATGAAGTCGTGAGTACGAATATTGGCGATTTTGATTTTGAAGGGCGATCGCTGCAAATTTTAGGCAAGGGACGCGGCTCTCAAAAGAGTCTCATTAGTCTTAGTATGGGAACTGCGAACGCAATTCAAGACTGGCTATCTCAAAATGAGACTAAAGATCCTAAGCACCCATTATTTACGGCGCTTGATCGGGGGCATCGCGGACATAGATTGACTGGCGGTGCGATTTATCAAATTATTGACCAGTTAGCCAAAGACGTAAAAATTTCTAAGCAAATGTCACCGCACCGTATTCGCCATTCTGCTATTACCGCCGCCCTTGAAGCAACCAATGGAAATGTTCGCAAAGTCCAAAAACTATCGCGTCATAAAAAGCTCGATACTCTCATGCTCTATGACGATAATCGAGCGAATATGCAAGGCGAAGTTTCTAGCTTATTAGGGGATTTAATTTAAATAGGTGATTCGTTGGCTTCTCGGATGAATCACCTATTTATTGTTCTATTTAGAAGAAAGTAGCAATCCCATTGGGACGAACATCCTTGTAATCGAGAATCTTCCGAACTACATCAAATGTAGACTGCGTATTATTAATCGGAATCAAAGCCGTTAGCTGTGCTGGCAAAACTTGCATCACAGGGGGCATATTTCGAGTAAATACATTAATCACGCGATCGCTTAATGCGTAATCTCCTCTTAAAAAAGCCTTAGTGTAACTAAATTGACTAGATGCTTGGGGCAAACCTGTAATATTGAATAGATTGAGTGGAATACCCTGTGATGAAGTGAGGAATCGTGCAGTGGTCTGAGCGATCGCACTAGAATTCTGGATTTGGGTGAAATAGTCGTAAAACTTGCCATTGCGATCGATTTGTCCAATGCGCTGAGAATCAATACCCGAAACAGTTCGCAACAGACCATAGGCTGATGGATCGCTCGGTAAAATCAGGCTGATATTAGCAAAATCCTTCAGTAACTGCACTTCGCTATAGCCTAAAGGACGGTTTTGAAGATCGAACAAACGCACAACAAGGCGATCGCCAGCATTTAGCCCACGAATAAAAGTAGCGCGTTGGTTAATCGCAAACTGATAGTCACCCACAAAACGCTCTTCAATAAATCCTTTAGGACGTTTTGATTTGATGGAGAGGCGAGCGACAACTGCTGAAAGTCTTGATTGAGATTGCAATGGCTGAGATTGCAAAATTGCTAGGCTAAAATGTCCACGATGAGGATTTTTATTAGATAGCTCTACACCTTCACGTTGTTGACGGCTTCTATTGGTCGAGACGGGCTTATTATCACCATCATAGGCTTCATCTTCATCATAGTTATCATTGTTTTTGGGAACAAGAATGGGTTGCATTGATGTTTGAGAACTGGCAACTTGAGAAGTGGTAATTTGAGAACTAGAACTTTGAGCAGAAGATTGAGAACTATTTGAGATACCAGTATTGGAAATACCCAAATCTCGATCAGAAGGTTCGGAGTTGTTAGAATAGATTGCAGTTGTTGTCGGTGTAGTTATATTTGGCGCTGAAGTGTTGATTGTTGAATTAGTTGTAACTGGATAGCTCGCGGTTGGAGAGGTTGGAGTTGAGAGGATACGTCCTGCGATCGCATCAGACGCTCTAAAAGTAGGAATAGATGCAAAAGATTTAGTCTCTTCCACGAAGAAACTCGCATCTTTGACACCATTGGGCAAGTCGTAACGGACACTAGTAATAGCCTTGACATCGCCATTATAAATATCATCTAGGGAAATTCTCTCGCTCAAACGATCAAGAGAAATCACTTCCACGGGGAGCAAATATCTACCTGCATTTTTGTTAAGAAGTCTTGCACCCGAATTGGTATAAACTTCGCGCCATTCGCCCGAACGCTTGACATAGAGTTGATAAACAGCGTTAGCATATTTAGTAGTGGGTTTATTAGCTACGTCAAGCAAAATACCAATACTTGAGAGGTTGCCATTGTTATCTAGCAGCCGTAACAACCTAACTCCTGTTTGCCAATCCTCTGAAAGTTGAGCAAGTTTGTGATTTGTGTTTTGAGAATTTGTGTTTTGAGAATTTAGCGGAGAAGCGATCGCTCTTAATGGTAAGAAAAATGGTGCAGCCGTCAAACTTGTCGCCAGAATCGCACAAGAGACTTTTTGGGAAATATTATTATGAGAGGTTTTATTATGGGAAATTATATTTTGAGAAGTAGGATGTTGTTGATCAAAGAAATTTTTAGAGAAGATATTCATTGTTCTTTATTCCTATAGGAGTATATGCAGCAATTTTCGCTGAAACTCATGCGAAGTATCAGACGAATTAATTTAGTTTTTAGTTCCAAGGATTATCTTTTAAGCTGTTAGCGATCGCTTACTCCCTAAAGTCGATAACTTTATCTTCCTGATTCTCTTCATTGTCAGGGGGTAACGGAACCTCTATGAGGGTTGCTTTAACATGGGGAAGTGATGCACCCTCTAAGCCCTTGGTAATACGCGGTGGAGAATAATCAAGCGTGACAAATAGAGGATAATGGGCTTCACCCCGATCGCTAATAATGCTCTGATGTTTCCAAGGGAGGAGCCAATAATATTCCTCACCGAGGGCTACTTCTACTTGTCGCCAGCGTTGTAATAGACTCGAATAATCTTCGTTAGGTCGATGGATAAATATAAAAATTTCTTGACCAGTTTTCACCTTCCAATCGGGATCGCACATAATCAAAGCGAGATCGCATTGCATCTGCACATGACTTTTAGTCAAATTAGGACTAGTAAACTGAACTACTGGCAATGGAATCGCAATCAAACTCTCTTTGGGACGGCGCAAACTGGGAATCAACTCAAAATACGGGCGATATTCGCGTAACAGGGCGATCGCTTCGAGGGGATTGCTGTAATGACTGAGGAGATTATCGTACTGGAGTTGTTGATTACTCATGATGTAATGGTCGGCAGATGCACGAAGAAAGTTGAACCTTGCGGAGAAATTTGTTGAGAACCTTGATTTTGAGAGCTTACAGAAATCTTGCCGCCGTGGGCGCTGATAATGTAGTGCGATAAGTATAAACCTAAACCACTGCCTTGTTTTTGATGATTGCCTTGGCTAAACCTTTGGAATAAAAATGGTTGCTCCTCTGCTGGAATCCCCATACCTGTATCAGCGATCGCAATGACTAGCTCGGACTGATTATGTTTCAGGCTAACATGGACGCTGCCAGCTTCGGTAAATTTCAGGGCATTACCAATCAAATTATTAAATACTCGCAATAGTTCTAAGCGATCGCCTTTTACTTGTGCGCCACTATTAACATTTGCGCCACCATCAATATCCGCATCCAGATCAGTATTAAGTGCCAGATTCTTAGAAATAGCGATCGGTTTCAGTTCCTCTACTACCTGCTCCAATAATTCGCGCAAGTTTAGCGGCTGCAAATTAATTGTTTTACTACCCGATTCGTAACGATAGACATCTAATAATTTATTGACCATCTCTAACAAATTACGATTGCTGCGCCCCATAATCGTCAGTGCTTCAACAATCTGCGGTGAAATCTCCCCTAGTACACCATCTTGCAGCAGCCCCAACATCCGATCCGCCGCCACTAAAGGTGTCCGCAAATCATGGGTCAAGCGCGATACAAAATCCTGTCGCTGGCGGTCAATGCGATCGCGCTCAGCAATACTATGTTTCAAACGCAAGAGCGATCGCACTCTTGCCAATAGTTCATCAGCCTCAATGGGTTTCCGAATAAATTCGTCCGCACCGAGATCTAAACCTTTAACAGCGTTAGCGCGATCGTAGGCGGTAATCAACAAAATCGGAATAAATGGCAAATCACCCATCGCCCTAATGCGGCGCGTCACCTCATAGCCGTCCATCTTTGGCATCATCACATCTAGCAATATCAAATCAATTGGCTCTGATTCGATAATTTTGAGAGCATCTTGACCATTTGACGATGTGATGATCTCATAGCCCTCTTCCTCAAGAATGGTACGCACGAGAAACAAGTTGTCTGGGACATCATCGACAATTAATAAACGGTCAGGAGATTTCATTCAAACGCTCAAGCGACAGAGTATGGACAGATACATACAATGTTGTCATGAAACCGTAATCAATGCAGTCATCCCGATGGTAGAAATTCTAACAAGCTTCAGATTCTAAGACACAACGTAAGGTTGATAAACCTTTTTTGACTTGGCGCGAGATTGTTACCGCACTCACCCCTAACATCTTGGCAACTTCTCTTTGGGGTAAATCTTCAATAAATACAAATTCCACAATCTCTCTAGTACGTTGCTCTAAAAGTGATAGAGCTTGCTGCAAACGGAATTTTTCATCCTGTTGTAGTTGCATATTACTTTTGGGATCAGCAACAAGATCGCCAATAGAAGCAGAATCTTCTTCTTCCGATCGCACAGGAGCATCAAGACTTAATGGAGATCGATTTTGACAGGCTAGTTTCGCTTCTTGCCATTCATTGAGTGAAATTCCCAGCGCATTCGCCACTTCCTGCGCGGAAGGTTCTCTTTGTAAGGTATTGCGTAATTTTTGCATCGCTCGCACCGATTGCTGTTGCAGATCAGTCCAACGGCGGGGAATTCTTAAAGAAGAGTTTTTGTCACGGAGATAATGCTGAATCTCACCGCGAATGTAGCGGACTGCAAAGGAGCTAAAGGCATAGCCACGATTGAGTTCAAAGCGGTCAACTGCGCCGATCAAACCTAATGCCCCAACTTGGAGTAAATCGTCATATAGCTCGGAATGGCGATCTGCCCAAAAGTTCACTTCTTTTTTGACTAGTCCAATGTTTAGTCGAACAAGGCGATCGCGTAAATATTTTGATGGCGCTTGGCGATATTGCTTGAGTAGTTCAAGGGTGGTGTTTTTGTCTTCGCTGGAAAACTCACGCATCTTATGAGTGTATGTATTGCTGAAGTCAGCAACGTGCGATTTTGTGTTAAGAGTTGTGGTAGTCATAGTTTTGCCCTGAACCAATCAAGCTCAAATAATTACATCTTTTGGGAGATTGTTGTTTGATGTTGTAGTTAGATTAGTTGGTTTAAAGGCGATCGTCACCTTGCAGCCTGTTAGGAGTTTTTGAATCTGAAAATTAGGACTACCTAACAGGTTGTTAGGTGTTGTCAACCGCTTGATAAAATACGCAAAAAACAGCTATAATTTTTATATAAAGGTTTTATTCGCGCAATATTCGTCAAATTAGAGATGCAAAGACATTTAATCGGGCAGATTTTAGATAAGTACTGTACCCAAAGTCCTCAAGGTCTATTTTTACTGGATGAACTTAAAGAACTTGGCAGTAATCCAGTAAATAAGAATGAATTTCATAAGTTAATTGGCAAACACCTCAGTAAATCTGGGAAAGCAGCAAAGGGTAAAGATCCTGATAAAATCAGAGCTTATTTCAGTTAGATTTATTTTTCCTAAAGACAATCGAAGTAAAGAAGAAATATTTGACGCTACAGTTGATATTAAGTACTTTGGTGAAACTGATAATGAAGCTTATTACTTTGTGGGCTGTAGTAAAGCAAGCCTACAATCTTCTCTAAAAGATTCTTGTCACTTGCGTAAAATTGTTGCAGTAAATAAAGAATCGAAATTAGTGTTTCAACAGCTACTTCCCACAATGGATGTTGATTTTGTTAGGACTGGTCAAAGCACCGTCATTCCTTTCCCGTTTAAGTACATTAGAGAATATCTGGCAATGACCAAGCAAGAGAAATAGATGTTTAGGTTTATGGAACAAGGGCTTAAGCCCCTTGCCTGATTGCCTCAATATTACAGTTTTGGTAACTGGCGTGATAATTCGCTTCGCAAATTCAGGGACGTGGACTTCTAGTTTTTTGAGATAATTGTGGACAATTACTGAGAGATTAGGAGAAAAGGCGATCGCTACTTAGAAACTAACGATCTCAATAAAATTATAGAAATATTCTTGAACACAGATCATCTAGGCATAATAGCGGGTAAGGGGCGATCGATTAGCTCAAATAGAAATGTATGGAAGGTTTGGAATAGCTGATAAAATAGAGCGAAAGAAATATCATTAGAAATATCATCGGGCTTTGAAGCATCGAATACAGCCGCAAATTATGCAATCGCAAATTATAGTCATTAAAATTGGTACATCTAGCCTCACTCATCCCGAATCAGGCGATTTGCAGTTAGCCACGATCGCTAAATTAGTAGAAGCGATCGTGCATTTGCGGCGAGACGGTCATAGCGTGGTGTTAGTGTCTTCGGGCGCGGTGGGGATTGGCTGCGGTCGCTTAGGCTTAAAGCAGCGTCCAAGCAAAATTTCTCAAAAGCAAGCTGTAGCGGCGGTTGGACAAGGACGGTTGATGCGAATTTATGATGACTTTTTTGGCTCCCTGCAACAACCCGTCGCGCAAGTTCTATTAACTAGAGGAAATCTCATTCAGCGCCAACATTATATGAACGTTCATGCCACCTTCCATGAGTTGTTGGAACTGGGGGTCGTCCCGATTGTAAATGAGAATGATACAGTCGCAGTGGAAGAATTGAAATTTGGTGATAATGATACCTTGTCGGCTCTGGTGGCAAGCCTAATCGAAGCCGATTGGTTGTTTCTGTTAACCGATGTCGATCGCCTCTATACCGATGATCCACGCCAGAATCCTGATGCAAAGCCCATTGAGTTTGTCGAACATGAAAAATTACAAGGACTACGACAGGCGATCGGCGAGAAGCAAGCTCTAGGAGCGCAAGGCGGCGGTACACAATGGGGAACTGGCGGCATGACCACTAAGCTTGATGCAGCCAGAATTGCTTCGGCGGCAGGGGTGCGGACTGTGATTACTAGAGGTGCTTTTCCTGAACGTTTATCAGCGATTCTGAATGGAGAGAACTTCGGCACACAATTTGCCGCGCAACCAAAGACAGTCAATGCGCGTAAACGCTGGATTGCTTACGGTATGGTGGCTCAGGGTAAATTGATTTTAGATGATGGCGCGGTGAATGCAGTCATTCTCCAAGGACGATCGCTCTTACCTGCGGGAATTATGCAAGTAGAAGGGAAGTTTGAGTCGAATGAATCGGTGAGCTTATGCGATCGCGATGGCAAGGAAATTGCTAGAGGTATTACGAATTACAGCAGCAGTGACATTGTGCGGATTCTCGGATCTCAATCAGAGGATATTCCCCGTTTATTAGGCTTCGATGGGGAAGAAACAGTGATTCATCGCGACAATTTAGTGAGAATCACGAATTAAGAAACTTAATTCATTTTCTTCTTCCCCCTTTTTAAGGGGGATTGAGGGGGATCTCTTAGGATTTTTGACAATAGAAAGTAATTCTTAAATAGTTGCTATAGCGGTTTTCATTTAAAATAGTCCCTATGGAAAATAGTAATGATGTGATAGAAGTTATAGCCGAGTTAATTCAACCTGAACGGATCGATCGCTTTTTAGCAGAGAAACTAACTGACCTATCCCGATCGCGTATTCAAACCTTGATTGATCAAGGTTATGTCACCGTTAATGATGCCCTCTGTAACAATAAAAAAGACTTAATCAAAACAGGCGATCGCATTCAATTAATTACACCCGCCGCCACACCATTAGATTTGATCGCCCAAGAGATTCCCTTGGATATTCTCTATGAAGATGAACATTTAATCGTCATTAATAAACCTGCGGGGTTAGTTGTCCATCCTGCGGCAGGACATAGCGATGGAACTCTGGTGAATGCGCTCTTAGCCCATTGTCAAGAACTATCTGGCATCAATGGAACTCAAAGACCAGGAATTGTGCATCGTTTGGATAAAGATACGAGCGGGGTGATGGTGGTTGCTAAAAGCGATCGCGCCCATCAACATTTACAAGCACAGATTCAAGCCAAAACCGCACGAAGAGAATATTTAGGGGTGGTGCGTGGGGTTCCTAAAGGAGAATCAGGCGTAATTAATGCGTCGATCGCCCGACATAAAAGTGATCGCAAAAAAATGGCAGTCGTTGATGATGGACGCAAAGCGATTACCCATTGGCAAATTCAAGAACGGTTAGGACATTACACCTTAGTTAAGTTTGATCTAGAAACAGGACGCACCCATCAAATTCGCGTCCATTCCGCCTATATGGGTTGGGCGATCGCTGGTGATCCAGTCTATGGGCATCCTAACAAGGAAGTTTCGCAATATTTCATAGGGCAAGCACTCCACGCATGGCGACTCACCTTTACGCATCCTATTTCAGGTGAGTTAATTGAGAATACTGCCCCCTTACCCGCAGGCTTTGAAAAGTTGTTAGTCCTTTTGCGGCGCAAAAAATAAGCTAACTACGGCGCTAAAAATAAACTAACTGCGGCGCTAAAAATAAAACTGTTAGTTCTGCCATGATTTTGTCATCGAGATTGGTAAGGCTACGCACAAAATGTTAAAATTTTTTTAAGGTTTACATACATTACTTTACAGTTTTAGACATAAAACTCAGACAGGATCGCAAATAGTGAGAATTGCCGTAGATGCGATGGGTGGGGACTTTGCCCCACGCGAAGTGATTGAAGGAGCGATATTAGCTCAGAATCAATTAAATGTTGATATAGCGCTAGTGGGCGATCGCGAAATCCTCGCGAACTACCTCAAGCAGCATAACTATCAAGAAAGCGATCGCCTAGAGATCGTGCCATCAGAGGGCATCATCGAAATGGATGATGAGCCACTGGAGGGGTTGCGTCGTAAGCCCAACTCCTCGATCGCTGTAGCCATGAACTTAGTCAAGCGTAAACAGGCTGATGCCGTCATTTCAGCAGGACATTCTGGGGCAGCAATGGCGGCGGCGCTCCTACGTTTAGGACGCTTATCAGGTGTAGATCGTCCCGCGATCGGCGCTTTATTTCCCACACAGGTTCCCCACAAGCCTGTATTAGTTCTTGATGTTGGCGCAAATGTAGATTGTCGCCCCAAGTTTTTAGAGCAGTTTGCGATTATGGGATCGCTCTATAGTAAATATGCGATCGGTATTCAAGAACCCAAGGTTGGTTTGCTAAATATTGGCGAAGAGGATTGTAAGGGCAACGAACTTGCGATTCGGGTTCACCAATTATTAAAAGACAATCAACAGATCCTGTTTGCAGGTAATGCCGAAGGGCGCGATATCCTCAAAGGTCAATTTGACGTAATTGTCTGTGATGGCTTTGCAGGAAATGTCATCCTCAAATTTGCTGAGGGCGTTGGCAGTGCGGTAATGCAAATCCTCAAGGAAGAAATCCCCAAGGGTTGGCGGGGCAAACTCGGCGCATTAATTTTGAAACCGAATCTCAAAAAGGTCAAAGAGCGCATTGATGCTGATGAGTATGGTGGTGCTTTGCTGCTCGGTGTAGCAGGGATTTGCGTGATTAGTCATGGCAGTTCTAATGCCGTTAGCATCCGTAATGCAATCCGTGTCGCCAAAGATGCTGTTGACAACGAAGTGCTTGAGCGTATTCGGGGTCAAATCAAACCCAAGGTAGCTGTCCCTGCTGATGACACACCCGACGATCCGCCTACATAATTTTCTTAATGTGGCACTTGGCACAGTGACACCAGCCTTAATAGGGGGCTTAAGCCCCTTGCCTAATTGAAATCTGATCAAATACCGACCATGACTAATACTGAATCTTCTCTCCTTGGTGTGCGTTTTATTGGTAGCGGTTCCGCCGTCCCCGATCGCATACTTACCAATATTGATCTCGCACAGATGGTAGATACCACCGATGAGTGGATTGCCTCACGGACAGGTATCAGAGAGCGTCATATTGCCGATGGAGAGCAGGATTCAGTCGCTAATCTGGCGGCTAAGGCTGGACAAAAGGCGATCGCGGCGGCGGGGCTAAATCCTGAAGATATTGATTTGATCATTTTAGCGACATCAACTAGTGATGACCTGTTCGGTACAGCAGGACGAGTACAGAAAATTTTAGGGGCTGAACGGGCTGTTGCCTTTGATTTAGTCGCAGCTTGTTCAGGATTTGTGTTTGGGGTAGTTACCGCATCACAATATATCCGTACTGGGGTTTATAAAAATGTGTTGTTGATCGGAGCCGATGTGCTTTCGCGTTGGGTGGATTGGCAAGATCGACGGACTTGTATTTTGTTTGGCGATGGTGCAGGTGCTGTCGTTTTACAAGCCGCTAATACTGAAAATAATCAAAATAACTTATTAGGCTTCGAGATGCGAAGCGATGGCAAAGGTAATGATTTACTGAATATCAACTATTCGGGGCGCAGCACTTTTGAGCCAATTACGATGAATGGTCAGGAGGTTTATCGATTTGCGGTGAGACAAGTGCCAGAAGTAATCGAGAAATCTCTGCACAAGGCAAATCTCAATGTTCACGATCTCGACTGGTTGATTCTGCACCAAGCTAATCAGCGCATCATTGATGCTGTGGTAAATCGCTTTGGCATCGATCCCGCTAAGGCGGTTAGTAACATGGGTAAATATGGCAACACTTCGGCTGCCTCAATTCCGATCGCCCTTGATGAATGGGTACAAGCTGGCAAAATCAAGCCCGATCATCTAATAGCGATCGCGGGTTTTGGTGCTGGTTTAAGCTGGGGTTCTGCGGTTTTCCGTTGGGGCTAAGGTTAGTGATGCCGATCGCAATCCAAGTTATTCTGCTGGTTTTTACGACACTTTATCAAGCGATCGCAAGCTACTTAGAAGATCGGAGATCGCCCATTGGTCAACTGATTGATATTGGTGGATATCGGTTGCATCTTTATACTTTAGGAGAAGCTAAACCAACAATCGTACTTGACCATAGCTTAGGCGGCGTAGAAGGCTATCTGCTGATTGACGAATTAGCCAAACTAGGAAAAGTATGTATCTGCGATCGCGCAGGATATGGATGGAGCGACCATAGTCCACGACCTCGCACCAGTGAGCAAATTGCCAAGGAGCTAGACATATTGCTAACTCAAGCAAAAATCGAGCCACCCTACATTTTGGTAGGCGATTCCTTTGGTAGTTACAATGTCCGACTATATGCCCATTTGTTTCCTCAAAAAGTTTCGGGCATCGTCCTCACCGATGGACTACATGAGATAGGAATGCTGAATATGCCGATCCAGTTAAAGGCGCTCAAGCTGTTTTTTCTATCAGGCTTTGTGATGTCTATCTTTGGCTCAGCATTTGGGATTATTCGATTATTGAGAACATGTAGAGTGTTTGAATTAATCAAGCCAGAGTTACGGAATTTCTCTGAAGAATCTCGTGATCGAGTGAAGCGCTCTTTTTGTCTTCCCAAGCATTGGATTACGATGAGCCGAGAGATTGTCAATCTAGACAAAAGTTCAGAGCAAGTGAGTATCGCTAAGCATTTTGGAGCATTACCTATAGTTAGCATTAAAGCCAATTCCTTCTTCAAGCCTGCTTTTTGGACTACATTTATTCCTTTGCAAAGCATTAATCAGTTACGGGATAAAATGCACCTAGAGTTAAGTCAATTATCCACAGATTGTCTGCAAGTTGAGGCAAGCCAAAGTGGTCATTTTGTATGGGTAGACCAGCCAGATTTACTTGTAAATGCGGTAAAAACTGTGATCAACAAAATTGATTCTGTTCATTAGCCTAATTTCTCCGATTTGTGAACAAATTAGCTTGATCACTGGACTGGTTCATCGTTATGGGGATGCTGTTGTGGTAGGTTTTCGATTCTACCTGGAATCGTTTTTGGAGTTGGTTGTAATCCTGACAACATCCGTGAAAGCTGCAACCCATCAAGGACAGGCTTAGTTTCACGGATTTTATGCCAAACCGATCGCGCCATTAACAACGAATGTCCCTGACGCACAGCCTGAATTCCTTCTAAATAAGCTTCTCGCTCAGGCTGATAATCTGCTGAAGATAGTTGCAAACTCGCCCCTTCTGGAGACTGTTTCGCGACAATTCGCGCTATTTGCGAGGTTAGTTCAGGATAAAGCCATGTATAAGCAGGATGAACTGTCAACTGGCAATGGTGAACCAGCTTTTCATCCGTGGGATTACCTGTAGGTCGTTGCAACAGCAGATAAAAGTAACCGATCGCCGCCTTGCGTTGTGGCTCATACACATAGCCCGACACATCTTGTAATTGGTTAATTACCAAAGAGCCATGATTCACCAATTTATCGATCGCCTTGGCTCGAAAATCATCAACATTAAGATCGTAAACTTGACGAATGTGTGGCGGCATTGCGGCGGTATCAAGCTGGTACAGCAAGCTAGCATCGGCATTACTAACGGGCATCAGGTTGGGTAAATCGGGGGAATGTTGAGCAAGCTCTTGAAGTCCATCATTACCAATTTCCCAATCCGTAAACTGCGCCAGAGGTTGAAATCCATTCTGGCGGTACAGAGCGATCATATCTTTTTGGTTGATATCAACCTGCAACACCCATGTTCTTGCTTCAAGACAAGATTCGAGACAATAACGAATTAATTGTGTGCCAACATGATGCTGACCATTTTGGGCTTCGGGTAGAACAACAACGCGATCAATTTGCCAAGTGCTGCTGTTGTTGTTAAACGGCGAAACCCTGATAAATCCCTGAATAATACCATTACATTCTGAGACATACGCCCGAACATAGGGTTTGAGAATCATTTGCAGAGGCGCGGGCAGCCAACTGGCAAGTTGATGTAAGCTAATTTTTTGACGACTACGACAACCGCTAAGATCGCTGACCGCTATTTGGGCAAGATCGCTGGGCGAAGCAAATCGCTGAATAAATTCCAGATCGCGATGTTGCAGAGGGCGGATCGTGTTACCAAGCACAGGAAAGGATTGCATAGCTTATGCCTAGATAAAAAAGTTATCACTAAGATATTTTAATCTTAGCAAAAATCAACAATGTTTTAATCAGTGCAGTAGGTGCTTTATATTCCTTCCAGAACTTCAGAAAGTGATACCCTTCCGTTAATTGGCTCAAACTCATCTTCTAACAACCATAACTGCGCTTCTTCATAGCTTTGACTAGTTAGCACAACCTTATAATTTTCAACTGGATTGCAAACACGACACACACCCATCCGATCGCCCATCAGCATTAACAAATAAGGCGGCGACTGCATGGGATCGATCCAAACCTCAAGAAAATTCCAATCATCCTTCACTGGGTCGAGTGCGGGGGATAACATGGTATCGATTGTCTGCATCTACTTTAACCTCGCCATAAAATAACGGAATATTTGAGCCATCTACCGCAATCCTGTAACCAATAGGTTCAGTAAAAAACAATCCATAACGCTCATAGTTACGAATTTTACCAGTATACTCACCTGCTTCAATAATAGCCTGAGCAACTCGTAGCATAGTAGCTTCATCTTTAAAAACATGAGCAGATCGTCCTAGCCTGAGTAAGCGTTGAGATTGCTGCGTATTTGGTAAGTGCTTAAGAACATACCTTTGATCGAGAATAACCTCACGAGCTATTCCACTCATCTCAATAATACCTAACGAAATAGTTGGCGCTTAAAATTAGCATGATTTTACTTTGCCCTCTCAAATTTTACAAACTGCGATCGCCATTTGATTTTACGGAATTGCGGAAAGGACTAATGCTGACCGACCTAAACCGCTATAATTGTTCAAACACCTATATTTCGCACACTTTTATATAACGATCGCATGGTCTTTTCGCCGCCCGCTCCCTCAACCACAAACATCTCCTATGCCCCAATCACATTTCCCCTTGCGGCTGTGGTCGGTCAAGAAGCAATTAAAACCGCTTTACTGCTCGCAGCGATCGATCCTGCGATCGGTGGCATCGCCCTTGCAGGTAGACGCGGCACTGCCAAATCCGTCCTTGCGCGTGGGATTCACGCTTTACTGCCTCCCATCGAAGTGGCGATCGCCTCTCTCAGTAACAGCGATCCAACTAATCCTGATGAATGGGATGATGCTTTAGTTGCAGCGATGCAGGGCAAAGAGATTAGTGAAATTGAAACTAAAGTCATTCCCGCACCGTTTATCCAGATTCCTTTAGGGATTACCGAAGATCGGCTGATTGGCTCGGTGGATGTGAGTCGGTCGGTGCGTGAAGGACAAACCATATTTCAACCAGGGATTTTAGCGGAAGCCCATCGTGGCGTTCTCTACATTGACGAGATTAATTTACTCGATCCACAGATTTCTAACCTATTGCTTTCGGTTCTCTCCACAGGCTATAACCAAGTCGAACGTGAAGGCATTAGCTATCAACATCCTTGCCGACCTTTGCTAATCGCTACCTACAACCCAGAAGAAGGGATATTAGGAGAGCATTTAATGGATCGGATTGCGATTAATCTTTCGGCGGATGGAGTTCTCTCTCTCGATCAACGAGTGGAAGCAGTGGATATGGTATTGGGCTATGCCAATTCCCCTGAAGCATTTTTGAGTGGCTATGACTCGGATATTGATGATCTACGGACACAGATTATTTTGGCTAGAGAATGGCTAAAAGACATCACAATTTCGAGAGCGCAGATTCAGTATCTCGTTGCGGAAGCGGTGCGCGGTGGAGTCCAAGGACATCGGGCTGAGTTGTTTGCATTGCGAGTGGCGAAAGCGGCGGCGGCGTTAGAAAGTCGTACTCAAGTTAATGCTGATGATTTACGTCAGGCGGTGGAGTTGGTGATTGTGCCGCGATCGCCGCTATCCCCTGATCAACAACAACCCGAACAGCAACAACAGCAGCAAGCACCACCGCCGCCACCGCCAAATCAAGATGAAGGTGAACAGGAGCAGGAGGAAAATCAAGAGGATCAGGAACAAGAGCAAGAGCAGGATGAATCCCCTGAAATTCCTGAAGAATTTATCTTCGATCCAGAAGGTGTAATTCTCGATCCTGAAGTTCTATTTTTTGCTCAGTCGATGCAAAAGCAAGGGCGATCGGGGACACGCAATGTAATCTATTCCCAAGAGCGGGGACGTTATATCAAGCCAGTTTTGCCTCAAGGAAAGAGCGATCGCATTGCGGTTGATGCCACTCTCCGCGCTTCGGCTCCCTATCAAAAAGCAAGAAGACTGCGCCAACCCCATCGCAAAGTTATCGTTGAAGATGTGGATATCAGAGCGAAGAAGTTGGCTCGTAAGGCGGGAGCGTTGACGATTTTCTTAGTAGATGCTTCAGGTTCGATGGCGCTAAATCGGATGCAATCGGCTAAGGGTGCGGCTTTGCGGATGTTAACTGATAGCTATCAAAATCGAGATCAAATCTCGCTAATTCCCTTTCGTGGCGAAAAAGCGGATGTATTATTACCACCTACCCGTTCCATTGAAGCAGCCCGTCGTCGTTTGGATACAATGCCCTGTGGTGGTGGTTCACCGTTGGCACATGGCTTAACTCAAGCGGTGCGGGTTGCCATGAATGCGAGACAGTCAGGTGATGTCGGCTCAGTGACGATTGTGGCGATTACCGATGGTCGTGGCAATGTGCCACTGGCGCGATCGATGGGTGAGCCGATTGATCCCGAAAATAAGCCTGATATTAAAGCAGAACTGATTGATATTTGTCGCAAGGTTCGCGCTTTGAATTTAGGGTTATTGGTTATTGATACGGAAAACAAATTTGTATCTACTGGTTTTGCGAAGGAACTCGCCGCCGCAGGTGGTGGGAAGTATTACCATTTACCCAAGGCAACTGATCAAGCGATCGCTAATGTTGCGCTCAGTGCGATCGCGGATTTGCGTAATTGATTACTGATAGGTGAAATGAGTTAAGAATTCAGCTAATGTATACAATATAGATACATTGACGGTGATGATGTTCTTTGAGGCAATCTGTAATGGCAGAAGTTGTAGTTGATACATCAGAACCGATTGCTTTTTTGTTGGCTCCCAAAAGCACCACTTAGCAGTAAAAAACTATTTCTCATCTGCCATTGACGTTAATACATGGGTGCGACCTTGACTTAATACGAAGATAGCAGGATAATGAGAGAATAAAGAAGGAGGCAAGAAAGAAAATGTCGGCAAAGGTAATAAGTGTAGAAGGCACAAAAATAAAAATCGAACTTACAAT
>JBIKYX010000076.1:0-20288 GCA_044355035.1 Pseudanabaena sp. | reverse complement strand
AAAATTCTAGCTGAACGATATCGCAATCGTCGTCGTCGTTATGGATTACGTTGTAATTTAATTGCTGCTTTGTACAACTATGAATTGAATCAAGTGGCTGCTCAAATTTAATTTGCAAGAGGTCTATGGTGATTGTCAGCTTTTAAAGCGGATTGCTTATCAGGAGGATAAGCCGTTTTTGGATTCCTTAAAGCTGTTATTAGAAAAAGTCAAAGATGCAGCAAAGATCGAGGCGAGTCAAACGGAAGGGATTAATAGTCTTTTACTGGGTTGGCAGTTTTTGAGTCGTTTTGGGAATATTCCTCAGTTACCAGCGATGGAAGTAGTAGGGTTGCCGATGGTTGTGGAGGGAAAGTCAAAGCCTAGTATGCCGAATCCTGCGGATAACTTTACGGAAATATTGCCTAATGATGTGGAATTAGCAATGATTTCTATTCCTACGGGTGAATTTATGATGGGTTCAGATGGCTATGATGATCTAAAACACGATTTTTATCTTCAACATATTCCTGATCACGATGCGGCAAGTCCCATGCACAAGGTAAAAGTACAGGCTTTTCACATGGGTAAGTATCCAATTACTCAAGCTCAATATGAAGCTGTTATGGGCAATAATCCGTCTTTTAATGATGCAAACGCGTTATACCGCAAAGCATATGCTGATAGTCACAAAAACCACCCAGTTGAACAGGTTAATTGGAATGTAGCGCAAGACTTTTGTCAAAAATTATCAGAAATAACAGGTAGAAAATATCAGGTGCCGACAGAATCTCAGTGGGAATATGCTTGTCGAGCAGGTACTACTACTAAATATTTCTTTGGAGAAAAATGTCAATATATTAAAAAATACGCGCATATGATGTGTTACAGACACTTGTTTTTTCTAGACAAAAGAAACAATCGGTTTTTGGAATCTTTTATTGAGGCTTCCCGCACTCTGATGAATACTACATCCGTAATGTCATTTAAGCCTAATCCTTGGGGTTTACACCATCTATTAGGAAATGTATGGGAATGGTGTCAAGATGACTGGAAAGATGGATATTATGGTCATCCTTCTGATGGTTCAGCAGTGAATACAGAGAGCAATCAAAAAGTAGTGAGAGGAGGCTGTTTTAGTAGTTCACAGAAGGATTGTTGTTCTTTTTCTCGTAGTTCAAAGGTAATTGACACCTCCGATAATACTGTGGGTCTTCGAGTTGTTTGTGTTTTGTAGATGTTGCTTGATCTAGGAGTTTTTATTGTAATTTTATTTAAAATAAAAAAGTGGGATAATCTTCTAATTGCAAATTGTGGAACAGGCTTCTAGCCTGTATTCTCTTAATTTAATTTATTACAGGCAGGATGCCTGTTCCACTTTTATGGAATTCATTACAGGCAGGATGCCTGTTCCACAATATTACTTACAATTAATATTCTTGCCATAAAAAGGGATAATCTTCAGGAGTTTTAGCTAAACTAGCCTTAACAGGATTTTGTCTAATATATTCCCAAGTATTAAGAAATTCTTCATCATTTCTGATAATTCGATCATATCTTTCATCCTGCCAAACCGTCCCAATATGTTTCATAACTTTAGGGATTTGTTTAGCACTATAGCTTTTAATACTGTGTAAAATACTGCTAAGTGACCAATATTCATCTTCAGATTTAGATAAAGGTTGCATTAACCAATGAACATGATCAGGCATAACTACTAAAGCAAAAGTATGATACCTTGCCTTATTTTTAGATTGGCTTTCATCAAAAAATAGGCAGCAATTTAAGACTACTTCTCTAGCAGAAGCTGTTAATTCTAGTTTCTCCCAAGTATTAAAAATAACATGGTAAACAGCACCTGTTAATTCCCAATGAGGAAGATATCTTTGTTTAATTTTAAGTTGAGAATTTTCTAAATTCATAGATAACTTAAACTGTTTTTATTTATTTTATCTAATCTAATTATGCTACAAACTAATTGTGGAACAGGCTTCTAGCCTGTATTTTCTTAATTCATTACAGGCAGATTAATTGTGGAACAGGCTTCTAGCCTGTATTTTCCTAATTCATTACAGGCAGGATGCCTGTTTCACTTTTTAGGGATTAAGATTAGTGATTTTTGGGTGTTTAAGTGGCTATCACTAATTAACAGGCTAGAAGCCTGTTCCACAATCTAAGCTATCACCAATTAACAGGCTAGAAGCCTGTTCCACAATCTAGTTATCAACATCAATCAGCTAAACACTAGGCTGGATTGTAATTGTGCCGCGCATTCCTGCTTCTGTGTGACCCGCGATCGCACAGTGCAGTTCGTAAGTACCAGATTTAATTGGTACAAAAGTCCATTCGGCGGTTGTATTTGGACGCAATTCGAGTTCACGAATATTGCCTTTAATCTCGACATTACCAGCTACGACATTTTGTGTCCAAACTGCATCGGCGAAATCTTTGCTGGTGAAATAATGCTTGAGGCTACTGGGATTGCTTAGTAATAATTTGTAACGTTTGCCAGATTCAAAGGTAAAGCGATCGGGAATAAATTTGAGTTCGTTATTATCATTACTGAGGCTGACTTGAACCGCGATCGCTTGTTGTTTGGTGAAATCTATTGATGCAATCTTAATGGGAGTAATGGGTGAGGCGATCGCTAAATTCGGAGCAATCACACCCAAGCAAACCGCAATGCAAATAGTGCATATTGCCATTATCAAATTTCTTAAGATACAGCGCATAAATAACCTCATGTTTTTATTTAATTAAAAAGGGCGCTTTGCGCCCTTTGTTGATCTATGCCATGACCATACCGCCATCGACATTAAACACTTGTCCCGTGATGTAAGCCGCCGCAGGATCAGCCGCGAGAAATCTCACCATACCTGCAATTTCTTCGGGTTGACCATAGCGCCCAAGGGGAATAAATTTCAAAATTTCTTCAGTATTCTTGAGATCGGCGGTCATGTCTGTGGCAATAAATCCAGGGGCTACAGCATTGACGGTAATACCGCGACTAGCCAGTTCCTTTGCCACAGTTTTTGTGAAACCAATCACACCCGCTTTAGCAGCACTGTAGTTGCCTTGTCCTGCATTACCCATCAGTCCCGAAACCGAGGCGATATTGATAATCCGTCCTGATTTTTGCTTGAGCATGATTTTGGCGATCGCACGGCTAGTTAGAAACACGCCCGTCAAGTTGAGGTCGATCACCGACTGCCAATCTTCTAGCTTCATACGTAGCAACAATGTGTCGCGGGTAATGCCAGCATTGTTCACCAAAACATCCACGCGACCCCACTTGTCGATCGCCGACTTGATCAGGCTATCCACCTCGGCTTCTTTGGAGACATCAGCAGGAACAGCGATCGCTTCACTACCATTATCAAGACTATTAATTTCGGCAACTACTGCTTCGGCGGCGCTAGCTGAACTAGCATAATTCACTACAACCTTTGCGCCTTCACTAGCGAGAGCGACGGCGATCGCTCGTCCGATACCTCTGGATGCACCTGTAACGATCGCGACCTTACCTTCTAAAAATCCCATACTTATTTTAAAAACTCCATATTATTTTAGATTATCGGCTAAGTAACTAGACTATGCAGCTATAGCGTACGCGCAGCATGAGCTACAGCTTTTTAAGTTTCATATAATTGCGCCTAGCTACTTAACCACATTCTTAAGTTTAGTTCTTGATTAGCAGAAGCATTCGCAATTTGGGTAATCTCGAAATGATTAGTAATTGGTTCTTGCAAAATTACTTCAACAGTTTTGAGTAAATCTTGCTGAAAAAGCGTGAGCGCGATCGCATCACCCGCCGCAAAATCACGCAGGCGATCGCTAAAGGTTTCGGCAGTAACACGGATACCAGCGATCGCTAGCAGCAGATCTCCCGCACTAATTCCTGCTTTTTGAGCAGGGGAACCAAACTCGACTTTCTCAATTTCGGCAATACCATTTTTAGATTTGAGAGTCATGCCGATAAAGGGAATGTCTTGACGGGCGGTGCGTAACTCTAGCCCAAATGGTTCCAGATAGTAATTATAGTCAAGCTCTTTAGTACCGTAGAGATAATCATTCCAGAAGTTCGACAGGTCAACTCCTGCGACAGATTCAATGACTTCATGGAGTTCATCTTCACTAAATCCAGTTTCACTTTTACCAAAACGTTCCCACATAATTTGCATGACTCGATCAAGCGATCGCAGGTTATTTGTTTTGGAACGAATCAGCAAATCCAGCAGCATCGACACTAACTCACCTTTGAGATAATAGGAAATCTGGTTGTTGTGAGTATTCGCATCGGGACGATAGAGCTTAATCCATGTATCAAAACTCGATTCATAGAGTGACTGCACATTTCGTCCAAAAGTAGTTTGCAGGCGAGTAATGCTCTTGTTCACTAATTTGAGATAATGTTTTGCATCGTACAGCCCAGCCCGAAGTGGAAAGATTTGATCATAATAGCTGGTAGTTCCTTCACTAAACCAGAGAGAACCTGTGTAGTTCTCGTCGTCATAATCAAAGGTTTCTAGGGCTTTAGGACGAATCCGTTTCACATTCCATGTATGGAAAAACTCATGGGCAACGAGATTGATAAATTGGAGATAACTCTCTTCTTTGCGAAATCCTAAACGGTTATAAAGCAGAACAGTACAGTCTTTATGTTCTAATCCACCAAATCCATTACCAGCATGGAGAATAAAGTCATAATGCTCATAGGGCAATCCGCCAAATATTTCCGCTTCCACCGCCACGATCGCTGCCGTATCTTTGACAACGCGCTGCATATCTGCATTATGTTGTCCCCAAACTACAAAACTATGGGGTTTATCTAGAACCTTAAATTCATGGCGATCGTGCAGCCCAATCTCAAAGGGACTATCAACTAAGGTATCAAAATCCTTTGCATAGAAAGTATTCGCTTGATTCCCAATTGGTAAAGCTGTAGCAATTTTCCAGTTTTCTCGAAGGTTGGCGATCGCAACTTGGTAAGGTTGTGTTTGATAATTGACCACATACATAAACACCGCCGCGCCTGTAAAAAACGCATGGGTACTGTCAATATGATTCGTGCGAACGGTTAACTCATTACAGAAAATCCGATAGCGAACTTTGATCTGCCCCTTAACTTGTGAACTATTTTTAAGATTTAAGCGCCAATGGTTTTTACTAATTTTTTGCCAAGGGAGAGATTTGCCATCGGCGGCGATCGCCACAAAATCCTGTAAATGTCTGGCATATTCCCGCACCAAATAAGAGCCAGGAGTCCAGACTGGCAATTTCAGCTCGATAAATTCTCCCTGCTCAACTATGCTCCAATCCGCGATCGCTAACTCCACCTCTAATAGATGATTTTCAGGTTCAGGAATTGATATTTGGTAAGTAAATTTATTGTTGGTAATAGGGGTTGATTTATTATCTGAATTTTGTAAATCCATTATTGCTTCTCAAATCTATTCAAATCTATCTAGTTGGCTTCTCAGCTAATATATCAGTATCCAACTCAGCCTTGTCCAAAATAAGGGCAAATCATTTAATCGACAATCATATCTGAGGCTAGTTTGGTCGCGATCGCCTGACCACATAAAATCTCTACAAGTTTCAACGCAAAAGCCATAGCTGTTCCCGCGCCGCGACTGGTGACCACATTGCCATCAACCACAACGGGAATTGTCAAATATTCACCAACCTCTAACTGAGCTTGTACCGATGGGAAAGATGTCGCCCGTTTATTTTTGAGTAACCCTGCTGCCGACAGAACCGTGGGCGCAGCACAAATTGCCCCAATGAGCTTATTCTCCGCCGCTTGAGCAAGTAATATTTGGAAAATTCGCGGATCTTCTCTCAGTCGAAAAGTCCCCGCACCGCCAGCAAGCACAATCGCATCAAACGCACTAGTATCTATTTCATCAAGAAGTCGATCAGATATCACGGCGATCGCATGAGCGCCCATAACCATTTGGGTTGTTAAACCTGCGGTAGTTACCTGAATATCAGCGCGGCGCAACACGTCAATAATCGTAATTGCTTCGATTTCTTCAAAACCTTCAAATAGAGGTACAAGTACGGTAGGCATAGTTACGCGGCTTCCTGTTGACATTGGCTACAAAGCCCGAAAAATTCGAGTGTGTGATAATAAATCTGAAAACTATGGGTTTTCGCGAGTTGACTACCGAGATCGTGGATAGGACAGCAATCAATCGGGAAAGACTTGCCACAGTTAAGACAGTTGAGATGGTGTTTGTCGGCAGGCATTACGCTATAAACGGTTTCGCCATTGGGCAAGGTTAGCGCCTTGATTAAACCTTGCAATTTCAGCGCTTCTAGCGATCGATAGACCGTTGCTAATCCCACACTTTTTTCACTATTGCGTAACTCGGCGTGAATAGTCTGTGCAGAGATCGCATGATCGTGGGCGCGATCGTGAGCGTGAAGAAGTTCTAGGACTCGCTCTTGGCTGCTAGTGAGTTTTTCTTTCATGGCTACAAATATTACCGAAAATGCTATCGGCAAAAGGCTTGAATGGTTAGATCTTACAGTGCTTTGTAGGCAAAGACTCGGAATCTTTATCAATGTTCGTGACGGCTCTTGAAGATGGCGATCCTTATCTAGTGATAGCAGCATTAGGAGATATTGCGAGATCCAAAGGAATGACAATTCCATGTAAATTAAAAATATTGTTTGTTTTCTTCCATTACATGCAGAACTTACGTTATGGCTGTAGCAATGTTCAAAGCAATTCTTTACAAGTAGAAGCGATCGCTAAAGTTTTATACTAACCACTTTCTTTTACTAGCTATGCGTAAATCAAAATTGTGATGTAACATAGATTCGGTGGTTGAATCTGCCATTTGCTTACCGCTTTAGTGCCAAATCTCTCTCATATCGGTATTATTTCTATGAAATCCATTTGGCTCTTGGTAGCGATCGCTAGCCTATCAGTTGCGACAGTAAGTTGTTCTTCCCAATCTGACAAGGGAGCATCTCAAGCTCAAACTCAAAAGCCAGCTATAGCCGTAGATGTGGCGATCGCTAAGTTTGATTCTCTCCAAGCTGAGACAGAGTACACAGGCACTACTGCACCAATAAGGGAAGTATCGGTAAAATCCCGACTGGAAGGGCGTTTGCTAGATTTAAATGTGGATGTTGGCGATCGCGTGGAAACTGGACAAGTAATCGCCCAATTGGATGATGCAGTTCTATCTGCAACTGTGCTACAGGCTGAAGCGGAAGTTGCGGCAAGGGAAGCGGAAGTTTCGCAAGCAAGTGCTGCCGTGGGGAATGCTCGCGCTCAAGTGGAACGAGCCAGACTGGAATATCAACAAGCACAAGCTGATGCAAATCGCTTCACTCAATTGGCTAAAGATGGAGCCGTATCTTCTCAAACTGCGGAGACTGCCATTACCCGTGCGCGATCTGCTGAACAATCATTGCGATCGGCGGAGCAGCAAGTCAGTCTTCAGCAACAGACGGTGGGAGCAAGTTCACAAAGAGTTTTAGCTCAAGAAGCGATTAGATTAAGAGAACAGGAGCGTCAATCCTTCACTACGATTACTGCACCGATTAGTGGTGTTGTGCTAGAGCGCGTTAGTGAAACTGGCAATCTTCTATTCGCAGGTAACGACGTTATAAAATTAGGTGATTTTAGTCAAGTTAAAGTAATTGTACTGATTTCAGAATTGGAAATTAGCAAAGTTCGTTTAAATCAATCGGTTGATGTACGGTTTGATACGTTTCCAAATCAAAAGTTTACAGGAACGGTGAGACGGATTTCACCAGTGGCTGATCCCGTAGCGAGATTGATTCCTGTGGAAGTTGTAGTTCCTAATCGCGACAATAAATTGGGAAGCGGTCAGCTAGCGAGAGTGCAGTTTTCCAGTAATCAGGTTCGTCAGATTGCGATCGCCGAAACCGCGCTAGAAGCAGCAGGAAGACCGACTCAAGCACCTAAAGATACAAATACCCAACCCAATCAACCAGCAAAGCCGAAAACAGATACCAAGTCTAATGCTGATGAAAAAGGAAAGCCGAAAACTGGCTCAGTTTTTGTGATTACGGGTGATCCGAAAGAGCCAAAAGTGGCGGCGCGGAAGGTTACTCTTGGCGATCGCCGTGATGGCAAAGTTGTGATTCTCTCTGGTTTGAAAGAAGGCGATCGCGTAGTCGTCAGAAGTGGTGGCAAGTTACAGGATGGCGATTCTGTCAGGCTCAGCGTGTTATCGGAATCTTCTAAATAATTAGATCTCTTAGAGCTTTTGACTATAGGAAGTAATTCTTAAACAGTTTCTTACATCATTATTTTAATAGGTAACTATGAGCAACCAAAACTCGAAGCCGACAGGATTTAGTATCAGCGCCACAGCAATTCGTCGCCATATTGGGACGCTGATGCTGACGATCGCTATTTTTGTGATGGGCGCATTTTATATAACCCGCTTACAAGTGGATTTGTTACCATCAATTGTCTATCCCCGTATTGGTGTACAGATTGATGTTCCGGGGGTGTCTCCAGAGGTAGCTATTACCGAAGTCACCAAACCTCTAGAAGAAGCTTTAGCAATTACTGAAGGTGTGAATCAGCTTTTTTCGCGTACTCGCGAAGGACAAGTAAGAGTCGATTTGTTCTTTGATGCAGGTAGTGATGTTGATCAGGCTCTGAATGATGCAGTGGCTAGCTTTAATCGTGGGCGAAGTCGTCTACCTGATGTCGTTGAGAATGAAAGAATTTTTAAATTTGATCCGTCTCAATTTCCGATCTATGAGTTTGCGCTCACATCACCTTCCTTATCATTGCCAGAGTTGCGACTATTCGCTGATGAAGAGTTAGGTCGGGAACTAGCGATCGTGCCTGGGGTTGCGGGTGTTGATGTAGTTGGTGGTGTCAGGGAAGAGGTACAGGTTAATCTCGATCTGCC
Organism: Pseudanabaena sp.; assembly: GCA_044355035.1. Classification (GTDB taxonomy): domain Bacteria; phylum Cyanobacteriota; class Cyanobacteriia; order Pseudanabaenales; family Pseudanabaenaceae; genus Pseudanabaena. The sequence goes on along the minus strand of JBIKYX010000076.1, from coordinate 11,397 downwards.
TCGATTACAATCAGCAGGCGTGAGCGTTAATGAGGTTTTGAACGCATTGCGCGATCGTAATATTGATATTTCAGGTGGTAGGTTACGCAATGGTGCGGTGGAGCCACTGACTAGGGCGATCGGCAAGTTTAAAAATGCCAAAGAACTAGAGAATTTATCCTTTGTTGTCAGCAATCCATCGGCTACAACTCCGCCTAGACAAGTTTATCTGCGCGACTTTGCGGAAATTGTTGATAGTACTGAAGAACAGAGGGTTTTCACGACTTTAAATGGACAGGAAGCAGTACGGTTGTTAGTAACTAAGCAGCCCGATGCGAATACGATTGAGGTCGTCGATCGCGTCAAGGAAAAGATTGCCAACCTTCAGGAAAACGGCTTAATTCCCAATGACGCTGAGATAACGGCGACCATTGATGAGTCAAAATTAATCAGAGCTTCAGTTGCCAATGTTACATCCTCTGGCATTATGGGAGCCTTCCTCGCGGGAGGTGCTGTGTTGCTATTTCTTGGCTCAGTGCGACAGACCCTGATTATTACCCTTGCAATTCCTCTGGCTACCCTTGCCTCAATTATATGTATGGGTATTTTCGGATTTTCGCTTAATATATTTAGCTTAGGTGGTCTGGCTCTGTGCGTGGGCGGTGTCGTAGACTGCTCAATCGTGATGTTAGACAATATCCTGATCGGCGTTGAGAAAATGCGAAGGAGTAATGGAGTTCAAGATACGATCGCTCAGTCCCAAGCCAGCAGTGCCGAAATAGAATCAGCGCTAGTTGCTTCCACCAGTACCAACCTCGTCGTAATTTTTCCGTTTTTATTACTGGGTGGATTCCTGTCGCTGCTATTCAATCAACTGATTCTCACGATTAGCTTTGGGAATATCGCCGCGATCGCGATCGCCATCACCGTAGTACCAATGCTAGCCTCACGTTTATTATCCATTCCTTGGTCAAGTCGATTAAGTGAAACTTGGTTTATGCGTGGATTTCAGCAAAGATTTGAAGCAGCTACCTTGGGCTATGCAGGTTTCTTAGCAAAGATTATCCATTATCGTCTTTTGGTAGTGATTGGACTATTTGCTGTGCTTGGTGGTGGTGGATTCCTCATGGCAAGACAACTGCCGCAAGAAATTATTCCTCAAGTTAAAACAGGTGATGTCAGCGTCAATGCTCAATTCCCCGCAGGTACAACCCTCGCCGAAAACCGTAGAGTGATGGAAATAGTCGATGAAATTCTGATTAAGCAGCCTGAAACTGCCTATGCTTTCTCCACTATTGGCGGTGGTTCCTTTGGCAATAACGTTACTGCTAATCCCTTACGCAGTGGCAGTACGATTACGCTCAAGCCCAATGCGGATCTTACTGGTTTTGTGAGTCGCGTGAATCGGGAAATTGCCAAGTTAAATTTAGCAGGAATCCGAATTCGGGTTAACCCTGGGCAAGTGCGTGGGATTATCGTCAATAATTCCCCTGTCCCCAGAACGGATATTGATGTCGTTTTGCAAGGTAGTAATCCCGAACTATTGACGCAAGCAGGTTTAGAAGTTCTTGGAGTCTTAGAGAAGTCAGTCAAAGGCGCGAACTTTCGTCCCGACACCGATGCCCGTCAGCCTGAAGTCCAAATTATTCCTGATTGGGAACGTCTGCAAGCGCTAGGACTCTCAACTCAATCGATCGGTTCAACTCTGCAAACTGCGATTACAGGTTCAGTCCCCACGCAATTACAACGCGGCGATCGCCTGATTGATGTGCGGGTACAGCTTGATCCTAAGCTACGCCAAAACTCTTCGCAATTACAGCAAGTTCCTCTATTTGTCAGCAATAATCGCCCTGTCCGCCTTGCGGATGTGGCAACTCTGCGCGAAGGTCGCGCCCCAGGGGAAATTCAACGCATTAACCAGCGTCAAGTTTATCTAATTCTCGGTAGCATGGAACGTGGTGCAAGTCTCAGTGGTGCGCTCCAACAAACTGAACAGGCGATCGCTGAGGTTAAGTTGCCAGATGGAGTAACGGTACTGCCCAGTACTGCCAAGACAGCTAACGATAATCTCTCAAAATCTTTTTTAGTATTGGGTTTACTGGCTTCCTTTTTAGTATTTGTCGTAATGGCGGTGCAGTACAATTCACTACTCGATCCATTAGTAGTTATGCTGACGATTCCTCTTGCCCTTGCTGGTGGTATTTTTGGTCTATATGTGACCAGTAGCTCGATTAATGTAATCGTGGTAATTGGAGCAATTTTGCTAGTTGGTATTGTTGTAAACAATGCGATCGTGATGGTGGAGTTCGCCAACCAATTACGAGAGGAGCAGAAATGCAGTCGGATTCAGGCTATTTTGCAAGCTGCACCGATCCGCTTACGTCCAATTTTAATGACCACGATTACTACTGTCATTGGTGCTTTCCCTCTAGCGTTGGGTGGTGGTGATGGCGGCGAGTTCTTACAGCCTCTTGGGATTGTCACTTTTTCTGGGTTGGCTCTTGCCACAATCCTGACTTTATTCCTGATTCCCTGCTCCTATGTATTGATGCATGAGTTAAGTTGGGCAAAAGTAAGAAAGTTAGTACCAGCAAAAGCATCGTCAAGAAATTAAAGCGCAAAGCGCTCTAAAATAAAAAGAGAAGGTTGTGCTACCTTCTCTTTTTTAGCATCAGATTTTTGGGCGAAATTTTATGTCTATGTCTCGGCGAAACATCCTAAACAACGCTGTCAGAGCTAATTATGGCATTCTCAAAGCGTAACCACTCTAAAGACTGATCACCATAGATTGATTCGATTTGTTCTGTGGGGGTGAGGTAGGTTGCGAGGTCAGGGAGATCGCTAGGCTCAAGGTTACAACAAGCGCCACAACCACTAATACATTGCCAAGTTGCCATTTTTAAATTCAAATTCCATGTTTTTTGCATTTCTTCGTAGACATAGACTCTTATAGTTCTTGGTATAGTTCATCCCATTGATCTAATAGCCATGAGTATTCCGACTCATGCATTTCTCTCTGAGATTTATCCAGCCACAAATAAAAATTGTCTATCAATAAATAATATTCATCAATTAGAACATCAAGAAAGATCTGGTCGTTTTGCTCTTCAAGATAACGTTTTGAAGGTTTTGTCCAGCTATTCCATTTTAAAAGTTGTTGCTTGCTCAGAGCTAATTTAACTGTATAAACACCGAGATTTTCGGGATCGCCAACTGGTGATACACGCTGAAATTTAAATTGAGTGCTAACAAATGGAAATTTATTATGCAAAACATAAGATCTTAAATCTTGAACAAATACACGGATAGGAATACTTGCTAGTTCTTTACCAACTTTATCCTTATATTCCTTATGGAATTCTGTTCCAATATACAGATCCTCAACGATATTTCTAGCGTGATCGATAAGAGCTTTTGCTGAGGCAACAAAGTTAAGAAATAATTGATAAGTTTTCTTTTCTAAAAGATTATATTCCCATCTAAGAGGTTTACGCTTAAAAACATCCGAATTAAGAAGCAGATCGATATTGTTCTGCATTTCTATGTGTTGCCGAAATAGGATATGATTCTCTCTAAACGTGTAGAGACTTAATGATAGATAGTCGCCGCATATTCGCATACGCTCTAATATGAATGGATTTCTCAATCCTATTTATTTCGTTTCGTATTTCTAATACTGTTCTTGACATAAGCTATTCGTTTGTCAACAAATTTGTTGTGATTGCTAATCTTGTAGATACGTTAATGATAATGTAACGCATATTTTTGATTTTGTTGATACCTAATTGAGATGCCTTGTACGATACTATTAAACATTAAAGTTTTCAGTAAAATCACTTAATGTCAGACTCTTTGCAACCTGAATTTGCTGAAGTTCTCACCCTCATCAAAACCGCTCAGCACAAGGTCATCGCTACCGCAAACCAAGAACTGATCAAACTATACTGGAGCGTTGGTAAATACATCAGCGATAAATATGGCGATTAAAGTTTTACATCTCTCTGATATTCATCTTGGTAGCACCACGCATGGAAAAGTAAACCCTGAGACGGGCTTAAATACTCGCTTGGAAGACTTTGTAGCCGCCTTAGCGACTTGTATCGATCGCGCTATTAATGAGCCAGCCGATATCGTTCTCTTTGGTGGTGATGCTTTTCCTGATGCGACACCACCGCCCCTTGTGCAGCAAGCTTTTGCCAAGCAATTTCGCCGCCTTGCCGATGCAGGTATTCCCACTGTGCTATTGGTGGGAAACCATGATCAACATTCGCAGGGTATCGGTGGCGCGAGTCTGGCGATATATCGCAGCCTAGCTGTGCCGAACTTCACTGTGGGCGATACGATCGCCACATATCGGATCGCAACAGGCGCGGGAGATATCCAAATTATTACTTTGCCTTGGATTACGCGATCGACTTTGCTGACAAAATCTGAGACAGAAGGCTTCTCCATGACTGAAGTGAGTCAATTTCTAATCGATCGCCTTCAAGTGGTAATCGAAGGTGAAATTCGCCAACTCGATCCACAATTACCGACGATTTTATTGGCTCATGTGATGGTGGACACCGCAACCTATGGAGCAGAAAGATTTTTAGCAGCAGGAAAAGGTTTTACAATTCCCTTATCAATGCTGACCCGTGAAGCCTTTGATTATGTGGCGTTAGGTCATGTGCATCGACATCAAATTTTAGCGACAGAACCCCTTGTCGTTTATCCAGGAAGTATTGAACGGGTAGATTTTGGGGAAGAGAATGAGGCGAAGGGATATTGTTGGCTGGAAGTAGAGAAAGGGAAAGTAAAGTTTGATTTTTGTGCGATTCCTACGCGACCTTTTCGGACAATTGAAGTGGATGTGACCCAATCCGATGATCCCCAAGGCAAGTTGTTAAAGGCAATTCAGAAGGGGAAGATTGAGAATGCGATCGCCCGATTAATCTACAAAATTAAAGCTGAACAATTAACCCAAATTGATGATCGCGCTTTACACGAAGCTATGGCGATCGCCCATAATTACGCACTTATTCCTGAATTAGTCAGCCAAAATCCGCGTATCCGATTACCCGATCTTAGTACTGCTGAGGCTCTCGATCCGATGACAGCATTAAAAACCTATCTCAGTACTCGCGATGATCTCAAAAAACTGGAACCTGAAATGTTGAATGCTGCTCAAGAATTACTCAGTGAAATTGGTTTGGGTATAGATGAACTCGATCCAGTTACTAGTTCACTACCGCCCACTCAAAAGCCGACCAGTCAATTGGTGATAAGTTTCAGCTAATTCGATTTGCAATGTCTCGATGGAAGTCTGACGTAAGGCGGCGGCACGATGGTAAATTTGTTCAATTGTAATATCGCTACGATCATCGGTTTCTAGAAGAAATCTGCCATTGGGCGCGATCGCGATCGCCTGAGTGGTGGGAGAGCGATCGCTTAGAATTGCCGAACCAAAGGAGAAGTAGAAATTATGTTGAAGTAATTGTTGAAATACTGGGATTTTCTTATTAAATCCATGAATTATCCAAGGTGTTGAAGCCTGAGTATTTTTCTTTAAGGCAATAATTTCGTCAAAGGCTCTTACACAATGAATCACCAGTGGTTTTTGTAATACCTCGGCTAGTTCTATATGCTTCTGAAAAATAGAAGTTTGCAATTCCATCGGTAACGCAATATTGCGATCTAATCCACATTCGCCGATCGCGATTACTTGAGATGATTTTGCTAAATTTACAAGATTCGACCATGCACTTTCCCATGATTCTATTTCCACAAACCAAGGGTGCAAGCCGAGACTACAAATTTTCGGCAATGCCTCAGATTTTAAGTTAGGCGTAACATGGAGAGTCTGTAAGTTAATCAGATCAGGATCTTGGCGATCGCTATGGGTATGAAAATCAATAAATTTTAAATTACTAATAACCACCTCAATTCTCTCTATCTACGTTTCAGGGTGTAGATCCCCCCAGCCTCCCTTGTAAAGGGGGGAGAATTAATTCATTTTCTTCTTCCCCCTTTTTAAGGGGGATTGAGGGGGATCTCTTAGAGTCTTTCATCGTAGAAAGTATTTCTTAAATGTTTTTCAAGGATGAGTGACGGGATGTAAGGTTTTATTTGACCAAACAGAGACGAAAACCATCGCGCAATTGATCGTGATCGAGATGTCGTCCGATAAATACTAATTGATTTTTGCGGAGTTCATTCTCTTTCCAAGGGCGATCGCGAGTTGCGTCCATTTGCATATGCACACCTTGAAATACCAAACGCTCTTGTGAACCAGAGAGATTAATAATTCCCTTAGAACGAAAGATATCCTGACCTTGAGTTTTTAATAGCTCACCAATCCATGCTTGGAATTTGTATGGATTCACCTCACCTGCTTCTAAAATGCTGACTGAGCCAACTTCTTCGTCATGGACATGCTGGTGTTTATGCTCGTGGTCATGATGCTCATGATGTTTATGCTCGTGGTCATGATGTTCGTGATCATGGTCATGATCGTGATGCTCTTCTTCAACTTGAGCAGCGAGAAACTCAGGATTTTTTTCGAGAATCCGATTTAAATCAAATCCGCCGACATTGAGAACCTTATCGATACTTTCTTTAATATCTGGTTGATTTAGCTGTACGCGATCGATTCTGGCGAGAATATTTAAGTTTTTGATTTTAGCTTCAAGTTCCGCTAGCTCTGCTTCCGTGACTAAATCAGTTTTATTTAGCAGAATCACATCCGCAAAACCGATTTGTTCGAGAACTTCGCGATCACCCCAATGTTGCTGGACATGCTTCGCATCAACCACGGTAACGACAGCATCAAGTGCAACTTGTCTGTGGATATCCTCATCCATAAAGAATGTTTGAATCACAGGACCGGGATCAGCCAAGCCAGTGGTTTCGATTAAGAGATGATCAAATTTATTACGGCGGCGCATGAGATTACCGATGATCCGAATTAGGTCGCCGCGCACGGTGCAGCAAATGCAACCATTATTCATTTCAAAAATTTCTTCGTCAGCACCGATCACCAGTTGTTGATCGATACCAATTTCGCCAAATTCATTGACGATTACGGCGACTTTCTTGCCATGCTCCGCCGTGAGAATGTGATTAAGTAAGGTGGTTTTGCCTGCGCCAAGGAAACCTGTAAGGACTGTAGCGGGGATTTGTGATGATGCGATCATAACTCTTAAAAGCTATATTGTAACTATATTAAACTTTTTATAGATTAGGGCATTGCGCGAGGTTATTAATATGGTGTTTAACTGGTTTCGGCGAAAATTCGATGATGATCAAGATCCTAAAACCCAACCTGTAGCGCCAGTCATCCCCGAAGATAAAATTTCTGAAGATAAAAATCCTGAAGAAAGCGCCCCCGAAACTACACCTGTTGATCAATCTAGCGAACAACCTAGCCCGATCGCTTCACCCGCATCTCAAGACTTATTAAATTGGGCGAAGGCAGCTTATGCCAATGTCCAGCAGCAATCAGAAATTTTGGAAGTAGCTGAGACTAATGAAACTCAGACTATTGAACCCGAACTTTCCCAACCAGAAACTATTGAAGCTGAAGTGCCAGAAGCTGGGTTAGAACTATCCCAACCCGAAATTGCTGAACCTGAAGCGTCAATTGACGAACCTGAAATTCTCCCATCAGAAATTACAGAGCCTGTTGCGATTGTCACAGACACAGAAGAAGTTGTGACAGCAGATTTACCCATTGTTGCGGCGGAAATCCTTGAGTCAGAAGTCTCTGAGCCTGAAGTTACAGAAACTGCCTCTGTCCCATTTTGGATGCAGTCAGAAAGCGATCGCCTTGCGCGGATTGCCGCCCTTGAAGCGACAGCGATTATCACACCAGAGCCAGAGGTTAAACCCACACCCAGACGCAAAGCCACAATCAAGTTTGATGACGATTTCATCTGGTCAGCCGAAGTCCTCTCTTCACAAGGTCGCCGCCCCGAAGAAATTTCTGTCGAAGAAATCACATGGCTAAATCGTTTGCGTCAGGGTTTAGACAAAACTCGCCTGTCCTTAGTTAATCAACTAAAAGCGATCGTTGGGCAAGGTCCCCTCAGTCCTGATTCTGTTGATGATATTGAAGCTTTGTTGTTACAGGCTGATGTCGGTGTAAAGGCTACGGATCAGATTATCGCTAAATTGCAAGACAAACTTCGCCAAGAAGTCGTGCCACCCGATGAGGCGATCGCCTATCTCAAACAAATTTTGCGTGAGATGCTCGATGTCTCAACGGAGAAGAATGGTGAACCAATTCCGATGCTAATTCCCGAAAAAAATCAATTGAATATTTGGTTGATTACGGGTGTCAATGGTGCGGGTAAAACCACCACAATTGGTAAACTCTCCCATTTAAGTGTCAAGTCTGGCTATAAAACCCTAATTGCTGCCGCCGACACCTTTCGCGCCGCCGCCGTTGAGCAGGTCAAGAGTTGGGGTAAAAGATCGAATGTTGACGTGATCTGTAATCCTGCCCAAAATGCCGATCCTGCGGCTGTGGTATTTGATGCGATATCCGCCGCCCAAGCCAGAGGTACAGAATTATTACTAGTGGATACCGCAGGTAGATTACAGAACAAGAAAAACCTGATGGAAGAACTTAGCAAAATTCGCCGCATTGTCGATAAAAAATCGGCTGATGCGAAAATCGAATCTCTGCTAGTTCTAGATTCGACCCTCGGACAAAATGGACTGAAACAAGCCGAAATTTTTGCTCAATCCGCAGGGATTACGGGCATAATTCTCACGAAACTTGATGGGACGGCTAAAGGTGGTGTAGCGATCGCGGTAGTCCAACAACTAGGTTTGCCAATCCGTTTTATCGGTGCTGGTGAAGGTATCGAGGATTTACGTCCATTTTCGAGCTATGAATTTGTTGAGGCTTTATTGAGTAACTAATTAAGGTGAGTATCACATCTCTGAGCAATGTTAGTTTAGCCATGACATTACTACAAACAAAGGAGTGTTTTCTATGACCGTTGGCAATCTGTTCAAGAGCGATCGCAGGTTTTACTGCCAAATAGACAGTAATCATTATGGAATTCAGTCAATATCTTGAAAATATTAAGTCTAGACTGATTGCCAGCAATGCGATCGCTGCTTTTACGATTATTGAAGAACTGGATTTAGGCGATCGCCCAACCACCCAAAATACAACGAGATCGCTTAGAGTCGTTTGATGTTAATGAGTTAGAATCAAAATATATAGAATATAGTTGTTAAGAAATTTTGTGATAGTCAAGGAAGTCTTATGATGGTCTTTCAGGAGATTATTGATTCTATTGAGGTTTTGTCAATAGAAGATCAGGATTATTTGTTTGAGCTAATCCGTAAGCGGCGAATTGAGAACCGTCGGCGAGAGATTTTGGCTAATTCTGAAGAGTTGATGCAATCATTTAAAGATGGAACTGCAAAAAGAGGAAGTGTTGATGATTTGATTGCTGATTTACTGGGGGATGATGATGCAAGTTGTTTGGAGTAACGGATTTAAACGGTCTTTCAAAAAAATCACAAAGAAAAATCCACAATTAACTGAGCCAATTGTAAAAGCATTAAGACTGTTGGGAGATGATCCGTTTACACCTTCATTGAAGTCTCACAAGTTAGGAGGGAATTTAGCGGGGTTGTGGTCTTGTTCTGTTGCGTATGATTGTAGGATTGTTTTTAGGTTTTCCGAAGATGAGAAGTTGTTGGACATGGTAATTTTTTTGGTTGATATTGGGAGTCATGATGAGGTTTATTAAATAGCGATCGCCTATAATCTGGGATAAAATATTTAAGTGTATTGAGTTGAAGAGGTACTTAAGTGCGAGCAAAAGGCATAACTAAGCGCGTCACAGTTTCTTTAACGTCTGACGTTTTTAGTAGTTTGCCCTCACAGGGGCAGATGAATTGGTTGCGTGAGGCGATCGCGGAGAAGTTGCAAAGAGAAAATCGATTAGTTTTGAGTTCTGATGAGTCTAAGGCAATTGAGCGCCTTGCTAAACCTATTAAGGAAGAGGAGTGGGTGACGATGGGAACTCTAGATGAGGAGTTTGATTTGGAACAGGTGAATAGGGAGATTAAGCTGCGTGGCTATACGCGCTAAGTATTTTTTGCAGGTGCATCGCCCAATCATCCACTCACCAAAAGTGCGATCGCCTAATCATTCACCAACCAGAAGTAAGAAGTAAATAATACTAATAAATTTGATAACAATTATTGCTATTTACTGTTATTACAGCGAGAATATTAATATCAAGATTACTTAGAAGGTTAGGTTTATGAATGTGTCTCTAACACCTGAACTGGAAACCTTTATACAGGGAAAGGTTAAGACTGGCTTGTACTATTCTGCCAGTGAGGTTGTGCGTGAGGGGTTGAGATTGTTGCAAGAACGAGATCAACTTCAGCAGTTGCGTTTGCAGGAGTTACGTCAAGATATTCAGGCGGGTTTAGATAGTGGTGATGCTACGCCCCTTGATATACAGGTAGTGAAGGCAAAGGCGCGGCAACGCAAGCAACAGAAGCAGGTGTAATAATGGCAATGATTCTGAAGCGTCCGCTTGCTGAGTTGGATTTGTTAGATATTTGGGATTATATTGCGGATGATAGTCTAGACAGAGCAGATGATTTTTTAGATCGAATAGAAGGTAAGTTGTTGACTTTGGCTCAGAATTCGGGTTTAGGGAGAAAAAGACCAGATCTATTGCCAGATTTACGGAGCTTTCCTATTGGTAATTATGTTGTGTTTTATCAGCAGATTGAGGGTGGTATTGATGTGATTCGGTTGCTTCATGGTTCAGGAGATATTGAGGAAGTGTTTAAACAGAACTAATGTATGGCGATCGCCCAACCACCCGAAAGTAAAACGCGATCGCCCAATCATCTCACTAAAAATGCGATCGCCCAACTATCCACAAAAACGCGATCGCCCTCAAAAAAATAACTAAACTGTGATCGCTTAACCACTAAACAGTTAAAATTAAGTGAAATCGCATCTAATTCTTGCTATAGCTTGATTTAGCCCATCTGCATGAATCCAACCAACAAAACCACCAAAAATCATATTTCCTTGGTCATCCGCAATAAATACATGATTAACACCTACAGGATTTTTAAAAACCTTTAGGACAGAACCATCGCGAAGAGTAAATCTGGGAGTTGCATTTTTGAAATCTCTACTGTGAGCTTGCGTCATACCTTCTACTTCATTGAGTAGATCTACCACTTGTTCAGCAACACTCGATATCTGATTAGCAGTTTGTGCTGGACTATTCCATTGATCAACGGAATCATGGATCTTTTCATAGACTTGAGTAAGAGGATTGATAAGGAATAAAAAATAAATAACTTATGCGTTTTGAGGAATGGCTCTATAGTTCCATTTAGGAAGATATTCATCAAAAATAATCGGTAGATTTTCCTTGA
>JBIKYX010000075.1:0-20313 GCA_044355035.1 Pseudanabaena sp. | reverse complement strand
TTGTCTACCACTAGCGAAATGATGCTCTTTGCCGCTATGGTTCATCTGATGGTTCGTCGTTTAAGCCCTAAATCCATCCCTATTTAACCTACTCTAAAACTTTTCAAACACTCTCTAAGTGTCTTAAGTAACCATAGGCAATTTAAATATACAAAAAAAGATCTGGTTTTTGTATCACATAAGGAACATAAAGATGGACTTTATGAAAAAATATTCGATAATAGAACATCATTTCAGGATATGTTATGCGCGTTTTATGTGTTTGATGTAATTGTTCACACTAAATCATTTTCATATGAAGATACATTTACAACTGATTTATATCACTTACTTGCTTTATTTAAAGGTACTTTTACAAAGTATTTACAAGCAAAACTTGATGAAAAAGTAAATATAAATAAGTACATTATTAGTGCATATGAAAGAGGCGAAACAGAGGTTATTCTAAAGACTTTTAAATTCATAAATCAATTTGTTGAAAAACAGCTTAAAGTGGAAAATAACGAAGAAAAAACGACAGAAGAAATATTTAAATTCTTGGTTAAACTTTCTTATTACGAGAAAATCAAAGATGCTTTAGATGATTTGAATATTTCTGTTAAAGATATTGAAGATCTCGTATTGGAAGATGGTGAGACTCTTGTGGGGTCATGGGGATAAGTACAGCTAATTTCTGGATAAAACCGATACGAATCGCGTTAACTAAGCCATGTATCATCTAAGCTGTATATTGATCCGCAAAAAATCCGCCCAATCGCTATGAGCAATCAAACCTCAAAAATCACCTATACCTTTACCGATGAAGCTCCAGCCCTAGCCACCTACTCCCTACTGCCCATCGTCCAAGCATTTACGAGAGCCGCCGACATCGAGGTTGAACTCAAAGATATTTCTCTGGCAGGGCGGATTATTGCGAATTTTCCTGAGTATTTAACCGAATCCCAGCGCCAACCTGATGCCCTCACGGAACTGGGAGACTTGGCAAAAACCCCTGAAGCATATATCGTCAAGCTCCCGAATATTAGCGCCTCCCTGCCCCAGTTAACGGCAGCGATCGCTGAGTTACAAGCCAAGGGTTACAACATCGCCAACTATCCTGCCGATCCACAAACTGAGGAAGAGAAAGCGATTAAAGCGAAATATTCTAAGGTGTTGGGTAGTGCGGTTAATCCAGTTTTGCGCGAAGGTAATAGCGATCGCCGTGTCGCCGCCGCTGTCAAAGAATTTGCTCAAAAGCATCCCCATTCCGTTGGCGCATGGTCAAAGGATTCTAAATCTCATGTGGCGCATATGACTGAGGGTGATTTTTACGGTAGCGAGAAATCGGTGATAATTTCCAAGGCGGGTTCAGTCAAGATTGAATTAACCACAGCCGATGGTTCCACTCAAGTTCTCAAGGAGAAAACTGCTGTATTGGAAGGCGAAGTAATTGATGCTTCAGTACTGAGTGTTAAGGCTTTGCGTGCTTTTTATGCTCTGGAAATTGCCAAGGCGAAGGCAGAGGATATTTTGTTATCTCTCCATGTCAAGGCAACGATGATGAAGATATCTGACCCGATTCTCTTTGGTCATGCGGTGACGGTCTATTATCAAGATGTATTTGAGAAGTATGCTGACACCTTCAAGCAATTGGGAATCAATCCGAATAATGGATTGGGGGATGTTTATGCCAAGATTGAATCTTTACCTACCGAACAGAAAGAGGCGATCGCCGCAGATTTGCAAGCAGTTTATGAAAAGCAACCACGTCTGGCGATGGTCAATTCTGATAAGGGAATTACCAATCTCCACGTTCCTAGCGATGTGATTATTGACGCATCAATGGCGGCGACAATTCGTACCTCTGGCAAGATGTGGGGCGCGGATGGCAAGGCTTACGATACTAAGGCAATGATTCCCGATCGCTCCTATGCCACCATTTATCAAGCCTGTATTGAATTTTGTCAGGAGAATGGAGCCTTTGATGTCACCACGATGGGTAATGTCGCCAACGTAGGTTTGATGGCTCAGAAGGCTGAAGAATATGGCTCCCACGATAAAACCTTTGAGATTCCTGCCGATGGCGTGGTGCGCGTTAGCGATGAATCTGGAACTGTTCTGATTGAGCATTCTGTCGCTAAGGGTGATATCTGGCGGATGTGTCAAACTAAGGATTTACCGATTCAAGATTGGGTCAAACTTGCTGTCAATCGGGCTAGAGCGACTGACAATCCGACAATTTTTTGGCTAGATGAACATCGCGCCCATGATGCGAATCTGATTACTAAGGTCAAAACCTATTTGCAAGACCATGACACCACAGGACTAGATATTCAGATCATGTCACCTGTGACGGCGATGAAATTTACTTGCGAACAAATTAAAGTCGGTAAAAATGTGATTTCCGTAACTGGCAACGTCTTGCGGGACTATCTTACGGATTTATTCCCAATTCTCGAACTCGGTACGAGTGCGAAAATGCTCTCGATTGTGCCATTGCTAGCGGGTGGTGGACTATTTGAAACGGGTGCGGGTGGCTCGGCTCCTAAGCACGTTCAGCAGTTTCTGGAAGAAGGACATTTGCGTTGGGATTCCCTCGGAGAATTTTTAGCGATCGCCGTTACCCTTGAAGACCTCGGACGCAAAACCAACAATGAGAATGCGCAAATCTTGGCTAATGCTCTAGACCAAGCCAACAGTCTCTATCTGAATAACGATAAATCGCCTTCCCGCAAGATCGGCGGTATCGATAATCGTGGCAGTCATTTCTATATCGCGCTGTACTGGGCGCAAGCTCTAGCAGAACAGAGTCAGAATTTGGAGCTAAAGTCAAAATTTGCAGGGTTGGCGCAGATTTTGAAGGAGAAAGAAAGTCAAATTCTTTTGGAATTGAGTGCGGATCAAGGTCAATCCCTAGATATCGGCGGCTATTATTTCGCTGATCCGGATAAAGCAACTCAAGCGATGCGTCGTAGCCAAACTCTCAATGCGGCAATTAGTTCGCTCAACTAGCCTCAAACAACTCAGCATCATTTAAGATCGCTGATAACGACATAGGTTAGCTTGCTTACTTCATAGACTGATGGCGATATTTTTTTGAGAAAACTCATTCCTTGGTCTAATAGAATTCGGAAATATTTGCCATCCTGTCTATGAATTTCTAGCGATCGCCCATGATCAAAATGTTGGCGATCGCGCAAAGGTTGCTGTGTGAATGTTGCTTTGATTGGGCTTAAAGCTCTCTCAATTTCTGCACGGCGAGTTTGTATTTGGTCTTTTTGCTCAAGAATACGCACTGATATTTTGGTCTTAGCTTGTAGCCAATTACCCTGTAAGAGATCGACAAGAATTTCTGCTTCTTGGGGTTGCAAATAGCGATCACTGTAGGTAATGCGCTTGATTTTTTGACCTTGCAAAATTGGTGTTAACTCTAGTTGATCGCGTAATTCTGTAAGTGTCAGATTTTGCCATTGAGAATCTTTCGGATTGGGATAGATGACTTTAGTATCGGGATCGTTGAGTTGTGACGCAGGAATTGAATACGATCGCAATTTTTCTAAACGCGCTCTCACAACTTCATAACCTTTGTCACTACGAGTTTCGAGCCATGTGATCTCTTCTATATCTGGATGTAATTTAAGAGCAATGGGACTTTGCGATCGCAATTGTATAACTAATTCGGGATACTCACCGTGATTATCAGTTTGATAAATTCTTAGCAATCCTTGATCGATCCATTGGCAAAGACGTTTCCGAAGAAATAGTTGCTCTTTAGAAGTAGGTTGAGGAAGTTCACGAAGAATCAATTCTATTGAATTTTCTGAATCTTTAGTAGCATTAATCAGAATCTCTAAATGCATAAACCAATTTAGATCTGCAATGGGCTTTTTAAGGTTGTCAATGTCAATTCTAGGCAAATACCAAATGGCTGATACCGCCTGACGGCAATAGCTCAGGAAGTTACTATTGACTTTAAGCATAGTAACTTGATGAGAATCTGGAGCAAAAGCTATTAGTGTTTCGTTCGGTTCTATCTGCTCTAATAAGGGTTTGAGAAACTCTATGACTGCATAGCGATCGAGTTCTGCATGGAAAATCTGATTGGAATAAGTGCGTAAGCAGTCGTAGCAGCTACTACCGCAATCACAGGACTGGACTAATTCATAGGCTCTTTGTAGAATTGCTTGAAACTGTCTGGCAATTTGTTGAGCATAGCCTGCGCCCCCTGGTACATTGTCATAGATCACGATTTCGGCGATACCATTACTGTTTTGGACGGGTTGAAATAAGCCATCGAGTTCATTGCGTGGTATATCAATCACTTGCGCGGCGGCGGCAAGTAAGGCATAGAGTAGAGATCGCCAAAAGCCTGTATTGGTTGTCGTCTCTTCCGTTTGGGTGGCAATTTCGTTGCCATCCGCGAGATGGGTGACTTGTTTAAACAATCGGTATTGGTTAGGAATCTGGTTAAACTGAACTTTTAATAAATCACTGCGAAACTCATGACCTAAATGAATCCATGAATACCCACCTGTGCAATCCCTTCCATCACTGGGACGAGTATGTTTTCCTTTTTTAATTTGATCATGGTTGAGATCGCGACCGCAAAAATTACAAATAGCAAAACCTTGATCGCTTTTGCCTTTGTTTGCTAAGAAAAACATTCCATTTTGGCTACAAGTTAGACTATAAGCCTCACTAGATTCGCCAAATATTTCAGGGTTACTCCCATCCTGTGCTAAAAACACTTGCGAAGTCGGCTGACGCATCGGCTTTTCGTAGGGCGTGACGCGAGGTGCTAGGGTTTGATCGGTGACAAAAGCGGTGGGAACTCTGTACTGTTTAGTCTTCGCTTTCGCTCCAGATGAAGGAACTCTTTGACAGGTTGGGCAACGATTTACAACTGCTTCTTGTTGCTGTGATTGAAAGTGATTACAATGTTCGCAAACCCAGTAATACCGCTTTTCTAAAGTGTCGGCACGAAATACGCCAATGCTGGTATGTACGCGGTCATCGACAACGACATCTTGACTGGGTGCGTATTCTCCTAGAGCCAGACGGCGATCGCGTTCTAGTCGATGTTTGTTTTGTCCTGCATTTTGTCTGTAGCCACTGCTTTCATTAGTCATTAGGCGTACTACGTCTATCGGGAATCCATAGATCGGTAAAATACTCGCTCTTGCCAATTCATCATGGAGTCGGCGATTACCAATTTTGATAAGTTCTACTTCAGCAATTTCAATCCCTTTATCAATTTTTTTACGAGCATCTCGATCTGAACGGTTCAGACTTTCTCTTTCGGTTTCTAAGCTCTCAATTCTAGTTGCTAATTCATTCCAATCAGCAACTTGTGGTTTAACAAAATCACCAATTATTTTATTGTTGAAGCTTTCTAGAACTCTGCTTGCTGTTCTTGTTGAATCGTTATTACCTAAACGATTTAGCCATAGTTGCGTAATTGTTCTAGCTGCGTCGAGTTTAGCCAATTTTGAAATTCTGCACAGATTGAACCTGTTGGTATAGTTCCATTAGGTAATGGCGTGAATGTAGTGATTGGCAAATCAAAGAATTCGCTAATTTTCACATTTTCCGCAGCGAGGGCAGTAGTTAGGTTTTCGCGTAAAAATGCTGCTAATAATTCAGCACGAATATGACGCTCTTGGATGTTGAAATTGGTGGGATCAAGTTTTGGGATTAGGTTTTTTCCTGCGATTAACTTTTCAGGACGCTCGAAATAATAGCGATCGTGGGGACGACGCTGACCATACATCAGTGTGACTGCCACGCCATCGGTACGCCTGCCTGCACGTCCAGCCCTTTGCTGATAGTTACTGACATGAGGCGGAAAATTGCGTAAAGCTACGGCTTGTAGTTCACCGATATCTACACCCATTTCTAATGTTGTCGAACAACTCAGGAGATTAATCCAACCTTGACGAAATAGGCTTTCCCGTTGCGCTAGTTCATTTGTGCCAAGTTGGGCGGTATGCTCGGCGGCACGGATGGCAATGGGCGATCGCTGACCGATTAAGTAGCGATAGTGATGATCGACTAGTTGATTCCCTGAAAAAGCTTTTAATCTGCCATTGCATTTGTTCGCCCTACAGGTGTAATGGTTGCTGGTATCTGGCAAAGTTCCTAATTCTGGAATATGGAAGATCTGCTGACATCTTTGGCATTGATACCAATCTTCATCAGTTTCATAGAGATTAAGTAACTGCCAATTTAGCCGAGATTCTTGTCCAGCCAGACTTAACAACTGATTTCTGAAAATATTTTCATACAGCCAGTACAAATATTTGTTACTTTCATCTTCCGAATCCATACGAAATACTTTCTCAAAATACAGAAAAAGCGAACTCTTAATAATGCGATTATTACTAGAGCGATAGGAGCGTAAAGAAACTGCTTCAGTAGCATCACCTGCCGTCTTCTCCAGTTTAAGATAACGCTTTAACCTGCCACCCTTTAAAGCTGATGGTCGCGCACCTACAAATCCGCCCACTTCAGGGAAATAGTCAGAAGGATTTTGAATGTTTACTAATCCCGATTGACGAATGATGTCGGTGAGTCCTAATAAAAATATTTTCGCTTCGGTATTGCTAATTTGGAAATATGATGATGTTGCTTGAATTAGTGCTTCGCTGATGTCGATGTGGCAAGCGATTAAGCCTAAAGCCTCAATAGAAAATCGCCTTGCAGATGGCAACCCAAATTCCCTTAACAGTAATTCTTTTGCTCTTTTTTCAGCGTTTTCCTCGCAATCCTTAGAATTTTTATTCTTTCCTTCTATGGGATTTTCATCATTGACAGCATAGCTCTTATGATGAAGATCTTCTTTCCGATCAGGATGTGGAATTGAAGATACTAAGAAATGCTCAACAATTGCATTTTTAACCTGTGTGATTGAAGCCGTATTACCTGCGTCTTTAACCTTCTGAAAAGCTTGCCATACGGTTTGTCGATAGAGTGCTTCGGTATGGGTGCGCTGATAGTGAGAGGCAAAAAATGAGGCATCTTGACGACCATCGGAGAAAGTCAAGAGTTTGCGCTTAGTGGCGATATTTGTATTTTCATCACTTTGACTTGGTTCAGGTAATAGCCCGAATAGACTATCAATAATCACTTCGAGAGGCGCATCTGTACTGGATGCAAAGCGCCGCAAGCTGGGAGTATCACTGCGACCAGCACCACAGGCAGGACATTTGGGTAAATAGCCTACACCTGATGCACTACTTGACCGATGCCATTGTAATGAGAACTCATCTGGTGTATGAACAACTCCATTTGTCTCACCAATCCAGTTAATCCCATGTGAACCACCACGAATAACAAACTGAGCGAAATTAGATGTTCCAGATCCTGTTTCTTCAATTTCTTCTTCCTCATCTTCGGTGACACTATCTAAATCCCCTGAAGTGAGGGTATAAACATCATTCCTGTTTTCTATAGCAGCAAGCGATCGCGGTAAAGTTGTAAGCTGATTACCATCAAGCCTGACTAAACTGTAAGCTTGCCCACATTTGCGACAACTGGAAAGCTCGATTACAGGGGCTTGACAATCTTCGCATTTAGTTTTTTCGCTCAAATAAAGCCTACCATAGCGATTAGGATTGGAATTATGCGGATCGCACTCTTTCCCCGAACATTCAGGATTTACGCAAGCAAATAGCCCCTCAATGCTACGAAATAGCAAATGTAATCGTACTGGCAATAAGGGCAGATCGTTCTCATTTTCTCTTGCCAAAGTTCCCAATTGGATTAAATTGGCTAGGGCTTGTTGCAGTTGTTGTTCGACTTCAGGAGAAATTTCGCCATTTAATGTTAATGGATATTGCCAAAGATCGCGCGATCGCCAAATTTGATCCCAAGGTTGCGGCGTTTTCAGAATTTCAATGAGTTTATGAATGCTGGGATGTTGTTTGATCGCATACCATAGAAATTTATGAACATCCTGATTTGCTTGGGCTTGAGACAATTCTAGAATTTCATGGGGAACAAGTATATCTAATATATTTCTCCATTCGTTGATAGGAGCAGTGAGAGGTAATAGATCTTTCGGTAGCATTGCCCAAAGTTCATAGATATCTTCTGCTGCTAGATTCAGTTGGTAAGGATTTCCCAATCTATCCTCTACTTGACGGCGATCGCCACGAATTACCTGTGCAAAATCTTCACTAAAAAGTTGTCCCGCAAATTTGAGAACATCAAGATCTGAGGAGCGATCGCCTAAACTGGCACTTGTACCAATACAGCGAATTGCACCTTGTTCTTCTTTGCCCACTGCGGTTTTGAGGCGACGGATTAGCATTGAAACTTCTGTACCTGTTGAACCGTTATAGCTGTGAGCTTCATCAACTACCAACATTTTGAAAGTGCTACGCGATCGCTCAAAAATATCTGTACGTTCTTTGGGACGCATCAGCATATATTCCAACATGGAATAGTTGGTGACAAGGATATGGGGCGGATTTGCCCAAATTTCTTCACGGGAAATAGCTTGTACTTGTTTTGTTCTCTCGATGGCTGCTTGTACTAAATCATCAAGCGATCGCCCTTTCATTACTTCTTGTTGTGGTTCGGGTAAAAGCTGCAATAGTTCACGTTCTTCATATCCTTTCAGTTCATCCCTGAGAGAATTTGTGGCTTTATCGTCAGTTCTTTCGGTACGACTGGTATAAAAACCAAAGCGGATAGCAGGTTGATCTTGTTGACAAAGCAACTGACGTAGACGCTTCACCTGATCATTGACCAGTGCATTCATCGGATAGAGAATTAATGCTCTGACCCCTTTTGTCGCTAAACTTTGATCCTTTAGCAACATATCCAGCATCGGTATTAGGAAACATTCTGTTTTCCCCGAACCTGTCCCCGTTGCCACGATGATATTTTGATTTTGTTCAACCACGGCTCTGATTGCCGATTCTTGGTGTTGATACAATAGGCGATCGCTTGGCAAAAGATTGATGTTATTACGATGTAGAATACCTTGTTCCGCTAATTGCCGAATACTTTGTCCCGATTCATAGGGCTGGGAGCCTTCTAAATAAGGTGTTTGCCAGACATTGCCAACCTGTTCTAGCAATTTCCTAAAGCCATAACGTAAATGGGAATCTCTAAGGGAATATTCTGTCAATAGATAACGGATAAAATCATGGCGGGGTTCTTCGGTGGCAGCGATGGGGTTAAGATAGTTAGACATTTTTTATAATCAGTTAGAGGTTTGCAATGGATTTCAGAATTTGGAGGACGGGATAAAGCTCATTTTGCGATCGCTTAAACAAAGAGAAATCATCGGAAAGATCATATTGAGAACCATGTTTTTTCACAAACATAAAATGGTCGCCATTGGTGACTAGAGCGTAGGTGGGCAAATCGACATTAGGGCTTGCCATCATATAGGTTAGGGCTTGAGGTACTGCCACCAAAAATGAAAAACTGGAACGCTTTGCTTCCACTAACACAATCCAAATATCCTCTTTAAATACTAAAGCATCAATCCGCCCTTTATAGGTAATATCACGATCTTGATCGACAATCTCGACTGATTCTTCACTACGAAGACTGAAAGGAGCATCAAGAAAATTTGCTAAAAATAGCAAGGGTGAAACCACTAATAAATTAACCACACCTTCAGAGAGAAACTCTTCATTAGTGTGGCGCAAGTATGACTGTTTGATCCGATCCAGTGTTGATTTTTCGATTTGGGTAAGCTCTTCAAAATGCTTTTGCCATTCCGAAAAGAAATCAGGATCAAGCGATCGCACTAGTCCAAATCTTGACTCCACCTCAGTAAAAGATTTAATTGCATTTGTAACGGCGATAGTAGTCATTATGTTTTAGCTCCTGTTAGGACTGAGTATATTTATGCAATGTTCTTTAAACAGTTTGACATCCCAATTTTTTTAAAATCTTCTCAATTTGCTTACGCCGATTTGGTTCAACATAGCGAACTCGATTATCGGTGTCGGTTGGGGTTGAGAGTCGCCACAAACATTGAGCGTAGCAGCTAGGCAAGATTATATTTTTGAGATCGAGATAACCGCGATCGCTATCCCATAAAACTTTAATCGGCTGTCCAGATTTTCGGTCTAATTGGAACATTGCTAAAATTGCCGCATCTTTCTCTAGTTGATAGAATATTCCCTGCTCATACCATAGATATTCACCCGTAGGAAGTTTTAACAAGTCAGGATTGCGGATTGTACTACGGCTCGGTTCTCGCCAGCGATCGCTTTGCTCTGCCCACTGTGGCACATAGTGCAGAATCCCACCATAATCAGGATTTAGAAATGGGTCTTCAACCTCGTAGCCGCGCAGCATTGGGGTTAATGGGAGTCGTGGTTCTGGTAAATGTTGCAGACTTTGCTCAATCTTAATCAAGCTAATTCCCCGTTCTGAGAATTTTTGTTGGAGAACTTCAAAACTCAGATCAGGAAATACCAGTTTGTTAGTTTCCGTGACAGAATTTTCCAATGCTTGATGGGCAAGGGATAAATAGGCGCGATCGCCTATAAATAATTCTTCTTCATAGATTAAAGTTGGATGGGCGATGCAAAATCGATTACCCACTCCTGCATAAATCTCTCCCTTAGTTTCTAGTTCCCTAAGTGAAGATTCTAATTCTTGGCTTAGCTTATTTTGTGGATAATCAGGACTAAGGCTAGATTCAAGGAGAGATAAAATTTGTCTTTTTGTGAGAGTGAGAGGTTTTGATCGAGTAATAGGCGATCGATGATTACTAAGTATAGTAACTATCTTGACAGCAATATCTTGGTTAACTGGATTAACAATCGGTTTTCCAGTCGGTGGCTTAATTTTCTTTTTATCATCTGGTCTTGAGATATTTCCTTCAATTAAACCGCCAGCAATTTTCCAATCTCTATCTTTGCAAGCAGACCTCAAAATACGGCGAACATCACCAGCTAGTAAATCTGAGTCGATTTCGATGTAAAACTCTGTTTTTAAAATGTCGTCTTTTTGAATGCTTACTTGACCATCAAATTGCTCTAGTTTAATTCGCCTCTCAAGTTCAGCAATAATTGTTCTTCTTTGTCCTTTAAGGATTTGGTGCATATATCGCATAATCTTTACCTCATTCCACTTCTGTTGATATCTCGATTAATTTCTGAGAATTGCCAAGTCTGACCCATTCTAAAGAATAGAGATCGCTATCTGGTAAAACTTCCCGCAAAGACATCAGAGATAAATTTAAACAACCTGTTTGATCTGCTTGGGTAGAATAATTGTATTTCTGATGCTCCTCACTGCTAGACAGGGAAACGATTACTGGTTCAAATGACCATAGCCCTTGAATTGTAATCTGCTCTGTCCAAAAACCACTTTTGCCATGATATCGAATCGGCAAAATTGTAGATATTTCATGATGTTTTGAATTTTGGATTTGGACTATTTGAGTATCAGTCTTTTTGGGGATTAGACAATGAGATTCGATAGTAAATGCTGCGACCCAAAGCCAATTACCTTGCCAAAGCCTGACTTCATAATTGCCAATAGTTTCGACCCATTGGTTAAGTTCGATCTTTTGCCATTTGTCATCAGTCAGCCTTACTGAGATTTTCTCATCAGGGTTAGTAATGGGGCTTTGAAGATCCATATCTTCGATTTGAATGCGGATAGATTCTACTGAATCACCCAATGGATAGTAAATTTGTGGGACTTCTAGATAAATTGGTTTCTTACCCTTGATTTGTAATCCTCTAATAATTGGCTGTCTATTGCTTGCGGCTTGCCATCTCAGGGTAATATTAATATTTTCGCCAATTAGTTCAAAAGTTGCTGATCGCCCGTTTAGTCGGATCTGTTTTGCTTGCCAGTTTTGAATCAAACAAGGAAAACAAGCATCGGTTACTTCAATATCGCTATTTGTCTGTAAATTGGCATGAGCGGGAAAATAACAAACTAATTCACTAATCCCTGTGATTTGTGGATTTTCAGGATTTAGGTTAAGGTGATCGCCTGTCTCTGCATCAAAAATTAGCAATGGGAAATTATCTGTAACTCCTTCACAATGCCATTCGATTAAATCACAATTATTCGCGTCTTTGAGTTGCCATGTCCAATGATCGCTCAAAGTATGCAAGTTAACGCATAGCTCAGGAATTTCTAAACTGTTAGGATAGTCAATATTAGATTCCCAGTTAGCCTGTGAAATTCGACAGAAGCTATTGCTTAAATTTTTCCATTCCTTACGCCATAGGTTCTGATTTGGTAAAACAAGTTGAAGATCTAGAGCCAAGGTATCTAGGCGTAATATCAGATCACGCTTTCTTTGGCGAATTACCTTATTTGCTTTTATCCCCGTTACTGATTTGGGCGTTAAGACTGATGCTAGATTTTCCCAATTTCTGAGAAAGAAGTTGTAGGGTAAGCTTAATCCTTGCAGATACTGTTCTCTTAAGTTTTCATTCTTTAGAATATCAGATTTTTGCTTTCTGCGTTCTAGCTCTAAAGCAACTGTAGCAATGTATTTGAGAAGATTACCAGAGAGTGTTTCTGTGTTTTCTTGGTCATAGCGATCGCTTGGGCAACTAATTCTGAGAAAACGGTTAAGAGATCTTCTTGTTGAATGCCTCTCTAAAGCGAGATCATATAAGGTTTGAGCAAGATCGATTTCGTTGTAGCGATGAACAATATTCCACCAACCCAAATTATCGGCAACATATCGAAGTAACTCAGCAAAATAGGGCAGAGTTCTTTGTGGAATACCACTCTGTAAATATAGTGTTGAGATATATTTGTAGCCCCCCCTAGCTCTAACTACACCAAGTAAAGCAAAACCTTCTTCAAGAATATTGTAAAAAGCTTTTCTTGTTACTGGAGTGTCACTAATACCCAGCCTCACAAAAAGGCTTTCCCAAAAACTTCCTTCTGCATCGTTGTAATAGGCGTATTCCGATAATACGAAGGTAATGATTTTTACCCAGTTACAATTTCTGCGATCACCCCACCTATTATTTAGGCTATTAATTGATATTGTGCCTAAATTTGATAAATTTTCTGCTAATGAATCAAGCAGAGCATTGACTGAATTTGAGGAAAATTTGTTGTTTCCCAGAAATCTTGATCCTTCAGGCTTTTCGCGATCGCGCAAAGTTTGCACAATTTGTTCCCAGACGTAGCCTGTATGTTCTGGACTACTAAAATCCATTTTGTTGCTTCCAAAATTTATATCTATAATTATCCTAACTGCAATGTGAGCATTTGATATGTTTTTTCGGAATAAAGTACAGGGATATTTTGATTGGCATAGCTTTACTACCTTTAGTTTCGTTGCACCAGCAATCAAGGCTAAGGCGCTTGTCATGTAGAATCTGCCTAACATGAGTTAAGTTGTCTTTTTCCCATCTTCAGATGCTTATCCATTATTTCGCTCGATACTTGATTAATAAAGCTTCTAAAGTTCTCTTCAACTCTTCTGTTTTCGTGAAGATGTGATTCTCAAACTCTACGGGCCATTTTACCTGATCGATATTTGCCACATGCTCAGGAAGATAAGGTTGGTCTGCTCTTTTACAGTACATTCCCCATATCGTAGCCGAGGTCATAAACTTGATGAACTCAGGCGGAAATTCGGCTCCATCCATTAAATGTGCCTTCGTCTTCAGGATTGTAATGATCTCATCATTTTGCTGTTTGAATAGAGCAATCACATCATGATTTACTTCCTTAAACGATTGATTAAGCCAAAGGGGATAAATCTCAGAACTTAATTTCAAAGACGCATAAATTGGTCCGTAAAATTCTTCAACTTGACGTTTCCGAAATTCCAGATCGGCTGTCGTTAACAACATTTCTTTCTGTAAAGCCTTTTGTAAGCCTGTCTCAATAATTTTCTCTGCTGAGAACTTCAAAAATGTCCCCGCACCGAGAGCGCCAGCTAGAAAAACTCCTAATATTTGTGCAATATCCATTTAATGCTACCTCTATATTTCAGGTTTTAAAACAATCATACGAGTAAGGGGCGGAGCAAAGCGCCTTACCTATTTAGGTTTGCCCGATCGCAAAACTTGTAAACTACCACCCGCATAGAGTTGACATGACGCGATCACAAAGCCCGATTTGGTGAGAAGTTGATGCAGATCGGTTTTAATTAATTCCCATGCAGTCTCAGTTTCAAATAGCCATAAAAAAGTTGCTACAGGCAGCCAAAATAGGGGATTGGTGGGACGATGGAAATCGATGATGATGAATTGTCCATCGGGAGTCAAAATCCGATATGTTTCCTGAATGATTTGCTGTAACTGTGCGCTGTCCATCTCATGCATGGCAGTATTTGTAATCACCAAGTCAAAACTGCGATCGCTAAAGGGCATCGTTTCCGCAAAAGCTTCGACATAATTGGCTTGGGGAACATTACGTTTAGCTCGCTGAATGGCGATCGGTGAAGCGTCTAAGCCTGTGACATTTTGGAAATGCTTGACTAATTCTTGCGTAGCTTGACCTGCACCACAGCAAAGATCAAGAACTTTTGCGTCAGGATTAATTTCTAAATCTTTTAAAAACAATTTTCGCATTCGTTGTTCACCACCCACACTGAGCGCCGCAAGTGCTGACACAGTGTCATAAAACCACTGATAGCGATAACTCCAATCACGCAAAATTGTTGCCATAGTTCAAGGAAAAAGGAAAAAGGAAAAAATTATTTGCAGCTTTCTAACCATTCTAAAAGAGTGGGGGAAAGATTGCATCGTTTGCGGCTAGCAACATCGATACAGGTGTGTTTGGTGATTGCTTTGGCGATCGCTTTATCGCCTTCTCCAAAAAATAATTGATAGTTAATTTGAAACTCGGTAGAACCTAATATTTCAGTTGTCAGCGTAATGGCAATGCGATCGCCACAAAACATGGGCTTAAAAAAATCAATACTTGCGTGGGTAATCGGCACAGCGATCGTCTCTCCTTTAAAAAAAGATTGGAGATTAATTCCTGATGCTGCGAGTGAAGCTTCGTAAGCCTCATGGCAAAACGATAAGCCGTTAGCGAAATAGACTACTCCTGCGGCATCGGTATCACGAAAGTTGATTGTACGCTGGTAAATAAAAGATTTATGCATAAGTCTCATAGATTGCCACTAGATTGGCACAAAGTCGCTGCATGTTGCTAAAATTGCGATTAATATAGCTGAATGCATCTGCAAAATTGACTTGGCAATCTTAAAATATGGCGATCGCAAATAAAGAAAATCGATCTTTCTGGCGCTGGATCATCAACGACACGAGTGTTTTTGTGATGAAGCGTCTAGGACAGGCGATCGTGGTTATTTTAGGAGTATCAATTTTAAGCTTTTTTGCAATTACCAAATCGCCAGGCAATTGCTTTTCGGAGTTACGCAACAATCCCAGTACGCCCAAAAAGACAATTGAGCGGTTAGAAAAGCAACTGAACTATGACAAACCTGAAGCGATTCAGTATTTGTTATGGCTACGAAATACTTTAAATGGCGATCTCGGTGTGCGTTGTCAAGGTTTAGCACCTGTTACGCCCTTGATCGTGGAACGGGCGGGAAATACATTACTGATGTCCCTTGCCTCTTTGGTGACAACATGGCTATTGGCAATTCCTCTGGGCATTTATAGCGCTGTCAAACAAAATACATGGAGCGATCGCCTGATTCAAATAATTAGTTATGGAACGCAGGGATTTCCCAGTTTTGTGCTGGCGATTTTGTTGTTGATGCTAGCTCAAAATACGGGTTGGTTTCCTGTCGGTGGCATGACTAGCATTGATTTTGCCGATCTTTCGCCTCTAGGGAAGTTTTTAGATATTGGGCATCACATGATCTTGCCAACTTTAACTTTGACGTTGGTGAGTTTTGCGGGTTTGCAAAGAATTATGCGCGGCAGTTTGCTGGATGTATTGCGTCAAGACTATATCAAAACCGCTCGTGCTAAAGGTCTGCCCGAAGGTAAGGTAATCTATGTTCATGCCCTTCGCAATGCGATTAATCCGTTAATTACGCTATTGGGTTTTGAGTTTGGGGGATTGCTAGGTGGAGCATTTATTACGGAGTTCTTTTTTAGTTGGCCGGGACTGGGTAAACTGCTTTTGGATGCGACTAAAGAGAAGGATACAAATCTGGTGATGGCAGGTTTAATGCTGGGAACGTTGATGTTAGTGGTGGGAAATCTAATCGGTGATTTGCTGCTCAAGGCAGTTGATCCGCGTATTAAACTTGATGACATGGACTAGTTGATAAACTTTTGGTGCAAGTGACAAAAGTCAAGCGGTGTATGAGTTAGCGGCGTGGTTGGATAGTCTCTAGTTTCAAGCTTTCAGACAGGTTCTCATGTCCACAGAATTCTCTTCCATTATCAAAGGTGATTGTCGGGTGTTTGTGTACATGGTGCAGGACGTTATGACCATCAAGGGATGCTTATCAATCAATATAATATGAAAGCGATCGCTGGTAAGTACCACTCACTTTCAGTAATAATACTAAATATTAAGACTCAACCCACCTCATCAAACTTAACTTATGTCACCCGATTATATAAAAGCTCAATTAATCTTGCTTATTTCAATTGTGGCAGCGATCGCTTTTGTTGGTTGCATATATGAATTGTCCTATGGCGCACCAGATTTTGGGTTTGCAACGACTTGGGCGATCTTGCTAATCAGCTTACCTGTGGGTGTCTATAGCTTTGTCAAAGCCGTTACCCTCGCCCGTAAGTCTATGCAATAGGCTAATACAGCACTTTGCGCTCAAACTCAAACCAAGAAATTTTGTAAAAATTTTGCAAAGCATGACTTTTACAAAATTTTTTGTATTTCGATTAGTCAAAAATTTTAGATCGCGCTTCCATCACCAAGATATAAACTCAAAATTGCTTGTAGACAGCCAATAATTTTTTCGATTTCATTGATGTAGTAGCGATCGCTATCAATGCTCACAACTTGATCGACTAACTTGAGGAATTGCCAACGCTCACCTGTGGTCACACATCCGTAGATAGTATCAATCTGCTGCTGGTGATTTTTAAGGTTAACTAATTGTGCGCCATACATTTGAGCAATACATTGTCCTAGCCCTGACTCCACGTCATTTTTTTTAGCTTCGACTAAAGCAAAAATAGGTGTTTCGAGAGTGTAGGAGATCGCCCCCTTACTGAGAATAAAATCACACTCTCCCGTCAAGCCTCTCTCCTTATCAGCGTCAAGATTCTTGCCAGAATAAATAGCAAATTTGCAATCATTAATTCTTTCCATTTCTAGCAAAATTGGCGCAACAATAAACTCTGAACGCGCCTTCTCACTGCCAGACTTCAACGCAAAGTCCAAACTAAGATTGAGAGTTTCAGTGAGCCATTTACTAGGCTGAATTGGTAATGAATTCTCAAAAAGTCGATGATTAACCAAGTTTAGGGATAGCTTTTCACGAACTTCAGTCAGACTAAAATCACTGTATGCCATACCATTTAAATTCCCGCTTTTATAAAAAATTGTTCGGAAGTCATTGCCAAAGTTGGAAATAAATCATCGGTTAATAAGCGATCGCCTCGATAAGTCTCAGGAGGGCGATCGGCAAAAAATACGGTCAGACTTCGCATCGGAGGATAAATAACCCAAACGCGATCAACTCCTGCGCTCAAATAATCCATCGCTTTTTGGGCTAACTGATTGAAAGTTTGATCTGGCGATACAATTTCAATCACTAATTCGGGTAGCACGGGACAAGGTGCATCCTCACACCAATCTGCGGGGAGACGCTCATGGGAAACATACAGTAAGTCAGGGACAGGAACCCAATCTTTTCCTCTTCGTTTTAAAAAGACTGACCATTCGATTGCCACCTGCCCACAACTATTACACCATTGCGAAAGCACAACCCATATAGCAGTTTTTAAAGAAGATCGAAAAAACTTAGACGACACCTTTTTAATTGCTGATCCTTCAACTAACTCATAACTTTCGTCTACATCGGGTAACTGTAAAAACTCCTCTAAGGTTAAAAGTTGCTTTACCTCTAGGTCATTTACGGTGTCACTTACAGTGTTAGTTACAGTTTTTTCAATAGCAATACTAGTCATGTTTTCGACTCCTAATCAAAACTAGACAAGTTATGTCTTAATTTAGCAAATTGGCGATCGCCTCAATCAAAAAAGGGACAGCATCCGCCTCCCAAATCCCTTCAGAGCGCCGCCCAGCTAATAATTGCAAGTGTAAAGTAAACGCATCAGGAAACCCATTAACTTCAAGGCTAATGTCTTCAGTTTCTTGCGTACAACAAATTTTTTCGGCATCTGACAACTCGGCTGCCATAATCTGCATGGTCTCAGCGAGTTGTGATGCCAATTTACAAAAATCTTTAAATTCAGATTCAGTTAGCTCGATCGCCCAGTTGTCAGCCCCGACTAAACCTTTATATAAATCCACATCGAAGCGCCAACCAATGCGCCAGCCTTCACCGCAGAGTAATTTTTTAGGTGAATTTTGGTCTATGAAATTTAACATATTTACATTAGATGAAGTAGCGGCGCAATGCGCCGCTACTTCTAAATCTTTCAGTCGCTTAGGATCTCAGGTTGAGAAATTTCGTCGGACATTTCCATAATTGCTCGTAAAATCGGCTTCATCATGCGATCGTCATAATCGTCATCTTCATAACGTCTGAGCTTGGCTCGGTTGGCAACTTGTACCGTGATCCGATAACGGTTAGAAGATGCGTTAATTAGTTCTTCGACGCGACGAGTAATTTGCGCTGAATCAATGGTGTAGCGTTTTGCCATAAAACCGAAAGAAAATGGGTTTTCCTAGTTTAGCACCAAAACTATGCACAAAATTTCTCGACACAGCGTACAAAAATCTCCACACCAGTAGCCAAGGCTGCCTCATCGAAATTGAAGCGGGGATGATGGTGGGGATAGGCTAACCCCTTATCAGGATTTGCGGAGCCGAGAAAAAAATAACAACCAGCGACAGATTCCAAAAAGAAAGATACATCTTCTCCACCCATCGTTTGACAGTTAGGAACAATACCAGCGGGAGTCTCAATCACATTTTCAGCGACCGATCGCACTAACTCGGTAATCGCTGCATCATTAATTACGGGTGGATAGAGTTTGGTATATTGCAACTCATAAGTAGCTCCATGAGCAGCACAAACCCCTGCGATCGCTTCTTCAAGACGCAAGGCTAGTTTTGCGCCCACTTCAGGATTAAAAAAGCGTACAGTGCCACTGATTTTTGCGGAATCGGCAATAATATTTGTGGCTGAACCAGCATGAAACTCCCCAATACTAATGACGGCGGATTCTAGTGGACTCACATTACGCGAGACGATGGTATGGAGCGTATTTACAACTTGAGCTGCTACTAAAATCGAATCAATCGTTTGATGGGGAAGCGCACCATGTCCGCCTCGACCAATAATTTTGCAATGGAAGTATTCTGTTGCCGCCATCAATGCGCCGCTTCGCACGCCTACAGTGCCAAGGGGAAGATTATTCCATAGATGTAAACCGATTAAAGCATCAACTTGAGGATTTTCCAGCACTCCTGCTTCAATCATAGGTTTTGCGCCCCCAGGCCCCTCCTCGGCAGGCTGAAAAATAATTTTGACGGTTCCGCTAAAATCAGCGCGATGTTCCCATAAATATTTAGCCGTTCCAAGGGCGATCGCTGTGTGTCCATCGTGACCGCAAGCGTGCATGATCCGATCTATTTGCGATTTATAACTAACAATATTTTGTTCTTGAATTGGTAATGCATCCATATCTGCACGGATGGCAAGGACTTTGTTCTTGCCTTTTTTTGCTCCAGCGATTGTGGCAACTATCCCTGTTTTGGCAATCCCTGTTTGATGGGGTATTCCCCATGCGGTTAACTTTTCGGCGATCGCAGTTGATGTGCGCTGTTCTTGAAAACCAAGCTCAGGAAACCGATGAAAATCTCTCCGCCATTGGACAAGGCTAGGTTGGAGATCGCGAATATCATCACGAATTTTAAAATTGGTATGAGTGGGTGAGGCAGTGGTGGCAAAAGTCATGAATTTATAAATATTGTATAAAATATTGGGAATAGAGAACTTATAACTATCCTAAATCATATTCTAAAGAACAAATCAGTAAAGCCCTCACCCCTAGCCCCTCTCCCGCAGGAGAGGGGAACAAGAAAATAAATTAAATCTTGCTCTCCCTGCCCTCAAGGGAGACTACTGTGTACACACAAGTTGCTAGAACCAAGAACTAAGGAATAAAAAATAAATAACATATGCAAATAAGGATAGAATAAATAAAAATAAGTGTTAATTATGTACTATTGCGAAGAGATTGAATCGGAGATGTTGAAGTTTTACACATCACTAAGTGAGAA
>JBIKYX010000013.1:0-62084 GCA_044355035.1 Pseudanabaena sp. | reverse complement strand
TGTTCTTTAGCTTTGGTAGTAGTGTAGCAACCCGCCGCACCTATGTATCAGTTAATGATGGCACAGCAGGATTCAATGCAGCTAGTGACCTATTTGTGGAAGTGACATCTATGGTTGGCACTTTGCCCACTGGTTCGCTAACCCCTAGCAGCTACTTCACTACTTAGTCTTTCTCTATTTAAAAAGTAAGCTAGCCTCTGATAGTTTTAGGAGTAGGGTAAAATCCGTGGATTTCCTCTAATCCTAAATCTCTAATACAGGCGGCGCGTTGCGCCGTTTTTTGTTTTGGAGCGTATTAGCCCCGCAGTTGATTAATTAATCGGGAATATTTGCAAAACTCGGTAATACTGTGGTGTCAAGGCTGAGGCGATCGAGTAATTTGGCAAATTCCTTACAACAAGCGGCTGGATCTTCGGCAATCTGCCCTTGGGAAAATTTAATAATTATCCATCCTGCATTCATTAAATAACGATCGCGCAAATCATTAGAAATTGCCACTCCATTTTGGGAAGATGAAACTATCTCGATCGCAATATGAGCTTTGAATTCTAGATCGACATATACCAAGGCAGGAGTCCAATGTTGATTAATATTCGGAATCGATAGATTGACTCCCTGATAGATGGTTCCCGATAAGTATTTTTGGAGGTTGGTTCCAAAATTATAAATACTTGGATCTAGGGAATGGGAATCTGTACTTAAGGCGATCGCACTGGTGATCTCACTGCCAATTTCACTCGCATTGAGAGATAACTTTTTAAAGAAATTACGATATTGCTGCTGTCGAAATCCAATAATTTTTTCTGGACTATGGGCGATCGCTAATTCACTTTGATATTTAACTTCTTCACGAGAATATGACTCTAACTGAAGTAAATATCTCTGTAATGTGGATTGATATTGTTGCGATCGCTTTTTGTAAGTCTGAAACTGAAGTCTAACTCGCAAGACAATCGCGACCGTGCCGACGATCAAGATCATGATCGACAGTTCCTTCGCCAAGAAAGCAACTATCGCCACGATTAAAATTAGCCCACCTGTAAAAGATAAAGCTTCCTGAGTATCAATGGGGTCAGGTGAACCAGAAGCAGGGAGAGTTGGTAATTTGGGATTAAATTCAGGCGCAACGGGTTTAGACAGGGCAATTCGCTGCACTTCTGGCGGAATGAGGATTACAGGAAACTGGCGCATTGATCGATTGACTCAGGTTGTTGATACGCCTTTTTCCTTGCAGTT
The DNA here is from genome assembly GCA_044355035.1 of Pseudanabaena sp. Classification (GTDB taxonomy): domain Bacteria; phylum Cyanobacteriota; class Cyanobacteriia; order Pseudanabaenales; family Pseudanabaenaceae; genus Pseudanabaena. Next base: position 60,848 of record JBIKYX010000013.1, on the reverse strand, counting down.
GCGAAAACGGCTCATGAAAGAGTCTACCAAGGTTTGAGAAGTTATAAAACGCACATTATTTCATTCGTGAATCTGATATATTGGCGGCAATAAACTTTGCAATATATTGCGGAGTGAACGCTTAAACCCATTATCTAGTGAAAATATCTAACCTCACGCAGAAACTATGAATGACACAAGGCTGAATAATTCGCGAAAAATGGGGGGGGGTAACAACTCTCCTCGCCAGTATTCTCGCTATTGCTAACCCCGCCGATGCGATTAATTTGGTTGGTAACAATACGACAACTGGTAGTCCTAGTATTAATAGTATTGCTAGTACTACTAGTCAGAGAGCCGTGGGATTCACTCTACCTACAGGGTCTAACTACACCTTAGACAATATTGTGTTGCGTCTGCGTAGTTACCGAACCGATGGCACGGGTGTTAATAATGATGTCCCTCTATTACAAATCTATGCTGATTCGGCGAAGACTAGCACCAATCCCAATGGCGCAACTCTCCAGTCGGTAAGTTTTGGTAAGCCCGAATCCGCCTCAGATACAGCTGCTGCATTCACCTTTACCCCCACTTCAACGACTTTTACGTTTTTAGCAGATACCCGCTATTGGCTATTGGTGGACGCAACCGCAGGCTCCTTTGGTTGGGTTGCTACAACTCCAAGTACTCCTCCCACAAGTGATATTGGTGTTACTAACATAACCTATAGGCAGAGTAACGATAATGGCGCAAGTTATACCAGTAGCCCCACTAATAGTGGTTTTGTGATTAATGCTACGGCTGCTACGCCTGTTCCCTTTGATTTTGACCCTAGCCTTGGTGTCGCAGTTTTGGGTGGCGGTTGGCTCTTGCGTAAACACCTCAAGAAAAAATCAACCAAGGTTTAAATCAGGTGAGAATCAAGGATTAGAAGGATTGAAGGATTTCGCAGATTGAATTTTGATTACTCTGATGATTACCAATCAAAAATCTGTGTAATCCCATAATCCATTTAATCCGTGATTCTGATTTTTTTGCTCAATGAAAGAGCCGTTTATACGTTTTCCAAGCCTGGAATCGAGCGATATAGCTGCACATACTTCTCGGCTGAGTTTTCCCAACTGAAGTTACTGCTCATGCCGCGTTTTTGTAATAAGCGCCAAGAATCACTATAGCGGTAACTTTCCCATGCCCGCGCCATACAGGTATACATATCCAGTGGCTCATAGCGATCAAAACTAAAGCCCGTACCTGTTTGTCCAATCGGATCATGGAATGAGACTGTATCCACTAAACCACCAGTGCGGCGGACAATTGGCACACAACCATAGCGCATGGCAATCAGTTGGCTAATGCCACAGGGTTCAAATCGGCTAGGCATCAAGAAAGCATCGGAACCAGCATAAACACGATGGGAAAGCGCCACATTAAACAAAATTTGAGCAGACATCCGCCCTGGGTAACGCGCTGCGATTTGCCAGAGTTGGGACTCATAGTAGCGATCGCCTGTGCCTAGAACCACAAACTGTACATCGGTATAGGCTAAGAACCTTTCCAACATTTGCAGCAGTAAATCAATACCCTTCTGTTCCACTAAGCGCCCGACCATGCCGATCAAGAAGGTACTAGGATTTACAGCTAAGCCCAATTCCTGTTGCAGTGCAAGTTTATTAGCAAGGCGATCGTCAATAGTATCGACCGAATAGTTCTGAACCAAAGCGGGATCGGTTTCAGGATTTTCCGCATCCGTATCAATGCCATTTAAAATCCCCCAAGGTTTGAGGAATGAAAGTAAACCCTCTAATCCTTCGCCATAGGTCGGCGTACAGATTTGTTGTGCATAGGTGGGGGATACGGTATTGACGCGATCGGCATATTTAATCCCGCCTGCCATCGTGTTATGCGCGTCCATGTACCAAGGAGTCCATGTGATTTTGTCGAGATACCACTTCCAAGGTCCTTGATAAGCGAGATTATGAATCGTAAAGACAGTACCAATATCTGAAACTTGGTGCATCCATACAGGGATCATGCCCGTATGCCAATCATGGCAATGAATAACATTGGGCTTCCAATAGTTCCAAGCAAATTCGGCGACAGCATTGGCAAACATTGTGAACCGCCAATCTTCATCATCACCTGAATAGATGCGAGCGGGAATAAATGAGCCATGCCCCACCAAGTACAAAGGTACATCTGTTCCAGGTAATACGGTCTGAAAAATATCAAATTCCTGAAACATGGCATAGCCTTTCCAGATCCATTCAGGATTTTCCTTGAGTTTGGCTGGAATCACGCCGTAGTAGGGCATGATGATCCGCACGTCATGTCCCATCTTACGAAGGACAGGTGGGAGTGCGCCCACGACATCAGCCATGCCACCGACTTTGGCTAGAGGGGCAACTTCAGCCGCCGCAAATAAAATTTTCATGCGATAATCAGTACTCGTATTTCGGGATATCTAATTATTTTCAGGCATAGAGCGATCGCTATATCAGCAATTTTGTAATTAAAAAAACAACTCGCGTAGCGAGTTGTTTTTGGGAGTATTTTCAGGCATAGATGGCTATAGCTAGAGGAGCAATTTTGTAATTGAAAAACACCCTGCAAAACCGTAAGGGTAATTCATGAATTGCCCTTACGGTTTTGTAGAGAAAGTTAATCAGAGGTTGCTTCATCCTCGTTGTTGGCATTGGGAAGCTCTAGGCAATAACCCGCACCATAGACTGTCTTGATATATTTCGGATGACGGGGATCGGGTTCGAGTTTGGTGCGTAAATGACGAATATGGACACGGATTGTCTCGATATCATCATCAGGCTCATAGCCCCACACTTCCCGCAAAATTTCGCTAGGTGATACGGTTTGACCATGACGCTGCAACAGACAATGCAATAACTCAAATTCTAAATGGGTGAGCTTGACCGTCTTATTAAACCAAATTGCTTCAAATCGCTCAGGAACAAGGGTTAATGATCCGAAAATCAAGATTTCACCATGTTTCGCTGTGTCGAGCATTCGATTAGTACGCCGCAACAACGCCCGTACCCGCGCTAGCATTTCCTCAAGTTCAAATGGTTTAGTTAAATAGTCATCCGCACCTGCGTTAAAGCCTTCAACCTTGTCTTGAGTCTGCCCCATCGCCGTGAGCATCATCACAGGAATTTCTTTGGTACGTTCATCACGCCGCAACCTTTGGCAGACCGTAAATCCATCTACCCTTGGTAACATCAAGTCAAGAATGATCATATCTGGCACTAACTGAATGGCTAGCGCTTGACCTTTAATACCATCACTTGCCTGACTAACTTGATATCCAGCACATTCAAGGTTTAACGTGACCATTTCAGAGATTATGGGATCGTCATCGATTAGGAGCAGCCTAGGCATCATTGATCAAATTTCCAGCTATGCAAATAAATTAATATGATTTTTTTAATAATATATGTAAACAATATGTCTCAATAAAGATCCCCAGTTTGTCTTAAGAAAGATGATTGCGATGTAGACAAACTAAAGATTTCCCTCGGATAAGCACTGAAAAAATTTCTGGCTAAAGGAATAGTAGCCATAGACTGTAAGCCATTTACAGTCGTCTGTACGGCGATCGCTAAGAAAACAATCTTTAGATAGCATCAACTCTGACAACATTCTCATACAATATATGAAGATATGTAAAATTTGTTATAAAAACTGGTTTATTCGCATGAGCCTTCCAACCACTTCTGTCACCGAACTTTTTGCACCAGTCAAAGATGACTTGCGGACACTCACGGATAATTTGAAGCAGTTGGTTGGTGCAAGACATCCGATTTTATACGCGGCGGCTGAGCATTTATTTGAAGCCAAGGGCAAGAGTATGCGCCCGGCATTAGTTTTATTGGTATCAAGGGCGACCATGAGCGATCGCGATATCACCTCTCGCCATCGCCGACTCGCTGAGATCACCGAGATGATCCATACAGCCAGCTTGGTACATGACGATGTAATTGATTCTGCGGATTTACGGCGCGGGATGCCAACGGTAAATAATAGCTTTGGTAATCGCATCGCGGTACTGGCGGGTGATTTTTTGTTTGCTCAAGCTTCTTGGTATCTTGCCAATTTGGACGATCTGGAAGTCGTGAAACTTTTGTCGAAGGTGATTACTGATTTTGCAGAGGGAGAAATTCGGCAGAGCTTGACCGCCTTTGATGGTGATTTGACCTTGGAAGATTATTTAGAAAAGAGTTTTTATAAAACCGCCTCATTAATGGCAGGTAGTGCCAAGGCGGCGGGTGTCCTCAGTGGCGTGGGGCAAGTTCAGGCTGAGCAGCTATTTAATTTTGGTAAGCATTTCGGTATTGCTTTTCAAGTTGTCGATGATATTCTCGATTTCACTAGCTCGACTGAGACTCTGGGCAAGCCTGCGGGTTCCGATCTTAAGCAGGGTAATTTGACTGCTCCAGTGTTATTCGCCCTAGAGGAGCATCCGCAGTTGCGCGGCTTAATCGATCGCGAGTTTAGTGAAGTTGGCGATTTAGACAAGGCGTTGGAATTGGTATATGGCAGTAATGGAATTTCGCGATCGCGTGATTTAGCTAAAAGCCATATTAAGTCGGCACTAACAGCTTTAGAGTGGCTACCATCCTCAGAGCCGAAACAATCACTGATCGGTTTGACTAATTACGTTTTAGAGCGTTTGTATTAGACAACCTGTAAAAGCTTAATTTAAAAGCTTAATTTAAAAGCGTTGTAAAGCAACGTTAGTCTGGCGACTTAGGGCAGCGCGGATCGCCAAAGGGGATGATTGTAAAATCATCGGCTGGAGATAATCTAACGATGCACCCTTTAGGATCGATGGATGTGATTGGATGCTCCTTGATATAAAAGTATGTCCCGAAGCCCAAGCCAAGCAGTATAAAAATACTGGACAAAATTACGCGCATCCAACGAATTATTTCCATTTTTCAAAATCTAGCTGCCTTTACATCGAACAAGCAATCATTATCCTTTACTCTGGTAGCGGCTCTGCTGACAGCAGACTGAATTTCGGTTAGTGGAACTTGATGCGATCGCGCTAATTCTGCACAGTCTTCATATTCTGGTTGAATTGTCCAAAAGTCATTACGCCAAGCAATTTTAACCCTCGCTTTGCCATATTCAGTTTGTACTTCAAGAATTTCCCGATATAAAATTTTCCGCTCTTGTAGGCGAACTCTAATACCGAGAGTACTAGTTTCTCGAAAAAGGATTTGCTCACAAACAGCCTGCCGATCGCTATGACAAATAACTGTAATTAATATTCCACTGCGCGATTTTTTCATGCCGATCGCTTGGGTATAGACATCTAAAGCCCCATTTTGCAACAGTTGCTCCATTGTATAAGCGATCGCTTGCGCGGTCATGTCGTCAACCTGAGTTTCGAGAATGGCGATCGTTTCTGTGGTTTGTCTAGGAATTTGGCGAGAGGTGTTTTCGGCAAAAAGAATCTCTTCAGAGTTTAATGTTTTTTTTTCTTGCTCTTACCAACCCATAAGCGCAATGCATTAGGGATTTCCAGTTCTTGCGTACCTGCACCTAGCCCCACCTTTTTGATTTTCATTAAGGGAACTTCACCAAACTTTTCGCAAAGCGTAACCGCGATCGCTGCACCTGTGGGTGTAACCAATTCTTTCCTAATCCCATTATCAAATACAGGAACTTCGTGCAACTCCCATAGTTTCAGAGTCGCTGGTGCTGGTACGGGCATTTTGCCGTGATCACAGTTCACATACCCTCCGCCCACAGGCAAAGCCGAACAATAGATTTTCTCAACTTCCAGCCATGCAAACCCTGCACAGGTACAAACAATATCCACGATCGCATCAACAGCGCCCACTTCATGAAAATGGACTGCTTCGGGCGCGATGCCATGCACCAATCCCTCAGCGATCGCTAATTCTTGAAATGTGGCTAAGCTCCAAGTCTCAATTTGCGATGGCAATTTTGCATCACGAATAATTTTTTGAATTTCTGGCAAATGTCGATGGATAGAATGGATATGTGGCGCAGCACTGGGCTGATCGTGCGGCTGATCGTGGCTATGAGCATGTTCTCCATGACTATGGGCATGTCCTCCATGATTATGACTATGATCGTGGGGATCTGTAACTGGCAATTCTTGTGCAGGATCTAGCTGATTTATTAACTCAACATAAAGCTTAGTCGCTTGAATCCCACAGCGATAAACCGTTTCTGTCCATAGCTTTACTTCGCGATCGAGTCCTAATTTTTGGATGATATCTTGCAAATATGCCAAAGGTACACCCGCGCTCACCAGCGCACCTAAACACATATCACCCGCAATTCCTGTTGGACAGTCCAAATATGCAATGTTTGCAGCCACAGTTTAATCCATTAGAAAAGCTATATATTACAGCAATTCAAAAACGACTTAAGACCTCGGCACAATCAAATATCAAACTCATGGCAGAGCTTCGTCCTGCGACCCTTTTTATGGCAGGTTTGATCAATTACTGCTGTAGACAATCAAACCGATTGTTTTTGCCTGATACCAACTACATCCTGAAGATTAGCACCAGTCCAAATCGTACTTTCGATAGTTACACCCGTTAAATTTGCCTTGGACAGATTTGCTCCCTCAAAGTTAGTGCCAACTAAGTTGGCTCCAGTTAAGTCGGCATTGCACAAATAAGCTTTTTGAAGTTGAGCAACCCAAAAATTGGCTTGTCGAAGTGTTGCCATACTAAAGTCAACCTGCTGTAATTCTGCATGACGAAATTTTGTGCCAATACAGCTTGTCTGTGACAAATTGGCTTTATATAAACAAGCTCTACTAAAATCAGCTTGACCAAGATTTGCCTTAGTTAAATTAGCCATGCTCAAAAATGTATCACCCAAAAAACAGTTTTGCATCTGAGCGCTAACTAGTTGCGCTCCACTTAAAATCGCTCCACCTAAGTTAGCCTTGTTGAGAATTGCTTGGTTTAAAATCGCTTCGCTAAAGTTTGCCATCAAACATCCAGCGGTACTGAGATCAGCACCGTCAAGTAAGGCTCCGCATAAATTAGCGCGGGTTAATAAAGCCCCTTTCAAATTCGCCTTACTGAGTTTAGCTCCACTTAAATTGGCATTACTCAAATTAGCACCGCTAAAATCAGTATTTTGCAGATTTGCGCCACTTAAATTGGCACCACTTAAGTTTCCTTTGGCAAAGCTTGTACCACTGAGATTAACCTCACGCAAATCAGCCTCACTAAGATTTGCTTTCGCAAGATTTAGTCCTCGCAAATCTACACAGCGTAGATCCGCGTGAGTGAAATTAACATTAGTAAGATTGGAGCGACTAAAATCAGCTTGATGCAGATTTGCGTTACTTAAGTCTGCGCCTTGCAAATTGGCATTAAGGAAAGTCGCTCTACTCAAATCCGCGCCCGATAGATTCGCGTAAGTCAAATCCGTTCTACTAAAATTGACTTGATTGAGTTTAACTTGACTAAGGTTGACTTTAGTGAGGAGTAGTCCAGACAAGTCTACGTCTTCAAGATCGATCGCTTCGGAATGCTGGTTTAACCGCCAAGTATTCCACCGTTCTACATTATTTTTGCCATTCCTAATTTGTTCAACAACTCTTATATCCGCCATAACTATTTACCCCTTCAGATTACAGTGAAAATTCCAGTGAAAAGTTTCAAGATAATACTTAAAGAAAATTTAGGTTAGAAACCTTCTTTAACATTTACTTGTGAGTCCAAAGTTATCGATTCTATTGATGAAACGTACAGCAAGATATGTAGATGCCAACATAAATGTTACATAGCATCTTCCAAATATCATCCCCCAACACGCTGTATCCTTTTTGCGGGTTACTAAAAGTCTTTAAGATCCCTCCTTGACACTAATACTATCATGAGACAAGTATTTTAGCTTAGAGACTTTCGGCGTTCTCATGACATTTATGGCATTGCGTTGCCAGCGATCACGTTTAATTCTTCTCAACGCTGAACCTGTAAAATTTTGATTCCAAGTTTGATCGCTCATGTTGGCTAAATCCTCTAACTTTGGAGCAATATTCTGTGGAAATGGGTGAAAATCCGCTTCTAAAGTCTCTTGGGCAAAACGCTGATTCCAAGGACAGACATCTTGGCAAATATCACAACCAGCTACCCAATTTTGTAAATTAAGAGCGATCGCTTCAGGAATTTGCTTTGATTTATTCTCAATCGTGTGATAGGCAATACAGCGATTAGCGTCAACCACAAAGGGCTGCGCGATCGCGCCTGTCGGACAAGCATCAATACATCTTGTACAAGTACCGCAATGCTGGGTATGAGGTTGATCGGGTTCGAGTTCTAAATTAGTTAATACTTCGCCCAGAAATAACCAAGATCCATAGTCGCGGGTAATCAGATTACTATGCTTGCCGATCCAACCAATCCCCGCTCTCTGAGCAAAAGCCTTCTCAGAAATTGGACTTGCGTCCACATAATATCGGGCTTGAATTTTATCCCCTTGATTTTCTTCATCCCCAAGAGATTCCAGCCAAGTTGCTAAAGCCTTCAGCTTTTTCGTCAAAACTTTATGATAGTCGCGCCCCCAGCCATAGCGAGAAATTTTACCAACATGGCGATCGCTTGAATGTTGATGAGGCGTGTAGTAGTTTAGCGCCACACAAATTACTGATTTCACTCCCGCCATTACCTGCGTAATATCTTGCCGTTTTGGGTTTGCCATCCAGTCCATATCCGCTTGATAGCCCAAAGCCAGCCATTCTTGTAAGCGATCGGACTCAATTCCCGACTCGGCTTTAGCAATCCCTACTTTCGTAAATCCTAAATCCAAAGCTTTTTGGGCGATCGCTTGTTTTAGTTCCACTGACTTAACCTCCACCTAACCAACCAAAAAAACCACCTTTTTTATCATCTTTGGGTTTAGTTTTGGATGGATCAACATTTGGCGATACACCACCAACTTGATTGATGTATTTCATAGCCAATGGTTCTTCGGGATTTAATTTTAGGGCTTGCTGAAAACTGACTTTCGCCATACCTACTAACTTTTGGTGCATGTAAACAAAGCCTAACAAAGCATGGCATTTACTACTATTACAATCAACCTGAATAGCACTACGCAATTCTTTTAATGCTAATCCCCATGATTGTTTCGATATGTATTTTTCTGCCTCAACAATATATTGTTCAATGGAGTTATGGTTAACATTATTGCTGTTACTAGATTTATTTGAGTTAGTTTCTCCAGTCAAAGTAGATTTGTAATTAGAATTGAAATCAGAATTTGATTTGTTTTGAGTATTGTTGTTTGTACCCGTTGAATTAGTATTATCCTTGTTATTATTCTGATTGACCGAAGTGCGCGGTGGCACTTGGGACTCACTACGCATTTGATAACTACCAACTGTACTATTTGGATAGGTAGAATTTACTCTATTACCATTAGAGGTATTTGTATTTTTACCTGTACTACTGTTGTTTTGATTCGCAACATTATTGGGACTGAGAGGTGCTGGTTTTGGTGAAACTATAGTCAAGCCTGTGGAGTCGTCTGTCTGGTGCTTATAGCCTTCTTGAATAAGTATATGTACTAAGTTTAATTCACTCAACAAACCAATATTTTCTAAGGCTTGACTTAGATCTTGATATTGGACTTTGGCTAGTTCTTGAACCGTCTGCTCGTAGTTGTTAAATTTTGCGGATATTAAATACTTTTGGGCAATTTCCGACTGGGGAGTAAATTTTTGATTGCGCTTCATTAAGCGCTTGCCAAGCAACTTCAGAATTGCCGAGTATTCAGTGCGTTCTCGTTCTTGAGAAAGGACATCGTAGGCGGGGTTAACTAATTTTGATAAATATTGGGTGGCTACTTGCTTTTCGGTAGTAGTACGCCCATGAATATCGGGATGCAAACATTTGGCAATCATCAAGTAGCGTTTACGCACATGGGAAGCTTCGGCTGTCAAAGGCAGACCCAATATGGCATAGTAATCGTTAAAGTCGTAATGACCGATGCCACGATCTATACGAAATGTCCTTGGTTTTTCCACTAGCTACTCTCGACGCTACGCTGCCCAAACAAAATTTATCTAGATTTTAATTAGATTTTAAACTAAGTAAATAATAGCTCATGAATCATCTTACCCTCGAACTCAACAAGTGCGATCGCTAAAATACCATTAAATTATTCCCAAAAATTATCTGAGTAGTGGAACCGACAACCAAGATATTTTTTAGAAATAATTTATATTGCAGAGGACAAGACTAATTTAGCTGTTTGAATTTGATCGTTACTAAAACCTGCTTCGTTCAGAAAATTCAAAAAATCAGCATTGCGATATCTCGCATCAACCCCGATCGCCTCACGAAATATTTTTTTTGCCTTAGATTGGTCGCCAGATGTCCATTGTGCGATCGCATGGGCGACAAAGGGATGGGGATTATTCGGTTCCAGTCCGATCGCTTTTTGGGCATAGGCGATCGCTAGGTCGTATTGTTTTAATCTTTGGTAAGCAAGACTGAGATTATAGTGAGCAATCTCGTTATCGGTTTTGAGCATGGCAGCCCAACTATGTAAAACTACGGCTTGCGGTAGATCCCCACGGACGAGATAAACAATGCCGATCGCATTAAACGCTTGTAACGATGTAGGTGAAATATAAATTGCTTCCCAAAGCGACGCGGCGGCGGCTTTATCTTTTTTGGCAAGATGCTCTGTCCAACCCAGAATAATCCGCCCATCTAGATTTTTTGGATCGAGCATGACTGCTTTTTGTAAAGCCGCGATCGCCTCATCTAAGCGTTCTTGTTTGCGGTAAGTGAGTCCTAATTGCCGATATTCATCGGCAGCACGGCGGTCTTCGGGCCTGACTTTAACTGGTGACGCTAAAGTTTTTTGCGGATTTGCCGCGATCGCAGGACATCGCAAATTAGGACAATGCAAGTTAAGACTGCTGCCAATAATCAGCAACCCCAGTGAGCAGAATAATCTTAAATTTTGCGGCAATCTTTTCAAGACAAATTTTTATTTACTAGCGGTAAGCTGACGATAAGCTCTCGTCACCAGTTTGTCATCAACAAAGGTAGCATTCATGCTCATATCTTTGCCAGTCCAGCTAATCACTACAGCGCGATCGCCATAGGTATGATCAATACCCATTGGTTTTCCCTCGCTACCCAAAATACTGGCTACTTGGTCGTAGCGCATTCCTCGACCGAGACAAACATAATTTTTGAGCGAAATTGCAGGATTGCCACAACGATACTGGACATTGGTAATGTTGTTGTCGAAGTGACGTGCAGGCATCAGGGCAAGATTAATTGTCGGACCTGACAAAACTTCCGTTAGCCACCATAAACACATTAGCAGCACACCAAAAACTAGCACGTCTTCGATTACGGCGCGGACTAGATTGCGCTGGTGACGGCGTTTGATCTGTTGGGCTTTCTCTTTTGTCCAAGTTTCCCAAGGAAAAGTGTCAACCCATTGGATCGTGTCGTTAAACTTGGCGATCGCTGTAGTGCGAACTATTTCTAAAGCACCTCTAGGATCGCGAATTGTAATCCGACTAGTCTTCTGCGCGGCGGCGATCGTCTTGGGATCAAGTAACCATCCACGCACGCGGCGTACTAAATTACCAGCTTTAAATCTGCCCCTTGCTAAAGAACTATCTTGAGCATTACGGACAAGCGATCGCTTGTTATTACTTTTGACTAGAGCAGTTTGAGGTAATGGTGCAGGAGCCGCCACAAAGGGAATATCGCGTCCCTGAGTGAGAACGGGTACGGCCTCCCCAATCGCATAAAATTCCCATTCAATGCGGCGTACCCCCACTAGTTGGATACGATTGAAGTAGCGATCAATATTTTGCGTAAACTCATTGAGCCGATCGCGATCGGAGTTAGTAGAAATCAGCGTAAAAGCAATGGATAGAACTTGCTGCTCAAACTTAAATTCCGTTTGCTCAGCCGCTACTAGATCCATATAATCGGAAGCAAGACTAGTCAGAACATGCTGTAGTTTCTTCCAAGCTTGTCTGTCTTCAAGATTTAATCGCACTGCTTTCATGATTTATCCTCATCTTAGACCCTAACTTGGTCTCAGTCTCTAGCAACTATTTTCGTTATTTGCATAACTTAGTTGCACTTGTTGGCAACAAGCATGATGTTACCCAAACCCATAAAGTTTTTTAACAGGATCTCGAAAAATGAATTTTATGTCGTTCTTCAAAAGGATCTTGGTAAATCAGGAAATGCTTCAGCAACAGCAGGATAGACAATCTGACCATTTTGGATATTTACACCTTTGGCTAAAGCGCGATCTCGTTTAACTACCTCCAAACCAAAATCAGCTAAGGCGCAAGTATACGGCAGTGTGGCATTTACCAAAGCTTGGGTCGCAGTCCAAGGCACAGCCCCTGGCATATTGGGGACACCATAATGCAGTATGCCTTCCTCTTCATAAATCGGTGTGCTGTGGGAAGTGGGGCGCATAGTTTCAATGCAACCACCTTGATCCACTGCGACATCAATAATTACGGAATGCGATCGCATTTGGCGAACCAATTCCCGTTTGACTAAGGTCGGTGCGCGTTTACCAGTGATTAATACTGCGCCAATAACCAGATCGGCGGCAATCACCGATTCGGAAATATTACTAGCCGTGCTGTACAGCAATTGCACGCGCGAACCAAATAGGGACTCTAATTCACCAAGGCGATTCAAATTAACATCTAAAATTGTCACCCTTGCCCCCAAACCGATCGCCATTCTTGCCGCCTCAGTGCCAACTACACCACCACCAAGCACGACCACATGCCCCGATCGCACTCCTGGAATGCCGCCAAGCAATACGCCACTACCGCCCTGTTGTTTGGTTAAATAATGCGCCCCAAATTGAACTGACAAGCGCCCTGCAATGATACTCATCGGCACAAGCAATGGTAATTGACCATTATCAGTTTGGACGGTTTCATAAGCGATACAAGTCGCACCCGATTTAATGAGCGCCTCGGTTAATTGGCGATCGGCAGCAAGATGTAAATAGGTAAATAAAATCAATTCCGAATGTAACAGCGCATATTCACTAGGCAGAGGCTCTTTGACCTTGACCACCATTTCCTGTTCATAGACTTCTGGTGCAGTTGCGACGATTTTGGCTCCCGCTTGGATATACTCCTCATCGCTAAACCCCGAACCAATCCCAGCATTTGTCTCCACAAAAACTTGGTGCGATCGCATGGTCAATGTCAACACAGCCGCAGGTGTCAGCCCCACTCGAAACTCACGATCTTTTATTTCCTTCGGTACGCCAATCTTCACTGCTATTCCTCCTAAAACTTGTCGTTAAAATTTGATCCACAGCCATTAAATTATTGATAAATTACTGAGAATTTAGCTATATCTTGTACTTTTTGTTCTCAATATAATCATCAATATTTTGTAGGAGATGTGTTAAATATTGGACGATCTTCTCTTTATCATCAACTAAATACCTGTAAACTCTATCACTACTATCAGGATCATTAGTTGACATATTCCAAATAATCTCAGTTGATGCGTCACAAAATGATACATTTCCATGAGCAAGGTCACATCGAATCTTAACCACAAAATTAAGGATTTTATCTATCTCTTGCGATGTAATTCCTAAATTTCCAGTAAAACCATACATGTTTATCAAGTCATTGATGGTTTTCGAGTCAAGATTTCCAGATATTGGAATATTACTTTCATCTAGAGACACTATTTGATCTTCAAGGATTGTTTCAATTATTTCCTGAAGATTTCTTGCAACAGTTTCCTTCTTAATGTTGGGACTGATAAAACTTTTACTGCGATCGCTTACCAACCACAAATTTTTGATTTTTGGACTCAAATCTCTATAGGTTAGCTGGTCGAGCAAAATAGCATCATGGATTGCAATTATCCCATTTCTAATTGAAGATTCAATTAAATTATATAACAGTAGATAACATTGGGATTTCAGGATTTTCTGAATATCTCCATCAATAATGTAGTCATCTGAATTAAGTATAGTTGATTCTTGGGCAACAATGGAAATCTGTTCGAGTCTATCGACTAAACCAAAGTATTTATCAATTTCAGATACCCGCTTATAAAAGTCTCTTATAAACTCTTTCATAAACAGTTTCAATAATTATTGATACGAGCAAATATATCATTTTTTACCTGTTCATCCGTATCAGAAAGGATAATTATTCTAATAGCTGTATTTTTAAATTTTCTTTGGCGATAAGGTGAAAAATTGTTAAATTTAAACCCATTTAAAGAATCTAAAGTTGTTAGGTTGGTTAGTTCTAACTTATTTGTAATAAATGCTGACAGAGTAATAACTCTTTGCGAACCATCGATAATTTCTAAGCTATATGATTCTAGAATTTGAGCTGCGAAAAGTGGAGGTATAGGTAAACCTAGGAAAATGGACTCAATAAATTTTGATTGACGATTAAGCTCCCAAATTAAGCCTCTACGATAATCTGGCAAATAAATTTTGTCTTCTTCTAGATGTTTGACTAGAGTCTCTATGGTGAACTCTATAGTGTCATAGTTGATCTTCTGTCTTTTTTCTGCAATTTGATCTTCTGCTTTAGTGGAAAGTTCTTGCTTAAATGTGCTAACCATAAAATCTCAGTTATACATTAGTTATACATTTGATTTAGATATTGTTATCTTAGTAAATGATATCAAAATATAACTGAATATCAATAAATTCGTAAATAAAGTAGTGTATTTACATCCAAATCAAACCCATTTGCTTTCAGTCTTTGGAGTAGAATAAGCCATAGATTTTTTATTCTTTGCTGCTATGAGTCAAACTGATAACTTAGAAGAACGCTTTCGTGAGCTAGAGCGCGAGGTCATGGGTAATAAGCAGGCTAACAGTCAACAGCCTAGCCAAACCCACAATCCAGACAAACGTGCTGAACCTGAGTTTGTAGCTGTGAGCCAAGGTGTAGATGCCGCAAAAACTAGTTTAGGCAGCCTCATTGATTGGGTAAATAGCCTGACGGGGGCAACCAAGGTGGCGGCGATCGTGGTGATTGGGTTAGTTGCCTTTACACTTCTGAATTTTGTATTTAAACTAGTAACAGCCGCGATCTCCATCGGCATTATGGCGCTAGTCGGATTTATTTTATATAAAGTATTCTTTGAGCCAAACTCAACGAAATAAGCCAAAGATAACTTTAGACTTGCTGGCTCCAAACGCCGCCTTTCTCAAAAAAAATTGTTTAGCAGTGGTAACTCCTATGACTATTTCTCGTGCATCGCGTAGACCGATTCAGCCTAAGTTGCGCTCTATGCCACTGCGTAAAACCCCTTCGGCACTGTATATTCAAATGCATCAACTTGCTAACGAGAAAGAGCGCTTGCAAGAAGAGTTGGTGAGAGTCTGCGATCGCCAACAACAAATAATTGATCGCCTAGCTGAACTGGATCGCAACCTCGCCCAACTAGATAGTGAGGTCGAGAATAGTGGGGCGATCGCGGAAATGACTGAAACTCAGTTTATCCAAAAAATCAAAGCTAAGCCCACCGAGCGCATTCAAACAACTCGTGGCGCAACTTATGAAAGCATGACAATCGAGTATTAAAAAATAATCTCAATAAAAAACAGGCTAGCCAACGATGACTAGCCTGTTAATTTGCATAGTTAACTCGCAAGACTAAGCACCTTACTGCAAGACAAGCTTGACATTGGCGTTGCTGAGACCAGGACGCTTCACTTCAGTCAGAGCCTTGTTCACTGCATACTTTTGGTTGATCGAGTTGATCAATTCAGTCTGATTGTGCTTTTTGGCAACACCCCAAAGATCGGCAATCAGATCGAACGAACCATCAGCATTACGAGACCAGCCTAGATCGTAGTCACCTTCAAGAGTAGCCACAATGTCAGCGCGGATGCGTTGGCTGTTATAGCCGCGAACATCAGCTTCAGTGTTGACACTAATACCTAGATCGCGCAAAGACGACTTAAGGACTTCGGCATCAGTAATTTTTGTGCGAAGAGTGCTGAAATGAGACATAATAGCTTAGCTCCTGTAAATAATTGTGAACGTGATTGTGGACGTGATTATGAACGCAAGTCTTGGACTCAATTGTTAACTCGGACGTGAGACATAAGAGTATTGGTGGTTCTTACTCCTATGTTAGCTGCTAGCCTAAAGATCTTTTAATAAGATATCTTTAGAATCTAGCCTTACCTCTGCTGCTTGCAAAAACAGCAGAATAAGCTTTTTAAAACTCCATACGCTGATATTCAGCGACGGAAGTTGCGGCGGGTCTAGCCCGCATCCTTGCCCAGTCACGCAAAGCAGCAACCTGCTCAGTCATCGTGCGTGAGAGGGGAGTAGTTGATTTCACAGCCGAAATGATATCTAGCTGTGTAAACTCCCGATCTTGGGCAAAAGCTTCATACATGGCGGCAATTACCGCCTGCTCGATTTCCGCCCCCGAAAAACCATCGCTTACTTTCGATAGTTGTTCAAAATCGAATCTTTCTAACTTGGTGACATCTGGACGACGTTTGCACAGATGAATTTTAAAGATATCTCTACGTTCTTCACCGTTAGGTAAATCCACAAAGAAAATCTCATCAAAACGCCCCTTGCGTAGAAATTCCCCTGGTAACTTCTCGATGCGGTTCGCCGTAGCCATCACGAATACGGGTGATTTTTTCTCCTGCATCCATGTGAGGAATGTGCCGAAAATCCGCGATGATGTGCCACCATCAGAATCAGCCGATCCCGCCCCACCTGCGAAAGCTTTGTCAAGTTCATCGATAAATAAAATCATCGGTGAAATCGATTCAGCCACCTTGAGGGCATTTCGCAAATTTGCTTCTGATTTGCCAACCGTTGAGCCATCATAGACGCGCCCCATATCGAGACGAATCAGTGGCAATGACCACAGTCGAGCAGTTGTCTTAGCTATTAAGGACTTTCCGCAACCAGGGACACCGAGGATTAGCATTCCTTTTGGTTGAGGCAACCCATAATTTCGCGCTCTCTGACTAAAGGCATTCGATCGCTGTTGTAGCCAATGCTTTAGTTCTTCGAGTCCCCCCACATCATCAATGTTCTCTTCATCCTCCATATATTCGAGGATGCCATTGCGACGAATTAGTTGCTGCTTTTCGGATAGAACAATCTCGACTTCTTCTTCGGTCAGCTTCCCACTAGTAACTTGGGCTTTGCGATAGACCTTTTCAGCTTCGTCTTGAGTTAATCCTAATGTGGCTCTAACAAGCTTTTCGCGAGTTTCCGCAGATACCTTTCTAGTGATAACTTTTGCGAGTTGTTGGTCAAGAACTTCTTCGATCGCTTGAATATCTGGCAAAGGAAAATCAAGGACAACTATTTCTTTTTCAAGTTCAATAGGAATAACTTGAACAGGTGACATCAAAATGATCGTTTTCTGAGTGCCTTTAAAGTTAGCAACCGCATCGCGTAAACAGCGCACCGCTACTGGATGATCAAAGAAAGGGTGTGCATCCTTAAATATATAAATCGCAGGATCTTTTTGATCGGCACGAATTACCCATTGTAGGGCTGCTTGAATCGACTCGGTATTGTGTTGGGCTGAACCAGATACCTGACCTGTTTGCCCCTGCTCCACAATCCCTCTAGTTGAAGTCCATACAAATAGACGGCGTACAGGGTTTAATTCGGCGATGGAGGCGATCGCTCGTTCTGCTCTCTCTTCCTCTGGGGTATTGAGGTAGATCAAGGGATATTGGGCTTGAATTAAAATGCTAAGTTGTTCTTGCATGTACTTAATACAGAGGTTTATGCCTCCGTCCTCACCTTATCTACTGGGGAAAATATCTCAAAGGAATCGATTGGAAAGTTAGCCCACTGAAACTAGTTCTTCATCTGGACTGTCAGATTTTACTCCAACAGTTACAGGTGAAATTTGAGTACGGCTGCCGCCTACGGCTAGTAACTCACCATCACGGATCACAACTGTTTGGGAACAGCTTGGACAGTTGTAGGTTTGATGAGTATGTCCGATACCTGATGATTCAACTATGTCGGCATGAGCTAAATAAAAGCTAATCGCTTTTTCGGCTAAATCCGACATGGAGTCACCATCAATTGCTGAGCGGATCTTAAGCTGCTGATGTAGCCGTTCAGGAAGATAGAACGTTACCTTTTGCTTGTCTTGCATAAATAGTTAAGAACGATGAATACCTAGGTATGAAACTAAAACTACAGCCATAGCCTGAAACTGTCAAGACTCTATACCATTATGACGGCAATATCTTAATATTTCGTTACATAGTCTCAACGGATTGCTAATTATTCACTGGGAAGGGAGTAGGGCAAAAACAAAAAACAAGATTGGCAGCGCTTCTCTATCTTGGGTTTTATATCGCGTCTTGGCTGGCTATAGCATATTCATTGCTGTGATTCATTTGGTTGATGCGAGTTGATGTGATATGAGGAACAAAAACAAAATTAATCCAGTCGTTAATGCCTGATAAGAGGTGTCGAATAGTACATCTAATCGTCAATGGAGTCTGAGATGGACATCTGTAAAAATCAGAAATTTAAATTTAATCTAAAATTACGGTGGGTTGCCTTAGCCAATATTGTGCTGTTATTGGCGATCTCATCGCCTAGCTTGGCTCAAAATGCGGTTTCCTTGAGAAGCAATTTTCCTAATGATCCTAGAAAGTTGACTGGTGAAGGTGGTGGTCAGACTAGTCTTGCAAGTATTGCTAAAATTGGCGACAATTGCCGTGGATTTGCCAACACGCAGTCAAATCACACGGTTATTTTGACCGAGCCTATGCCGATATTACATTTTTTGGTTCACTCTACAAACATTAATGATGACCCAACGATGTTGATTAAAGGACCGGGGGGAATTACCATTTGTGCTGATGATGAGTCAAATGGGCGTTTACCAAAAGTGAGTTTGAGCTTAACCGACAGTCGCTTACCTGAAGGTAATTACCAAGTTTGGGTGGGTTCAAAAAACTCTAATCAATCTTTTGCATACACTTTGTATTTGAGTGAAAGACCCCAGTAATGAAATTATTAAAATTACCGATCGCTTTTTTGGGATTGACGCTCTCGCCAACCTTGCTGTTGGCGTTAGTATTCGTTTCTCCAACCATGAGCCAAGAAGTTTTGAGATCGATCTCGCCCAAATTTACGCCTGATCCGCAAGTTTATTCTGGTAAAACTGGTGGCGACCAACCGTTACAGTCCATCGCTACCAGTAAAGTTAATGGACAATGCCAAGGCTTAGCCGATCAAACACCCAACCATAGGCTGAAGCTCGAAAAAGATTTTGGGCAGTTGAGTGTAAAGGTAGCTGGCGATCGCGAATTATCACTGTTGGTTAAAGGTCCCGATGGCATCTATTGTCGTAGTGGCAAAAATCCTGAACTTTCGGGCGCATGGGTATCAGGACAATATGAAATCTGGGTTGGGATCGAAAATGGCGATCGCACTACTTACCGACTATCGATCAGCGAAACTAGTCAATAATCAAAACTCAATAATCCAAATACGCAAAACCCAAATACGCAAAACCAGTTGCTTCGCCTCAGCGATAGAGTAATATAATTTCAAAGTTTACTTTGAAAAGCTACTCTCTATAACTACTAACAATATGGCTCATATTGGTATTCTTTGTCCTGGGGCGATCGGTCATTTAAATCCTATGTGTAATTTAGGTGATGAACTGTTGCGGCGCGGTCATAAAGTCACATTATTTGGTGTGCCAGATGTAGCAAAAAAAATTTCACAGTCTAACTTGGAATTTTATGAGATTGGAGCTAGTGATTTTCCTATTGGCAGCATTGAGACTATGTATGCTGAATTAGGCAAACTAACTGGATTGAAAGGCGTGAAATTCGCTATTAAATTTTTTGAAAAAGAAGCTAGGATGTTGTTCCGTGATGCTCCCACCGCTATTCGTGATTGTGGAATAGACTTACTTCTTGTCGATCAATTAACTAGGGCAGGAGGAACCATAGCCAATTACCTAAAATTGCCTTTTATCACGGTTTGTAATGCATTACCCATGAATAGAGAGGCTGATATGCCCCCTTATTTCACTCACTGGGAATATAAAAGTACATGGGGGGCTAGACTGCGAAATCGTCTAGGCAACGGACTGATCGACTACCTGAGCAGAGAACTTTGGACTACTTTGGTGCAGCAAAGGGAGACATGGCAGTTACCACATCACCTCAACCGAGATGCCTCCTATTCGCAAATTGCCCAAATAGCTCAATTACCTCAAGAACTAGATTTTCCGCGCCAACAAATCGTACCTTGGTTTCATTATGTCGGTCCACTTAAAAACCCATCGGATATAGAGCCTGTATCTCTAGAAAGTCAGTCTTTCCCTTTTGAAAAACTAAATGGCAAGCCCTTAATATATGCAAATTTAGGTACATTACAAAGCCATAATTGGGAAGTTTTTCGTTGCATTGCCGAAGCTTGTTTAGACATTGATGCACAGTTAGTCATTTCGTTAGGAAATCCCCAAGCCAATCCATCGAAAACTAATTTTTTAGGAAATCCACTTGTAGTTCCTTTTCCACCGCATCAACAACTCATCAACCGCGCTCATCTAGTTATTACTCATGCAGGTAGCACAGCATTAAGTTGTTTAAGTAGCGGCGTTCCTATGGTTGCTATTCCGATTACCACCGATCAACCAGGCATGGCGGCAAGACTAGCTAAAGCTGGTGCTGCTGAAGTTGTCCCTCTTGCAAAGCTGGATGTTGTTAAATTAAAGACTGCCATTAAGCGGGTATTTGAAGATCCTACTTATCGAAATAATGCGGTTAAACTATCCAATGCTATTCGAGAAGTTGGTGGGGTGAATTATGCTGCTAATGTTGTAGAACAAGCAATAAATACTAATGCCCCTGTTTTAAATAGTCGCTTAAATGGTCGCTTGATCAAATAATCAATCTTTTAATCAATGTTTAAAATTAATGTTTAAGTTTGCTCACAAATTCACCCGTTTAGCAATCTATACAAGCTTGAGCGTCGGTTTAAGTTTGGGCGTTAGCGCGATCGCCCCAGTATTTTCTCCAGTAATTGACCCTGTATTTGCTGAAGATAGCAGTCTAGCGATCGTAACGAGGCGTGGACATTTGCGAGTGGGGATGGATGCCTCGCTCGGCGGGCCATATATGTTCTGGAATGGCAAAACCGAATTTTACGACGGGTTTGAAATGGAAATAATCCAAGAAATTGCCACCAGATTAAATATTGAGCCACGTCCGATCAATATTCCTTGGACTACTCAACCAGAAAATCTCGCTTCCAGACAAGTTGATATACTGCTCAGTGCAAGGGAAGAAGGGGCGCTGGAAACAGGTGATACTAAGGGAAAATTTATTGAAAGCACCGCCTATTATCGGAGTTCCCAACGCTTACTGATCCGATCTGATGGCACACAAATTAAATCTTTGCGGGATATGATCGGCAAACGGGTAGGAGTTGTGGCAAATAGCGGAGGCGCAGCGATCGCTGAAACCTATAATAAGAATAGAGGCAATGCGATTAGACTATTTTCATCAAGGGATCTTGATAGGATGGTGATCCAACTACGCGATCGCCAGCTTGATGCGATGATTCTTGATGAACCCATAGCCGTATGGCAAATGCGAAATAACCCCAATTTTATAATTGTCGGTGAGCCTTTGATCCCAATTCGGTTGGTGGCAATGCTCAACAAAGATGATTTGTCTCTCAAGAAAGCCGTGGATCAGGCTTTAGCAGATATGCGTCAAAACGGTAAACTCGAACAGATACTCAAGAGGTGGAACCTATGGGAAAGCCAGAAAACCTTAAAATCAAATTCAAAATCGACCAAGGAATTGCTAGCTACGGTATCAGCGATCATTACGCCGTACTCGGTTTACCATTGACCACTAGCCCCGAACAAATCCGCAAAAAATTTATTAAACTCGCTAAAATTTTACATCCTGATATCTTCGGTAAAACCCTTGAAGAGAAAGAGATGGCGACCCAATATTTTGCCAAGATGGTCAGCCCCGCTTATCAACTCCTCAATAGCGATCGCGAGCGTGGGGAATATCTAGCAACTTTGCGAATGTTTGCTAAAAACAAAAAAGAAAAGCAAGAAGTGCCTAAACTTAGTAACGAACTTGCTCAAAAGCTTTATCGCACTCCCCACGAAATTACCTATAAGCAATATGTAGAGCAGATTGCGCCCAAACAGTATGAGACTCTAGATTCGATTTTGGAATATTCCGCAGTCCTCAGTGAGTTGAACCTCGTTTATTTGTTTACCCAGCAAACTCTTAACTTTGGTTCTAGCATAAACGACCCTGCTCTAACTAATGCTAATCAAGAAGTGAATTCTGCACCAAAGGTTGTCCAATCTCCAGCGCTCAGAAATCTGAATATGGCGGAATTGTTTATTGGTAAAAAACAATGGACGGAGGCGCTTAAGGAATTGCTTGTTGCTGAAAAACTTGATCCGAATAATGCTAAGGTCTTTGGGCTGAAAGGCTTGGTGCAGATGAATCAAAATGCTAATACGATCGCTAAATCTAGCTTCCAAAAAGCTCTGAAACTTGATCCTAAAGAGCCAACAGCGCTGAAATATTTGAGTCAAGTAAATGTTGCGACTTCAACAAAAACACCTGAAAAAGCTCCCGAAAAGAAAGGTGGCATTTTTGGATGGGGTAAAAAATAACTGTGCCTAATTGTGCAAAATTGGGCAAAGCTCTGCAATTAAATTTTTGCAACTAAATTAGCGATGGCGAGGCAAATACTTTGGATTTTCGTAGACTGAAATATTACCGTCATAACTCGCTAATTCTGTTTGTTAGTAGTGATATCCAACTTACAACGGCGATCGCTGATATCCTGACAGCCGAAAAGTACAATTGCATCGTTGAAACTAGTGGTGAAAAAGCTTGGGAAATAATTCTCCAAAAAAAGCCTGCGATTATTGTGGCTGATTGGGCGATCGATGACATTTCAGGATTAGCGCTATGCCATCGAGTTAAATCCAATCTAGCCCATCCAGAGCTAATGGATACCTATTTCATTCTGCTCGTTGAAGCCGTTAATGCTATTCAGCGTCAAATTGGGTTAGACACGGGAGCCGATGAATTTCTGGTCAATCCGATCGATCCTTCTGAGCTAAAAACAAGATTACGCACAGGGATTCGCGTTAGTGCTTTGGTGCAATCTTTGGTATGGAGTAATCAAAGATTATTGGCTAATGGTGACTTACTTGAGGTGCTTACCCTATCCGATCCTTTAACCAAAGTTTTGAGTGAGTCCGCATTTGAGCAGGTAATTCCGAAATTGATGCGACAATTCCAAGGTCAAGGTAATTACAAAGACTATGGCTTCTTAAGTGTCTTGATAATTGATATCGATCGCTTCAAACATATAACTCAGTCCTATGGTGTCAGGATTGGCAATGAAGCAATTAAGGCGATCGCAGGAAGATTAAGCCATGCCAGTGCTGCTAAAAGCTTGATCTATCGTCATGGTTTAGATGAGTTTGTTTGTGTGACTCCCCATCT
This sequence comes from Pseudanabaena sp., assembly GCA_044355035.1. GTDB lineage: Bacteria > Cyanobacteriota > Cyanobacteriia > Pseudanabaenales > Pseudanabaenaceae > Pseudanabaena. Next base: position 37,313 of record JBIKYX010000013.1, on the reverse strand, counting down.
CGATCCCGAAAGTGCTGCCCAACTTGCCAATGATTTTCTATGCAGTATTCGGAGTCACCCGATCGCCGTATCATCGGGATTGTTATTTCCCTTGACCGTTAGCATCGGAGGCGTGGTTAAAGCGTTGGATAATCAGCAAATGGAAAGTGAATCATCGGATATTAGCTTTGCTGAATTAGTGGCACTATCGGAGCAAGCCCTATTGCAAGCCCAGCAGTCAGGGGGCGATCGCGCCTATATCGAAGAAAATGGACATTAAGCATTGCTACAAACTGTTAGGGTTGTCGTCTAGCGCCACCTTAGAAGATATCAACAAAGCTTACAAAGCTTTGGCTTTGTTGTGGCATCCCGATCGCATTCCTAGAGAAAATGTCCAGCAGCAGCTTCACGCTCAAGAAAAGCTGAAAGAAATTAATCACGCCAGAGATAGTTTACGAAAAGCCGTAGAACAAAAAGAGTTTGCCGATCAAACCAAACAGACTAACCCTAAACCCACTCCTCGCCAGTCTTATCAATATCAAAACCAATATCAATCACGTCAGCCGCGTCAACCACGTCAGCAAGACAGCGATCGCCAATCCTATAAAGAAAATGACAGCGATCGAGCTACCACCAATCACCAACCGCCCAATTACCAATCCCAAAATTACCAAAACTATTATCAACAACCCGCAACTCCAAAATCACCCACAACCAAAGGCGATTTGATTGGAGCCGATTTAAGCGGTGCAAATCTACGCGAAAAATACTTGGAAGGTCGCAATCTCAGCAACGCCAATCTCAGCAACGCCGATCTCAGCGACGCTTTTTTGCATCGAGTCAATCTCCAAGAAGCCAATCTGCGCGGTGCAAACCTATTCCGCGCCAATCTGTTTCAAGCTAATTTACACAAAGCTGATCTGCGTGAAGCCAACTTAATCGGAGCCGATCTCAGTGGCGCTAATTTAAGTGGGGCAGATATGCGCGGCGCAAAAATTGGATTTGGAGAAAAGATTATGGTTAAGCTCACTAGTGTTAACTTAACAGGCACAATTCTGCCCGATGGTTCTGTCCATCTTTGATGTCTCCTAACAATATCCCCCCTAAGTGCCTGAGAGAAAGTAGCGACGCTATTTTCTCTTATTTTTTTATGAAAAACAAAAATAGCGGGCATTGCCAGTTATTAGTTAGCAATCCACGCTATAGAGGAATTATCCGAGACATGGCAACACTCTAGCGACTTTCAATCAGGTGAGCATCCGCAAAATTGCTTGAGTTCTTAGTTTAGGTATGTGAGGCATTAAGTGAGTATAGATAGCTCACAAAATCCGATCAAGAAAATATTAAGCAACAAATTTTAACTAAAGTTTTTAAGTAAATCAGACTTATTTTCAATTATCTATTTCTCAAGAGAGATTTGCGATCCCCACTAATAACGTAGGTTTAAATCTGGTTGGTATAAAAAAACACTTTGCAGCCTCAAATTCAGATCAATTTAAGATATATTTAAGGCTAAAAATATTCAATATTTCTCTAGATTATTGCTATTTACTATCTATAAATAATTTCATTTTTTGTCTTAACCCTTAACAAACAATCCTTAACAAACAATCCTGTTGCTTAACATCTAAACGCTTATGGTTACTCTAGCTGCACTATGGACAATATCCCTGAGTTCAATACTCTCTGGGACTTCTCTGCCGATATTTCCCACATTAAATCTTGATAAAAACACTAATTTGTCTGCTAAATATAGTTATCAAGAAGCAGCTTTTAGTGATAAAAATTCATCGTTTATTTTGCATAATCGATATGCGATTTCTTTGCAGGTTTACTCAACTACAGAATGGCTAATTTTAGTTAATCAACAGCCAACATTCGTGGTCAAAGATTTAGCAAATGCGGCGATCGCTGCCACCAAACTTTCGGCAATTATGAACGCTCCAGATTTTGAGCCAAAGTACCTTCAGCCCATTGAAGAGGGCGATCGCTATGTCGGTAAATATGTCGGCAAAGATAAAGATGAAATTTTATTTGCCATCCCTAAAGCTGATCATGTCAATCCTTCCCTGAAATTGACTCAATGGATTAATAATCTGCGGGTTGCGGCGGGAGTAGAACCTCTAACCTTAGTCGAAGCCCAAAAACAAATGCATCAATTGGCGGCAACTGGCGAGCGCATTGATGGGCTTGCCTCTTGGTATGGCCCCTATTTTCAAGGTAGACAAACCGCTTCTGGTGAAATATTTGAGCAGCAGGACTTTACGGCAGCGCATCCGAGCTTACCTTTTAACACCTATCTCAAAGTTACCAACTTGCAAAACGGTAAGTCGGTGGTGGTCAGAATCAACGATCGCGGACCATACTTTGGCGATCGCAACTTGGATTTATCCCACGCCGCCGCGATCGCGCTCAAGAGTGACGAAGCTGGCGTAGTTCCAATTTCCGCAACAGTTTTGGTTTCCTCAATAAATTAAAATCGCAAAAAGATGATTCCTCCGCAAAGCAGGCGAATCATCTTTTTTTACGATCGCGAAGCAATTAATGAACCCACGAAGGCAAAACGACAGTAAACTTTGTGCCAATATTGACTTCGCTTTCCACTAAGATTTTGCCATGATGAGCATCTACTGCTTGTTTGGCTATATATAAACCCATTCCCAACCCCTTCACGCTACCCACATTCTCTGCTCTTAAAAAGGGTAAAAATAGATTAGTTAAATAATCGTTAGGGATGCCAATACCGTGATCACGAATACTTAAAACTAACTGGTCAGCATCACAGGTTAAATCAACATCGACAGTTCCACCCTCATAGGAATATTTAACTGCATTAGACACCAGATTCATAAATATGTGCCATAGTAATTTCTTATCAAGTGTTAGTTTCTGGCATGATTTCTGTTCATTAATTTGACCGCTAATTTGACTATTACTCTGACTGTGAAATTGAATTTTACATTTACAAGTATTATCTTCGGACTGAAAGGTTTCCACTAATTGTTGACAATAGGCGATCGCATCAATGATTTCGGGATGGAAAGGAAATTTCCCAGACTCCGAAGCGGAAATAAATTTCACCTCTTCCAGTAGCCAAGTAATATCTTTAATCGCTGATTGAATTGAGGAGAGATTTTTGTCTCGCCCTTCCTTACTAAGAGTTCCTTCAAAATTTTGTAATTTCCAAATCAATAGTCTAATCACCGACATTGGTGTAGAAAACTCATGGGATGCGATCGCCAATAATCGAGATTTTAAAAGATGTAGTTCTTTTTCTTTATCAAATGCTTCTTGTAATATTTTTTCTTCGTTAAACTTTTTTAAGGCGAGGATAATTGCCATGTTAACTTCAGCATAACGAAGTGGTTTAGTCAGATATCCATAGGGAGAAGTGGCGATCGCCTGTTCTAAAGTATCGGTATCGCTAAAAGCAGTGAGATAGATGACAGGAATTGACGCGATTTTATGGATCTCCTTGACCGCCGTAATTCCACTATCTGCACCTCTTAACTTAATATCCATCAAAATAATATCTGGATGTTGACGAGTGATTGAAGCGATCGCGCTATCACTACTATCAACTATAGCCATCACCCTATACCCCAAATCTGACAACACATCGGAGAGAGCGTTCGCTGTAACCAGTTCGTCCTCTACAATCAAAACGTTAGCTATGGGATTGGGATTTATTGCCATATTTTTCACTTCAGATTTTTTCCTAACTTAGGATACAAGACTTTTGGCTTAGCTTATCGTTTAATTATACTATTAGTATATAAAATCAAAAATTAAACCTATGCTAAAACGCATCTAAAATCAGATTTTATTGCAAAACTAATTTTTACCCGATTAGTCGAATTTTGTTGTAATAATTTATTTTATTTGGCTTAACAGGATATAATGAGAGATCCTTGCTTCTAGGATTGAATACATCGCTATCAAAATTACTAGAAGCCAAATAACTGCCCGTAAGGAAATAAATCAATGACTGTCAAGCGTTTATACGAAACCATGTATATTTTGCGCCCTGACCTTCCTGATCAGGAAGCTGAAGCGGCGATCGCCAAGTATCAAGAATTTTTAGTCCAACAAGAATCCGAAGAGATCACGATTCAACATCGTGGCAGACGTAGATTAGCCTATGACATTAAGGGGCATCGCGAAGGCATTTACATTCAAGTAAATTATTTGGCGGTTCCTAAGACCATTGAAAGTCTAGAAAAATCGATGCGTCTAGCTGATGATGTCATTCGTTATATGACCATCAAGCTTGAACCTGAAGCTATTGCAGAAGATGCTCAAGCAATCCCTAGTGCTGAAGAGCCGATAGCTGAAACTGTAGCGGACGTAGTTGAAACTGTTGATGCATAAGTAACCATCAAAAAAACACCAAAAAAAAGAGGACTGCGCTAGGCACAGCCCTCTTTTTTTATTTAGAGAAAAATTACAGGATGCCCCAGAAGTGAAGTACGCCTTGACCGCTAATTAACTCGATCGCAATAGCTGAGACGAATCCGATCATCGCTAAGCGACCATTCCAGTTTTCAGCGCCAGCAGTGAAGCCCCAGTTCCATACGTTACGGTTTTCGTCAGACATAATCGATTTACCTTGTGATGTAATTTAGTTAAGTTACTTTAAGGAATGTAACAGGTTGCTTTTTAATTAGCAATCTTTCTTTACATTTTCTGCCTTTAGGTAGACAAACATAAGAAGGTCAGACAATATAACCATTGTGTAAATGCAGAACAGGATGATTTGCCGCCCTGACTAACTGCTCATCGTGAGTTGTTAACAGCACCGTCACTCCAAAGGAATTTAGCTTTTTCAAAATCTTGATCACTTGCCAGGCATTATCAGGATCGAGGTTGCCCGTTGGCTCATCCGCTAGCAGCAGGGGCGGCGTATTCACGATCGCTCTGGCAATACTGGTGCGTTGTTGTTCCCCTCCAGAGAGTTGCTCAGGAAAACAATTCGCCTTATGCATTAACCCCACCATTTTCAGAGCAGGTTGGACTCGGCGTTGAATTTCTTGATAAGTAAAGCCTTGCGCCATCAGCACAAAGGCAACATTTTCGGAAACCGTGCGGCGCGGCACAAGTTTGTAATCTTGAAAAACAATCCCAATCTTACGGCGCAACATTGCCAGCTTATTACCCTTTAAACCTTTGAGACTAACCCCGTTTACTATTACTTCCCCATCCGTAGCCTGTTCTTCGCCATACAGTAACTTTAGTAGCGTGGATTTTCCCGATCCTGAATGTCCCGTAATAAATTTAAAATCCCCTTGAAAAAGCTCCACATTTACATCGCGTAAGCCAACCGCACCATTAGCGTAGGTCTTACGGACATTTTCCAACTTGACAACCACCGATTTTGCACTATTAGCTTTGGGAGCATCCCCATTTTGATGATCTTGCCTTTGAGAATCCTGCCTTTGATGATCTGGACTGTAATCATTAGTGGCACGATCATCAGGAATATTCACTGGAGTAGCTTTTGACATTGAACTAGCCAATGAATTGATCAATGAACTGTTTTTTGTTGGCAGTTTTAGCATGGGCGATCGCTAATTCTCTTGTTGGGCGGTTATGCATTTGAGATTATACATACCAAGTCAAGCGATCGGCATCAGCTATTACTCCAGCCTTTTAAAAAATCACTTTAAAAAATCGCTTGGGTTTGTCGAGAGCGCAAGGTACTTATCACACAGAAAAACAACAGAAAAAACATAAGAATGCCTGAATATGCTAGATTATGGCGGGTTAAAATTTTGTACCCATACTTGTGGTTATAATTTGCAATCCTTGATTAGCAACTTCTCTGCGGTATCATGAGCGAAATTTGTCAATAACTAGTAAACTTTTATTGATTTGGTACTTTCAAATAAACTACCGAAAAGCTTGCGATCGTTTCAGTCTTGCTGTCATTACAGAATGTCATTACAGAATGCTGCAACAACCAAAGGAAAAAGCTAGTCAACCCAAATATGTCCATTCACCAAACCAACTGAGGGGTTATCAGCAGTGGCAGCTCACAAGATACTAGTGATTGATGATAGTCGCGTAATCCGTAATATGGTGCGTGATATGCTCCCGCCTGCCAACTTTGAGGTGCTAGAGGCGGCGGATGGTATCAAAGGTCTAGAGATGATTCATCAGACAAAGCCTTGGATGATCATGTTAGATTTCTTATTGCCGCGCATGAGTGGCTATGAAGTTTATGAAACCTTGCAACAAAGCCCCGAACTGAGTCGTATTCCTTTAGTTTTGATGTCTGGACGTAAGGAAGAAGTTACCAGCAAAATTTCAGAACCCTTTGAGGACAAATATTTAGTCTTTATTGAGAAGCCCTTTGAGCAGAAAGAATTAATCACCGCGATCAAGAGGGCTGTGGTCTTAGCGCAGAAGCGTCCACCGATCTCAGTAATGCCAATGAGCGCAGCAACGGATGCGATCGCCACTGCCAAGATCGATGATGGTCTAGTTAAGCGGATTGAAGAGTTGGAAGCAAAGCAAAAAATATTAGAACAACAAGTTCTTTCGCAGCAAAAGCAATTTCAGCAGCTTGTTGATTTTATTAAGAAAAAGTTTAAATAACATCTGCATGTAAGACCACGAGGCGGCGCTCAGCGCCGCCTTTTGATATTTATGAATGTACAGAACCATCTGGCATAACTGCTCCATTAAGTTTCGCATGTGTGAGTTCAGCGAGACTGAGATCGGCTTTAAGTAAATTAGCTCCCTCTAAGTTGGCATAACTTAAATCGGCTCTAGTTAAAATAGCGCCGCGCAAATCCGCTTTTTCAAGATTGGCTTGGCTCAAATCAGCCCAGCCGAGGTCGGCTCCGCGCAGGTCAGCGCCACTCAAGTTAACGTGGGTCAAAATTGATTCGCTGAGGTCAATGCCATGTAGTGACAAGCCCTGCATATCGGTGTCATGCAAATTGGACTGCTCGAAGTTACGATCGCCTTGGGCATAGCGATCGAGCAGTTCGGCTTTAGTTAGTGCAGCGTGAGAAGGTAAGGTCATAAAGCGCTGTATTATTAAATGAATTATTTAGCTTTGGAGTATAAATCATGGGCGAGTCAAAGCGCCGAAAGGAAGTATTGGGTGAAAAATATGGAAACCCTGAACCTGTGGCTTCTTGGATTCCATTTTTGACCAAAGGTAAGGCTGCTAAATTTGTCGAAGTTTCTACTCAAGCAGCTTGGTATGGCATTGGCGCGATGGTTGTAATTTGGGTGACAATTCGGTTTATTGGTCCTGCTTTTGGTTGGTGGCATCTCGCCGATTAAACTATGTCCTGTCATTTATTAATCCCTGCGGCGGGTAGCGGTAAACGCATGGGAGCCGATCGCAATAAATTGTTACTTAGTTTGTTAGGCAAGCCAATTTTGCAATGGACAATCGAAGCGGCGATCGCCTCTGATGCGATCGCTTGGATTGGCGTAATCGGACAGCCCCACGACTATCCCGAATTTCAGAAGATTTTCAACAACCTGAATACCAGTAAGCCAATTCGTTTAATTCAGGGCGGAGCGACTCGTCAGGCTTCGGTATTTAATGGACTAAAAGCTTTACCAACCGATGGCGATCGGGTGTTGATTCATGATGGCGCGAGGTGTTTAGCTACACCAGAATTATTCGATCGCTGTGATGCGGCTTTGCAAACCATGCAGGGGTTTATCGCCGCCGTGCCAGTCAAGGACACGATCAAAATAGTTGATGGTCAGACAATCGTGGATACGCCTAATCGCGATCATCTATGGGCGGCGCAAACGCCGCAGGGTTTTCAAGCAGAATTAATCAAAAATGCTCACTTCAAAGCCGTTGAGTTGGGTTGGGATGTGACCGATGATGCGGCTTTATTTGAAAAAGTGGGCTTACCTGTGCAGATTGTGATGGGTGAAGAAACCAATCTCAAAATTACGACTCAACAAGATTTAGCGATCGCTGAATTTATCCTAAATCAGCGTCAAATATAAGAGATCCCCCTCAATCCCCCTTAAAAAGGGGGAAGAAGATAATCGAATTGATTCTCCCCCCTTTCGTAAGGGGGGCTGGGGGATCTAGGCAATTCTTAAATGGTTTCTAAGCCTTAAGCCCGCGTAATACTACTAAAAGCTCACTATCTTCACGTTTGAAGACAGGCAGAAATTCAATATGTTTGTAACGCACGATCCCGTGAATATCGATGATGCAATAGGCGCGTTTACTACCAAATAGTCCCGCCACGCCATACTTTTTACAGACTTCTTGATTGCGATCGCTTAATAGGGGAAACTGCAAGCCTAATTTCTTGGAAAACTGAATATGTTTGTCAATCGGATCGGTGCTAATCCCAAGGATTTCTGCACCAGTTTCGCGAAATTTTGTCCAATCATCCGCAAAACACTGCATTTCACTAGTACAAAGGGGCGAAAAATCCCCAGGGTAAAAGGCGAGGACAACGTTTGCTTTACCTTCATAGCGACTGAGCGTAATGTCACCGCGATCGCTAGGCAACGTGAAATCTGGAGCTTTTTGACCAACTTCGACAGACATATAATTTCCTAAGTTACCTTTGGGTTTGGGCGTTTAGACTGGGCAATAGTATTTGCTTCCTAGTCAACCATAATCTTATCAACAATCTCCCCAATAATTCTCAAAATGAAACGCCCCGAAATTGATAGCAATAATCATGTATTAACCGTTGAGATCCCGCCTGAAATCTATACAAAGTTGTTGAGAACGATCAAAGAGACTGGTAAAACTGAGTCTGAGTTAGTAATTCAGGGTTTACAACAGGTTTTAGATAAATTTGAGAGATTTGATTTAAAAAATGACGATCAAGCTCGGTTTGCAGATTTAGAGATTTCCTTAGAAAAAAAACTCAAGCAATATGTGGAAAATTTAATTAGCGATCGCTTAGGCTCACAAAAATTTGAGTTAAAAGCTGGGGACAATTCATTAAAACCTGATGCTCCCGATTCTGAAGAAAAAATCAAAAATACTATGCCAATTCCCACAATTCGCCCGTTACAAATTGGCGATCGCGTGTTGATATTAGAACCTGATAGCGCCTATTACATGGCAAAGTTGCTGGTAGTGCGGACTAGCCTAATTCGAGCAACGGTGGCGACTGAGACAGGCGAGATGACATTTTTAAAAAGAGATTTACGATTTGTGGAATCTACTCAATAAGTACCTCGGCTTTGAGGCTAAGCCTGTTTTCGGTTAACCATTTCAATCATTAACCGAATATTTTCGGCTTGAGTTTTGGCGGTTTCGGCTTGAGTCTGCGCGGAGATCGCCTGTTGTTTTGCCACTTCCTTAAGCTCTACCAGTTCGGCATGAAGCACATCTCTAGTTTCGTTAGCCTCTAAAGCAACGCTGTGTATTTCAGCTTTGAGGTTCGGGACTTCAAGATATAGAGCCTCTATCAGTCTGCCGATCTGGTCAACTAAATTATCTATCCGATCGCCTTGATGATTCATCCGTTCATCTAAGCGCTGCTCACGCTCTCGACTGCTCTCTATAAAGTCATCAATCTTATTTGCGAAGCGATTTAGCCTGTCATCAGTCCATTGAGATGTCATTTATTTAGCTCCTTTTGTTATTGGTGCGATCGCTACTTTGGCAACCCATAAAGCTCAATAAAAGGTTATTTAAGCAGTGAGTCAACTAATCATACTCACGGCGAATCTCAATAATCCCACATATATTTAATTTTAACCAGCTACTTATTTATTCATATTAAGTTACAGAGCGCTTTGCTCTCTACTTATTTGGTTTGGGAAATATTTTGGGCGATCGCAATACCTTAATCATCGCTAGCCCCGTAATTGCACCATAAATCCCTCCCTGCAAAGCACTAGACAAAACGGCAGATTTTAACGTATAGCCTAGATATAGTCCCAAGGAGCCAAGTGATAAGGCGATCGGACTGGTAAATAACCATAAACCCGCCGCCCGAAAAGATTTGAGTAATTGCCATTGGCAAATGCCGACAATGCCACCAATAATCACAAAGTTAATCAGTAAAATAGTGATCGGCGGTAAACTTGGGAGATGCGATCGTAGCGATAGGGCGGGTATAAAAAAAACCAACGTTAAACCCAAAATCCAACCCATCAAGGTTAAGGGCAACCACCAACCCTCCTTGGCAAAGCGATCGCGTAAAACCAATGACTGAGCAAAAGACAAGCCCACACTTTGTAATATTTCGTTGAGAAAGATGCGCGATCGGAGATCGTAGGGATCTTGCCAAACAAGAAGCGGTAAAATAGTGCTACCGCATATATTGGCAATCAGCCATAGCCACCAAAAGCTCCATCCCACTTTTTTTGACATAGAAAATTAGCAGCAGATTATTGATGGATTGTTTAGATGGCTTATTATGTGCCATTAGACCATCCTAAAACTCAAAGAGCAAAAACTGGATTTTTATAATGTCAGATACCGAATCAACTACCGAATCAAGTAAATCAATAAAAAACCTGGTCGGCAAAAAAGCGATCGTCACTGGCGCAAGTAGCGGCATCGGTAAAGAAGTGGCGCTCAGACTTCTGGAAGCTGGCGCTCAGGTAAGTCTGGTGAGTCGTCATCCCGATCGCATCCTCTCAGAATTACCAGTTGGGAGCAATGCTAAAGGCTATGCGATTGATTTGGGGGTGATCGCTTCAGTGTCTGAGCAGATCACTGCGATTGTCACGGATATGGGCGGCGTGGATATTTTGATTAATAATGCTGGCATGGCTTACATTGGCGAAATCATCGATATGCCCCTTGATCAATGGCAAAAGCTATTTGACCTCAACCTCACCAGTGTATTTCAATGTTTACAGGCAGTACTGCCGACCATGCGATCGCAAAAAAACGGCACTATCATTAATGTGGCTTCGATCGCAGGGAAACAAGGTTTTCCCAACTGGGCAGCTTATTGCGCCAGTAAATTTGCGCTCTTGGGCTTGACTCAAGCGATCGCAGCCGAGGAGCAACCGCACGGGATTAAAGTCATGTCGATCTGCCCAGGATCGGTCAATACAGGGCTATGGGATACCCTTGGTGATAAAGTGCCACCGAGTTTTAATCGGGACGCGATGCTCACCCCTGCCACAGTTGCTGAAGCAATCATGACTTTAGTTAATCTGCCTTCAGAAGCAATTATCAACGATCTTGTCCTGATGCCTAATGCAGGAATTTTTTAAAGCTGGTCGCCCGCTTCGCGGGCAACTTATCTTTAATTTCAACAAATAATTTTTTTAATCACGATTATGAATAACTCTCTCAAACGCACGCCTCTTTATGATCTTCATGTTAGTTCGGGGGCAAGAATCGTCGAATTTGGCGGGTGGGAAATGCCTGTACAGTACAAAGGACTAGTTGCTGAACACAATGCGGTGCGATCGCAGGTGGGGATGTTTGATGTGTCGCACATGGGCAAGTTTGCCATTTCTGGCGTAGGGGTTGTGGAAACTTTAAACAAACTTGTGCCATCAAATTTGGGGCGCATAAAAGTTGGACAAGCCTTTTATACGGTTCTGCTCAATGAACAGGCGGGGATTATTGATGATGTGATTTTTTATCGTCATGAGCCTGATGGCGATCGCGAAAATTGGTCAGTCATTGTCAATGCTTCCACTACTGATAAAGATAAAGCATGGTTGCAACAGCACTTAGGCGATCGCCTAATCGATAATTCCGCTTCCCAAACGCTAATTGCCGTGCAGGGTAAAACCGCGATCGCCACTTTACAAGAACTGATCGTTTCTGATTTATCAAAATTACCAAGACTGCGATTTGGGCATACCAATACCGAAGTATTGGGAGTACCGAGTTTTGTGGCAAGGACAGGTTATACAGGTGAAGATGGCTGTGAAATCATGACCGATATCGAAACAGGACAAGCACTCTGGCAAAAGCTGCTCGATCTCGGAGTCGTTCCCTGTGGATTGGGGTGTCGTGACACCTTACGACTGGAAGCAGGAATGCATCTCTACGGACAGGACATGAACGAATCGATTACCCCCCTCGAAGCGGACATCAATTGGATTATCCATCTCAAAGAGAAGGGTGATTTTATGGGACGTGCAGTTTTGGAAGCGCAAAAACAGAATGGACTGACTCGTAAATTAGTGGGTCTAGAATTGGAAGGTCGCAACATCGCCCGTCATGATTATCCAATTCGATACGAGGGCGAAACTGTCGGTATTGTCACCAGTGGCACGATGTCACCCACATTAGGTAAGGCGATCGCTTTTGGCTATGTGCCGATTGAACTGGCAAAAAATGGACAAGTTGTGCAAGTGCAAATTCGTGATAAAGAATTTCCCGCGAAAGTAACTAAACGAAATTTCCTATAATCATCACCCCTAGCCACCTGAATACCCTGCAATAAATTGCGGGCTGAAAGCTAAAACCCGTTGAAACGGGTTGAAAATCAGGAATTAGTCAGTTTTAACTGACTTTAGCTTTCAGCCAAGAACTTGAGTTCTTGGTTCTCGCGACTTGTGTATACACGGTAGCTTCACAAGGGGGATTGAGGGAGATCTTTAAATAACTAACGATGGAAATTAGTGAAGAAGCTTGTGTGATAATGGAGCTTGTAGCCGAGTCCATAGCAAAGTTCATACTTTTGGCGGTGACAGGCGCAAGAAATTTCATGTTTAGTTTAGAAATGTATTTTTCTAATTTAAAAGCTTTATCAGCATGGGTATAAAATTTTCAAACTTTGGGAAAACTTAAGATTAGGTAATTTTAGATCTCTTTTGAGATTCATGCAGGTTAATGTACATGGATCAATTAGGCTGTCTGTTTGATTTATATTTAGTATCAAAATCATTTGAACAACACCAAAAAATCTTACATATAAACACTGTATAAGTAAAAATCTATGTCTACTATCAAAAATGCCCTTGAAGAAATCGTTGTCTTAGAAGTGCAAGAGCAACTAACCCATCTAAATCAATCATCACGCGCAGCGATTAACATCAGTGAAGTAGCGGCTTTTGCGCTTAATCGATTACCCACACTCTATGTCAGCACAAGCAGAGGCTGGTTACAACAGCGTAAACGCGCTCATAATGAGTTGCGACATCAAATAGTTAGTGCAGTTCAGCAAGCCCTCCTAGGCATCAGGCGCGATCCCTTACGCAAATCCACAAAAATTGCGGCGGATAAAATTGAAACCCCCGCTCATGCTCTAGCCAAACTGCAAAAACTTTTTAATAAGCCATCTTTGTTATGGCATCAAGTTCCACAGGCTTTTCAGGATAATATTATTTTAGGTAAACCCGACTCAGAATATGTGGGGTTAAGTATTAACGATCGCCAACGACTGCGGGAAGTCAAAGGCTATTTACAACGTAAAGGTAGTCAAAGTCAATCTCCTCAAGACAGGATGGCGACAAATAAAGAATTACCTAATCCTGAGCTTGATTCATACATTCTTTCTGCTTCCTATAGTCTAACTAATGTTTTGGAAGATTTAGTTAAGCAGGAAGTCGCCAATCAACTAGTGCATATGGAAGCAGTTTTGCCCCGCAAGGTCAGTGATGATGATGTGACAGCTTATGTCCTCAATCGCCTACCTGCGATGTATGCTACCACTGAACAGGGTGTAATTTGGCAAACCCAAAAAGCTAAAGAACAACTATCTAATCAGATTGAAGTAACTGTAATTGAAGCTCTGATGACCTTGAGCAAAACGCCCCGCCGTCTAGTGAGTCCGATCCCCTTGGTCAAATTTGAAGAGGATTGTGAACAGTCAATTAAGGAACTGCGGAACATTCTCCAACGCGATGATATTACATGGCGGAATATTGCGAGTCTAGCCGAATACGCACTTGAACAGTCCAAACATGGGATGGTTTATTGGAAGCAGCAGTGGAGAATGTTGGGACAGATTTATAGTGAGTTAGCGCTCCCAGCAGGGGCTGCCGAATTATCTCTTAGTCACTCTGTGGAAGGAGAAGTTCTAGTAGTAAAAACTAATACCAAGGAAGCTTTTGGATGGTTAGCTGATAATCCTAAAAATCTAGGTATTAGTACATTGCGTTTATTTCCTGCGGTGACAGCGATCGAGCTACGGGCTTCTTTTTTAGATTTTGCGATCGCCTATACTCGTGAAGAAATGGCTGAAGATGGAATCATTTAGCTTAGTTAAACAAATCTGATTTTCTAATCTGATTTCCTAACCTGAATTTCTAAGAATGCGGTGTGAAGCACTGTAACTATCATTTGGGGTTTAAGCTTTCTTTGTGATAGGCTATGGCAACAATATGAGATTTTCGATATCGCGCATGGAATCTTTGCCCGAATCCTCAAAACCATTTGATGATATTAGCGATCATGGTATTAGCGATCATGTCGGTGACGATATTATCGGCGATCTCGTGAAAGTAGATCGTGAGATGTCGAATAATCAAGAAATCGATGCTCGCGATCGCCTGACCTTATCAAATCTGGGACTTGTTTTGAGCATTCCGCTATTGGGATCTTTGATTGTGGTTGTCATAATTTACCTCGCTAATCCACTAGCGATTGGTTGGCTTGCCTCTTCGGACGCACCAGTATTTTATTCTAATTCCTTATGGAATATTCCTAAAAGCATCAAGCAAATTCAGTCAGATCTAGCGCAAAATCAACTTAAACTCGGTGAAAGTTATAATCTCAAAACAGGGGAAATCATCTATACAGTTATAGAGATAGAAACTCAGAATATCCGCGAAATTCGCTTCTATCAGGCGATTTGGGATCGGGGCGTAGAAAAATTTTTATTAGTGAGTACCACCACGATCGCAGGAATTGATGAGTACTTTGTGCGATCGCCATTACTAAAATATATTACTTATCCCATTCCTGAGCGACTGAAACCAAATCGCCGTCGCTTATCGCTTAAAAAATTATCTTTATTACCTAATCCGCCTAATCAATTGAGTGGAATTTGGTTCAGTACATCAGGATATATAGATGGCATCGCCTATGGTCAAATTTATTGCTTTTTAGATGATAAGCGATCGCAGTTAATCGAACTAGAACCTTGGACTAGCCCTGCAAACGAGCTTCCAGTATGGAGAAATGTTTTGGGGCGGAATATTCTGAATAGTAATTCCAGTTCTATGCAATTGGTAGTCAATCAAACTCAAGAATTTGAACCGACATTCGTGGTTTTTCAACCTGAAGAAATAATTACCAATTCCATTCGCAATATCCAACTACGGCAGGTGAATCTCAATGAGGCAAAAAACCAACCGAAAATCTATCAAGATGCCCTCGTATTGGCGAGTGTTGGTTTATGGTCACCTGCGCTCGAAAAATTTAACGTGATGGTGGAGCAATTAAAATCTCAAGGGAAATCACTATCTCCATTTTTACAAGAACAGTATGATTTCATTGACTTCCATTCTAAAATCACCCATAATCAAGCCGAAAATTCCAACTTTAATCTTGGTGAAAAAGCCTTAGCAAAAATTGTCGATGGAAGATGGAGTGAAGCTCTAGCGATCGCCAATGATCCTGCATATAAAGGCGATAGAATCGTGGAAATGTTAGCCAAGTACCATCCTCGCATTTGGCAACGCGCAATGACAGCTTTGACATTTACAAGCGCAACGGAAATCAAACTCTGGGCGGGATTAGTCGTATTACATCGGGATGGATTACGCCGCGCTGAGCATTGGCTACGAGAACAGAAAGTCGATGTTAAAGATTCTAATCAATTATTGCAACGGCTCGATCTCGCTCCCATTAGCATTAAACCACAGCAAATGTTGGGAACTGTTGCTTATATTGGCAAGGGAAACGCGGGGGCTGAATGGTTTTTGCCACCACCAAAACTTGATGCAGGGCAAGCTTGGTATGAAGTTAGTATTACGATGATTAAAGACGGTGATAAATGGCGGAGTGGACCATTTAGCGAACTTAGCGATCGCTCTTCGATTTTGTTGTGGAAAATTTTAGGACTTTCTTTGAATAACAATTTAGGATTATTGCTATATGACGCTGATGGCAAGACACAATCGGCGGTGATGACAGCGCAGTCGCTCTGGGTCGGAGATGATGGGCGCTTAAAAATTCTTGCCTCTGGTGATGCGTCCCTGCTGCCACTACTTAACAAAAGCATCATTCCACCACTAGTTACCAGTGGTAGTAGTTTCGACCCGCCTAAGGGAAAACCTATTGATTGGCAGATGCTTTCACCTAGAGTGATTGAGCGGATCATTCGTGCTATGTACGGTGAATTGCAGCGTCGGGGACAAGTATCTATGAGTATTGAAGATTTCAGCGTACTGTTACAGCAACAATGGAAGCTCTCCGAAGTCAATCTTGATGGTTATGGAAAGCCAGAATACTTATTGTTACTCGATCGCTCTGAAATTGATTTAGGCGATCGACATTATCCTTTAGCGATCGCTTTTTCCAATGATGGCGCTCTATTATTTAGCGACATGAATGACGGTAGAATCTGGATTGATGTATTACCTAGCAGTATCGAAGGTCAAATTCTTACCCTTCGCAATGGCAACTATGAAATATGGGATTTTCGTTAATTTTATAGTTTATTTCATGACATTTATTTCTTGACAAAAAGTTGTTCGTGGTAGTATGTAAACAACTTACCCCCTAAAACACAAACGGACAAGGTTATGGGATTACTCGATCGCATTGGTATGGTGGTCAAGTCCAATGTAAATGCAATGGTTACGGCGGCTGAAGATCCAGAAAAAATTCTGGAACAGTCGATCATTGATATGCAAGAAGATTTGGTGCAATTGCGCCAAGCTGTGGCGCAGTCGATGGCAGCCCTCAAACGTCAAGAACAGCAGTACAACCAAAGCGCAACTCAGTCGCAAGAATGGGAAAAACGCGCCATGCTAGCACTCCAAAAGGGTGATGAAAACCTAGCAAGGGAAGCACTTAGTCGCAAGAAAACCCATGCTGATGCAGCCGCAACTTTAAAAACTGGATTGGATCAACAGTCGGGGCAAGTAGATACGCTCAAGAAAAATTTGATTGCGATCGAAGGCAAGATTTCTGAAGCAAAAACTAAGAAAGAAATGCTCAAGGCGCGGTTGCAGTCGGCTAAAGCTCAAGAAAACCTCAATAACATGCTAGGGAAGGTCAATACCAACTCTGCGGCGGCAACTTTTGAGCGCATGGAAGAGCGTGTCTTAATGGCTGAAGCAAGGGCTGGCGCTAGTGCTGAACTCGGTATGGACAATCTCGAATCTCAGTTTGCCCAGTTAGAGGCTGGCAATGGGGTTGATGATGAACTTGCGGCACTGAAGGCAAAAATGATGACTGGCGGTCCTGCACATCAAGATGCTTTACCTCCAGCAGATGCCGCGAAGAAACCCAGTGTTGGTGCAGCGATCGATGCTGAGTTAGAAGCTCTACGTCGTCAAATGGGTTAGTTAACCTTTTAAACGAAATATTAAAAAAGGGGGGCAGAATGCTCCTCTTTTTATTTTTGTAGTGAAACATAATAAGGAAAATTTGATTCTGAGCTAGAATCTTTTCATCAGCAAATGGGCTAACGATTTAATAGCCAGTCGGAATTCACGCACCCTATCCGTTTTTTACAGGATAAGTGCTATCTAAGTTAATTTAAACGGAGAAGGTTATGGGATTAATCAATCGCATTGGCATGGTGGTCAAGTCCAATGTAAATGCAATAGTTACGGCGGCTGAAGATCCAGAAAAAATTCTGGAACAGACAATTAATGACATGGAGGAAGACTTGGCGAGATTACGCCAAGCTGTCACGCAATCGATCGCAGCGCTCAACCTTCAAGAGAAGCAATATAAAGAAAGTGCCACTCAAGCCCAAGAGTGGGAGAAACGGGCGATATTAGCCATCCAAAAGGGAGAGGAAAATCTGGCTAGGGAAGCACTTAGTCGCAAGAAAACCCACGCTGATTTGGCGGCGACTTTAAAAGCTGGCTTGGATCAACAGTCGGTGCAGGTCGAATTACTCAAGAAAAATTTGATTGCGATCGAAAGCAAGGTTTCTGAGGCAAAAACTAAGAAAGAAATGCTCAAAGCGCAGTTTTTACAGGCAAAAACCCAAGAAAACCTCAACAATATGTTGAGCAAGGTGAATACCAATTCGGCTGCTGCTACCTTTGAGCGCATGGAAGTGCGTGTGAGGCGGCAAGAGGCATTAGCTAGTGCTAGTTCTGAGCTTGCTGTGGATGATCTTGAATCTAAGTTTGACAAATTGCAATCTGCCAGTGAGATTGAGGATGAATACGAGGCTCTCAGGGCGAAGGTACTCTCTAGTAGCCCTGCACCTCAAGGGACTTTACCTCCATCGGATGCAGCTAAACCTAGTGTTGGTGCAGAGATCGATGCTGAGCTAGAAGCTCTACGCCGTCAAATGGGTAAATAAACCTATTTTATCCCCAAGGATTTGCTGCTTGATCATTAATACTGACCCAATAGCGCTGACCTGATATCTGCAAGGTTCCTATTGCCGAAGCATCTGCCCAAAAATCCCAACCTGCATTTCTGCCTCCATCATGGAACTTCGCCATCCTAAAACCTTCTTCGCCCAAAGCTTTTAGTCCATGTAATCGACATTGAAGATCGGCGATCGCTTGAGAAGTTAACGAATTACCTTGCACATCAGGAACCACAATTACCTTCCCTCCCGACCAAGCACCTCTCATTGCCCCGCCATTGTTTCCAGTTGCATAGAGTCCATTTGGCGTGGGTAATCCCATTTTTTTGATGGCGAGTAATGGAAGAAAGGCACTAGTATCTGTATCGCCATGATAAGGATTAGTAGAAGCATCCGCCCCAAATAAAGCATAGATTTTGCCATTGAGCATGACCATGTTTAATACCGTCCAAGTCATGGCTCTGCGTTGAATTTTAGGAGCAGTTACTTCACCTACGGGGGGTGGGACTGGTGTAGAAGCAAACAGAGGGCGAGGCTCATCAGCTACAGAAACGAGACGGAGATTGATAGTCACAAACTCCTGTGGTGAATAGTCAAGGTCGGCAACTGTTGTAAATCCTTGACCGCTATGCCCCGATAAACCAGTTCCTCCAGCCATCATACCCGCACGAGACTGCTGAGGCGCAAGAGGCTGCTGAGATTGAGATTCAGGCGCAATAAACTGCTGAGATTGAGATTCAGGCGCAACAGACTGCTGAGATTGAGCGTTTACGTTTACATATATCTGTTCTCGCTCTGGCTTGAATAAAACGCGGATTAACCCATTGCTGTTATTTCTGCTGATACCCGATTGGATTGCTTCTGAAGTCCCAACTTGATAAAAGGTGAATCGACCATGATCATGGACAGGACGCTCAATCCGCACCGCGATAAAAGGATTTACTCTCCAAATGCCGACTTGTTGATCATCAATATAAACCTCAGCGTCACAGCGTCGATTAGACTCGTTCTGGAGCAGGATTGTATATTGTGTGCCATGCTTCATCTGAACGTAGCCATCAGATGTTTCTTTGCCTTCGGAAATGGTGACAGAAAATCTGTTAAGTTTCATATTTTTGCTAGGCTATGGTACTTTTGGTCGGCTGAGAGTTTCTACTTTTGATAAAATTATTATAATTATAGCGATCGCCTATAAACCACAAAATTATGGAATCACAGCCCAGCATCAATACAAACCCGAATTACAGCGTATGCGGTATGGGCATGGCTTTAAGATTAAGATCAAACCAAACTTTTTAAATAGCACAAAAAAAGGGACACATAGCGTCCCTTTTTTTAGCTAAAAGCTAAAGATTAGATAAAGCGCCTCGCGCTCCATCGCGAGAAACCTTGAGATATTCAGTATTAACCCCAGATTCGCGGGTAAGTGAAACCTTGCCAGTACGGGCAATTTCGCGAATGCCAAACTTATTTAACATCTTCAAAATGGCAACCATCTTCCCAGGGTCGCCCACAACTTCGACGGTCAAGAAGTCATCAGCCACATCCACAATGCGGGCGCGGAAAATTTGCGATATTTCAATAATTTCCGATCGCACATTGGGCGCGGCATTTACTTTAACGAGCATCAACTCGCGCTCAACACAAGGAATATCAGTAAAATCGAGAATGGTGATCACATTGATCAGTTTATGCAACTGCTTGGTGATTTGCTCAATCGTGTGATCGTCGCCAGAGACAACCATCGTAATGCGCGTAAATCCATCTTGTTCAGCAGTCCCGACCGCAAGGCTCTCGATATTAAAACCTCGGCGGGCGAACAAGCTAGCAATACGGGTCAGTACGCCTGCCTCATCTTGGACGACTACGGAGAGAGTATGTTTCATGGTGACAAAGTCGGAAAATAAACAGCACAGTAGACTATATTAATCACTTTGGTTACTCTATTACGACTATCAGGCTACATATTGCATAGCTTTTCTCAAGAGATTGCATCAATGCATCAATAAGTAGAATAAATCTCATTTAGCGGCGCACATATAACAGGGCGATCGCACAGATGCTCAAGCGATCGTTGGTTAATGTTTCAGTCCTTAATTTCGCTTGAAACTCATGCTAGTGTTAATAGTCAATGGTTGACACAAAGCACTGCAAATCTAAATGAAATCCCCATTATCGATTGTAAAGTTTCTCAAAGAAAATCTACAATTTGTTCTAAAGAAAGAAACTAGAGAAGATTTAAGGAAGAGTTCTTCTTGGCGGTATTTGTTGGCGATATTTTTACTGTTTGCGTCTTTAAGCTATTTAGGCAATTATTGTCGATTACCTTTATTTTTTGGGGTGGATTTTTTATTTGGTAGCATTTTTACTCTGATTGCTACCTATTTTTATGGACTGAGAATGGGAGTTGCAGTCTCGGCGATCGCCAGTATTCATACATATTTTCTCTGGAATCAACCCTATGCCGCGATTTTATTGATTTTAGAAACGATCTGGATTGGGATTGGACTAAAACAAAAGCGATCGCAAAATATGCAATCAGGGAACATGGTGGTGTTAGGAATTACCTATTGGGTTTGTTTAGGTGCGCCGCTATGTTTTATTTTTTATTACTTTTTTCTGAAGTTCGGACTTAGCTCGGTTATTTTAGTTGTCCTTAAGCAAGCGATAAATGGTGCATTCAATGCCATGATCGCCCACTTATGTATTGATTATTTACCATTAGCGACTTGGTTGCAGTCAACAAAAGGCGATCGCCCGCGTCAAACTATCCAAGAAATATTCTTTCATCTGCTCTTAGCCTTTGTCTTTTTCCCGATGATGACAACGGCTGTGTTGACGGGGCATCAAGCCCTGCAATATATGGAAAATCAAATTGATAACCAATTACGTTCAGGGACATCGGCTCTTGTTGGCGATCTCAAAGTTTGGCATCGGACTAATTTATTAACTTTAAAAGAGCTAGCCAATCTAGCCTCTGACGAGAAAAACTGGGATCGGTTGCAATTTATCACGACTGCTCTAGGGAAAAGATCACCATCTTTGCACCGAATCTACACTACGGACGCTCAAGGAAATCTTTTATCAGCATTTCCGAATATTTCTGACACAGACCGAGTTAGTTTGAGTGAATATATCGATAATGCAGAAACTTTTCAAATTGTTCGCTCCACTTTAGATATTGGGTTCAGCGATATTCATACCGATCTCAAGATAGCTACTTCGCATACTGATATGGTTCTGCCCATTCTCAAAAATAATCGCTTTAATGGTTTTGTGATTGGGACTCTAGATATTCCCCAGATCGTCAACTTTTTAACTGAAGATGCGGCAACATGGAAGGTCGAAGCATTGCTGATCGATCGCCACCAAAAAATTATTGCTAGCAATTCCCAGAATTTGTTGTCAGGCGAAACTTTTGATTTGCAAAAGGGGGGCGATATCCGTAGCTTTAGACCAGAGCAGATCCGTTGGAGTCCGACCACAAAAGGATTAGCACCGATGGTTCGATGGCGGAAATCTTATTATGTTCAGCAAGTTGCGATCGGTGAGCAGAATCCTTGGACAGTTGTTGTGCGTCTGTCGCCTGTTGATTATATTGATACCTTAGAAAATCTCTATACTTACATTCTCTTAATCGTACTGGGAATTGTTTTGTTAACGACAATTGTGGCAAATGTCCTCAGTCGCCGCCTAGTTAAACCAATCACGAAGTTGATGCGCTTAACTACTGCTCTGCAACAAAATCTTTCCGTTGAGTCCGATTTTGCGTGGAAGTCCAAAAGTTTTGCCGAAATTGATACCCTTGGCTATAACTTTCAGGTCATGGCGATCGCCTTACGCGAGAAATTTGAAGAAATCCAACAGGCTAATCTCCACCTCGAACATCGCATCTTTGAGCGTAGTCAAGAGCTTTTAAAAAGTGAAGAACGTTGGCAACTTGCCATTCAAGCTGCCGATGATGGTATTTGGGACATGAATCTCGAAACAGGCGTAACTTTTCGTTCAGATCGCTGGCGCAATATTTTAGGTTTCCCACCTGACGCTGAAGCGGAGCAGGAAATTGATTGGACTAGTTTAATTCATCCTGATGATCGCGATCGCGTCTTAACTGAAAGAGCCGCATATTTAGCGGGTGGTATTCCTCGGTATAAAATGGAATATCGAATGCGTTGCCAAGATGGCAGTTATAAATGGATAATCGCTCAAGCGAGAGCATTATGGAATGAGCAAGGTCAAGCGACTCGATTAGTTGGATCAATAAATGACATTACCGATCGCAAATTGGCGATCGACACCTTAGAGAAACGCGAAAGCTATCTATCAATGCTCGTTGATGTGCAGCATCATTTAATTTCTGAAAACTTGAGCGCCCAGACCTATGTGACTATTTTGGGGTTGCTGGGACAAGTCTCTGAGTTTTCTAGCATTAAACTTTTTACTTGTGACTCTGTAGATAAATTGAATATCAAATTACATTCTGCTTGGTTTAGAGAAGGAATCAAAAAGCCCACTGAATCAGAACAGGATCAATTTATCCAACAGATGATTAATTACCAATGGATAGAACGGCTCACTCAAGGTGAAGTTATTAACCAATCACTATCGACCATTCCTCAAACCGAAAAATCTATTTTGTCATCCAAGGGGCTGCAATCTAACCTGATCATGCCAATAATGATTAATGGCTATTCTTGGGGATTTTTGAGTTTTCATGATTATTTTTGCGATCGCTTGCGAGATCAATCAGAAATAAATCTACTGACTATTTTCGCATCGTCTCTTGCCATGCATCTGGAAAGACAACAGTCGAAAATGGAAATATTGCAGATGATGGAATCGGCTCAAGCCGCTAATCGAGCTAAGAGTGAATTTTTAGCGACTATGAGTCATGAGATTCGGACACCGATGAATGCGGTGATTGGCTTTACAAATTTGTTGTTAGATACAACCCTTGATCCCGAACAGCAAGAATTTACAGAAATCATTAAAGCAAGTGGTGAAAGTTTACTCACGATTATTAATGATATTCTTGACTTCTCAAAAATTGAATCTGGACGATTTGACTTTGAAATTAAACCTTTTAATTTACGGAATTGTATTGAAGCATCTCTTACTCTTTTATCTGCCCTTGCTTCACTCAAAGAAATTAAGTTAGGTTACTCCATAAATACAGATGTACCTGAATGTATAGTCGGAGACATCACCCGCTTACGTCAAATCTTAGTCAATTTATTGGCTAACGCGGTTAAATTTACCGCTAAAGGTACGGTTGATTTGCTGGTATCGGTACAACAAATTTCTAATCCAGAAAATTCCTATAAGTTATTATTTGCCGTTAAAGATACGGGCATTGGTATTCCTCAAGAACGCTACGATCGCTTATTTAAGCCCTTTAGCCAAGTTGATTCTTCCACAACGCGCAATTATGGCGGTACAGGACTGGGACTAGCGATCGCGCATCGGCTCACGGAACTAATGGGCGGTGAAATGTGGGTAGATAGTCAAGTTGGTGTCGGTTCTACCTTCTCTTTTACTATTTCTACGGTTGCCGCACAACCAGTAATCACACCATCAACGCCAAAGAATAATTCCCTTTTTGACATTAATTTCGCTCTAAACTTCCCTCTCAAAATTTTGCTAGCAGAAGATAATATCGTCAATCAAAAAGTCGCTGTTCGTTATTTAAATCGGTTAGGTTACGAAATTGATTTTGTAAATAACGGCTTAGAAGTTTTAGCAGCGCTCCAAAACCAAACCTATGATGTGATTCTGATGGATGTCCATATGCCTGAAATGGATGGAATCATGGCAACCAAAACAATTATGACTGAATTTCCCCATAAGCCTTGGATTATCGCGCTGACGGCTAATGCTTTACAAGGCGATCGGGATATTTATCTGCAAGCGGGTATGAATGATTATATGAGTAAGCCACTTAAAGTTGAGGACTTGATTCAAGCCTTAGAAACAGCTTCCAATAGTATTACAAGTAAGCTAACATAAATATCAATGACTGCACAACCCAGAGAAATTCGGCAATACACAGCATCGGACGGCAAAATCCCTTTCGATCAATGGCTTAACGCACTAAGAGATATTCGCGCACAAGCAAGAATTGAACAATGACTGAAGAAGATAATCAAGTAACCTATGAAGCAAGTGATGCTTATCATCCATACCATATTGAAAGATTAAAAGATCCTGAATACGCTGCTGTCTATCTTGAAGTTCACCTTGAAGAACATGAATCATTAGACATTGAAACCAATCTCCTTAAACTCGCTTTTAGCAATGTTGCCGAAGCCCTTGCGCCAGAACAACTAGCAACTCATACCGAAACCATCGAAATAATCTTACAAAAACAAGGTGCAGAAGCAATCTATGGCTTAGCGGATTGGCTGAAAGAATTGGGCTTAAAACTGACGGTGACAGTGGATAAAGAAGCAGAGATTCAAAATCTTGACCAAGAAGATTCTGACATTGAAGCCCATGAAATGATACCTGTAGCAGCCTAAATTAAGCCCTATCAAGAATCCAAAAGAGGAAGGCTTAGCCTTCCTTATCTTGGTTACTTATCTTGGTTACTTTCTGTAGTCGTTTCGGGAGTGGCACTTTCGGAAGTAGCTTCTTTTTGAGTGCGTTTCTTCCGCTCAGCTTCCACCATATCGGCGATCATTTGACGCGCTTGCTCGATCTTATCGAGATTGGAGCGATACAAATCAATATCTTTAGGTAAGCGATCGCTACCAATTTTTAGAGACTCACCGACCAACTTGATCAAAGATTCCCGCTTTGTGCTGTCAGCGATCGCATCAGGATCACCAATTTCTAGCAAGGCATACAGTCCCACACCCAGCAGACGGCTATATTTAAAATTTTCTTTGTGGGCGATCGTATGCAACTGCCCAGAAAGCGGCTCCAGATTAATACCCGAATCTGGGGTAGTGAGTAGGGTCTTGATGTCACTAGGGGATTTTGTGGCAAGATCACTTAAGGTGGTGGCATCTTGACGCACGCGATCCGAGTCAAATTGTAACGCCGTACATAATGCATGAAATACGGCAAAGCGATCGGTTTCAGGCTTATAACCGACAGTAAAGCGATCGAAAGTGGTTACAAACCCAAGGGCAAAAATTGAGTCATAAACAAATGTTTGATTGACTTTAAGAAGATGAATTTCTACCAAAAGCTCATCCACAACCCGCCGATAGACTTGATTGACTGGTTTGGGGAAAGCTAAATAAAAATCTTTTTTGGTATCAGAAACAGTACGGACAGTATTCACAGTCAACAAAACCTAACGACAAGATGGTTAAATTAATCATCGCACAGATAGCTATAGCATTAGTCTATCGCTGTAGATAAATTTTATAGACTTATGCGCGGTTTCTAGCCCTTGGCGTGAGTCCTAATTAGTTAATAGTCCGAAAAATGGCTCGCACGGGTAAATGATCGGATACCTTAGAGAAATATGTGCGATCGCTGTCAAAGCCTAAATCTTTTTTGGGATCGAGAATTTGAATGGTCTGGGAAATATATTCTGACTCCGCGCCTTTGGGAGCTTGGGAAACGGCGATATGATCAATTACACAACCTGTGCCACGGTTGGAATAGCGGGGACGACCATCGGCAGTTTTTGGTTGACCGCGTTTTTGCAAGCAGTTCTCCTTGGCATCGGTTTCTACAGACTTAGTTAAAAATGTTAGTGGCGCATCACGCAGACCACGATTTTGTTCCGCCCATATGGGACTGTTGAAGTCACCAAGGAGAATCAGATCGGGATCGGATTGGGGATTTTTTTGATAGTTGTCAACTTCTCTACGCAAAATATCGCTTTGATTTTGACGAATGCGATCGGCTTCTTTACCGCCACCACCTTTTTGATGGACAACTACTAAGGTAAAGTCGAAATTTTTATTGGCTTGCAGATAGGTCACAAGCGGCGATCGCAAAGTACCTGTAATATTGACCTGTCGCCATTCTGTTACTTTTTGGGCGGTGATTAAATCTTTACGATAAAACAGCGCCAATCTTTGTTTGTTGCCAGTATCTCCTAAAATAAATTGCCATTGCTTCGATTGTTCCAAAGATTTATTTAGTTTCTCTTTTAACTTTTCGGCAGCAAGGGGATTGATTTCTTGTAAGCCGATCGCATCAAAATTGCGTTCAATAATTTGGCTCACTGCTTCCACTTTCTCGGAATTAAGTCCATCAAAATTTTCTAAATTGAAGGTTCCCAATCGAATTTGATCGGTCACACTTAATGCCCCGAATGGATTTGAGCAACCAGCGATCGCTACTAGACAACAAATACTCAGCCAAATTTTTTTCATAGGAGATAATTTATGAATGAATTTCCAAAATTTCCGCTATTTTCTGATCAACTTTACTAAAGAAAACCGATGTCGAAAAATTAGAAATAGCATGTTCACGAATTTTGGCATAGTTCCATTCTATTTTTTGAGCTTCTAAAATAGCATCTTGCAAAGATGCCGAAGTTTGCTCTGCAAATAAAATTCCTGTTAAACCTGAAACTTGAGTATCCAATACCCCACCCGCACCATAGGCAATCACAGGCGTACCACTGGCATTCGCTTCAATCGGCACAAGTCCATAATCTTCTAGGGCGGCAATAATTACAAATTTCGCTTTTGCCATCAAATCACACCGATCTCGATCGCTGACATGTCCTAAAAACTGAATATTGGAATGCGATCGCCCTTGTAACTGCTTGGTTTCTGGACCATCGCCCGTAATGATGAGTGGAACTCCTAAAGCATTAAAGGCTTCGACAATAATATCAAGGCGTTTATAACTGAGATGGCGCGAGGAAACTAGACAGTAATCTTCCTTTTGATCAGAGAAGGTAAAACGGCGATCGTCGATGGGATAGTTGATGGTGACTGCATCTTTTTTATAAGTATCTTGAATTCGTTTGGCGACAGTCGTGGAATTGGCAATGTAATAGTCGGGAGATTGGGCGTAAAAGATATCCTGTTGACGCATTATTTTAAAAACTAGCTCAATTAGCGGTTTTAAAAAGCTATAGGCTCCATATTCTCGTAAATAAGTATTGGTATCCCACAAAAATCTGGTGATGTTATGACAAAAACAAATATGAATAGCATCAGGACGTTTCTGTACTCCCTTGGCAAAACTAGCGCTGCTGCTGAGAATCAAATCATATTCTTGAAGATTTAAAGATTTAAAGGCGGCATAGTAAAATGGCGCAAATAGGCGAAAGTATTTGCGGGTGGCAGGAATATTTTGTAAAAAGGTCGTGTGAACTTTGCGATCGCCTAAGTCAATTGTATTGTGGCGATCGTATATGGAAGTGTAGATATCGGCATTGGGGAAATGCTTGCACAAAAGTTCAAAGACTCTTTCCGCGCCGCCCCGTTGGGTAAGATAGTCATGCACGAGAGCTATTTTCATGATTTTTTATAATTTTCTCATATACCGATTTCATTTGAAGAGCGATCGCTTGCCAATCATAGTTTTGTTTGACATAGGCTTGGCAATCTGCCGCCGATGGCATTTGTCTTTGACCAGATAATGCTTCGATCATTCCTTGCGCTAAATGCTTAATTTCCGAACTCTCTAATATTAAATCAGAATTCAACGGTCTCAAGATCTCAGGAATGCCACCAATCGGAGTTCCCAATACGGGTGTACCCGCCGCCAAAGACTCAATTACAATTAGCCCAAATCCTTCTAAAGAAACCGTTGGCACAATAGTTAATTCCGCAGCACGATAGGCGATCGCTAAATCCTGATCGCTGACAAATCCCAGTAGTTTTACATGATCTTGCAGTTGTAATTCGTGAATTTGCGATCGCAATGTATCGGCGATCGCTCCCTTACCCGCGATTAATAGCAATACATCGGGATATTGTTGACGGACTAGGGCGATCGCCTCAATTAAATTTTCTAACCCCATACGCTGGACTAACCGCCTTACACAGAAAATAATACGGCGATCCTGTGACCAATGAAGTTTGGCTCTAGCTTGGGCGATCAATAAACCCAGATCAAACTCCGCCGTATTAATTCCGCCACCCACAATAAAAATCTTTTCTAATGGAACTTCATAGGTTTGATGCAAAATCTGGCGAAAGGCTTCTGATAAAACAATAAATCCATCTGCTCTTTGATAAACTACTTTCTCGATCGCCCATTTACTAAAAGTAGATAACCTTCCCGCCCCTTCCGCTTTACTTTCCAACGCCCAAGGTCCATGAAAATGGATGACTAATGGCAGTTTGCCGATGCGATCGAGAATCGGAAATGTATAGAGGGCAAAATGTGAAGCAATTAAGTCATATTTACACTGATTTTTATCATTCTTCAAGATTTCTGTAACAATTTTTCTCAGACTTCGCGATCGCTGCCATGTGGAACTATCAGTAGATGCAAAAGCTTGAACTTTGCCATGTGAATCTTGAAAAGCGCGGTCAGAACCAGTTACTAAACCATCTACTTCGACACCGACTAGCGGCAAATAGTTGACGCAGCCATAATAAATCCGCGCCAGTCCACCCGCCTCTTCTGGAAACCAACTCGTACCTAATTGGAGTATTTTCATCTGATTCGCGATCGGCTAGGATTACTATTAAATTACTTCATTTACTGGGAAGCGATCAATGAGTTGAGCAGCTTGCTTAGCGGATGCATAGACTTGCGATCGCAGATTGGGGACATGAGGAATTTGATAGAGCAGATCAATAGTACGGCGCATTAAGCGAACAATATCACCCTCATCAAGATTCGTATTTTGGCATAGCTCCGACCACTCCATTCCCAGCGCCCATTGCTCAACTAGTCCCGTGAGTTCATAATCTAGCCAAGCAGGAATATCGACTAAATGGCGGCGTTGGACGGGCATCATCTGACGGCGAATTTCGCGTAATCCATCGAGGGCATCTTCCACCGTGGGTGACAGACCGAACTTGATCCAGTTGTCGGGGCGACTATTTTCACTGACGATCGCCGCACATACGGTGGCAAGATGATGGGGCGCGAGGTTATCCATTTCACCAGAGAGCATACAAAGAGCTAACCAGAGTTCATTTTCACCGCGTAGTGCCGCTACGACTTTCCCTCTTTCCGTGGGCTGAGTATCTTCTAGACATTCATAAAACTGCAAAATATTCACCAAGCTCATGAATTCTTGCCAATGTCTTTGACGGCGCTCGTTGACTACCTTTTGCTGAAATTCGATCTGACGCTGCAATTGTTCGAGGCGGTTAACTTTTTTAAATACTGCACCCCGATCGCTCATTTTCGAGACTGGATGTTGATTCATTTCTGATTCGATCGCCAACATTCGCGCCTGTTGCTTGATTACTTCAGGAGCAGGATCTGGCTCTGGTAATGGTTGAATTTTTTTGGCGATCGCGGCGCTGATTTCGTCCCCATCAACCGATTGTCCCAAACGTAATGGCAACTTGGCAGGATATTCAATATCACCATCAAGTAATAAATCGCTACCGACTTGCATGATATCTTTGTAGCCGCAGGTATACCAGCAATTATTGCGCCCAAGGCAAACAAACCAAGGGAACTGTCCTGAACCTTGGACTTTTGCCGCCAATACCGCATGAACAATCACGCCCTTATTTGTGCGAATAGTAAGCGGTGAACCTGATAACAAATATGGAGCATAGGATGCCAAATCATTTAAACGCATCTCTTCTGATTGCTGCACCAACATTTTGAAGAGACGCTTTTCTTCTCGAAGGCGATCGCGCAGTTTGTCATAAACTTCTAATTGCTTTAAATCAACAGAGGCGAGATCACTCTCTAATTTGGCAATTTGCTCAAGAACTAATTCGAGATTTTGGATTTGTGGCGCGAGATTCAGATCGGCGAGATACTGTCCAAAGCTACGCTCTACCAGATCTCTGGCTTGATCAAGGGAATGGGTTTGCAGTAAATTCATCACCATGCCATAACTAGGTGCAAACTGACTCACCAATGGATCAGCCGTAGATGTGGCTAAATGAGCCGCTTCTTTTGCGCCTTCAAAGGGAGTTTGTACCGTGACGACATAGCCAACCTCATCCATACCGCGCCGTCCTGCGCGACCAGCCATTTGCAGGAATTCCGAAGCATTTAATAATCGATGTCCGCGATCGGTGCGTTTAGAAATACTGGAAATTACAGTAGTTCGCGCTGGCATATTAATCCCCGCCGCCAGAGTTTCCGTTGCAAAAACGACCTTAATCAAACCCTGTTGAAATAACTCTTCGACAAAACCTTTCCAAGCGGGTAAAATCCCTGCGTGGTGGGCGGCAATACCACGATAGAGCGCATCAATATGCAGTGGTTTGCCAATCTCAGGATTAGCGGCGACAAAAGCATCAATTTGTGGCTTCAGTCTCAGTGATTCTGCTGCATTAACCAAAGACACATTTCCTAAATCCGTTACTGATTTATCGCAACCACGACGACTAAAAATAAAATAAATTGCGGGGAGCATATCGCGCTGTCGTAAATGGGAAATTACGGCTCCGATCGCAGGGACAATTTTATGTCTTTCTTCCTTGGATAGAGGCTTATTGCTAATCGGTTTTAATCGGGGATTAATTTTCTGATTGGAACTATCTAGTAAAGGAAAAAAGCCCTTGTTGTTACAGAACGAATGCTCAAGAGGAACGGGACGAAAATCGGAATAAATTAACTCGGTGTCGCCATGAACTTTATGAATCCAATCGGTTAACTGTTGGCTATTGGCTACGGTTGCCGAGAGTGCCACTAACTGTACTTCCGATGGACAATACACAATCGATTCTTCCCAAACTGTTCCCCTTTGGCGATCGTTCATATAGTGACATTCATCAAGTACCACCACTTCCACGCCCGTGAGCGATGTTCCTACTTCACCGAGGGGCGTACCATAGAGCATATTCCGAAAAATCTCAGTAGTCATTACCAAGATCGGTGCGTCACGATTTACGGAGGTATCACCCGTGAGCAACCCCACATTATCATCACCAAACTGTTGCCGAAAATCCCGTAGTTTCTGATTTGATAAAGCTTTGAGTGGCGTAGTATAAAATACGCGGCGATTATCAGCTAAGGCGGCATGAATTGCATATTCACCGATTAGAGTTTTGCCTGAACCTGTTGGCGCACAAACAACGACCGATTTACCTGCTTGCAAGGCGGCGATCGCCTGTAACTGAAACTGGTCGAGATGAAAAGGATATAGTTCTTGTGGGTCTATTGCTTGCACGCAGGTTTGCCTGAGTAATTAGATTTGGATTTAGACTTAGATTTATTTAGAAATATTAAAGCAATATTAATTAAACATTTGCCTAGTCTTCTATAGTATCCTATTGAACAGGATTACAGAGCTAAATCATGGCTAAACCTATGGCAATGCATCATTTTGAGCGTAAGTCTTGGGCGTAATTCATAATTGCTGATTAGAGCATTATAAAATTGCATCTGGATTTATTCCCAGCGATCTGAGATGGGCGGCAAGTTTTTCCTTATCATTTCGCTCTTGCATAGCGATCGCCTCCGCTTGTTGTCGAGCAGCCTCTGACTGTTGTCGAGCAGCCTCTGACTGTTGTCGAGCAGCCTCTGACTGTTGTTGAGCAGCCTCCGCCTGTTGTTGAGCAGCCTCCGCTTGTTGAGCGCGTTCCTCAGCCGTGGGATATCTGA
The DNA here is from genome assembly GCA_044355035.1 of Pseudanabaena sp. Taxonomy (GTDB): domain Bacteria; phylum Cyanobacteriota; class Cyanobacteriia; order Pseudanabaenales; family Pseudanabaenaceae; genus Pseudanabaena. Next base: position 5,274 of record JBIKYX010000013.1, on the reverse strand, counting down.
CGCAATTGCGATCGTACCAATAAAGCCAATCACGTTCCCAATTACCAAGAATACGACGCTCGCAACCGATTCCCAAATTGATTTCTGGTATCCATATAACTTTGCCCGATTCTGATTTTCCAGATTCCGATAGTAGCGTCACCGATGGCAATAATTCGTACTTACCATTGATTAACTTATAGACCTCCAATGATTCGTGCCTCTTGTAAAGTCCCCTGCGACCGCTTAAGGAGTTATAAATTACATAATAGATAATCCCTAATGCTTGATATTGCCTTAGCTTCTGATCATATTCGCCATTGTATTCTTTGGAGATAACTTCGAGAACTAGAATCGGTTTTACTCGTTCCTGCCAAAGAACATAGCTCAAGCGTCCGCCTTCACTTTTGAGTTGCGGTACGCCGATCGCTAAGAATCCATCGGGTACAATCGATTTAGATTTCTTAGGTTCCTGAATATTCGCTTCGTAGTAGTAGCACATATCCACTCCGAAAAACCAATCTTGGCGATCGCGCCATATCCACATAAGTAAATTTAAGAGAACATTGGGGATGTGATTTTGGAGTTCGTTATCCACAGGCGTTTCATCGGAATCAGGTAAATCTTCCGCAGTGGGTAGTTGGCGGTATTCAGAAGGGATTGTAATCATAGCTTTCAGCACGCTAGGTTAGCCTGATTCTCTTGTAAATATGTCTCTGAGTAAATATACTTAGATTTATTTAGCAATGTTAATTAAATATTTGCCTAGCCTCCTATAATATCCTACCCCATAAGATTAAACGGCTAAACCACATATAAAATCCATAATCCACAGTGTTGTACCGTAGTATTATAGATTTCAAACCCAATCAGAAATACGGTCAGTTGTGGAACTTTCTTTAAAAAGCGAATATGCAATCCTAGCCATGCTGGAGCTAGCTAATAACTTTGCGATCGAACAACCTCTACAAATTCGGCACATTGCTAACCAACAAAATATTCCCGATCGCTATTTAGAGCAGTTACTCGCCACCCTCAAGCGTCAAGGCTTAGTCAAAAGTCAGCGTGGCTCGAAAGGCGGCTATATTTTGGCGCGTGAGCCAAGACAAATTAGCTTGCTAGAAATTATTCACGGGATTGAGGGGTACGATCCGATCGCCGAAAATAGTAGCAAATCAGAGATTGAGAGTGCTTCGCTTTCGGTGATTCGAGAGGCATGGGAAACGGCGCAGAAAGCCGCTTCTAGTGTTTTGGATGGCTGTACACTCAAAGACCTATGCGATCGGCAACGCCAACGCCAAATTGCTACAACCATGTACTACATATAAGTTTTCAATGAGGCGCTCCCCTCTCCACTAAAAACTCAAAAAGACGCGACACACCATAAGTTTGCTGTTACATTGTTTTTATAATCGTGATTATGAAGGACAGCGTTCGTAGATTTTATGGCAAAGCAAGGGCAGCAAGAGCTAAATTTTGGGTCTAATGATGGGGAAAGAATCATTCAGACTTCACTGCATACGGAAATGCAGCGATCGTACCTAGAGTACGCCATGAGCGTCATTGTCGGTCGCGCCCTTCCCGATGCCCGTGATGGTCTGAAGCCAGTGCATCGGCGGATCATCTATGCCATGCATGAACTGGGGCTAGTGCCAGATCGACCTTTTCGTAAATGCGCCCGTGTGGTTGGTGACGTATTAGGTAAATATCACCCCCACGGCGATCAATCGGTCTACGATGCTTTAGTGCGCTTAGTGCAGGATTTTTCTAGTCGCTACCCATTGCTGGCAGGACATGGTAACTTCGGCTCTGTCGATAATGACCCTGCGGCGGCGATGCGCTATACCGAATGTCGTTTGGCGGCGATCGGCAATGAGGCGATGCTCAGCGAAATCGAAGAAGATGTCGTTGATTTTGTCGATAACTTTGACGGTTCGGAGCAGGAGCCAGCCGTATTGCCAGCGCAATTACCAATGTTGCTGCTCAATGGCGCAACGGGAATCGCCGTAGGCATGGCTACGAATATCCCGCCCCATAATTTGAATGAAGTTGTTGATGGCGCGATCGCCTTAATTGATAATCCCGATCTGCCTGATGAGCAGTTATTGAGCTTGATCCCTGCACCAGATTTTCCTACAGGTGGGATTATTATGAATCAGGAAGGTGTGCGCGAGGCTTACCTGACGGGACGAGGGAGCATTACCGTGCGTGGTGTGGCTGCGGTCGAGCAGTTTGGCGGTAAGGGGACTGGCAAACGTGCAAAACTGGCGATAATCATTACCGAACTGCCCTATCAGGTAAACAAGGCAGCTTGGATCGAAAAAATTGCGGAACTGGTCAATAACGAAAAAATTAATGGCATTGCCGATATTCGTGATGAAAGCGATCGCGAGGGAATGCGGGTGGTGATCGAACTCAAAAAAGATATTGCGCCTGAAGTAATTCTCGAACAGTTATATCGACAAACTGCATTGCAATCAACTTTCGGGGCGAGTTTACTGGCGCTCCAAGGTTCACAACCAAAACAAATGAGTTTGCGTGAACTGCTGCAAGAGTTCCTTAGTTTCCGTGAGGAGACTCTGGTTAAGCGCTTTCGCTATCAACTGAAGAAAGCTCAAGAAAAATCGCATCTATTGGAGGGACTAGTTCTAGTTCTTGCTGACATTGATCGCCTAATCAGGATTTTACGATTTGCCAATAACAGCGCCCTTGCTAAAACTGATTTACAAACTGAGTTTGGACTATCGGAAATCCAAGCAGAAGCAATTCTCTCAATGCCTTTGCGCCGTATTACTGCTTTTGAACAGCAGAAAATTCGTGAGGAATTAGAAACCTTACAGCAGCAAATTGCCAAATTGGAGAAATTGTTGGGCGATCGCCGTGAGTTGTTAAAGTTTCTCAAAAAGGAATTGCGCGATCATAAAAAGAAACATAGTGATCCTCGCAGAACCCATCTCGCATGGCAATTGCTAGAAAACCGCCAAAATCTTGAACTGCAAATGCAATCGGATACTGCACAACCAGAACCATCAACAACTTCAAAACGGACTAAAGGTAATTCCCAATCAACTCCGAAAATTACTGAACCTGAACTCCCTATTGAAAATACTACCAAACAGCCAAGCAACCAAACGATTGAGAAAGTCTCTGAGAAAAAATCTAAAGCTCCCAAACAACCTAAACCCGTAGAGGTTTCTCTAATTTCTTTAACAACGGAAATAAATATCCCTGTTGCTGAACCGCAAGATGTTACGGTGCAAATCACCCATAAAGGCTATATTAAGAGTTTCGATAAAAATACCAAAATTCCAGCATCGGCAGACTTAAGCGATGATCTCACGATCGCTTCCTATGACACCCGTAGCGATCGGGAAATGGTGGTGCTGACAGATACAGGTCGTGCATTTCCGCTAGGGCTTGTCAATGTTCCCATCGTTAAGGCAAAAGGACGCGGTACTCCCTTAATTACCTTGCTACCCGATAGTACCGAACATATTGTCTCGCAATTTGTCTGGGAAAAGAATCCTGATTCAACAGAAGGTTTGGTTCTGCTCTCTAATCAAGGCAAAATCAAGCGATCGCCCCTTGCGGAATTTGCAGATATGACGGCACGCGGTTTAATCGCCGCGAAATTCAAAGAAGATGACTCGCTGTTCTGGGCAGATATTGTCGGCTTAGAACAGGAACTAGCGATCGCCACCTCCGCAGGTCGGATTCTCCGTCTTAAAGCTGACGAAAATCAAATTCCTACAGTTGGACGAGTCGCCGCAGGAAATATTGCGTTGCGACTAGGCAGTTCCGAAACTCAAATTGGTGTATCGATTCTAGATTTGATAAATTACCCAAGTTCAGAACTGATTCTGATCACCGCCGAAGGTTTTGCGAAACGGATATCAGCCAATAACATCAGGTCAGCCGTGCGCGGTGCGATCGGCGCTCAATGTTTTAAATTCCTATCACGCAGTGATCAATTAGTCAGCATGACCGCGATCGCTCAGCCTCGTTTAGATTTGCCAATCACTTTCTTAATCGGTCAAGAAAATGATATCGGTTTAAGAACAGTGCAAATGCCTTTAGGTGCTATTCCCTTAGAATCAGCCAACAGTCAAGGTCGTTCGATTTTTGCGGGTGAAAGTGATTTAGTGCGATCGGAAAAAGTGATTCGAGTTAACCATTAATCAGCGCTCTCTAAACCTTACAGCGATTTGCTCTCAAACCCGCCACAAATTAAAATATAAAACCCATTGCGGGGCTTTGCCCTGCGCCCCTTCTTGTGTCGGGGGGATCGAGTACTGCTGTATGTGAAAAGAGAATATCAGTAAGACTATGAATGTGAAAATCAACTTTCTGGTTCACTGTTAATTTCAATATCTAGCGTATCTTCATCAATTTGGATAAACAACACATTGGGTTGGCAACATACCTGACAATCTTCCACATAAGACTGTTGCATTCCAGCACTAAAGTCAACGAATGTCACATTGGTTTCCCCGCAAAAAGCACAGGTATATTCGGCGGTATCTTGCATGATTTTAAAAATTAATCATATTGTACGCAATTTCTTTAACCGTCAAGCCAACCAAATCTCAAAAACAGCGATCGTCCCTTCATCGACCCACCACAAAGCGATCGCCCCAATCAAATATCAAAAAATAGCGACCACATAATCCAGAGCCTATTTATGGTAATGGAATCGACACTGAATAATAGTGACTTGATTTTCGTCAAAAGTATAAATAATCCGATGTTCTTGATTAATACGTCTTGACCAATATCCTTGTAAATCAAACTTCAGTGGTTCAGGTTTACCTATTCCTTTTGTGGGATCTTTGCAAATTTCAAGACAAATTTGAATTATTTTTCTCAATAGTTTGATGTCGTTCTGCTGCCACCAATCCAAGTCTTTTAGAGCATTTTCAGTCCAAGTAAGCCTTAACATCTATTTCCCTTACTTGTCCTTGTTCATGCTGTGAAATACTTTGATATAGGCGGTCTCTGTTGGCTGGATTGCTTAATAAGTACAATGTTTCCACTAAGCTGCTATATTCTCTCGCATCCAAAATCACAATGCTTTTTTCAGGTTCTTTATAAACTGAAATAACTTCATGATTTTGTAATACTCTCTCAAAAATTTGTGCAAATTGGGTATTGCATTCTTGGAAGGTGACTTGCTGTGTTGACATAAGTTTAAGGCTCAATAGGTGATTCGGGGAGGTAAAGAAAGGAGAGAGTCCAACAAAGCACTTAGCAAAGCTTTACCCCTCCTCTTGGCATTATGAACAAACTCAAAGAAGC
>JBIKYX010000165.1:0-5060 GCA_044355035.1 Pseudanabaena sp. | reverse complement strand
ATCGCAGACGATGAAAATGCTAGAAGCGTTAAAATTCACCGCGTTCGCCACAGTTCTCAACAAAGTTTTGATTCTTTAAAACAGCTTTTGGATAATGATGATGATGAGTAACTTTTATTTATTAGGTAATGGGATTTTGCTAAATTTATGAATAATACTTAAGGAAATCGAGACTTATGTTAACTTTGCAAATCACAAAAGATCGCCTTGAAATCATGACTCATGGTAATGGCGATCTTCAATATCGTAATGTCTGTGCTTTTAGTTTGTTGGCAATTAATCTGTTTTTTGTCCAGTGGTCGGAACTAATCTCAAAACTTGAGCTGACATATTTGCCTATCGATTCTTCCCAATTTTTCTCTGTAAAAGAGCTTGCCAACCTAACTACAAAACCTTCAATATTGGGGTCTGCTTCTACATGTTTTATTAATTCACTTGCTAATCGCTCTGTCCAAACTCCCTCATAGAGCAAAGGCACTGTATCCAGTCCTATTAACTCAACTGTATTTCTAACATCTCGCCAAGATATCCATAGGGATGGAAAGATATGGATGTTAAAAACCATAAAGTAGGAGTTGAGATTGCTGTATGGGATACTGTGCTTTGCGTAAAGGTTCTCACCATATATAATCATGTTTTCTGGTATCTGCGACTTTATTTTGGCATGTAGTTGCTTTACCCAACTGCGAGAAGGGTGGTGCGCTGAATCTAAAGAGCGAGCATGGATATAATCTGAATACATTGCGGTACATTCGCCATCCATTTTCTCTAGAACTACAACTTCTTTTCCTAATAAATAGTCCTTTTTAGCGATCGCATCGTTTTCTGAAATTGTTCGACTATATGGCAAGTGGGGAGTTCTAGGATACTTTTTCATTAGGGTAATTCTGTTGATAAAAAACGCTGATTGTGTTTTATGGGGCAGTAAGCAAATCTCATTTTGCTGATAGTTTCTGTGGATGTTGATGTGATCGCTACGAAAAGTTATAGGTTTGTTGACGTGATGGCAGTTGACTTAAAATTTAGGAATAGTCCCTGCCAGAGCCATACTTCCAACTATTAAGCTGACAGGACAAAGCGTACTGATGTTCGGGTAAAAGATTGGCTAAAGAGGGTTTGAGATTATGGCTAAGGCGATCGCCCAGATCGTAGCTCCCCAACTGGACAAAATGTTGAAGCCAACTTAACAGATTCGGTAAACCAACTTGAATGGCAATCTTGGAAACTAGGATCGGATCTGCCAACACCATGCCCCATAGAGTTTGAGCTAGGGCTGGGAACTGCACTACATCCTGTAAAAATGGTTTAAGAATGCGATCGCCGAGATTGTCCATTATGGCAAAGGTGACAGATAGGAGTTCATTTACAGATTCAGGATTATAAGTACTACCAATCTTGATTCGCATTGACTCTTGAAACAGCCAAGTTACCGAAAGGTTTGGTTGGTAAGGCTGCAACAATCTCAAATCTGAGCGACTTAATAAATTCCACTGCAACGCCATGCTAATTCCTTCCACCAATCGGGGCAAATGTCGCACTAACGCCCCAAATCCGCCAAAACTCAGAGGTGATTGACTGCCACTGCTATCACCGACCTGCAAAATTCGATCCCATTGGGTCTTTAAAGGCGATCGCTGATAGGAAGGAAAAAATCCATACAAAACCCGTTGTAGTTGAATATCTGCTAAATCTACATCTTGGTATTCAGGTAAATAATGAAAATACTCATCAAATAATTGCTTAAAACTGAGGCGATCGGGGTGCAGATCCGCGTAGGTAAACATATAAGTAGTTCTACCATCTTGGGCAGGGAAAGCTTCCCAAAAATATTGACAGGCATTTTGGATAGGCGTAAAAGAATAAAATAAATCTCCATATTCCTGCTGGGGCAGTCCTTGAGCGCAACTACCCACCACCAAACAAATTCCATCGGGGCGACTATTTTGCCTTGCTTGGGCAGCGATCGGCGAAAAATGTCCCATCATGTCCAGTAATAGTCGAGCTTTGATACTCTGGCAATTTAGTTTGCTTTTTACCAAAATTTCAACTCCATTGGGATACACGATCGCCTGCTGAAGCTCAGTTTGCTCTAAAATATTACCGCCAGCATCCAGAAATTTATGCTTGAGTAAATCCAACAAAATGATGGGACTTACCCCTAAATTCAAAACATCTCGCACCCAAATATCTTTGCCCCCCTTAAACCCAATGCGACTGGGATTGTATTCTGTGGCGATCGCTGACTCTAATTCACTAGAAGTCAATAATTCTAACTCCTCCAAAATCTCTAACTCTTTACGGGAGATATTCCATTCCTGTACCCTGCCCTGTAAAATTCCTTTTTCTATTACGACCACCCGCCATCCTAGTTTTTGTAAAGCATAGGCAAGCACAATCCCCAAAGTTCCCCCTGCGATCGCCACATCATAGTCAATATTTACCAATTGACTAGAACTTTGAGACATCAAGCTATTTATTGCTTCAGGACTGAGGCGATAATTTGTCCAGAACCGATCAAACTGTTCTAGACTTAGTAAGCTCTGATTTGGAAGCGTTGCCAGTAGATGATCCGTAATGGACATGGAATTGCGTGCTAGGATTTAACAAACTAATTGTTGCATATCCCAATGAACCTAATTGAAGTTGTCAAGTCGGACTATCAAAAATTTCCCCAGTCCCAAACTTATGAAATATATGCTCCAGATGTTTTCTTTAAAGATCCTGTCTATGAGTTTCGCGGCTTAGGTAAGTATCAAAAAATGATTGGCTTTATTACCTATTGGTTTGCCCATCTCAAATTAGAACTCCATGAAATTTATCAACAAGAGACAATCATCCATACCCAATGGACAATGAGCTGGAATTCTCCTTTGCCTTGGAAGCCGCGCATAGCTGTTACGGGGCGCAGCGAACTTACCATAAGTCAAGAAGGCTTGATCGTATCTCACATTGACTATTGGAATTGTTCACGGCTAGATGTGGTGAAGCAACATTTTAAGCGTTAACCTAATCAAAGGCACACGCGCATTGTAAACATCATTCCAAAGCGAGATTTCCCATGATCTTAGAAAGTGCATACTTCAAGAGTTAGATATGGAATCTAAAAAAAGAAAAATTGTTGTGGTAGGAGCTAGTCGTGGGATTGGTGCAGCCGTAGCACAGCACTTTACCCAAAAAGGTGATTCTGTGTTCTCGATTTCTAGAGGTCAGCCAATTGCAGGACAATGGATTCAAGCAGATATTTCCATATCAGAAGGAATCACATCAATTGTCAGTAGCATTAGTGAATCAACTGTAGATGCCCTTTTGTTTATGGGGGGTGTTTGGGAAAACGGTGCGTTTACCGATCAATATGACTTTATGACAAGCTCTGATCAAGAAACTCGCTTTGTGATAGCTGTAAATACGATTGCACCGATTGAACTGACCAAACAACTTGCCAAGAATCTTGCTAAATCTGACAACCCAAGAGCTATATTTATTGGCGCACTATCAGGATTGGATCACTCTCCAACAATCGAGGTAGCTAATACAGCGTCTAAGTTTGGGTTAAGAGGAGCAGCTCAGGCATTAAAGCTAGCTCTCCGTGATTACAAGATTGGTATTACGGTCATTAACCCAAGCAATATTGGTACAGAAGAAGTAGTGGCAGATATCGAAGAGGGTAGATTTACAGCACAAGTTCCAATTCCGCTTACAGATATAATCTCTTCAATTGAATGGATTTTAACACTTTCAAACGCTGTGGATATTGGGGAGATAAATATGTATCAGAAAGGTTGATTAAGAAATATTTCAAGCAAATACAGGTTACAAATATTGCCTAAAAATTACGACTCAAAGTAATAGCGATCGCCTCTAGAAAATAGATTGTTGGTGCGATCGCCTTGAAATCATGACTCACAGCATAACCATTTTTAATTTTAAACCCTTGCTATAGTCTATCTCTGGCGTTCAGCACCCTTGGTAGATTTACCTCAATCCAGTCAGTCAAAGTGGCAACATGCTCGGCAACTTCTTCTCCCATAGGCGTGAGGCTGTACTCGACAAAGGGTGGCACAACAGGGTGAGACACTCGCAGGACAAAACCATCTTCTGCTAAGGTTTGCAAGCTTTGGGCGAGCATTTTCTCACTAACGCCCCCGATTTTTCGTCTCAACTCACTAAATCGATGCGTGCCTTGGCGAAGGGACATCAGACAAAGTACACCCCACTGACTGCAAACATGCTTGAGGATTCCCCGTGAAGGGCAGGGTTGAGCAAAAAGATCGCCTTTCTCAAGACGTTCTGTCAAAGTATTTTGACGGTTACTGGGAGGATTCATATACTTACCTTTTTGTATGTACTTACCAAAAGTTAGTGTATAGCACTATATTGAACTTGCATATGTCATCAAAACAAACAGCAAAGAGGTCAAACGATGATTGTTATTACAGGCGCATCAGGAATGTTAGGACAATTGATCCTGAAAGAACTTTTAAAGTCAGTTGCTGCTAATGAATTGGTAGCCGCAGTCCGCAGTCCACAAAAGGTCGCGGATTTTGCCAGCTTGGGTGTGCAAGTTCGGCAGATTGATTACGATCGCCCCGATACTCTGGAGGCGGCTTTTAAAGATGCTGAAAAAGTGTTGCTAATTTCTGGCAATGAAGTCGGTAGCCGCGTTCCTCAACATGCAAACGTGATCAACGCTTGTAAAAATGCCGATGTAAAATTGCTAGCCTATACCAGTCTCCTCCATGCCGACAGTAGCCCTCTGCCATTGGCTGCCGAACATCAACAGACGGAAATTCTCCTCCAAGAGTCTGGGTTGCCCTATGTTATCTTGCGTCATGGCTGGTATACAGAAAATTATACGGCTGGTATTGCAGCAGCCCTTCAATATGGTGTTTTAATGGGCTGTGCGGGTGAAGGTAAAATTGCCTCAGCGACTCGTGCAGATTATGCTGCTGCTGCTGCTGTTTTATTGACGAGCGATCGCACTGACAAGGTGTATGAATTAGCAGGCGATGAGGCATATACTTTGAGCGAGTTTGCGGCTGAACTTAGTAGGCAGTCTGGTA
>JBIKYX010000074.1:0-20641 GCA_044355035.1 Pseudanabaena sp. | reverse complement strand
TCCAATGTGAGTTCTGCGATATTATCATTCTCTATGGACGCAAGCCACGCACTAAGACACCAGCCCAAATTCTTGCCGAATTGCAGTATCTCTACGATCTTGGCTGGCGACGCAGCATTTTTATGGTTGATGATAACTTCATCGGCAATAAGCGCAATGTAAAAGTGATGCTCCAAGAATTAAAACCTTGGATGAAAGAACGCAATTATCCCTTCTCCTTTGCGACAGAAGCATCGGTCGATCTGGCTCAAGATCCTGAAATGATGCAGATGATGGTGGAATGTAATTTTGGTTCTGTATTTCTCGGTATCGAAACCCCTGATACTGACAGCTTAGCGCTAACTAAGAAGTTCCAAAATAACCGTGATCCTCTTTCAGAATCGGTAATTAACATCGCCAAAGCGGGAATCCGTGTCATGGCTGGATTTATCATTGGCTTTGATGGTGAGAAGAAGGGAGCAGGCGATCGCATTGTCCAGTTTGTCGAAGAAACTGCCGTCCCTACGGCTCTATTCAGTATGCTGCAAGCGCTTCCAGATACGGGCTTATGGCATCGCTTGAATAAAGAAGGAAGGATGATTAAGCAAAACAGTAATGGACATCAGGCGACTTTGATGAACTTCGTGCCGACTCGTCCCCTTGAAGATATTGCCAATGAATATGTTCATGCCTTCTGGACTCTCTACGATCCGATGGTGTTTCTCAATCGCACCTATCGCCATTTCTTGATTTTGGGCGAATCTCCTTACAAAAAACTTAAGCGAGAAAAGACCAATGAGAAGAAAAGAACAGAATGGACTGCGATTCGTGCCTTGCTGATCTTAGCTTGGCGACAAGGTTTTGTCCGCAAAACGCGCTTTCAATTCTGGATTAATCTCTTCGATTTGATGAATCGTTATCCTAATGTGGTGATTAGTTATCTATCGGTTTGTTCTCAAGCAGAGCATTTTCTCGAATATCGCGAGATTGTTCGTCAACAGATTGAAGCTCAACTTGCTGATTATTTGGCTAATCCGCCGATAGTCCAGACCAAGTTGCAGGTTGTCGAAAATCCTCCAGAATTGCAAGAAGTGAGCTAATTGATTCATCATCGCGGTTTTTACTAGAACCAAATGTAGGGGCAATTCATGAATTGCTCCCTATAACTTGAGAAAAGCCTTTTAATGCTAAAACTATGGATGATCGCACAGAAACATTACGTCAATTGATGAAACTAGCTGGAATATCTAGCTTTCAAATACTTAGCGATCGCACAGGTGTATCACGACGAGCGAGCGATACTCTTCGCAAAGGAAATGCGGCGACCTTGCGCTATGCAGATTTAGCCAAGATTGCGGAGATATTACAAATTGAATTAACAGAATTAATTGCAACTTGCATCAAGCTATCTCCCAATCCCGAATCTCCAAATTCCCAAGATCCTAATCCTGAGATCACCTCTTTGCGCGAAGAATATCAACATTTGCAAAATCAATTAGCGCATCAAAAACAAGACTTGCGATCGCAATTTGAGCGAGAAGTTATTCAACAATTAGAATCTTTAATTTTGCAATTACCATCGGCGGCTTATGCGGCGCAAACCAATCCGAATATGCTCGCCAAAAATATTCTGCCTCTGTTACGTCCTATTGATGTACTTTTACAAAAATGGGGAATCACGGCGATCGGGGTGGTGGGAGCGCAAGTTGCCTATGATGCTCAGCAGCATGAAGTTATGGATGGAAGTGAGCAGATAGAGGAGGGGGATCTCGCGATCGTGCGTTATGTCGGCTATATGCAAAACGAAAAGTTATTATATCGAGCTAGGGTTTCACGTTAATTTTTTCTTTTCTACTTTTTCCGTATTCTAGCCGTTTCTGATTCGGAGACGATCGCTCATACATCTTTTAGATCCACCAATTTATTCGATTTCGGGGATCACTCACGCTAAGCCTCAATGCTAAACTGACAAGATACTTAATATCTCCTTACCCATGACCTGTCCCGTTCCTAAAGATCAACAACCGCTTAATGAATATGTCGAGCTTAAGGAAGCTTTCTTTTATCGTTGGGCAAAACTGGCGCGATCGCAATATTTGCAAAAAATAATTTTGATGTGGCTAGGCTTTACGGTTCTATTTGCGCCTGTGGCTATGAGCATTGCTTCACCCAGTCGGCATTTGTGGCAGTTTATGGTCATAGCGAGTATTGGTGGGGCGATCGCTTTATTTTTGCCAGTTTTATTAATGCTATCAGGCTGGAGTCATGTGAAGCAGCGCCTTGATAGTGCCAAGATTTTTTATGAAGAGTCGGGTTGGTATGACGGGCAGACATGGGAAAAACCTGAAGCTGATCTTGCTAAAGATCGTTTGTTAGTGACTTATGAGATCAAGCCAGTTTTAACAAGATTACAAAAAACACTTTTAGGAATTATTAGTTTTCTGGTGCTTAGTTTTGTTTCACTTAAGATTCTCGGTTAAATTTTAGCAAGACTAATTTGGCAAAAAATCGGCATCTAAAACCTGATTTTGCGAATATGGACAGACTTTTGGAAAAGTTTTTTGGGTAAGTCCCGTTTCACTACTTGCTAACTGAATCGCACCTGCATAAGCATCATTAAACACTTCGGAAAAATATCGCTTGAGGCTAGGTGATTCGGCAAAAGCATCATAAATTCTCAGGCGATGCTCGATGATGCTTGATTGCCAACTACGACTGCGTCGATCGCTTTGGTATTGCCATTTCAATAGATGCAGAAAAATAATGCGGAGATTGCTTTTTAGGCTATTTCGTGAACTTTTCCCCATGTCCTCAATTTCTTCAATTAAATTTTCCCAATCAATATCTGGATTGAGTTTTGCCAAGTCTGGCGATCGCAATTTAGCCACGGTTAGCTCAATCCAAGCAAGATAATCTGTCTCGTAAAGATTTGTCAGTTCTGGTTTTAGAGTGATTTGCGTCATGGTTTAGGTAATCACTAAATCTAGAAGATCCTTTTTTAATTCTAACTGAACCCAATAGGGTGAAGCTTGGTTGACAAATTTAGCCTTAATATATGTTTACATAAAAACAAAATGTAAAGCTAAGCCTTAATAGGGCTTGCTAGATTGCATTAAATAAGATTTTTCGCTTTAAAGGGATTGAGGTAAGAGAATATGACTGTTTTAGACCAATATTTTGAACTCTCCGATCGCGCTAATGGCGATGAACAAGCATTTAGTGAATTAGTCGAGTTATTTGCTGATGAAGCTGAAGTTCATCCTGCGGGAGCGCGTAAGGTTGTTGGTAAAGATGCGATCGCGCAGTTATATCGGAAATTTTTTGATGCTTATTCGGGAATGCAACGTGTTTGGACGACCAGAAGGACAGAGAATGGACTAGAAGCTATTTGGGCGATCGCTGGCAAACGTGATAGTGGTGAACTATTCGCGATGCAAGGTCGGCATATTGTCGAAGTTGATGCCCAAGGCAAAATCTACGCCTTAGAAGTTCATGTCTCCAAAGCCAGTTAATCTATCCCCATTTAATCCAGAAGAATATCTTGCCAGTTTTGATAAATTTGGCATTCACCTTGGTTTAGACCGCATTCAACAACTGCTCCATACTTTAGGCAATCCCCATCAACAAGTTCCCATTATTCACATCGCTGGCACAAATGGCAAAGGTTCCGTTTGTGCTTTTTTGCTGTCTATATTGCAATCGGCGGGTTATCGCGTGGGACGTTATACTTCGCCGCATTTACTTGATTGGCGCGAAAGAATTACCATTAATGGCGAATGGATTAGTAATCAGGATTTGTTAGAGGCTCTGCATCGTGTGGAATCAGCTATTAATCCCGAATTTCCCCCTACTCAATTTGAAGTAATTACAGCCGCGATGTGGTGGTATTTTGCCGAAAAAACAGTTGATATTGCCATCATTGAAACAGGTTTAGGTGGTAGATTAGACGCGACAAATGTATGCGATCGCCCTTTAGTATCGGCAATTACTTCCATCGGACTCGATCATTGTCAGCAACTGGGTAATACGTTGGCAGAAATCGCTTCTGAAAAAGCAGGAATTATTAAATCGACATGTCCTGTGGTGATAGCAGAGAATGATCCTGAAGCGATCGCCTCTTTGCAAGCAAAAGTAATCAAAAATGATGCAATTGTAACTTGGGTTAAGTCGGCGACAAAAACAGCTACGGGTGCTATATATCAAGATTTTGATTATCCTTTGCCATTATTGGGACAGCATCAGTTAATGAATTCAGCAGTAGCGATCGCTGTGATTGATTCGTTGCGAAATCAGGGTTGGCAAATTAGTGATGATGCAATCCGTTTGGGAATGGCAAATACAACATGGGCGGGAAGATTGCAATGGATTGATTTTGAGCTAAATGGAAGTTCATGCAAAATCCTCATTGATGGAGCGCATAATGTGGCGGCGGCGGAATATCTCAGACAGTTTGTGGATGAGTCTTTCCCTAATCAGCGTAAATGCTGGGTAGTTGGTATTCTCAATACTAAGGATCAATCTGGAATTCTTAAAGCGCTTTTGCATCCCGATGATTTGTTGTTTGTAGTACCTGTTCCTAATTCTGCGACAACTGCACCAGAGGATTTAAAGGCGATCGCAGGTTCAATTCTCAAAACTGAGCCTCGATGTTTTGCCAGTTTAGAGTTGGGGTTAGTGGCGGCTTTTGATGATATGCGATCGGATGATGTAGTAATTCTTTGTGGCTCTTTATATTTGGTTGGTGAGTTTTTAAGTTCAGATCTGATTTAATAGGGAAACCATCGCAGCGCTTTTTGACAATGGTAATATTAGACCGTGATGTCTACCATCACTAATTTAGATAAGTGCTATAAACTATGCAGCGACTGATCGGAAACCTTGTTATTGTCATACTAAGCTTTATCGCGGCGATCGCCCTAAATCTCTCTACAGAAGCTCAGAACTTTACACCACCCACGCAACTGCATCTCACTTATCCACCGTTGCAACATACCACCACCAGCGATCGCCTGTTTTTTATCGGCACGGCTCCCAAAGATGGCATAGTCAGCATCAATGGCAAAACTATAGACCGCAGCGAGATGGGACATTTTGCGCCCAGTTTGCCACTTCAGATCGGCGAAAATACTTTTAATCTTCAGTACAAAAGTCCTGATGGAGATCGCAGTAATGATCGACAAATTAATGTAAAAGTGATCCGCGATCCCCGAATTACTTTACCGCCTAAAGAGCTTGGATTTATTAAAGATTCACTATTTCCCAATGTTGATATCGCTCGACAACCCAATGAAAGAATTTGCTTCGATGCGATCGCTACGCCTAACGCTAAAGTTGTAGTGAGAATTGGCGATCGGGAAATCCCCCTCTTACCACGCCGCCGCAATATTCAGTTACCACCCAATTCTTCTGTCTTAACAGGCAATAACGAAGCGATCGCCGAATCACCTTCAGGTTACTTTCGTGGTTGTACTAGCTTTGAAATTGCAGGGCAACTCGGTCAACCACAATATGAAGTTCGCTTAGAAGATCGGATCATTAAAGAAAAAGCGATCGGTAAAGTAGAAATCCTCTCTCCCAAAAATCTGCAAGTTGCGGAAGTGATGGCGGCTAGTGCCGATGCGAGAACTGGTGCAAGTACTGATTTTTCTCGTCTTACACCTTTGCCAAAAGGAACCAAAGCAGTCATCACGGGTAAACAAGGAGCATGGCTGCGACTAGATTATGGCGGTTGGGTTAGGAAAAGTATGGTGGAAATAGAAGATATGGAAGTACTCCCCCGTTCCATTGTCAAAAGTATTAATACTAAATCTGTCCTTAATCAAGCAGATAAGAATAATATTTGGACAGAGTTGACAATTCCTTTAGAAGTTCCTGTACCGATCGCGATTGTGCAAGGCGATCGCGCCTTGATGCTTACTCTTTATAATGTGACTGCTCAAACGGATACCATATCCATTGCCCCCGACTCCATCATTAACAAGATTGACTGGGCGCAACCTGAACCTGACAAAGTAACGTATACGATTAATCTCAAATCCAAACAACAATGGGGCTACAAAGTCCGTTATGAAGGCACAAATCTGGTTTTATCATTCAAGCATCCGCCCCTAATTGCTACAGTAAATTCTCAAGAAGCTAAACCCCTAAAAGATATCAAGATTCTCTTAGATGCAGGACATGGAGGTAAAGAAGACTTAGGAGCGCGATCGCCAACGGGTTATCCAGAAAAAAATGTGACCTTGATTACTTCCCAACTATTACAAACGGAATTGCAGAATCGTGGCGCAAAGGTGGTCATGACCCGCACTGATGATTCTGATGTAGACCTAGCCACAAGGGTAGGAAAAATCGATCAAGAAGAACCAACTCTTGCTATTAGCATTCATTACAACGCCCTGCCTGATGATGGCGATGCAATCAATACGTTTGGAGTCGGAGCTTTTTGGTACAATGCACAAGCCGAAGATTTTGCTAAGTTTATTAATTCCTATATTGCTAATAAGCTTAATCGCCGCAATTACGGTGTTTATTGGAATAATCTTGCCCTAGCCCGTCCTACGATCGCCCCATCAGTTCTTTTAGAATTAGGGTTTATGATTAATCCTGTCGAGTTTGAATGGATCATCGATCCACAACAGCAAAAGCTACTAGCCACCACCCTTGCCGATGGTATTACCGAATGGATACTGAATGCTGCTAACTGATTTTAACGATTTCTGGTCTATCTTCCATTTGGGTGATTTGATAAATGCCTATGTCCCGTTACTGGTTTGGACTGGGGTGGGCTTAGTTGTTTCCAGATTTGCACCAGTTAGTACTTCCAAATTTTTAGGCATCGCTCTTTATTGGGTAGGCGTACCATTACAACTGTTTGTTTTTGCCAGACATACCCAGTTTTCCGATACACCTTATATTCCCTATGTGGCGATCGCGGCGCTAGTTCTCAGTTGGTTACTAGCATTAATCGGCTGGCAATTTGCAAAACAAGCGGATAGCGATCGCTCTAGTTTAGGAAGCTTTATTTTAGCGACTATGCTGGGTAATACTGGATTTGTGGGCTTGACACTCACCAATTCTCTGACCAGTTCCACTTATACAGATTGGGCGGTGTTATATAGCATTGCCAGTAATGTTGCAGGTAATTATGGCATCGCCGTTTTTATTGCTAGTTATTACGGTAAGACTGATATCAAGCCGCCTTGGTGGAAGTTGTTGTTAGATGTTGCGACAGTACCTAGTCTTTGGGCGTTTGCGATCGGTTGGTATACGCGCCCGATTGGTTTACCTGAGGCGATCGAGTCGGGATTAGATATGGGGGTATGGGTAACGATTGCCTTTGCTTTATCTCTAGTCGGTTTACGCTTGGGTAAAATCGAGAAATGGACAAGTCTGAAACCTGCGATGATTGCCGCTTTTTTACGGGTAGCACTTGTTCCTTTAGCGATCGGCGTTGGAGCAACATTATTTGGGCTGAAGAGCGATCCCCGTTTAATTTTGACCTTAATGTCAGGAACACCAACGGGTTTATCGGTATTAATTCTGGCGGAAGTTTACAATCTCGATCGCGATTTATTAATTAGCACAATCGCTTTTTCTTTTATTGGCTTAATTTTCATGCTACCCGTTTGGATTATTTGCTTTGGTTAAAGCTCATTCGAGAATCACAAATCGATTGATCGCTTAGTTTTAGATGACTTTGGTGGCTGAGTCTTTTTGGTGGAAATTTTTTGCAATTTTTGGACTTGTTTAAGGGTCAGTCCCGTAAATTTGACAACTAGATCCTCTGCAATGTTAGAGCGCAGCATATTTAGGGCGATTTGGTTTCTTTCCTCAGTTTTGCCTTTGGCTTCACCTTTAGCTATGCCTTCGACTATACCTTCAGCCTTACCCTCAGCCTTACCCTCAGCCTTACCTTCTCGTAGTATTTCTTGATAAATTACTGACTCTTTCATGATGTCGCTCCTCAAAAGTCTTAGGATGATTTCTTGGTTTAGGGCTATACCCGATATTATAGCGGTGGATGCGGCGACGTTACTTTGAACTTGTTTATCGGTAATTTGTTCAATTTGCTTGGCAACCTGTCTTAAGGTTTCTTCGGCATCGTTAGTTTGTGAGAGGGCAGCAAAGGGTAATAATCCTTGGTATTGCTGAAATATTTCTGTGGGCTGCTCCCATAGTCTGATAACGTTAAATTTATGGTTGAGTTTGCCAATGTTAAATGTCGTTTCATGAACTAGGGGAGATTGGCTGGGGGTAAGGTAAATAACGACTTGATAAACCTGTTTGTTTGGGAATTTACGATATTGTCTGAGCCGATAGTCGGTCATGCGGAAGGGGATATTTTTGTTGGGATCGGTCTGAAACTCGATATGCAGAATAAGTTCGGCTGATTCAAGAAATATTACGGAGTCGGCGCGGATTGGTTCGAATGATAGTTCCGATGGCTCGATTTTGGTTAGGGTTATAGCTTCGCCTAATATCCAACTGGCGAAGTCTTTGGAGAAGCTTTCTGCTAAAAATTTACAAATATTGTCAATCATTGCGGAATTTTATCATCTCAGGAATGACTTGATCTGTCTTCTCCCCTTCTACATAACAGACTAATACTTGGCAAATGTTCGACTAGGTGGAGCCGTAAATTGGGGGGGGCGATCGCTATTGGTGTTATTCAGATTATTGGAATTTTGAGGATTGGGGCGCAACGGTGGACGAGCTAAAGCTTCTGGATTAAAACGATAACCAATATTTCTGACGGTTTGAATTAGATTTGGTTGTTGGGGATCAACCTCTAACTTTTTGCGTAAAGACAAAACATGGGTGTCCACTGTACGGGGATTATTAATCTCATCTGGCCAAGCCCTTTGTAAAAGTTCGGCTCGACTCAGCGCTAATCCCTCAGACTGAGCCAGAACATACAGCAAACTAAACTCCTGTGGCGTTAAGTCGATCGCACTGCCCTTAAGTCGCACTTGTCGCTGCACCAGATCGATTTTGAGAGTGCCATAGTCCAAACAAGCTGGCGGTGCAGATGTGCGTAATCTGCGCGTTAATGCCTCCACCCGCGCCAAAAATTCCTGCATCCCAAAGGGTTTGCTCAAATAATCATCAGCCCCCGATTTTAGCCCCTCGACGATATCAGCCTCACCAGTACGCGATGAAATGATAAACACTAAACAACTTCTTTGCTTATGCAACCAACGACATAGTTCCACGCCATCCCCATCAGGCAAATCAGTACTTAAGATCACCAAACTCGGCTGCTGTTTCTGAAACACCAGTTTGGCTTGCTGACAACTAACAGCTTGAAATACTGAGTAACCGATCTGCTGCAAATGCCAACCCAAAAGCGAGGCAAGATTTGGATTACCTTCTACAATCTCTATGCTGATTGGGATCAAAGAAATATGCTCCTGCCGAGTGAAGGCTTATGGCTCTCGGATGATGAGTCTGCATGATAACCTAAGACAAATCTGGATTTTGTAGCTGTGATTACCCTCAAAGTAGTAATTTGCGTTATGAAACCACTTTTTAGCTAATACCAGATAAATCCATGACTTACCGAAACCCAGTTCCCACGGTTGATATTATTATTGCCATGCGCGATCGCCCCAACTCGCCCATAGTCTTAATTGAGCGCCTAAATCCGCCTCATGGGTGGGCGATCGTGGGTGGATTTGTGGACTATGGCGAATGTTTAGAAGATGCCGCCAGACGTGAAGCGGCTGAAGAAACGGGGCTGAAGGTAGAGTTAATTGACTTACTGGGAGTTTATTCCGATCCTAGCCGTGACGATCGCCTCCATACAATTAGCGCCGTGTATATGGCGGAGGCATCGGGCGAACCCAAAGCTGATGATGATGCTAAATCCGTTGGTTTGTTTACGTCTTGGGAAATTCCGACCGAGCTATGCTTCGACCATGCTCAAATTTTGCAAGATTATTGGCGCTACCGCAACTATGGTATTCGTCCTCGCATTTAGCGCAGAGCGCTAACTTAAATAAATAGCGCAGAGCGCTAACTTGAACAAATAGCGCAGAGCGCTAACTTGAACAAATAGCGCAGAGCGCAAAACTTTTATCTGAGTTTCAAAAAAAATTTGATTTAGGTGTTGACAAACTTCATCATCACTGTGTATCTTGATAAAGGTCAAGAACACGCCCCCATCGTCTAGAGGCCTAGGACACATCCCTTTCACGGATGCGACGGGGATTCGAATTCCCCTGGGGGTATCCTTGATAAACAAAAAAGCCTTTGCTATGCAGGGGCTTTTTTGTTGGCTACTTTTGTGAATTTCTAAAGATCGAAAAAACTGCGGATTGAATTTAGATATAGCGGCTCATTGGTTGATGCATTATTGTTATGTCCGCCATTGGGGATCAGCACAATTTGCTTTTTGGCTGAGGTTGCCTCATATAGGCGTTGGCTCATCGCTGGCGGAACAAAATCGTCAGCCGTGCCATGAATATAAAGTACAGGTACTGCTAGCGATCGCACCTTAGCGATCGAATCAAAGCGCTGATGAATTAATAAATCAATCGGAAAAAATCGATATTTCGGATCAAGGGAAGCCATGTCGCTCATTGAGGTAAAGGAAGCATCAACGATCGCACCCATCGCTTCGGGATGTTTCACTGCCAAGTCGATCGCGATTGCCCCACCTAGCGAATGTCCATAAATCATAATCTGGTTTGGTTTAAACCCCTTTTGGATCAAGTAATCCCAAGCTGTTTGAGCATCGGTATACACCGTTGATTCTGATGGCGAACCACCATCACTTGTGCCATAACCGCGATAATCAATCACTAAAACAGAAAACCCCATTCGCATCAACCGATAAGCGTGTTTGGCATTGGCACTAATATTTTTACCCTTGCCATGCAAATATAAAATTACCTTGCGATCATTTAAGCCGCCTTTCGGATCAACATTTAAATCGCTATTCGGATCACTTTTTGTTTTTTGTTTGGGATTAGGCAACCACCAACCCGCAATATTTTCAATTTGACCATCGGGCTTGTTGACAGGAATTAAGACATCTTCATATTTGGCTCCAAACTTGGCGGGTGTGGTTGTAATTTCTTTTTCAGGAGAAAAAATAATCAATGTCTGCCCAAACCATAGTCCCGCACAAACTGAACCATAAAAACTAGTGAGGGCAATAGATGCGATCGCTAGAGGTCGAATCCAAGGACGAGGCGATCGCTTGTTGTGATTATGCTCTTTCGCTAAGTCTGGAGATGATTCAGGGCTTGCCATCGTTTACTGGTTTTGATATTTAGAAGATTTTACGGTTTTTCGAGTTTATGAACTGCAAATTTCAAAACAGAATTTTAAAATAAAAGCCTTGTATATTTGCGCGATTGCTGTAATATAGTAAAGCATCAAAAATCCCAATGTCTGCGGTCATGGTGGAATGGTAGACACGCCATCTTGAGGTGGTGGTGGCGAAAGCTGTGAGAGTTC
The DNA here is from genome assembly GCA_044355035.1 of Pseudanabaena sp. Taxonomy (GTDB): domain Bacteria; phylum Cyanobacteriota; class Cyanobacteriia; order Pseudanabaenales; family Pseudanabaenaceae; genus Pseudanabaena. Next base: position 9,199 of record JBIKYX010000074.1, on the reverse strand, counting down.
GAGTCTCTCTGACCGCATATCTAAAAAAAGACAAAAAAAGAGCGCTTAGCGCTCTTTTTTGCTATGGACATAAATTTTTAGCAATCCTTGAAAATTTGCAATAATACTAGAATTAGTTTTTTGATATTTGTCTGTCAATTCACCCAACCCATAAACCTCTATGCCGCTCAAATCTACAACCCGTCACATCCAGATTTATGCTGCTGTCATTGAAGAGCAGAATGATGAACTCATTGATAGCGAAAATATGCTGACCCTTGATGTCGATCCTGAGAATGAACTGAACTGGACAGATGGCGCTCTGCAAAAGGTATATCGCAAATTTGACCAGCTTGTTGTGGACTATAAAGGTGCAGATCTCACTGATTACAACTTGCGTCGCATTGGTTCAGACTTAGAACATTTTGTGCGATCGCTTCTACAACAAGGCGAAGTTACCTATAACCTCAATCATCGATCGCTTAACTACAGCATGGGTTTACCGCAGATCGTCAATACTGAAGCTCAATAGACCTAACGACTGAAATTATCTAGGATTATTCATAAAACTATGTCTGAAACTGCATCTACTCCCGAAACAGCGAAAGTCGCCGCGAAACCGAAAGCCGAGAAGCCCCCCGCGATCGAAGAGTTGCCCTTTGAAGAATTTATCACCACTCATTATTTACCCGCTTTAACCAAAGCGTTCGGCAAGCAAGGTATCAGTGATTTGCAACTGGAATTTGATAATTCACAGGTGCGTGGTAAGTGGTCGCAAGGTTTACGTCAGTTTACTGTTTATTTTTCTAAAGCCGATCTCAATGCTCAAAAAGCCTTTTCTTGTGCTGATGGTGGGCGATCGGCAAGTACGATCGAACCATTTTTGATCGATGAGCGCAAAGCACCGCTAGATCTATTGGTGTTTGGTGTAATTCAACGTTTAAATGCCCAAAAATGGCTTGAGTCTAACTAACCGAAGAGGGCGCTTAGCGCCCTCTATAAGTGTTTCTCTTCACTAGCTACAGAAACATCTACTTTGTGATCCATGCGCCGCGACAAGTGGGCAAAAACACCGCCATGCTCACCCTCGCCCAAGAGCTAACCGCCAGTGGTGAATACACCGCCCTCATGGTGTCTGATGATATTCGCTATGTATTAGATTTAGGGCTTTGTACAAATGAACATGGATTGCAAATTGCCAATCCGATCTACCAAGAAGTATTGCCAAGAGTGCTAGCATATACAACTTCCGCTTCGATTGGCTATATTCAACCAATTTGGTTAAGTGATGCAGGTCTATTTTTACCTGAAAGATTATTGGAAGCCTTTCTTGACTTTTGGCGGCAACATGGCGAACCTCTATTCAAAAGTACTCCCTATCCTGAAATTGCGCCCCATTTAGTATTAATGGCTTTTCTACATCGCGTGGTTAATGGTGGTGGTACATTGGAATGAGAATATGCGATCGGTTCTGGAAGGATGGATATTTGTTTGCGCTATGGCGAAATCATTTTGGGAATGGAACTAAAGGTATGGAGGGAAAGTAGACCCGATCCTTTACAAGAAGGATTGAAACAGTTGGATAAGTATCTATCGGGATTGAATTTAGATACAGGCTGGTTAGTAATATTCGATCGCCGTCCAAATTTGCCACAACTTAGCGATCGCACCACGACCGAAATTGTTCAAAGTCCAGATGGCAGGACGATTACAGTAATTCGGGGGTGATGGGGATTAATGTTGTCCAAATTTAAAATTTAAGTAAATCTGCTAGACTGACTGACAACGCACTAATCAAGGGCTGCTATGGACGGTAAATCTTTGGATATCGTGACTGAGAAGCTAGGGCAACTCAAGGGTTTATTCCCAGATATCTTTGCTGAAAATCAGATCGATTTGGCTCGCTTAAAAGAAATTTTAGGTGGAGAGGTCTTTGTCAAAAATGAGCATTATGAATTGTCTTGGGCGGGAAAGAGTGAGGCGCGGCGGGAGATTCAGAAGCAAACAACGGCAACATTAACGCCCGATCGCTTTGGGAGTGTGAATTTTGGTGCTACGCAAAATGTGTTTATTGAGGGGGAAAATTTAGAGGTTTTGCGGGTTTTGCAGAAGTCTTATTTTGGCAAGATCAAGATGATTTATATTGATCCTCCTTACAATACGGGTAATGATAGTTTTGTGTATCCTGATGATTATTCTGAGCGATCAGATGAGTTTAACATGCGCACGGGGATTACGGATGAGAATGGCTTTTTGAATAAGCAGGATCTTTGGCAAAAGAACAATAAGGAGAATGGGCGTTTTCATTCGGTTTGGTTGTCGATGATGTATCCGCGTTTGTATTTGGCGCGGAATTTGTTAAGGGAGGATGGGGTTATTTTTATTTCGATTGATGATAATGAGGCTAGTAATCTCAAGTTGATTTGTGATGAGGTGTTTGGTGAAGAGAATTTTGTAGCAAATGTAATTTGGCAAAAGAAGTATGCTGCATCCAATGATGTTAAAGGATTTGCAGCCATGCATGATCACATATTTGTCTATCAAAAATCTATTGACTTCTCAAGGAATTTATTGCCAAGAACAAGTAAGCAAGACGATTTGTACAAATATGATAGTAATGACGGTAAAGGCTTATGGAGATCCGATAACCTGACAGTAAAAACATTTTCAGAATCGTACTACTATGAAATTATTAATCCCAACACTCAAAAAGGTTACTATCCCACTAAAGGAAGATGTTGGCTAACGAACAAAGATACTATACAGAAATGGATAGATGAAGGTAGAGTTTTCTTTGGACAGAATGGAGAAGGAGCGCTTCAATTAAAGCGATACTTACAAGAGGTTCAACAAGGTACTGTTCCTCAAACTATATGGTTTCATGAGGAATGTGGACATAATGATGAAGCAAGAAAAGAAATCAAAGAACTTTTTGAAAATCCACCATTTGACACACCTAAACCTAGTCGCTTAATCAAAAGAATATTACAGCTTTCTACTCAACCGAAAGAGAATCAATTTGTTATAGATTTTTTCGCAGGAAGTGGCACAACTGCACAAGCAGTAATGGAACTAAATGAAGAAGATGGAGGCAATAGACAATTTATTTGTGTGCAGATGCCTGAAGTATTGGAAGCAAATAGTGAGGCTTATAAAGCAGGTTACAAGACGATCGCTGATATTACCAAAGCGAGAATTAGCAAAGTAATCGAGAAAATTACGACAGAAAGAGAAAGTAAATTAGAGTTAGAAACAAGACAGCTATTAGGATTTAACGCTTACAAACTCGCGCCTAGCAACTTCAAGATTTGGCGATCGGATATTCAAGGCAAAGACGCAATTTTAGAACAATTACAAGTATTTCAAAGTTCTGAAAAATCAGACAGTCCACAGGAAAATATGCTCACAGAATTACTCCTAAAAACAGGGCTAGGGCTGGGTGTGAAATATTTTCAAGAACAAAATTTTTACAAAGTCGGCAATTTCTGGATCTGTTTCGAGAAATTTCAACCAGAGATGAAAGAGCAGATTTTACAGGGGAATGTTCAAAAAGTGATTTTCCTAAATTCCTGCTTTGCCAGTGATGCCGAACTCAGCAACCTGCAACTAGAACTTAAGGAAAACGAAATTAATTTAGTAATTATTTAGGTTTAGGTGATGATCATGAGTAACAAATTAAGTCAAGATTCAGACAATAATCCTCAATTTAACGATATTTTGCTGTACACCTCTCCCAATGGTGCGGTAAAAATCGAGGTGATTTACGAAGGTGAAACTTTTTGGTTAAGTCAAAAGAAAATCGCTCAACTTTTCGGCGTTGAAAGTAATACAGTAACCTATCACTTGAAAGAAATTTACCAAAGTGGTGAACTGGAGCCAGATCCAACTGCTCGAAAATTTCGAGTAGTTCAACGTGAAGGCAACCGCGATGTCACAAGAGAGATCGATTTTTATAACCTTGACGTAGTTATTGCGGTAGGTTATCGGGTCAATAGCTATCAAGCCACTCAATTTCGGATCTGGGCAACCAACACCTTAAAAGAATTCATTATCAAAGGCTTTGTCATGGATGATGAACGGCTAAAGCAGGGCAAGCATTTTGGCAAGGACTACTATGATGAATTATTAGAGCGTATCCGTGAGATCCGCGCCAGTGAGAGGCGTTTTTATCAAAAAATCACGGATATTTATGAGCAATGCAGCATCGACTATGACGCAAAATCTCCAACCACAGGGACTTTTTTCAAAACAGTTCAAAATAAGCTGGAGTGGGCAATCACAGGAAAAACGGCAGCCGAGATTATCGCCAGTCGCGCCAGTGCCGATCAGCCCAAAATGGGATTGCAAACATGGAAAAATGCGCCTACTGGAAAAGTTACTAAATCCGATGTCACAGTAGCCAAAAATTATCTTGTCGAAAAAGAAATTAAAGAACTAGAACGCATTGTCACAATGTACTTGGACTATGCAGAAAATCAAGCGGCTCGCCAGATCCCAATGAAAATGCAAGACTGGATTGATAAACTTGACGCTTTTTTGCGCTTTAACGATTACGAAGTTTTGACTAACGCTGGCTCAGTATCTGCCGAAGTCGCTAAAAATCTTGCCGCCGCCGAGTATGAAAAATATCGAGTAATTCAAGATCGTGAATATGAATCTGACTTTGATAAAGAGGTAAAGAAATCTCTGAAAAGTGCTAAGAAAAAAGATAAGCCTCAAGATCAAGACTCATGAAATTACAATTCTCTGCAACCCAAGACTATCAACTAGAAGCCGTCAAATCAGTAATTGATATTTTTGAAGGTCAACCATTAGCCAAAGGCGATTTTGAAATTTCCTTTGCAATGGAAGGTGCAAGTATTGCCTACACAGAAAAAGGTATCGGCAATAACTTAGTATTAACCGAATCTCAAATTTTACAAAATATCCAAACGATTCAAGCAAGAAATAATATTGTAATTTCAGAAAACTTAGTTGCTTCCTATTCCGAAGATCAAAAGATAGAATACAACCGCTTAAACTTCACGATTGAAATGGAAACAGGCACTGGCAAAACTTACACATTCCTGCGAACCATTTACCAATTAAACAAAGTTTATGGATTCAAGAAATTTGTAATCGTAGTTCCCAGCGTTGCTATCCGCGAAGGCACTGTTAAAAACTTAGAAATTACCCATGAACATTTTCAAAACCTGTACGAATGTCCACCGATTAACTATGTGATGTATGACAGCAAAAATCTCACGAGCCTGAAAAACTTTGCTACATCTAACGCTATTCAAGTACTGGTTATCAATATCGATAGCTTCACCAAAGATAGCAACATCATTAACACCGTTAGGGAAACAGGCGTAAAGCCGATTGAGTATATCCAAGCCACCAATGCGATCGCCATCATAGACGAGCCGCAAAATATGGAAACCGATGTTAGAAAACAAGCAATTCAGAATCTCAATCCCCTTTGCACCCTGCGCTATTCCGCCACGCACCGCAATTTTTATAATTTGCTCTATTCCCTAAATCCAGTCCAAGCCTACGATCTCGGTTTAGTTAAACAAATCGAAGTCGATGGCATTACTAGCGACAGTAACTATAATGCAGCTTTTATTCAGGTCAAAAAGATTGAAGCAGGGAAGAAAAACCTCAAAGTAAAACTAGCAATTTACGTTAATGACAAAGGCGGAGTGAGTCAAAAAGATCTAGCGATCGCCTTGGGTGATGATCTATTTGCCAAGTCCAACGGGCGTGATATTTACAAAGAAGGATTTATTTTAAATGAGATACGAGTAAGCGATCGGGAAATCGAATTTGCCAACGGCGTTATCCTCAAAGAAGGTGAAACACAAGGCGGCTTAACCGATGAAGTAATGAAATTTCAAATAGAGCGCACTGTTCAAACTCATTTTGAAAAAGTCAAAAAGCTAAAACCACAAGGAATCAAAGTATTATCCCTATTTTTTATTGATCGAGTCGCCAATTATCGCAATTACAATGCCGAGGGCAACCCTGAACAAGGAAAATTTGCAACTTGGTTTGAAGAAGCTTTTGCCAAGCAATCTGCTAAAAAAGGTAATCAAGATTTAATTCCCTTTGATATTTTTCAAGTCCATAATGGTTACTTTGCCCGCGATAAAATCGGTAAAGGCAAAGACAAAAAAGATATCTGGATCGATAGTAAAGAGAATAACACCAAAAAAGATGATGATACCTACAGCCTGATCATGCAGGAAAAGGAAAGACTATTAAGCCTAGAAGAACCACTACAATTTATCTTTTCCCATAGCGCCCTACGTGAAGGCTGGGATAATCCCAACGTTTTTCAAATCTGCACCTTAAACGAAAGCAAATCTGAACTTAGAAAACGTCAGGAAATTGGGCGCGGCTTACGTTTAGCGGTAAATAGCGAAGGTCAACGAGTACAGGATAAACAAATCAATATCTTGACCGTAATTGCCAACGAAACTTACGAAGATTTTTGCTTAGCACTGCAAAATGAAATTGAAGAACAAACCAGCGTCAAGTTTGAAGGTCGCATTAAAAACGCAAGAGCCAAAGCCGAAATTAAAGCAACCAAGATACCCATTTAGATCGTCTTGCGGAGAGATTGAGAGAAGATCGGGTGAGGGCGATTATTCAGCCAATATTATCGGGACAAGAGTTACCCAATATTATCGAAGATGACTTGCGCTATGTTCTGGATTTGGGTTTATGCAACCGCGATTCTAGGGGTGGTATTCAAATTGCTAATCCGATCTATGTGGAGGTGATTCCTAAAGTACTTGCCTCAATCACGATCGCATCTTTAACATCAGTTTATCCAACTTGGCTAGACTCCAATGGCAATTTAAATCCACAAGCTCTGTTAGATTCTTTTTTGGATTTTTGGCGGCAACATGGCGAACCTCTATTCAAAAGCACACCCTATCCTGAAATTGCGCCCCATTTAGTATTGATGGCTTTTTTGCATCGTGTGGTTAATGGTGGTGGGACATTGGAACGAGAATATGCGATCGGTTCAGGAAGGATGGATATTTGTTTGCGCTATGGCAAAATAATCTTGGGAATAGAACTAAAAGTATGGCGCGAAGGTAGACGCGATCCTTTATCAGAAGGCTTAAAGCAGTTGGATAAATATCTATCAGGATTGAATCTAGATACAGGTTGGTTAGTGATTTTCGATCGCCGTGAGGGTTTGCCACCAATAAGCGATCGCACCAGTACAGAAATCGCTCAAAGTCCTGAAGGCAGGGATATTATTGTGATTCGGGGATAATTCACCATTTAGCTTTTTTGTGATTTCGCGGCAAAGTTAAAAGCGTGGGCAATTGGCTCTAATGAAACTTAAGCGAAATATATTACTGATCGCCTGATATAGATTACGCAAAAGGTTATATTAGAACCTAAGACAATTAATTATTTGCCTACAAGCAATTAGTAAAGCAATTAGTAAAGCATTAACCAAGAACCAGTTATGACTGCAACCGCCGCCGCCCCCAAGACCAAGTACGAAGCCGTGATTGGGTTAGAAACCCATAGTCAATTGACCACCGCTTCCAAAATCTTTTGTAGCTGTTCAACCCAGTTTGGCGCACCGCCCAATACCAATGTCTGCCCTATTTGTCTTGGTATGCCTGGGGTACTGCCTGTACTGAACGAAAAAGTATTGGAATATGCAGTCAAAACGGGACTTGCTCTCAATTGCCAAATTGCGCCCCACAGTAAATTCGATCGCAAACAATATTTTTATCCCGATCTCCCCAAAAACTATCAAGTTTCCCAATATGACCTCCCGATCGCTGAGCATGGTTGGTTAGAAATTCAATTAGAAGATGGCACGACCAAACGCATTGGTATTACCCGACTGCACATGGAAGAGGATGCAGGAAAATTAGTTCATGCAGGTAGCGATCGCCTCTCAGGTTCCAGTCATTCCCTTGTAGATTTCAATCGTACAGGTGTGCCATTATGTGAAATCGTCTCCGAGCCAGATATGCGAACAGGCGCGGAAGCGGCGGCTTATGCCCAAGAACTACGGCGAATTGTTCGCTATCTCGGCGTGTGTGATGGCAATATGCAAGAAGGTTCTCTGCGTTGCGATGTGAATATCTCCGTCCGCCCTGTCGGTCGAGATAAATTCGGCACAAAGGTGGAAATCAAAAACATGAATTCCTTCAATGCGATTCAACGGGCGATCGATTATGAAATCCATCGTCAAGTCGAAGCGATCGAGGCAGGAGAAACGATCAAGCAAGAAACTCGCCTTTGGGAAGAGAATACTCAACGCACGATTAGTATGCGTTCTAAAGAAGGTGCGAGCGACTATCGTTATTTCCCTGAACCTGACCTGATGGCGATCGAGGTTCCACTGACTACGTTAGAGAAGTATCGCTCAGAGTTACCTCCTCTCCCTGCGGCGCAACGTCATCGCTATCACCATGAGTTTGGGCTAACTCCCTACGATGCCGCCCTGATTGCCGACGATCGCAGTATTGCCGAGTTCTTTGATGCGACAATCCTCACAGGTGCTGAACCGAAGCAAGTCTTTAACTGGTTGATGGGAGATATTACGGCTTATCTGAATGAGAACAAACTAAAGATTGGCGATATTGCCCTGACTCCTGCGACTTTAGGCGAAATGATTGCCCTGATTACCGATGGCACAATCAGCAGCAAAATTGCTAAGGACATTATGCCTGAATTAATCCTCAAGAGTGGCTCAGTCAAGGATTTAGTTGCATCTAAGGGGTTAACGGTTCTCGCTGGTGCTGAACTAGAGAAAATCATTGATGAGGTGATTGCCGCTAATCCGAAGGAAGTGGAACAGTACAAGGGCGGTAAAACTAAGCTCTTGGGATTCTTTGTCGGTAAAGTGATGAAGCAAACCCAAGGTCGTGCGGAACCGCAATCAACCAATCAATTGATTGCAGCTAAGCTCTCAGCAACTGTTTAAGAATTAGTTGCCAAGGTCAAAAACTCTAAGAGATCCCCCTCAATCCTCCTTAAAAAGGGGGAAGAAGATAATTTAATTAATTCTCCCCCCTTTGCAAGGGGGGCTGGGGGGATCTAGAGAATGCCTAAATGTAAATGGGTTAGAAACATCACTAGACCTCTTGCAAATTAGGTAGGGAGTCGGTTGAAAGTGACTTTTTAAGAATTAAAAGTAGCTAAAAGAGTGAAAATATCAGGACTTATCCTAAAGTACATAGTCCTCATGCTTAGC